>JANYAE010000058.1 GCA_025355105.1 Pseudomonadota bacterium | reverse complement strand
GCCGAAGTCGTTGCCGCGCCGGCGCCGGCCAGCAGCGGACCGGCGTTGCCTGCATCGCTCGAGATCCGCAACATCCGCGAGACCTTCGAGTCGCTGCGCTCGGCCGTCAATTGTGGCGTCGATCGCATCGACGCGAGCCGCGTCGCCGCGGTCGACACCGCGGGCCTGCAGCTGCTGCTCGCCGCCGGTCGCACCGCCGCCGCCCACGGCCGCGCGCTGCACTGGGACCGGCCGTCGAGCACGCTCGTCGACGCGGCCACCAAGCTTGGCGTCGCCGGCCTGCTCGGCTTCGTCCGGGAAAGCTGAGATGGTCGACGGCGCCGCACGGACCCGCGACGCAATCGCACCGGAAATGGCCGGCGACGAGGCGCTCGTGAGCCTGCTCGGGCTCGCCGCTTCGCAGATCGAGGTCGCGTTGCGCGAGGCGGAGGCACCGGTCGCGGAGCTGGCCGGCGTCGTCGCCGCGCTCGGTGCCACAGGCGATGCGTTCGCGGCCACCACCGCGCTGCAATTCCACGACCGGCTGACGCAGCGCCTGAGGCATGTGCGTGACACGCTCGCCTCGCTCGCGAAGTTCGTCGATGAGCGCTCGCACGTCGGGCCCGGCAGCAACTGGGAGCGCCTGCGCGCCGACATTCGCGGCCAGTACAGCATGGAACAGGAGCGGCTGATGTTCGATCTGCTGGTCGGCGGCGCAACGCCTGAGCAGGTGCTGCAGGCGCTTTCCGAGATGCGGGCGAACGGGGCGGCGAGCCACGTCGATCTGTTCTAGGCGCCCAGCGATGCAGTCGAGTGCCGCCAGCGAACGTGAATTCCAGCTTTCGGACGGCGAGTTCGGCGAGCTCCGCCGGCTGGTGCGCGAGCACACAGGGATCGCCCTCGCCGAATCCAAGCGCGAGCTGGTCTACAGCCGCCTCGTGCGCCGGCTGCGGCGCCTGTCGCTGCGGACTTTCGCCGAGTACCTCGAGCTGCTCGCGAGCGGCGAGGCGGCGGAACTCGAGCAGTTCACCAACGCGATCACCACCAACCTGACGTCGTTCTTTCGCGAGGGGCACCACTTCGAGTTCCTCGCCGACACCGTGTTGCCGGCGCTCGAGAAGCGCAACGCGGCGACGCGGCGGATCCGCATCTGGTCCGCCGGCTGCTCGACCGGCGAGGAGCCGTATTCAATCGCGATCGCACTGCAGGAGTCGATGGCGCGCTTTCGCGGCTGGGACATCCGCATCCTCGCCACCGACCTCGACTCGCAGGTCGTGGCGCACGCGCAGGCCGGCGACTACAAGGCCGAGCGCTTCGAGAAGATGGCTGACGCGCGCTGCGAGCGCTGGTTCGAGAATACGCGCGCCGCAGTGCGCACGGCGTCACCGGCGCTGAAGTCGCTGATCACCTTTCGCCAGCTCAACCTGATGCACCAGTGGCCCTTCAAGGGCCCCTTCGACGCGATTTTCTGCCGCAACGTCGTGATCTACTTCGACAAGGACACGCAGCGCGTGCTGTTCGAGCGCATGGCGCAGTTGCAGCGCGCTGACGATCTCCTGTTCATTGGCCACTCCGAATCGCTGTTCAAGGTCTGCGACCGCTACCAGCTGATCGGCAAGACGATTTACAGGAAAGTCCTATGAGCGCGCCGCGCCCGGCGGCTCTGCGCCCGGCAACCGCGGATCCGCCGCCCGGGCTGCCGCAATTCGGGCACATCCGCCGCTACTGGGACCCGCTGCACGAGAGCTTCGCAGCCAAGCTGCTGCCGGGCGAGTACTACGTGACGCTGCACGGCGAGATGATCTGCACCGTGCTCGGCTCGTGCGTCTCGGCATGCGTGCGCGACCGCGCCACCGGCATTGGCGGCATGAACCACTTCATGCTGCCGCTCGACCGCTCGCACGGCGAGAGCGCCTGGGCCGCCGCGACCGGCGCCGCGACCCGCTACGGCAACGTCGCGATGGAGCGTCTGATCAACGACCTGCTGACGGCCGGGGCCAAGCGCGCCAACCTTGAGTTCAAGCTGGTTGGCGGCGGCAAGGTGCTCGCGGCGATGACCGACGTCGGCGCCGGCAACATCGAGTTCGTGCGCAGCTACCTGCGGACCGAGGGCTTTGCGGTCTCCGCCGAGGACCTCGGCGACGTCTACCCGCGCAAGGTGCACTTCTATCCGGAGACCGGGCGGGTACGCGTCAAGAAGCTGTTGTCGACCCGCAACGACACGATCTTCGCGCGCGAGCGCAGCTATCTGCAGCAGGTCAGCGCCGCGCCGCAGACCGGCGACGTCGAGCTGTTCTAGGAGCCGTCGATGGACGCCAAGTCAACAATCGCCAGAAGAATCAAGGTGCTGATCGTCGACGACTCGGCGCTCGTGCGGCAGCTGCTGAGCGAGATTCTCGGCGCCGATCCGGCGCTCGAGGTCGTCGGTACCGCCCAGGACGCCTACATGGCAAGGGAGAAGATCAAGCGCTTCAACCCCGACGTCCTGACGCTCGACGTCGAGATGCCGAAGATGGACGGCATTCAATTCCTGCGCAACCTCATGCGGCTGCGACCGATGCCGGTGGTCATGTGCTCGTCGCTGACCGAGCGCGGCGCCGACGTGACGCTCGACGCACTCGCGCTCGGCGCGATCGACTTCGTCACCAAGCCGAAGGTCGACGTCGCCTACAAGCTCGAGGAGTACGCCCAGGAGATCACCGCCAAGGTCAAGGCGGCCGCGCGCGCCCGGGTCCGTGCGCTGCCGAAGGACGGCGAGCTGCCGGCGGCCGCGGCCGCCCCGGCCTCGGCGCTGACGATCATCGAGAAGCTGAGCGCCGACGCCGTGCTGCCGCGCGCTTCCCAGTCGCGGCATTTTCGCACCACCGACCAGATCGTGGCGATCGGCGCCTCCACCGGCGGCACCGAGGCGATCCGCGAGGTGCTAGTGCGCATGCCACCGGATGCTCCGGGCATCGTCATCACGCAGCACATCCCGAAGGCCTTCAGCGGGGCCTTCGCGACGCGCATGAACAGCGTCTCGCCGCTCACCGTCTGCGAGGCCCGCGACGGCCAGCAAATCCTGCCCGGACACGTCTACATCGCGCCCGGCGACCAACACCTGTTGCTGGTGCGCGACGGCGCGCAGTACCGCTGCCGGCTGAACGATGGCCCGCCGGTGCAGCGCCACAAGCCGTCGGTTGACGTCCTGTTCCGTTCGGTGGCGCAGAACGCGGGCCCGAACGCGATCGGCGTCATGTTGACGGGCATGGGGCGGGACGGTTCCGAGGGCATGAAGGAGATGCGCGAAGCGGGCGCCGCCTGCATCGCGCAGGACGAGGCCACCAGCGTCGTCTGGGGCATGCCGGGCGCGGCGCACGAAATCGGTGCGGCGGAGTCCCTGCATCCGCTCGGCGCGATCGCCGCCAAGATCATGCACTTGGCCGGCGAGCGCGGCGGCGCGCGCCACGACGCCGCGTGACGCGGTTCACAGATGCGTGGCCCGGCCCGCGATGCCGCCCGGCATCGCGGGCCGGGCCCTCAAGATCCGCCGCCCGAGCGCCGACAACCCCTGTGGGGTGCCGGCGTGCGGAGGGCACCGGGGCATGGGACGCGCCGGCTCTGGCGCAGCTGTCGTATTCGGAGTGAGCCGATGAAGATCATGATCGTCGATGATTCCGCCGCCATGCGCATGATCGTCAAGAAGACGCTGCGCCAGGCTGGCTTCGAGGGCCACGAGATATCCGAGGCCGAGGACGGCGCCAAGGCGCTGGCGGCCATCCAGAGCGCCTCGCCGGACCTGGTGCTATCGGACTGGAACATGCCCAACATGACCGGCATCGAGCTGCTGGAGAAGCTGTCGGCTGCCGGCGTCAAGCTTAAGTTCGGCTTCGTCACCACCGAGGCGACCGTCGAGATGCGTACCCGGGCGACGTCGGCGGGCGCGAAGTTCCTGATCTCGAAGCCCTTCACGCCGGAGTCCTTCAAAGAAGCGCTCGGCCCCTACATCAACTGACGGATCAGTACCATGGCGACCAACTATCCGATGCCCGACGCGGCTAAGGTCAAGCTGATGCTCGGCCTGCTGTTCGACGGGCTGGACGTCAAGCCCGGCAAGAAGTTCGACATCGTGCCGCCGTCGGGCAGCTGGATCGGGCTGTACGTCGCCGACGACGGCAAGGCGGTCGCCGCCTGTGCGGTCGACGTGGCGCTGGCGGCGCATTCCGCCGCCGCGCTGTCGATGCTGCCGCCGGGAATCGCCAAGGACGCCGCCAAGACCAGGGAGCTGACCGACGTCATGGTCGCGAACCTGCAGGAGATCATGAACATCTGTTCGCGCCTGCTGATGAACGACGGCTCGGCGCATCTCAAGCTCGACAAGGTGTATCCGTCGAAGGCCATGCCGGCCGCGCTGACCGCGCTGCTCGGCGCGAGCCACGGCCGCGTCGACTTCGAGCTGAACGTTCCAAAGTACGGCGCCGGTACGCTCGCCGTGCTCAGCACCTGAAGGTGGCGGCCATGGATGCAGCGCGTCGCGGCGCGGAACCCGCAGCAAAGACCCAGCACGCGCTGGCGTTCGAATTCGTCGCGTCACTGGCCTCGGAGCTGTCATCCGGAAAGATCGATCTGCCGTCCTTCCCGGACGTCGCGATCCGGGTGCGGCGCGCGCTCGGCGACGACCACACGACGATCGACCAGATCGTGCGCATCGTCGGCTCCGAGCCCGCGCTCGCTGCGCGGCTGCTCAAAATGTCCAACTCCGCGGCCCTCAACCGCAGCGGCAAGCAGGTGACCGAGCTGAGGACGGCGATCGCGCGCATGGGCTACAACATGGTCCGCAGCGCCGCGATCTCCTTTGCGATGGCGCAGATTCGCACCAGCTCCGGGCTCAGGGGCCTCGAGCGGCCGCTCGAGGAGCTGTGGCGGGTCAGCACCTACGTGGCCGCCTTCTGCTACGTGCTGGCCAAGAACCACACCGAGCGCAATGCCGATGAGGCGTTCCTCGCCGGCCTGCTGCACGGCGTCGGTCGCCTCTACATCCTGACGCGTACGCCGAAGTTCCCCGGCCTGCTCGGCGACGACGCGTCGCTCGACGAGATCATGCGCAACTGGCACGCCAGCGTCGCCAAGGCGGTGCTGGAGAACTGGGAACTGAACGAGGAGCTGGTGCAGGCCGTTGCCGACCAGGACGACATCAGTCGCGAGCACGAAGGGCCCGCCGACATCGCCGACATCCTGGTCTGCGCCAATATGATGGCCGCGTACATCGACGTACCGGAGCACCTGGCGCTCAACATGGCGGGCGTCCGCAGCTTCCGGATGCTCGGGCTCGACGAGAACAATTCGGCGAAGATCCTCGCCGAGTCGCGTGACGAAATCGAGGCGCTGCGCCAGGCGCTCGGCAACTAGCCGCGACCGCAGAACCCGGCTTGCGCGCTGCCGGGCCGCGCTTTATGGTGGGATGGCCCACCACCGTGGATTCTCGGAATGACCGATGACCGTACGGGCGCGCTCCAGGCAACGCCAGGACGACGAGCAGCTGCTCGCCGCCGCCGTGTGGGCAGCGGACCTCGGGCTCTACGTGTGGGACGTGTCCAGCGACACCGTGCGCTGGCTCAACGACTGGTGCGGCCGGTACGACATCGATCCCTGCGAGGGCGCGCGGCACGGTGTCCGCTGGCGCGAGCGCGTGCACCCCGATGATCGGGTCCGTGCCAGGCACGAGTACGACGAGCACATCGCCGGCCGGCGCGATCGCTACGAGACCGAGTACCGGATCCGCACGCTGAGCGGCGCGTGGCGCTGGATCCGCAACCGTGGCTACGTGGTCCGTCACGGGCCGGGTGGCCGACGCCGCAAGCTGATGGGCATCTGCGTCGACGTCGACGAGCGCAAGCGCGTCGATGCCGCGCTCGAGTACAGCCGGCGCAGCCTCGAGGCGCTCGCGGCCGCGGCGCCGATCTGGATGATCCTGACCGACGCCGACGGCATCATCGAGTTCCTCAACCGGCCGCTGGCGCATCGCGGGATCGGGCCGGCCGAGGTCGTCGGCCAGCCGGTGACGATGCTCGCCGGCGACCCGGCGGAGGCACTCAGAATCGACGCGATTCGCCAAAACGTCGTCCGCTCGGCGCAGCCGCAGATGCACACGATGCTGCTCAACGACGGCCGCGCCATCGCCGCCTTCGCCAACCCGCTGATCGAGCACGGCAAGGTCATCGGCATCGCCGCCGTGATCCTCGACGTCTCGGAGAGCCGCAACCGCGAGCGCGACCTGCTGAATGCGGTCGCCGGCGAGCAGCGGCGCTTCGCCCACGACCTGCACGACGGCCTCGGCCAGGAGCTGACCGGCATCGCGCTGTTGCTCAAGACGCTCGCCCGGCGTGCTGCCGCCGAGGCGCCGACGCTGGCGCCCGGCCTCGAAGAGGTGCTCGACTACGCGAACGGCGCGATCGCGACCAGTCGGGCGGTGGCGCGCGGCGTGTCGCCGGTCGGCCGCGAGCACGGCGGCCTCGAGGAGGCGCTGCGCGAGCTCGCCGAGCGCATCCGGCGACAGGGCGGGCCGACGCTCAGCTATCGGGTCACCGGCCGCGATGGCGGCGAGCTCGATGCGCTGCTCGCCGACAACCTCTACCGCATCGCGCAGGAGGCGATCACCAACGCCGTGCGCCACAGCGGCGCGCGCCAGATCGTGCTGCGGCTCGAGCGCTCGCTGGTACACGTCCGCCTCGCGATCGAGGACGACGGCAGCGGCCTTCCGCCGGGTGCCGACGAGGGCAGCGGGCTCGGTCTGCGGATCATGCGGGCACGGGCGGAGCTGGTCGGCGCACGGCTCGTGGTCGGTGCGCTCGCGCCGCAAGGTACTCGGGTGGAGTGCACGCGCGAGTGGCCGGTGGCGGGATCCGTTCGGAGCCCGCGACTGCGAAAGCCCAAGCCCAAGCCCAAGCCCGGGTCGAAGTCCAGGCGCTAGGCGCTCTTGCGCTTGAGCGCCGGGCGGCCGGCGAGCACGCCCTTCAGGTATTGCCCGGTGTAGGACTCGGCGAGCGCCGCGATGTCCTCGGGCGTACCGACCCCGAGTACCCGCCCGCCGCCGTCGCCGCCCTCCGGCCCGAGGTCGATGACCCAGTCGGCGGTCTTTACGACGTCGAGGTTGTGCTCGATGACGACCACCGTGTTGCCTTCGTCGCGCAGGCGCTGCAGGACGCCGAGCAGCTGGGCGATGTCGTGGAAGTGCAGGCCGGTCGTCGGCTCGTCGAGGATGTAGAGCGTGCGCCCGGTGGAACGCTTGGAGAGCTCCTTGGCGAGCTTGACTCGCTGCGCCTCGCCGCCGGACAGCGTGGTCGCGTTCTGGCCGAGCCGCACATAGGACAGCCCCACGTCGAGCAGCGTGCGCAGCTTCTGCGCGACCACCGGCACCGGCTGGAAGAACGCGTGCGCGTCCTCGACCGTCATCTCGAGGACCTCGTGGATCGTGCGACCCTTGTAGCGAACCTCGAGCGTCTCGCGGTTGTAGCGCTTGCCCTTGCAGATGTCGCAGGGCACGTACACGTCCGGCAGGAAGTGCATCTCGACCTGCAGCACGCCGTCGCCCTGACAGGCCTCGCAGCGCCCGCCCTTGACGTTGAAGCTGAAGCGGCCCGGTTCGTAGCCGCGGGCGCGAGCTTCCGGCGTCATCGCGAACATTTCGCGGATCGGCGTGAACAGGCCGGTGTAGGTCGCGGGGTTGGAGCGCGGCGTGCGCCCGATCGGGCTCTGGTCGATGTCGATGACCCGGTCGACGTGGTTGAGGCCCTCGATGCGCTCGCACGGGGCGGCCTCGTCGCTTGCGTCGTTGAGCGCCTGCGCGACGCGGCGGTAGAGCGTGTCGTTGACCAGCGTCGACTTGCCGGAACCGGAGACGCCGGTGACGCAGGTCAGCAGGCCGACCGGGATGTCGACCGTCACGCGCTTGAGGTTGTTGCCCGAGGCCTCGACCACGCGCAGCTGGCGGCGCGCGTCGTTGGGCGTACGGTGCGCCGGCACTTCGATGCGGGTGCGCCGCGACAGGTACTGGCCGGTGAGCGACTCAGGCGCCGCCTCGATGTCGGCGTCGCTGCCCTGCGCGACCACGCGGCCGCCATGCACGCCGGCGCCCGGGCCAAGGTCGACGACGTAGTCGGCCTGGCGGACCGCATCCTCGTCGTGCTCGACGACGATCACCGTGTTGCCGAGATCGCGCAGCCGCACCAGCGTGTCGAGCAGCCGCTGGTTGTCACGCTGGTGCAGGCCGATCGACGGCTCGTCGAGGATGTACATGACGCCGACCAGGCCCGAGCCGACCTGGCTGGCGAGCCGGATGCGCTGCGCCTCGCCGCCGGACAGCGTCTCGGCGGAACGGTCGAGCGTCAGGTAGTCGAGGCCGACATTGGCGAGGAAGCCGAGCCGGTCGCGGATCTCCTTGACGATCTTGACCGCGATCGTGCCGCGCCAGCCCGGCAACTCGAGCGTGCGGAAGAATTCGAGGGCGCGGCCGACCGACAGTGCGGTGACCTGCGCGATGTTCTGGGCGGCGACGAATACGTGGCGCGCCGCGGTGTTGAGTCGCGTGCCGCCGCAGTCCGGGCAGGGTTTGCTGCCGAGGTACTTGGCGAGCTCCTCGCGCACCATCATCGAGTCGGTCTCTCGATAGCGCCGCTCGAGGTTCGGCAGGATGCCTTCGAAGGGGTGCCGCCGGCGGGTGGTGCCGCCGCGGCCGTCGTAGTAGCGGAACTCGACGTTTTCCTCGCCGCTGCCGTTCAGCAGTACCCGCTGCACCTTCGCTTCGAGGTCGCGCCACGGCGTCTCGACGTCGAACTTGTAGTGCCGCGCCAGTGACTGGACCATCGTGAAGTAGTAGGCGTTGCGCCGGTCCCAGCCGCGGACCGCGCCGGAGGCGAGCGCGAGCTGCGGCTGGGTCACGACGCGCGCCGGGTCGAAGAACTGCTTGACGCCGAGGCCGTCGCAGTTCGCGCAGGCGCCGGCCGGGTTGTTGAACGAGAACAGCCTGGGCTCGAGCTCGGCGAGCGACCAGCCGCAGACGTTGCAGGCGAACTTGTCGGAGAACACTAGCTCGGTGCGCTGCGGCTCGTCGATGAGGGCGATCGTGGCGATGCCGTTGCCGAGCCGGAGCGCCGTCTCGAAGGACTCGGCGAGGCGCTGGCCGATGTCCGGGCGCACCTTGAAGCGGTCGATGACCGCCTCGATCGTGTGCTTGCGCCGCAGGTCGAGCGCCGGAGGGTCGTCGAGCTCGGCAACCCGGCCGTCGATGCGGGCGCGCACGAAGCCCTTGCCCTTGAGCTCGTCGAGCACCTGCGCGTGCTCGCCCTTGCGGTCCTTGACGACCGGCGCGAGCAGCAGCAGCGCCGTGCCCTCGCTGAGCTCGAGCACCTGGTCGACCATCTGGCTGACGGTCTGTGCCGCGAGTTCGAGGCCGTGGTTCGGGCAGCGCGGCGTGCCGGCGCGTGCGTAGAGGAGCCGCAGGTAGTCGTAGATCTCGGTGACGGTCGCGACCGTGGAGCGCGGATTGTGCGAGGTGGACTTCTGCTCGATCGAGATCGCCGGCGACAGCCCCTCGATCGAGTCGACGTCCGGCTTTTCCATCATCGACAGGAACTGGCGGGCGTAGGCTGACAGCGACTCGACGTAGCGCCGCTGGCCCTCGGCGTAGATCGTGTCGAAGGCGAGCGACGACTTGCCGGAACCGGACAGCCCCGTGAACACGATCAGCCGGTCGCGCGGCAAATCGAGGTCGATCCCCCGGAGGTTGTGGGTCCTGGCGCCGCGGATACTGATCTGCTGCATCGTGAGTCCGGGAAATTCGGGCGAATTCGCTAGAATACAAGGCGCGTTCCCCTTCAGGTAAGACACCCGCGTGGACTCCCCTCCGACCGGGCCCGGATCCAGCCCCGGGACCCCGCCTGCCCGCCTGCGCTTGGAGCCCCGGGAACGCCGCTCCCTGGCCGCCTTGGCGGCGATCTACGCCGCGCGCATGCTCGGTCTTTTCCTGCTGCTTCCGGTGCTTGCGCTCTATGCCCGGGGCCTGCCCGGCGCGACGCCGCTGCTGCTCGGCTTGGCGTTCGGCGCCTATGCGATCACCCAGGCTTGCCTGCAGATCCCGTTCGGCACGCTCTCCGACCGCTTCGGGCGCCGGCCGGTGATCCTCGTCGGGCTGATCCTGTACGTCGCGGGCTCGGTGATCGGCGCGCTGGCCACCAGCATCTGGGGCCTGATCGCGGCGGGCCTCATCCAGGGGGCAGGGGCGATCTCGGGGCCGGTCACGGCGCTGCTGGCGGACCTGACGCGCAGCGAGGTCCGCACCCGCGCCATGGCCGTGATCGGCGTCAGCATCGGCGGCTCGTTCGTGCTGTCGCTGGTCGCGGCGCCGGTGCTCGAGCCGCTGATCGGCGTGCCGGGGATCTTCTGGATCCTTGCCGCCCTCGCCAGCCTGTGCATCGTCCTGCTCTATGGGGTCGTGCCGCCGCCGCCGCCGCTGCCGGCGCACCCGGCCGCCCGCTCGCGGCTGCGGGACGCGTTTACCGCCGAGCTCGCGCCGTACTACCTCGGCATGTTTGCGCTCAACTTCGTGCTGCGCGCCACCTTCTTCGGCGTGCCGCTCGCGCTCACCGACAGCCTGCACGTCGCCGTGCACGATCACTGGATGACCTATCTCGGGGTGTTCGCCGCCTCGCTGCCGCCGACGGTCGGGCTGGTGTTTCTGACCGAGCGCACCGGCAGGCCCGGTGAGGTGCAGCGCTTTGCGGTGGCTTTCCTGATGGTGGCGCTCGGCTGGATGGCCTTCGCCTACTCGAGCCAGGCCGGGCTGTGGGCGGCGCTGGTGCTGTTCTTCACCGCCTTCAACTATCTGGAGGCGCGGCTGCCGGCGAGGCTGTCGCAGGTGGCTCCGCCGGCGCTGCGGGGGGCGGCGCTCGGCGTATTCGCAACCACCCAGTTCCTCGGCGCCGCCGTCGGCGCCTTCGCCGCGGCGGAGCTCAATGGCAGCCCGATGGGGCTGGTCGGGGTGTTCGGCGGCGCATCGCTGGTGGCGCTCGCCTGGCTACTGCTGGCCCGCCCAGCGCGCGGCTGAGCGATCGCCGTTTCGGGGCAGATCAGGCCGATTCTCGAGGTGCGCCCATCGCCCGGCGGCGTACACTCTGGACCTCACGACAGAGCCGGACCCGGCCGGTCCGGACGGGCACTCAACAGGAGTCGATGACATGGCGCGCGGCATCAACAAGGTCATTCTGGTGGGCAATCTCGGGCAGGACCCGGAGACGCGGGCCATGCCGAGCGGAAAGGCCGTGACGAACGTCCGGATCGCGACGACGGACAGCTGGCGCGACAAGCAGAGCGGCGAGCAGAAGGAGCAGACGGAGTGGCACACCGTCGTGTTCTTCGACCGGCTGGCGGAGATCGCCGCGGAGTACCTGCGCAAGGGCTCGCAGGTCTACGTCGAGGGCCGGCTGCGGACCCGCAAATGGCAGGACAAGAGCGGCAACGACCGCTACACGACCGAGGTCGTGGCCAACGAGATGCAGATGCTGGGCGGCCGCGGCGGGGCCGCTGGCGGCGGCGGTGCGGCTAGCAGCACGAGCGGCGCGCCGCGGCGCGAGGCGGCGCCGGCCGACGAGTTTTCGCAGGCGCCGGCCACGGCGGGCGGCAAGGAAGAGGGCTTCGACGACGACATCCCGTTCTAGACCGGTTGTCGTTAAGCAATAACCTACTGAATTAAAAGGGCTTAGTAGAGGTCCGGCCGGGAGGCCGCCTTTATGTGCGGAGCCGGAAGCGGTACCCTTCCTGCCCCGCGTCGCTCCTGCCCATGGCCGGCTACCTCTACCTCAAGACCTTCGGCTGCCAGATGAACGAGTACGACTCCGCCCGCATGGCGGACGTGCTGCGTGCGGCGGAGGGCCTCGAACTCACCGATGATCCGCAGCGCGCGGACGTCGTGCTCCTCAACACCTGCTCGATCCGCGAGAAAGCCGAGGACAAGGTCTTCTCCCACCTCGGCGTCTACGCGGATCTCAAGCGCGCCCGCCCCGGGGTGCTGATCGGCGTCGGCGGCTGCGTCGCGAGCCAGGAGGGCGAGGGCATCCACGCGCGGGCGCCGTTCGTCGACGTCGTGTTCGGGCCGCAGACGCTGCACCGACTGCCGGCGCTGCTGGCCGAGGTGCGCCGCAGCGGACGTCCACAGGTGGACGTCAGCTTCCCCGAGAACGAGAAGTTCGACGCGCTGCCGCTGCCGCAGGCTTCAGCGGCGACCGCCTTCGTGTCGATCATGGAAGGCTGCAGCAAGTACTGCACCTTCTGCGTCGTGCCGTACACGCGCGGCGAGGAGATCAGCCGGCCCTTCGCACAGGTCATCGAGGAGGTCGGTGCGCTCACCGCACAGGGCGTTCGCGAGGTGACGCTGCTCGGCCAGAACGTCAACGCCTACGACGGCGAACTCGAGGACGGCGACACCGCGGACCTCGCGCTGCTGATCGAGCACGTCGCCGCTTTTGAGGGCATCGAGCGGATTCGCTTCACGACTTCACACCCGCTCGAGTTTACCGACCGGCTGATCGCGGCCTACGCGCGCGTGCCGAAGCTCGCCCATCACCTGCACCTGCCGGTGCAGTCCGGCGCCGACCGCATCCTCGCTGCGATGAAGCGCGGCTACACGGCGCTCGAGTACAAGCAGAAGATCCGGCGGCTGCGCGCCGTGCGCCCGGACATCCCGGTGTCCTCGGACTTCATCGTCGGCTTTCCCGGCGAGAGCGACCGCGACTTCGAGGCAACGCTCAACCTGATCGCCGAGGTCGGCTTCGACCAGTCCTTCAGCTTCATCTACAGCCGTCGCCCGGGCACGCCCGCGGCCGGCCTCGGCGACGACGTTCCGGAGGAGCTCAAGCAGCGCCGGCTGCTGATCCTGCAGGCGCGGCTCAATGCGCTGGCCGGCGCGCGCAGCCGCGCGCTCGTCGGCACGCGACAGCAAGTGCTCGTCGAGCGCCCATCGCGGCGCGACGGCCGCCAGCTCGCCGGGCGCACCGAGTGCAACCGCTGGGTGAACTTCGACGGCCCGTCGTCGCTGATCGGTCGCTTCGCCGAGCTCACGATCACCGAGGCCATGCCCAACTCCCTCCGCGGCCGGCTCACCGAGTCCGGATCGCCTGCGCAGCCGAGCGCCGGTCGCGCCGCTTGAGCACACCTGGGCCCGTTCGCGACCTGGTCCTCGATCCGGCGGACAACGAGCGTCTGGCGGCGCTCTGCGGCCCGCTCGACGAACACCTGCGGCAGGTGGAATCCCGGCTCGGCGTCACGGTCAATCGCCGCGGCAACCGTTTTCGCCTGTCCGGCGCGCGTGCCGAGGACGCCGCCCAGGTGCTGGAGCAGCTCTACCTGCGTGGCGCGCGGGGGATCCAGCCGCGCGACGTGCACCTGGCGATCCAGGAAGCCGGCATGGCCGCCGCAGGCGCCGGGCCGGCCGCGGGCCCGACCGCGGTCGACGAGGTCCACGTCCACACGCACCGCGGCTCGATCCGCGGCCGCGGCGCCAACCAGGTGCAGTACCTCGCGCAAATCCGCGAGGCCGACCTGAGCTTCGGCGTGGGCCCGGCCGGCACCGGCAAGACCTACCTCGCGGTCGCCTGCGCGGTCGAGGCGCTGCAGGCGGACCGCGTGCGGCGCATCGTGCTGGTGCGACCGGCGGTCGAGGCCGGCGAGCGCCTCGGCTTCCTGCCGGGCGACCTGACGCAGAAGGTGGACCCGTACCTGCGGCCCATGTACGACGCGCTCTACGAGATGCTCGGCTTCGACCGCGTTATGCGCCTGATCGAGCGCAACGTCATCGAGATCGCGCCGCTGGCCTTCATGCGCGGACGGACACTGAACGACGCCTTCATCATCCTCGACGAGGCGCAAAACACGACCATCGAGCAGATGAAGATGTTCCTGACCCGCATCGGCTTCGGCTCCAAGGCCGTGGTCACGGGCGACGTGACCCAGACCGACCTGCCGACCAGCCGTGTCTCGGGCCTGCGGCACGTGGTCAAGGTGCTGGAGGGCGTGCAGGGCGTCGCCTTCACCTTCTTCACCTCGAACGACGTCGTCCGCCATCCGCTCGTGCAGCGGATCGTGCAGGCCTACGAGCGGGCCGGGGACGGCACGTGAGCCTCGCAGTGGAGGTGACCTTCGGCACCCGCCACCCGTGGGCGCCGTCGGCGCGCCTGCTCGGCGAGTGGGCCGGCGTTGCCGCCGGGCGTCGCGGGGCGCATGCCACGCTCGCGATCCGCATCGTGACACCGGCCGAAAGCCAGGCGCTCAACCGCCGCTACCGCGGCAAGATGCGGCCGACGAACGTGCTCAGCTTCCCGGCCGACACGGCCGCCCCGGCCGGCGGCGGCGGCGAAGCCACGCCGCTCGGCGACCTCGCGATCTGCGCCCGCGTCGTCGCCCGCGAGGCGCGCGAGCAGAAGAAGAGCCTCGCCGCGCACTGGGCACACATGGTGGTGCACGGCGTGCTGCACCTCGCCGGCTACGACCACGAGCTGGATGCCGACGCGCGCCGCATGGAGCGCCGCGAGAAGCTGCTGCTCAAGAAGCTCGGCTTCGCGAACCCGTACCGGGTGCGCGCCGATGGCTGACGACACCCTCCGCACGCTGCGCAGCGGCTGGCTTAAGCGCCTGCAGCAGCAGATGTCCGGCGAGCCGCAGGACCGCGAGGCGCTGATGGAGGACCTGCGCGAGGCCACCGAGCGCGGCCTGCTGGACGCCGAGGCCCTGGAAATGGTCGAGGGCGTGCTCGCGGTCGGCGACCTGCAGGTCCGCGACATCATGGTGCCGCGCTCGCAGATGACGGTGGTCGCGCGCGAAGACGGCATCGCCCAGCTGCTGCCGGTCGTGGTCGAGTCCGGGCACTCGCGTTTTCCGGTGATCGGCGAGGACCGCGACCAGGTCATCGGCATCCTGCTGGCCAAGGACCTGCTGCGCCACTACGCCGAGAACGCGTCCGGCGACTTCGACATCCGCGAGGTCATCCGCCCGGCCGTGGTCGTGCCGGAGAGCAAGCGCCTCAACGTGCTGCTGAAGGAATTCCGCAAGAACCGCCACCACATGGCGATCGTCGTCGACGAGTACGGTGGTGTCGCCGGGCTGGTGACCATCGAGGACGTCATCGAGCAGATCGTCGGCGACATCGCCGACGAGTACGACGTCGAGGAGGACCAGCCGATCCGCCGCGACGGCGAGCGCCAGTTCACGGTGCGCGCGCTGACGCGGATCGCCGAGTATAACGAGTACTTCGGCACGCGCTTCAGCGACGAGGAGTTCGACACGGTCGGCGGCCTGGTGGCGCACGCCTTCGGTCGCGTGCCGCGACGCGGCGACACCGTGCGGATCGAGGACTTCGAGTTCCGCGTGCTGCGTGCCGACCGGCGCCGCATCGACCTGCTGAAGGTACTCGCGCCGCGCGACGTCCGGCCGCCCGAGGACGCGGGCGGCTGATGGCGCGGCTCGCGGCCCTGGCGCGGCGCGCCGACCTGTTCGCGCGCTACGCGCCGTGGACGGCGTTCCTGCTCGGCGCACTGCAGTCGCTCGCGTTCGCGCCCTTCGAGCTCGCGCCGCTCGGCCCGGGCTGCCTCGCACTGCTGTGGCTGCTGTGGCGCGGCGTGCTGCCGCGGCGCGCCGCCGCCATCGGCTTCGGCTTCGGCGCCGGCCTGTTCCTCGCCGGCACCTACTGGCTGTACACCAGCATCCATGTCTTCGGCAAGGCGCCGCTCGCGCTCGCGATCCTGCTGATGCTCGGCCTGGTCGCGATCATGGGCGCCTACGCGGCGCTGCTCGGCTGGCTGCTGGCGCGCTACGCGCCGGCGCGCGGCCACTGGCGCGAGCTCGCGCTGACGCCCGCCGCTTGGGTGCTGATGGAGTGGTTCCGCGGCTGGTTCCTGTCCGGCTTCCCGTGGCTCGCGATCGGCTACAGCCAGCTCGACACGCCGCTCGCCGGCTTTGCGCCGCTGGTCGGCGTCTACGGCGTGAGCTTCGCGGCCGCGGTGACCGCCGGGGCGCTCGTCACCGCGCTTGACGGCCGGCGCGCCGCCCGGCTCTGGCCGCTCGCGCTGGTCGCGCTCCTCTGGGCGTCAGGCTTCGCGCTCACGCGCGTCGACTGGACTCGGCCGAGCGGCGCGCCGTTGACGGTCGCGATCGTCCAGGGCGCGATCCCGCAGGACCTCAAATGGCTCGAGGACAACCGCGAGCACACGCTCGAGGTCTACCGCGGCCTGACGCAGCAGGCGCTCGGCGCGCGGCTGGTGATCTGGCCTGAATCGGCGCTGCCGATGCTCTACCACGAGGCGGTGCCGGTGCTCGCGGAGATCTACCGGGACGCACGCGCCAGGGGCTCGGACCTCGTACTCGGGCTGGTGCGCTACGACTTCCAGAACGCGCAGTACCGCAACGGGCTGGTCGCGCTTGGCGACGAGGAGGAGTGGTACTACAAGCGGCGGCTGGTGCCGTTCGGCGAGTTCTTCCCGGTACCGCCGTTCGTCCGCGCCTGGATGCGCCTCAAGAGCCTCGCCTACGTGGATTTCATGGCCGGCGCCGCCGACCAGGGCCCGCTGGATGCCGCCGGCCAGAAGCTCGGCGCGACGATCTGCTACGAGGACGCCTACGCCGTCGAACAGCTGGAGGTGCTGAAGAGCGCCACGCTGCTGGTCAACGTCAGCAACGACGCCTGGTTCGGCGACTCGACCGCGCCGCACCAGCACCTGCAGATCACCCGCATGCGCGCGCTCGAGGCCGGGCGCTGGATGATCCGGGGCACCAACAACGGCGTCTCGGCGCTGATCGACCCGCACGGCCGGGTCGCGGCGCGTAGCCGCCAGTTCGAGCCGGAGGTGCTCAAGGGCAGCGTCGTGCCCTACAGCGGGCTGACGCCGTACGCGCGCTGGCGCAACGGGCCGGTGCTCGGCACCTGCCTCGGCCTGCTCGCGCTCGGCGCGCTGCGCCGCCGGCGCGCCGCGGCGCGCTGAGCGGGAGCCGCCGCCGCCGCGCGCCCATGCCGGCTATCATCAAACTCCTGGCGGAGGAACGCTCATGACCACCGACAACCCGATGGGCACCGACGGCTTCGAATTCGTCGAGTACACGGCGCCGGACCCCGAGCTGCTGCGGCGGCTGTTCGACCGGATGGGTTTCCCGGCGGTCGCGCGCCACCGCGCCAAGAACGTCACGCTGCACCGCCAGGGGGACATCAACTTCATCATCAACGCGGAGGCCGCCGGCTTCGGCCAGCAGTTCGCGCGCGCCCACGGGCCGTCAGCCTGCGCGATGGCGTTTCGCGTCCGCGACGCCGCCGCCGCCTATCGCCGGGCGCTCGCCCAGGGTGCGAAGCCAGGGCCTTCCAGCGCCGGCCCGATGGAGCTCAACATCCCGTGCATCGAAGGCATCGGCGGCAGCCTGCTTTACCTCGTCGACCGCTACGGCGAGCACACGATCTACGACGTCGACTTCGTGCCGCTGCCGGGCGGCCCGCATGCGACCGGCACCGGCCTCGAAGTGATCGACCACCTGACGCACAACGTCCGGCGCGGCAACATGGCGCTGTGGGCCGGCTTCTACGAGCGCCTGTTCGGCTTCCGCGAGATCCGCTACTTCGACATCGAGGGCAAGAAGACCGGGCTGTTCTCGAAGGCCATGACCTCGCCGTGCGGCAAGATCCGCATTCCGATCAACGAGAGCCAGGACGACAAGAGCCAGATCGAGGAATACCTCTCGGAGTACCGCGGCGAGGGCATCCAGCACATCGCGCTCGCCAGCCGCGGCATCCAGCAGACCGTCGACGTGCTGCGCTCGCGCAGCGTCGAGTTCCAGGACACTCCGGACAGCTACTACGACGGCGTCGACGCCCGCGTCGGCGGTCACGAGGAGGACCTCGCCGAGCTCAAGCGGCGGCGCGTCCTGATCGACGGCAGCCGCGACAGCGGCATCCTGCTGCAGATCTTCACCAAGAACGTCATCGGTCCGATATTCTTCGAGATCATCGAGCGCAAGGGCAACGAGGGCTTCGGCGAGGGCAACTTCCGTGCCCTGTTCGAATCCATCGAGCTCGACCAGATGCGACGCGGGGTGATCTGACGTGTTCCAAGTGCTCGAACCGCAAGCGCCGGACGCGCTGCTCGGCGTGATGACGGCCTTCGCCGCCGATGCCGATCCGTCCAAGCTCGACCTCGGCGTCGGCGTCTACCGCGATGCGACCGGCACGACACCGGTGATGGCGGTGGTGCGCGCCGCCGAGTCGGCGATGCTCGCCCGGCAGAGCAGCAAGGCCTACGTCGGCGCCGGCGGCAACCGCCAGTTCGCGGCGTTCATCGAGGCGCTGGTGCTCGGCACGTCGCACCCTGCGCGGGTCGCCGCACGGGTCGTGACTCTGCAGACGCCGGGCGGCTGCGGCGCGCTCAGGCTTGCGGCCGAGCTCATCGCGCGCACCGGCCGGGGCACTCGCGTGGTCGTCAGCGACCCGACCTGGCCGAATCACATGCCGCTGCTCGGTGGCGCCGGCCTCGCCGTCGACACCTACCCGTACTATGACGCCGCGAGCGGCACGATCGCCTTCGACGCGACCCTCGCCGCGCTCGAGCGGCTCGCCGCCGGCAGCGTGGTCGTGCTGCACGCCTCCTGCCACAACCCCACCGGGGCGGATCTCGACGCCGCGCAGTGGCAGGCGGTGGCCGAGCTGCTCGCGCGGCGCGGCCTCGTGCCGCTCGTCGATCTGGCCTACCAGGGCCTCGGCGACGGGCTCGAGGCCGACGCGCAGCCGGTGCGGTTGCTCGCCGAGCGGCTGCCGGAGGTGCTGGTGGCGGCCTCGTGTTCGAAGAACTTCGGGCTGTACCGCGAGCGCGTCGGCGCGGTGATCGCGGTCGCCGCCGGCCCGCGCGAGGCCGGCATCGTCATGGGCCACCTGCAGGCGCTCGCGCGGCGCAGCTGGTCGATGCCGCCGGACCACGGCGCGGCGATCGTCGCGACCATCGCCGCGGATCCGGCGCTGAAGGCGCAGTGGAGCGCGGAGCTCGACGCCATGCGCCAGCGCATCACGACGCTGCGCTCGCGGCTCGCTTCGGCGCTGGCTGCCGAGTTCGGTGACCGGCGCTTCGACTTCATCGCCGGCCAGCGTGGCATGTTCTCGCTGCTCGGAATCGACGCCGCGGCGGTGCGGGCGCTCGCCGCCGAGCATCACGTCTACGTGGCGCCGGACAGCCGGGTCAACATCGCCGGGCTCCCGGAGCCGCAGGTCGAGCGGCTCGCGGGTGCGCTGCACGCGGTGGCCGCCTGAGGGTCAGGCGGCGTTGCACGACGCCGCGCGGCTGAGGCAGGAGGCACGATGACCGATCGTCGACGGTTCCTGGAGCTGGCCACTGCCGCCGTGGTGGCAGCACCGTTCAGCTCGCGGGCGGCCGCGGTGGGCTTCGGCGCCGACGCCTACGGGCGCGCACTGGTGGTCGACGCGCTCGGCGGGCCCGGCGACTTCGACGCAACGGCTGCCGAGGGCGCGCCGCTCTCGGCGCGGGCGGTGGCCGATGCGCGCACCTCCGGCATCACGGCCGTCAACCTGACGGTCAGCGCGATCGGCAACGGGCCGGGCCGCTTCGAGCAGACGGTCGCCAACATCGCCCGCGCCGACCGCGAGCTCGGGCTGCATCCGGACGCGTTCCTGCGGGTCCTCGCGGCGCGCGATCTCAAGGCCGCCAAGGACAGCCACCGCGTCGGCCTGATCTACGGCTTCCAGGACACGAGCATGCTCGAGGGCGATCTCGGCCGGCTCGAGCTGTTCGCCGGGCTCGGCGTGCGCATCGTGCAGGCCACCTACAACCGCCGCAACCTGATGGGCGACGGCTGCCTGGAGCCTGCCGACGGCGGGCTGAGTCTGCTCGGCCGCGAGCTGATCGCCGAGCTCGAGCGACGCCAGCTGCTGCTCGACCTCAGCCACGCCGGGCCCCGCACCATCAGCGAGGGCATCGCGGCCGCGCGCCGCCCGCTCGCGATCACCCACACCGGCTGCCGCGCGCTCGCCGACCTGCCGCGCAATACCAGCGACGCTTCGCTGAAGGCGCTGGCCGACAAGGGCGGCGTCGCCGGCATCTACTGGATGAGCTTTCTCGCGATCGGCCGCCAGCCGCACGCCGGCGACCTGATCCGCCACCTCGAACACGCGGTGGACGTCTGCGGCGAGGATCACGTCGGGCTCGGCACCGACGGCCCGATCTCGACGATGCCGCTCGACGATGCGTTTCGCGCCGCGCACCGCGCCGACGTCGAGCGGCGCGTCAAGGCGGGGATCTCCGCGCCCGGCGAGTCGCCGGACGCGCTCAACGTGATTCCTGAGTACAACTCGCCGCGGCGCTTCCTGCTGCTCGCCGACGAACTTGCCGGTCGCGGCTGGCCGGCGAGCCGCATCGAGAAGCTGATCGGCGGCAACTTCGCGCGGCTGCTCGGCGAGGTCTGGGGCAGCTGAGGCGGCGCTCGCCGCCGGCGCGCCTGCGGCGCAGCGACGCCCCGAACGAAGCGCGGCGGCCATCACTGCCGCCGCGCGTCGTCGCTACCAGGTCGGGTCAGGTCCGGATCAGATCTTGGCGGCGTCGTGGTTGCGCTTGGCGACGTCGTGACGACGGTCCTTCTTGTCCTTCTTCAGGTCCTTCTTGTCCTTGCCGACGTCCTTGGCGTCCTTCTTGAGGTCGCGCTTGTCGGCATTGATGTCCTTCTGCTCCTTGTTGGCCTCGCGCATCTCCTTGTTGGCGTCCTTCATGTCGCCCTTCTTGGCATCCGCGGCGGCCGCGTTGGCGTCGGCGTTGCGGCTGGCGCGGTCCTTGGCAATGTCCACCTTGTCGTGGGCGACGTCCTTGCGGTCCTGGTGCAGGTCCTTGCGGTCCGAGCGGATGTCCTTGGTGTCCTTGCGGATGTCGGCGTTGTCCTTCTGCACCTGGGTCACGGCCGGATTCGCCGGCGGCGTGCTCGGCGCGGTCTGGGCGAGCGCGGCGGTGCCGGTCAGGACGAGCAGGCCGGCGAGGGCGAGTGTCGAGGTACGCATCGTTCTAGTCTCCAGTCGGTGAGTGTTCGTGAGTGGTCCGCACTCTAGCCAAGTGCTTGGGGGCAGGAACGGCAGCGGCTCACGATCGTTGACTTCGTTAAGCAGTGTTAAGGAAGGCGTTAGGCGGGCTCCATTGGCCAGAACTTGACATAATCCTGACAGTCGCCGGCCCCTCGGCAACCACGGGCAGCGCCGCGACGGCGGTGCCGTTCGGTGCGCCCGGCCGGGCAGGCGAGATCCCGGCCGCGGGATCCGTCCGGTATCCTTGGCGCCCCTCGTTCCGCCCTGATTCCCAGCCGATGCAAGAACACTACGAACCTGCCGTCGTCGAGGCCGCCGCCCAGCGCCACTGGGAGCAGGCCGGCACCTTCCGCGCCGTCGAGGACCCGACGCGCGAGAAGTACTACTGCCTCAGCATGTTTCCGTACCCGTCCGGGCGGCTGCACATGGGGCACGTGCGCAACTACACGATCGGCGACGTGATCTCGCGCTTCATGCGCATGCAGGGCCGCAACGTGCTGCAGCCGATGGGCTGGGACGCGTTCGGCCTGCCGGCCGAGAACGCGGCGATGGCGAACGGCGTGCCTCCGGCACGCTGGACCTACGACAACATCGCCACCATGAAGCGCCAGCTGCAGGCGCTCGGCTTCGGGCTCGACTGGGCGCGCGAGGTCACGACCTGCCGGCCGGAGTACTACCGCTGGAACCAGTGGCTGTTCCTGCGCATGCTCGAGAAGGGCATCGCCTACAAGAAGACCGGCACGGTCAACTGGGATCCGGTTGACCAGACGGTGCTCGCCAACGAGCAGGTCATCGACGGCCGGGGCTGGCGCACCAACGCGCCGGTCGAGAAGCGCGAGATCCCGATGTACTACCTCGGGATCACCGGCTACGCCGAGGAGCTGCTGACGGCGCTTGACGGGCTCGGCGGCTGGCCCGAGCGCGTGCGCACGATGCAGGCCAACTGGATCGGCAAGAGCGAGGGCGTGACGATCGCCTTTCCGTACCAGCTCGCCGGCGAGCAACGCCTGCTCAAAGTGTTCACGACGCGCGCCGACACCGTGCACGGCGTCACGTTCGTCGCGGTGGCCGCCGAGCACCCGCTCGCAAGCCACGCCGCCGCCGGCAATACCGCGCTCGCGGCGTTCGTCGACGAGTGCCGGCACGGCAGCAGCATGGAAGCGGACCTCGCGACCATGGACAAGAAGGGCATGCCGACCGGGCTCACGGTCACGCATCCGCTGACCGGCGCGGCCGTGCCGGTGTGGGTCGGCAACTACGTGCTGATGGGCTACGGCGAGGGCGCGGTGATGGGCGTGCCCGGCCATGACGAGCGCGACTTCGGTTTCGCGAGGAAGTACGGCCTGCCGATCGTGCAGGTCATCGACGTCGACGGCCAGCCGTACGCGGTCGACGCGTGGCAGCCGTGGTACGCCGAGTGCGGCCGCTGCATCCGCTCCGGCGCCTCCGACGGGCTCGGCTACGAGGCGGCGGTGCAGGCGATCGCCGCTGACCTCGCCGCGCGCGGCCTCGGCGCGCTGCAGGTGCAGTGGCGGCTGCGCGACTGGGGCATCTCGCGCCAGCGCTACTGGGGTTGCCCGATCCCGCTGATCCACTGCGAGCGCTGCGGCACGGTGCCGGTCCCGGAACAGGACCTGCCGGTGGTGCTGCCGGAGGACCTGGTACCGGATGGCAGCGGCAATCCGCTCGCCAAGCTCAAGGCCTTCGTCGAGTGCCCGTGCCCGAAGTGCGGCGGCGGGGCACGGCGCGAGACCGACACCATGGACACCTTCGTCGACTCGTCGTGGTACTTCCTGCGTTACGCGGCCTGCGGCAACGACGCGGCGATGGTCGACCAGCGCGTCGGCTACTGGCTGCCGGTCGACCAGTACGTGGGTGGCATCGAGCACGCGATCCTGCACCTGCTGTACTCGCGGTTCTGGACGCGCGTGATGCGCGACCTCGGCCTGGTCGGCATCAGCGAACCGTTCCAGAACCTGTTGACCCAGGGCATGGTCAGGAACGGCATCTACTTCCGCAAGCCTGTCTCAGGCCGCGTCGTCTACTACAACCCGGCCGACGTCGAGGTGCTCACCGACGCCAAGGGCACGCCCACCGGTGCGCGCCTCAAGAGCGACGGCCAGCCGGTCGACAGCGGCGGCATCGGCACGATGTCGAAGTCCAAGAACAACGGCGTTGACCCGCAGGCCTTCATCGACCGCTACGGCGCCGACACGGCGCGGCTGTTCATGATGTTCGCGGCGCCGCCGGAGCTGTCGCTTGACTGGTCCGACGAAGGTGCCGAGGGCGCATTCCGCTTCCTGAAGCGGCTCTGGAAGGCGGTGCACAGCCACCTGGCCGCCGGCGAGCGCGCGCCGCTTGCCCCCGCGACGCTCGCGCCGGCGGACCGCGCGCTGCGGCGCCTGGCGCACCAGACACTCGCCAAGGTCGGCGACGACTACGGTCGGCGCCGAACGTTCAACACGGCGATCGCCGCCGTCATGGAGCTGCTGAACGCGGTCACGCGCCACGATGCCACCGCGGCCGACGGGCGCGCGGTGGTTCACGAGGCGCTCGAGATCGCAGTGCTGACGCTGTCGCCGGTGGTGCCGCACGCGGCCCACGCGCTCTGGCAGGCGCTCGGCCACGCGCGCGCGGTGGTCGACGAACCGTGGCCGGCGGCCGATCCAGAGGCGCTCAAGCAGGACGCGGTCGAGCTCGTCGTGCAGGTCAACGGCAAGGTGCGCAGCCGCATCACGGTCGCCGTCGACGCGCCGGAGGCGACCGTGCGCGCGCTCGCGCTCGCCGATCCGACCGTGCTGCGCTTCGTCGGTGCGCTCGCGGTCCGCAAGGTCATCGTCGTGCCCGGCAAGCTGGTCAGCGTGGTCGCCGGATGAGAGCGCTACCGCTCGCCGTCGTCCTGCTGCTGCCGGCGCTCGGCGCCTGCGGCTTCCATCTGCAGGGCGTGGCGCGGTTGCCACCTGCCTTCGCGACGACGCAGCTGATCGCTGAGGATCGCTACACCGACTTTCACCGAGCGCTCGCGGACGCGCTGCGCGCCTCCGGCAGCCAGCTCGCCGCGAGCGGCGCAACCGCGACCGTCGAGGTGCTGACCGACGACAGCGGCCAGCGCGTCTTGTCGGTGTCGGCGAGCAACACGCCGACCGAGTACGAGGTTTACTACACGATCCGCTACCGCGCGCGGCTCGGCGACAAGGAAGTGCTGTCGCCCAAGCTGCTGACGCTGACGCGCGGCTACAGCTTCGAGGCGACCGCGGTGCTCGCCAAGGAGCAGGAGCAGGAGCAGATCCGCGCTGCGCTCGCGCGCGAGCTCGCCGCGCTCGTGATGCGCCGCCTGTCGGCGCTCGGCCCGTGAGCGCCGTGGCGGCGGCGAGCGGCGGCGCAGCGGCCGCCGGCGAGGGCGTGATCACGCTCGCCGCGGGCTGGCTGCGGCCGGTGGCCACGCTGTTGGCGCGCTTCGGCCTGACGTTGCACTGCGTCGCCGACGGCGCGCCGATCCCGTTCAGCTACTGGGGCGAGCCGGAGGCCGGCCTCGAGGGACGGCAGGTCTGGGTGCGCAGCGACACGCCGCTGCACTCGGCACTGCACGAGGCGAGCCACGCGCTGTGCATGGACGGCGCGCGCCGCGCCGCGCTCGAGCGCGACGCGGGTGGGGACTTCGACGAGGAGAACGCGGTCTGCTGCCTGCAGATCCTGCTGGCCGACGAGCTGCCGGGCGTCGGCACGGTGCGGCTCATGGACGACATGGACCGCTGGGGCTACACCTTCCGCCTCGGTTCCGCGCGCCGCTGGTTCGAGGCCGAGGCAGACGAGGCGCGCGGCTGGCTGCGACGCGAGGGCCTGACCGACGACGCCGGCCGGCTGACCTATCAGGCGCGTCGCTGATGCGGGCCGCGTTCGCCGCCGGCGCCGTGTTCGCACTCGCGCTGCTCGCGGGCTGCACGGCGCTCGAGCTCGGGGCCGTCAACGCGCTCGAGCTTGGTCGCAGCAGCTACCGGCGCGACAGCGACCTCGCCTACGGCCCGCAACCGCGCCAGCGGCTGGACGTCTACGTGCCGACGGCACCGGCTGCCGGGCCACGGCCGCTGGTCGTGTTCGTGCACGGCGGTCGCTGGAGCTACGGCTCCAAGGACCAGTATCGGTTCCTCGCCGCCGGCCTCGCCGAGCGCGGTATCGTCGTGGTGGTGCCGAACTACCGGCTGTACCCCTCGGTGCACATGGCGGCCTCGGCCGAGGACGTCGCGCGCGCCGTGGCCTGGGCCGAGCACGCGGCGCCCGGCTACGGCGCCGATCCGGCCGCGGTCGCGGTCATGGGGCACTCGGCAGGCGCGCAGCTCGCGGCGCTGGTCGCCACCGACCAGCACTGGATCGCCGACGCCGGCGGCGTGCCGGTGCGCGCGCTCGTCGGCCTCGCCGGCCCCTACGACTTCCTGCCGCTGACCGACGATGACCTGCGCGACTACTTCGGGCCGCCGGAGCGCTACCCGGCCTCGCAGCCGGTGAATTTCGTCGACGCCTCGAGCGCGCCGGCGCTGCTCGTGCACGGCGCCGACGACGTGACGACCGAGCCGCGCAATAGCGTGTCGCTGGCGGCCAAGCTGCGTGCGAGCGGCGTGCCGGTTGAGCTGCGGATGCTGCCGGGCGAGGGCCACACCGCGGTCCTGAAGCGCTTCGCCCGCTTCTACCGCGGCGGCGACGAGCTCTACGAGGCGATCGTGCGCTTCCTCGCGGCACCGCCGTCGCGGCAGGCCGGCTGATGCGCCGCGGGCTGCCGGCGGCGGTCGCGGTGCTGGCGCTGACGCTCGGCGGCGCGGCCTGCGCCGCGGGCCCGATCGCGGTCGAGGCCGGCTGGGCCCGGCCGACGGCCCCCGGCGTCACGGTCGGCGCGGCCTATCTCGTGATCCGCAACGCCGGCGCCGCGACGGAGCGCTTGGCCGGCGCGAGTTCGCCGCGCGCGACGCGCGTCGAGATGCACGAGTCGCAGCTGGAAGGCGGGATGGCGCGCATGCGCCCGGTCGATGGCGTCACGCTGGCGCCCGGCGCGAGCCTGCGGTTCGAGCCCGGCAGGCTGCACCTGATGCTGGTCGGTCTCGCCGCGCCGCTCGTCGCGGGCGAGCAAGTGCCGCTCGAGCTGCGCTTCGAACACGCCGGCGTGATCACCGCCATGCTCGAGGTCCGCGAGCCGGCCGCGGCCGCGGCGCCGCTGCCGCAACGGATCGTCACGCTGGCCCCGAACCTGACCGAGCTCGTCTACGCGGCAGGCGCCGGCGAGCGCCTCGTCGGCACCCTCGACACCAGCGATTACCCGCCGGCCGCACGGCTGGTGCCGCGCGTCGGCGACGTCGATCGGCTCGACGCCGAGCGGCTGGTGGCACTGCGGCCGGACCTCGTGCTGCTGTGGGGTGACGGCTCGCCGACCGCGCAGCGCGAGCTCGTCGCGCGCCTCGGGCTGCGGGCGGTCAGCCTCGAGCAGCACTCGCTCGCCGACGTGCCGGCCTCGCTCGAGCGCCTCGGCGTGCTGCTCGGCACCGAGCCGGTCGCGCGCGCGGCGGCCGAGGCGCTGCGCCGTGAGCTCGACGCGCTGCGCCAGCGCTACCAGGGCGAGCGGCGCCTGCGCGTCTTCTACCAGGTCTGGAGCATGCCGCTCTACACGCTTGGTGGGCGGCACGTCGCCACCGAGATGCTGCGCGTCTGCGGCGCCGAGAACGCGTTCGCGGACCAGCCGGTGAGCGCCTTCGTGGTCGACGAGGAGGCCGTCTATGCCCGGGATCCTGACGTCGTCGCGCTGGCCGGCACGGTAGCGGAGGCCGGCGAGTGGCTGAGGCGCTGGCGGACGCGCGCGCCGCTGCGCGCCGTGACCGGCGGCAGCGTGATCACACTGGACCCTGACCTCGTCAACCGCATGGGGCCTCGCATCGGCCTCGGCACGGCGACGCTGTGCGCGCGCCTCGCCGAGCGTCGCGCGGCGCTCGCGCCGCGCTGAGGCCGTGGCGAGCGGCTACTTCTTGAGCTCGGTCAGGATCGCCTCGCAGTCATCGAGCGCCTCGTCGGCGTGCGTCACCGGTGGTCGCAGCGCCACGGCGCCGGTCTTGATTTCGGCGTCCTTGCTCGTGCCATCCGGGAAGTTATAGCGGACGCGGCAGCCCTTGACGACGTAGACGACTGCCGCCGGGTGCGAGTGCATGGGTGTCTTGTCGCCCTTCATCGGCGCCCAGCGCAGCACGCGGACCTTGTCGTCCTCGGCGAGCACCGAGAGGTGCTTGACCTTGTACTGCATCGCGTCCTGCGCCGACGCCCAGCCCGGCACGAAGAGCGCCACCGTCGTGGCAATCGCGGCGATCCTGTTCATGAGCCTATCCCCTGGTTGAAAGACTGCCCGCGCCCGGCCGGGCGCCGCCTGATACTGGGCTGCGAAGCCGCTCCGCGGCAAGCGCCTGCCGGGTCGTTCCGCGCATTGCTCGACGGCAGCCGCGGTGAGTGCTCCGCCCGGCGCGAATCCGCCGCCGCCGGCTTGCCGCGCTCGCGCCGCGGTGTGAGACTCCTCACCCCGTCCCCGGGCGTGTCGCGGAGCTGGCTTGATGACGAGCAAACCGCTGTGGATCGTGTCGCTGGCACTGGCAGTGGCCGGCTCCGCGTTCGCCGCGCTCCCTGCCAAGGAGCGCGCCGACAAGGCCGCCGACGCCGGCGAGGAACGCGAGGCGCCGCGACATCTCAAGGACGACTCGCAGCGCACCAGCCAGACGATCGCGACCGGCGGGCGCACGCTCGCCTACCAGACCGAGGCCGGCGTGCTGGTCGTGCACGTCAAGGACCCGCTCGACGAGGAAGCCGCGCCGCCGGCCGGCGATCACGGTGGCGCAGCGCCTGCGGCGGCGGCCGAGGCGAGCATGTCCTACGCCGCGTACTTCCTTGGCAAGGAGGCGGACCCGCGGCGGCCGATCATGTTCCTGTTCAACGGCGGCCCCGGCTCGTCGACGGTCTGGCTGCACATGGGCTCCTTCGGCCCGAAGCGCGTGCTCGCGGCCGACGCGAGCCACAGCCCGGCCGCGCCGTACCGGATCGTCGACAACGCCTACACCCTGCTGGCCGATGCTGACCTCGTGTTCGTCGATGCGCCCGGCACCGGCTTCAGCCACCTGCGCGGCGCCGACAAGGAGCGCGCGTTCTTCGGCGTCGACCAGGACGCGCACGCCTTCGCGACCTTCGTCACCGAGTTTCTGTCGCGCCACGGCCGCTGGAACTCGCCGAAGTACGTGTTCGGCGAGTCCTACGGGACGACGCGCGCCGCGGCGCTCGCGTTCGTGCTGCAGAACGAGAAAGGCATCGACCTCAACGGCGTGATCCTGCTGTCGCAGAGCCTGTGCTACGACATCAATGCCGACACGCCGCAGGTCAACCCCGGCATCGACCAGCCGTACGCGCTCGCGCTGCCGACCTACGCGGCCACCGCCTGGTACCACAAGAAGCTGCCGGAGCAGCCGGCCGCGCTCGAGCCGTTCCTGGCCGAGGTCGAGCAGTTCGCGCTCGGCGAGTACTACGGCGCGCTCGCCGCCGGCGACCGGCTGGACGCCGCGCGCCGCGCGGCGCTGGTGGCGAAGCTGCACGCCTACACCGGCCTGCCGGCGGAGTACCTCGAGCGTGCGAACCTGCGGATCAACGTCGGCGTCTTCAACCAGCACGTGCTCGGCGATGGCACCGCCGCGGGCCGCCTCGACACGCGCTTCACCGGGCCGACCATCGACCCGCTCAGCAAGGAAGCCGAGTACGACCCGCAGTCGAGCGCGATCTCCTCCGCCTACGTCTCGGCGTTCAACGACTACGTGCGCCGCGAGCTCAAGTTCGGCGACGGCCAGGCCTACAAGTTCGAGATCGACGTCGAGAAGGCGTGGGACTTCGCGCACCAGCCTCCCGGCGTGCCGCAGAAGCTGCCGCAGGCCGTCAACGTGATGCCGGACCTCGCCGCGGCGATGAAGCAGAACCCGAACCTCAAGCTGATGGTGAACGGCGGCTACTACGACCTCGCCACGCCGTACTTCGCGGCGCTCTACGAGTTACATCACCTGCCGGTGCCGGCGTCGATCGCGGCCAACATCGAGGTGCGGCTGTATCCGTCCGGCCACATGGTCTATGCCAACGAGCCGGCGCTCGCGGCGCTCGAGGCCAACGTCGCCGCCTTCATCCGTCGCACGCACCCGGCGGCCGGCCGCTGATGCGGCTGGTCCCCGAAACGCTGTCGCGCGCCCTCGAGGCGAGCCTCGCGCCGGCGTGGCTCGTGGCCGGCGACGAGCCGTTGCGCGTCGGCGAGACCGCCGACGCGATCCGCGCCCGCGCCCGCGCGCTCGGCTACACCGGCCGCGAGGTGTCGTTCGTCGAGCGCAGCTTCGATTGGGACGAGTTCGCCGCCGGTCTTCGCGCGATGTCGCTGTTTGCCGAGCGGCGCATCGTCGAGCTCAGGATGCCGACGCCGAAGCCCGGCACCGAGGGTGGCAAGGCGCTCGTCGCGGCGCTGGCCGAGCCGGCGCCGGACGTGCTGCTGCTGGTGATCACCGACAAGATCGAGTACGCCGACCGCTCGAGCGCCTGGGTGCGGGCCTTCGAGGAGCATGGCTGCTGCATCGATGCCGAGCAGTTGCTCCCCGAGCAGCTGCCCTCGTGGGTCGAGGCGCGGATGCGGCGCGTCGGCCTGGTTCCGGAAGCGGACGCCGCGCAGCTGCTCGCCGACCGTTGCGAGGGTAACCTGGTGGCCGCGCACCAGGAGATCGAGCTCCTGCGCCTGCTGTGCGGGCCCGGGCCGGTCAGCGTCGACAGCGTCGCCGAGTCGGTCGCGACCAGCGCGCGCTATCACGTCTTCCAGCTCGGCGAGGCGATGCTCGCCGGGGATCCTGCCCGCACCCTCAGGATCCTCGACGGACTCGCCGCCGAGGGCGAGGAGCCGACGCTGGTGTTGTGGTGCATCGCCGAGGAGCTGCGCTCGATCCTGCAGTGGACCGGTCAGGCCTCGGGTGGCGCGCGCCGCCTGTTCCGCGGCGGCCGGCGACGCAAGGAGCTGCTCGCAAGCGCCGCGCGGCGGGTGCCGCGCCGTGCCGCGCTCGAGCTGCTGACGGCCGCGGCGCGCACCGACGGCCTGATCAAGGGTCCGCGCAAGGACGAGGCCTGGGGCGAGCTCGCGCGGATCGCCACGGAACTTTGCATCGCGACGCGAAATCGGGCAGGGTGAGATCCGATGTCGACGTCTCGACCAAGCACGCCGCCCGCGGCGGGTGCGGCGAGTGGCGGTCCGATGGGTATCTTCGGAGGTACCTTCGATCCGATCCACTATGGCCACCTTCGCACGGCCTTCGAGCTCCTCGAGACCCTGCGCCTGCCCGAGATGCGTTTCATGCCCGCCGGCAACCCGCCGCACCGCGAGCACACGGTCGCGAGCAACGCGCAGCGCCTGGAGATGGTGCGCGCGGCGACCGCCGGTCAGCCGGGCTTCACGGTTGACGACCGCGAGATGCACAAGACCGGACCCTCGTACTCGGTCGAGACGCTCGCCGAGCTCAGGGCCGAATTCCCGACGCGGCCGCTGTGCCTGATCGTCGGCATGGACGCGTTCCTCGGGCTGCCGAAATGGCACCAGTGGCGCGAGCTGCTGTCGCTCGCGCACCTGGTCGTCGCGCATCGCCCCGGCTGGCGCGCGCCGACGATGGGCCCGCTCGGCGAAATGCTCGTCGACCGCGGCACCGGCACGGTGCTCGACCTTCATGAAGGCGTCGCCGGACGCATCTACATTCACGCCGTAACGCAGCTGGAGATCTCGTCCACCGACGTCCGGGCGCTGATTCACGCGGGGCGCGACCCGCGCTATCTGATGCCCGACGGCGTGCGCCGTATCATCCGTGAATCGGGCTGTTACGCCCGAAAGGAAGAAGCAAGGGGATGACCGCCAGAAAGACCGCCCGCAAGACCGCCAGCAAATCGGTCAGCAAGACTGCCAGCAAGACTGCCCCCAAACCCGCCAAACGGCCTGCCAAGGCCAAAAAGGTGGCCCGGCCCCGGCTCGCCGAGCTCGTGACCGCGGCCCTCGACGACTTGAAGGCGCAGAACGTCGCCGTGCTCGACGTCCGCGAGCTGACCGACGTCACCGACACCATCGTCATCGCCTCAGGGACCTCGGACCGGCACGTGAAGTCGCTGGCCGGGCGCGTGCTCGAGCGCGCCAAGGCGGCGGGATTCCGTCCGCTCGGCACCGAGGGGGAACGGGAGGGGGAGTGGGTGCTGGTCGACCTCCAGGACGTGATCGTGCACGTGATGCTGCCGCGCATCCGCGAGTTCTACGCCCTCGAAAAGCTCTGGGACGTGCGCTCGTCCGGCCGCGCCGCGACGTCGTAGGCCGCGCCCGCAGTAGCCGCCGCGGGCCGGCGTCACGCGCCGGTCCGCAGCCGGCGAGAGCGGTCGGCGGACCGGTGTCCGGCCGCCATCCCGCTCGGTCCGGCCTAGCGTTTCGCCGCCGTCACCGGCGGCGTCGGCGCTGACATCAGCTCGACGAACTGGCGCGTGAAGCGCGGCAGGTCGACGTCAAGCTGCGCATGCACGAGCTGCAGGTCGAGCGCCGGCTTGAGCGCGGCGCTCCAGGTCAGGGTCTCGCCGTAGGCCGGTCCGTGGCTGACGTCGACGTCCATGTAGAGGTCCACGCTCTTGGTAATGATTGACGGCTCGAGCCATGCGCAGGCGGCGAGCTCGTCCCACAGGTAGTAGCGCTCCTGCGAGTAGTTCGCGATGTAACGCGCCGCCGGATGCGGCGAGCGCGCGATTGTGTCGACCATCTGCTGCGTGAACATCGCCTTGATCGATACGTCGACGGTCGTCAGGTCGATGCGCGGCCAGTGGGCGCGCAGCGTGATGCGCGCCGCCTCCGGGTCGAACCAGAAGTTGAACTCGTGGCGCGGACTCGAGGCGAACTCCGGATCGTCGGTGTGCGGGTTCAGGCTGCCGCCCATGATGACGATGCCGCGCGTGAGTCCGGCGAACAGCGGATCGATCGCGATCGCGAGCGCGATGTTGGTCAGCGGCCCTGCCGCGTAGATCGTCACCTCGTGAGGGTGCGCGCGGACCTGGCGCAGCAGAAAGTGGGCGGCGTCCTCGGCGAGCGGTCGCGTGTGCGGCTCGCCCTCGAGCAGCGCTGGCGTGTCGAACGGCCCGAGCACGTGCGCCGGTTTCGGCGGCTCGACCATGCCGGGCTGGGGCGGCACGGCGTCCGGCTTCTGTCCCCACGCGCCCAGCCAGCCGACCTGGCCGACGAGCGGCGTCGCGAGCCGCGTTTCCTCGACGGTGCGCAGCAGCGGGAACACCGCGCCCGGGACCACCGGCACGTCGCTGCGGGCGGTCAGCTCGAGCAGGCGCAGCGTATGTCGCACTTCGTCGTCGCGCCAGGCGTTGCCGGTGACGATCGTGATGCCGAGCACGTCCACGTGCGGAGACTGCAACAGCACCAGCATCGACATCATGTTCGAGCCGCCAGGCCCCGAGCCGTCCTGGTCGATGACCACCATGCGCCGCTCGGCGCCGGCGGCTGCCGCCGGCAGCAGTGCGGCCAGCGTCAGCAACAGCGTGTACAGCGTCCGTCTCATGTGTGCTCCTCGCAACCGAAGCCGCTCCACCGCGCGGCCGCGCCCCTTCAGCCGCGACCCGGCGGCGCAAGCGCGCGCCAGGCCCCCTCGAACTCCTCGCGCGGCGGGTAGGACTGCTGCGCGCCGCGGCGCGTCGTCGACAGTGCCGCGTAAACTCCCGCGCGGCGCACCGCCTCGTCAGGCGGGCTGCCGCCCGCCAGCGACGCCGCGAGGCAGCCGACGAACGCGTCGCCGGCGCCGGTCGTGTCTACCGCGGTCACCGGGTGCGCGGCGACGTGGCGCGGTGCGCCACCGTCCGCCACCACGCAGCCCTGCGCGCCGAGCGTGATGATGACGCAGCCGATGCCCTGGCGCTGCAGCGCCACGGCGGCGGTCGCGGCTTGCTCGGGCGTTTTCACCGGCGCACCGGTGAGCTCCGCGGCCTCGGTCTCGTTGGGCACGAGATAGCTGAGCGAGCGCGCCATGCGGCCGAGCTCGAGGACGCCGCGGGGTGCCGGGTTCAGGATCACGGGCGTGCCGCGCGCCGCGGCCATCGCCGCGGCGCGGTAGACCGTCTCAGCCGCGATCTCGCCCTGCAGGACCACGACCGCGGCCGAGGCGATCCGCGGCGCGAGTGGCTCGAGATCGGCGGGCGTGAACCGCGCATTGGCGCCGGGAACGACCACGATGCAGTTCTGCCCGCTGCGCTCGACGTAGATCGCCGCGAGTCCGGTCTCGGCGTCGGCGAGGCCGCGCAGCTCGTCGATCGCAACGCCGCGGGCGCGGAGCTGGTCGCGCACCAGGCGACCGAAGGCGTCCTCGCCGACGCGCGCGACCAGGGTCGCGGCGGCGCCGGTGGCCGCGGCGGCGACCGCCTGGTTCGCGCCCTTGCCGCCGACGCCGATCATGGCGCCGTCGCCGAACACGGTCTCGCCGGGGCGCGGCAGGACCGCGGTGCTGACCGACACGTCGACGTTGGCGCTGCCGATGACCAGCACGCCGTGGCGCTCGAGCGCCGTGGCGCGCGCGGCCTCAGTCGCCATGACCGCCACCCGAGAGGTCGATCGCCGCTGTCGCCTGCCTCATCACCAGCTCACCTCTCGGTGCCCAGGAGCGCGTCCGCAGTGTAGCGACTCGCCGCCCGCGCGTAACGCTCCGGGGCCGCGCAGCGGGGCAGCGCGAAGCACCGCCGGCGGTTATCCTCAGGGAGCCCGGGCAGTCGCCCGCGCGCGGCTGGGATCCGAACGCCACAGGTGGCCGAAGCAATGACCGGTTTGCTCGAGCGCTACTTCCGACTCGCGGCGCATAGCACCAGCGTGCGTACCGAGCTGCTCGCCGGCGTGACGACCTTCCTGACGATGGCCTACATCGTGGTCGTCAACCCGGTGATCCTAGGCGAGGCCGGCATGCCGATCGCGGCGGTCGCCGCCGCCACCTGCCTGGCCGCCGGCTTCGGCAGCATCCTGATGGGGCTCGTCTCGAACTACCCGCTCGCGCTCGCGCCCGGGATGGGGCTCAACGCCTACTTCACGTTTACGGTCGTCAAGGGCATGGGCGTGCCGTGGCAGACGGCGCTCGGCTGCGTGTTCCTGTCCGGCGTCGCCTTCCTGCTGCTGACGCTCGCCGGAGTGCGCCAGCTCATCATCCGCGCGATGCCGCGTGCGTTGTTCGCGGCGGTCGCGGGCGGCGTGGGATTGTTCATCGCCTTCATCGGCCTCGGCGCCGCCGGCGTCATCGTCGCCAAGCCCGGCACGATGGTCGGCCTCGGCAACCTGACGACGCCGACCGCGGCGCTGTCGCTGCTCGGGCTGCTGCTGATCGCCGCGCTGCAGGCGCGCCGGGTCCGCGGCGCGATGCTGTTCGGCATCCTCGCGACCGCGCTCACCGGCTGGGCGATCGGCCTCGTGCACTTCGCTCCCGGCGCCTACCAGCTCGCCGACCTGTCGGCCGCCGCCTTGCGGCTCGACGTGCCGGCCGCGCTCAATCTCAAGGGTGGCATCGGCCTGTCGCTGCTCGAAATCGTGTTCGTGTTCCTGTTCGTCGACCTGTTCGACAACGTCGGCACGCTGGTCGCGGTCAGCAAGAAGGCCGGGCTCACGGCGCCGGACGGCTCGATCCCGCGGCTCAACCGCATTCTGGTCGTGGACTCGATCGCGATGGCGGCCGGGGCGCTGGTCGGCACCAGCCCGGTGACCAGCTACATCGAGAGCGCGGCGGGCGTCGCCGCCGGCGGGCGCACCGGACTCACGAGCGTCGTGGTCGGCCTGTTGTTCCTCGTCACGCTGCTGTTCGCGCCGCTGGTCCAGGCCATCCCGGCCGCGGCGACCGCGCCGGCGCTGATCCTCGTCGGCGGCCTGATGATGGGTGCGCTCGCCGAGGTCGACTGGGCCGACCCTGGCGAATCGATCCCGGCGTTCCTGACCGTGATCATGATCCCGCTCAGCTACTCGATCGCGAACGGCCTCGCCTTCGGGATCACGAGCCACGCGCTGCTGAAGCTGGTGCGCGGCGAGGCGCGGCCGCGCGACTGGCTGGTCTACGTGCTCGCCGCGCTGTGCATCGGGCGCTTCGTCTATCTCGCCTGAGTTCGCGGCGGCAGACCGTCAGGCGTCTGCTCGCGCATCGCCGTCAGGCGCTCGCGGATCGCCTCGATGCCGGGCTTGTGCGCCAGCAGCTCCTCGACCGTGAGCCCGGCGAGCTCGTGCGGGAACACCAGCCAGCGGTCGGTCTCGTGCAGGTAGTAGTGCGGCACGCCGCAGGGCAGCGCGCTCTTCGGCTTGCAGTAGACGGTCGCGATGCGGATCTCAGGAGCCGCGGCGCCGCACTCCTGCCGCAGGTCGTCGATGACCCGGCGGATGCTGCGGCCGGAGTCGTAGACATCGTCGACGATCAGCAGCGCATTGCCCGCGTGCACCTGACCGACGATGTAGCCGAGGCCGTGGACTTGCACGCTCGCCGCGGCCGTGCCGATGCCGGTGTACAGCGAAGTGCGGATCGCGATGTGGTCGGTCTTGACGCCACAGAAGTCGAGCAGTTCCTGCACGGCGATGCCGACCGGCGTGCCGCCGCGCCAGATGCCGACGATGTGCGTCGGCCGAAAGCCGCTGTCGAGGACCTTGAGCGCGAGCCGAAAAGAATCGGCCAGCAGCTGGTCGGCCGTGATGTACAAGCGGTCGGGGCCGTGGACGTCGGACATGCGCTCGCCGTCAGCGCGGGCAGACAGCGGTGCCGCTCGTCGCGGCGACCGCCGGTGCGGATGGATGCGGCTTGACCATGAGGAGCCAGACTTGCACCATCGATCGCGCAATTCAAGGCGCGCCACAGGCAAAGGACGCGGCATGCGCAAGATCCTGCTCAGCCTCGCGGTGCTGGTCGCGGCGACCGCCTGCCGGCCGGCGCCGGCGCCGCAGGCCGCCGCCGGCGCGCGGCCCCGGGTCGCGCTCGTCATGAAGTCGCTCGCCAACGACTTCTTCGCGACCATGGCGCAAGGCGCGACCCACCACCAGGCCGAGCACGCGGCGGACTACGAGCTGCTGGTCTCCGGCATCAAGAACGAGACCGACCTCAACGAGCAGGTGAACCTCGTCGAGCAGGCGGTCGCGCAGGGCGCGGCGGCGATCGTAATCGCGCCGGCCGACTCCAAGGCGCTGGTCCCGGCGCTCAAGCGCGCGCAGGACCGGGGCGTGGTGATCGTCAACATCGACAACCGTCTCGACGCCGAGGTCGTGCGCCAGGCGGGGCTGACGGCGGCGTTCGTCGGCCCCGACAACCGCGAGGGCGCGCGGCGCGTCGGGCTCGCGCTCGCCGCGAAGCTGACGGCAGGCGACGAGGTGGCGATCATCGAGGGCGTGACGACCGCCTACAACGGCCAGCAGCGGCGCGCCGGCTTCGAGGATGCGATGCAGGCCGCCGGCCTCAAGATCGTCGCGGTGCAGAGCGGCGCCTGGGAAATGGACAAGGCGAACGGCGTCGCCGCCAACCTGCTGAGCGCGCACCCCGGCCTCAAGGCGCTGTTGTGCGCCAACGACAACATGGCCATCGGCGCCGCGGCCGCGGTGGCCGCCGCCGGCCGCTCGCGCGCCGTGCTGGTCGCGGGCTTCGACGACATCGCCGCGATCAGGCCGCTGCTCGCCGACGGCCGCGTGCTCGCCACCGCCGACCAGCACGCCGACTTGCTGGCGGTATCTGGCATCGAGCTCGCGCTGCAGGCGCTCAAGGACGGCAAGCCGGGCGCCGATCGCGCGACCACCGTCGACCTCGTCACGCGCTGAGCGCCGCGGGCTCATGCGCATCCGGGTGGGACGGGCCTCAGACCTCCTCGTGCTGCTCGTGGTGTGGGGCGGCCTGCTGCTGCTGTTCGGCCAGCTGAGCACGGGCTTCCTCAGCGCAGCGAGCTTCGGTTCGGTCGCGAACCGCATCCCGGCGCTGCTGCTGACCGCGACCGGCATGACGCTGCTGATGGTCACGGGCGGCATCGACCTCTCGGTCGGCTCGCTGCTCGGCCTGTGCGGCGCGGTGGTCGGTGTCGCCATGGCCGACTGGGGCTGGGGCCTGCCCGCTGCGATGGCGCTGTCGCTCGGGGTCGGCGTCGCGCTCGGCGGTGTCAGTGGCCTGATCAGCGTCAAGCTCAGACTGCCGTCGTTCATCGTCACGCTCGGCATGCTCGAGGTGGCCCGCGGTCTCGCGTTCCTCGCGACCGAGTCGCAGACCAAGTACATCGGACCCGCGATCGAGGGCATCGGCACGCCGATCGCCGGCTGGATCGTCTCGCCGGCGTTCCTGCTGGCGCTCGCGGCCGTCGCGCTCGGGCAAGCGGCGTTGTCGTACACGGTGTTCGGCCGCCACCTGATCGCGGTCGGCGCCAACAGCGAGGCGGCGGCGATCTCGGGCATCGCCGTCGACCGGCCGCGCCTGTGGGCGCACGCCGTGCTCGGCGCGCTCACCGGGCTCGCGGCGGTGGTCAACTGCTCGCGGCTCGGCTCGGCGGACCCGAACGCAGGCGTCGGCTTCGAGCTCTCGGTGATCGCGGCGGTCGTGGTCGGCGGCACCAGCCTGCTGGGCGGGCGCGGCTCGGTCGCGCGCAGCCTGCTCGGCGTGCTGATCATCGCGACCCTCGAGGCCGGGCTCGTGCAGATGGGCGCCTCGGAACCCGTCAAACGGGTGGTGACGGGACTCGTGATCGTGACCGCCGTGCTCGCCGACAACTGGCGCCGCGGGCGATGATGCTCGTCGCCGAGCACCTGACCAAGCGCTTCGGTGGCGTCCCGGCACTCGACGACGTCGGCTTCGAGCTGCGCGCCGGCGAGATCCACGCGCTCTGCGGCGAGAACGGCGCCAGCAAGAGCACCCTGATCAAGCTGCTGTCTGGCAGCCATCCGTACGGCAGCTACCAGGGACGCATCAGCGTGGCCGGGTCCGAGGCGCGCTTCCGCTCGAGCCGCGACGCGAGTGCCGCGGGTATCGCCGTCATCCACCAGGAGCTCACCTGCGTCGACGAGCTCAGCGTCGCCGACAACATCTGCCTCGGCCAGGAGCCGCGGCGCTGGGGCGTGCTCGTCGACCGCCGGCGCGCGCTCGCGCGCGCCGCCGAGGCGCGGGCACGATTCGGCGTGGCGCTTGACCCGGCGGCGCCGATGGGCTCGCTCGGCATCGGCCAGAAGCAGCTCGTCGAGATCGTCAAGGCGCTGGCCCGCGAGTCGCGCATCCTGATCCTCGACGAGCCGACCGCGGCGCTTGCCGGGCACGAGGTGGAGCGACTGCTCGGCGTCCTGCGCGAGCTCCGCGCCCGCGGCATCGCCTGCATCTACATCTCGCACCGGCTCGAGGAGCTGTTCCGGATCGCCGACCGGGTGAGCGTGCTGCGCGACGGCCGCAGCGTCTGCACGCTTGCGGGCGTCGAGGCGAACGAAGCCGCAGTCGTGCGCCACATGGTCGGACGTGAGCTCACCGAGCGCGACCGCCGCGTGCCGCAGGCACCGGGCGCGACGCTGCTCGCGGTGAACGGGCTCGCGGTCGACGGCGAGGACGGCGCGCCGCGGCTTGCGGACATCGGCTTCGAGCTGCGCGCCGGCGAGGTGCTCGGCGTCGGCGGGCTGATGGGCTCGGGGCGCAGCGAGCTGCTGATGCACCTCTACGGTGCCGCCGGTCGCCGCCGCGCCGGCGAGGTGACCGTCGGCGGGCAGCGCTTGCCGGCCGGCGATCCACGCGCTGCGCTCGCCGCGGGACTCGCGCTGGTGAGCGAGGACCGGCGTCGCTTCGGGCTGCTGCTCGAGGAGTCGGTCGGCTTCAACCTGTCGCTGGCCTCGCTGCGTGCGCTGTCGCGGGCCGGCGTGATCCAGCAGGCCGCCGAGGCCGCGGCCAACAGGCACTGGTTCGGCGCGCTGCAGATCCGGGCCACCGGCCTCGACTCCGTCGTCGGACGGCTCTCCGGAGGCAACCAGCAGAAGGTCGTGCTCGGCAAGGTGCTGATGACCCGGCCGCGCGTCGTGATGCTTGACGAGCCGACGCGCGGCATCGATATCGGCGCGAAGCGCGAGATCTACGCGCTGATCGACCGGCTCACCGCCGCCGGCACTGCGATACTGCTGGTCTCGAGCGAGCTGGTCGAGCTGATCGAGCTCAGCGACCGGATCCTGATGCTGCGCGACGGCAGGATCGGCGGCCGCTTCGAGCGCGCCGCGGTGACCCCGGCTGCGCTGCTCGCGGCGGCGCTCGGCGTCGATCCGCTGCGCCGCGCCGGCTGAGCGGGCAGTCCACGCTGCGCCGGCCGCGTCGCCGGCCGATAATCCGCCCGGGCCGCCCACGCGGCCGCCGCAGTCCGAGGTGTGCGCCGTGATCGTCCTGCCCCATGGCCTGAGACCTGCCGGTCCGGCGAGTCCGTCGTGAAGCTCCGCCTGGTCGCGGCCGGGACCAAGCTGCCGGCGTGGATCGGCGCCGGGTTCGCCGAGTACCAGCGGCGCCTGCCCCCGGAGACGCCGCTCGAACTGGTCGAGATCGCGGTCGCGCGCGGCACGGCGCAGGGTGCCGCCGGCCGCGCGGTCAAGGGCGAGGGCGAGCGAATGCTGGCGGCGCTGCCGCCGCGGGCCTGGGTGGTGGCGCTTGATGTCGGCGGGCGGACGCTCGACACCGCGGCCCTGTCGCGCTGGTGGGCCGCGCGCCTGCGCGACGGGCGCGACCTCGCGTTCCTGATCGGCGGACCGGACGGGCTCGCGCCGGACTGCCTGGCGCGGGCTGACGAGCGGCTGTCGCTGTCCGCGCTCACCTTCCCGCACGGGCTGGTGCGGGTGTTGCTGGCCGAGCAGCTGTACCGCGTGATCAGCCTGCTGAAGGGTCACCCGTACCACCGCGAATGATTCGTCCCCGGCCCGCCGTGCGCTGTCCGCGCGCTCGTAAGCCTTGGAATCTGTGGCCAATTACCTGCCGGCGCCGCCGCTGCCACGCTATGCTCGGAACCTCCCCGCAAGTTCGCGCCCGGGCGGCGCAGCCATGACCCCGTACGACGCCATCACGCTCGCCTCTGCCTCCCCGCGCCGCAGCCAGCTGCTCGAGCAGATCGGCGTGCGGCACCTCGTGCGGGCCACCGACCTCGACGAGCGCCTGCGGCCGCGGGAACGGCCTGAGGCCTACGTCGCCCGCCTCGCCGCGGACAAGGCCGAGGCCGCGTGGGCGGCCGACCCGTCGCGGCCGGTGCTGGCGGCCGACACCGCGGTCGTGCTCGGCGCGGAACTCTTCGGCAAGCCCGAGGATCAGACAGACGGCGTGCGGATGCTGTCGACGCTCGCCGGGCGCACGCACCGCGTGCTGACCGCGGTCGCGGTGCGCAGCGCCGCCGGCATCGGCGCCGCGCTGTCGGTCAGCGAGGTCACTTTCCGGGCGCTCAGCGACGCGGACTGCCGCCGCTACTGGGCCAGCGGCGAGCCGCGCGGCAAGGCCGGCGGCTATGCGATCCAGGGGCTCGCCGCGACCTTCATCACGCGCCTCGCGGGCAGCTACTCCGGCGTCATGGGACTACCGCTCGCCGAGACCGCGACGCTGCTGGCCGCCGCGGGCGTGCGGCTGTGGAATACGGAGGAGGCCGCTTGACCGCCGAGATCCTCGTCAACGTGACGCCGCGGGAGAGCCGCGCCGCGTTCCTCGAGAACGGCGTGCTGCAGGAAGTGCATATCGAGCGCGCCAACCGCCGCGGCATCACCAGCAACATCTACAAGGGCCGCGTGTCGCGCGTGCTGCCCGGCATGCAGGCGGCGTTCATCGACGTCGGCCTCGATCGCACCGCGTTTCTGCACGTCTCCGATATCGCGCGCCGCGACGACGTCGACGCCGAGTTCGAGGCGCCGCGCACCGACGACATCCGCGCCGCGGTCAGCGAGGGCGACGAGCTGCTGGTGCAGGTGCTCAAGGACCCGCTCGGCACCAAGGGCGCGAGGCTCACGACCTTCATCACGCTGCCGTCGCGCTACCTCGTCTACATGCCGCAGGGCCACGGCGTCGGCGTCTCGGCGCGGATCGAGGACGAGGTCGAGCGGGCGCGGCTGCGCACGCTGGTCGAATCCTTCATGCCCGGCGAGCGTCCGGGCGGCTACATCATCCGCACCGTCGCCGAGGGCGTGGTGCCCGAGGCGCTGCGGGCCGACATGCTGTTCCTGCAGCGTCTGTGGGAGCTCGTGGCGCAGGCCGGCCTCGCCGCTGCTGCCGGCCAGATGGTCCACGAGGACCTGCCGCTGCACGTGCGCATGCTGCGCGACCTGCTCGGTCAGGACGTCGAGCGGGTGCAGGTCGACGCGCCGGCGGCGCACGCGCGGATGCTCGAGTTCGCGCGCACGTTCATGCCGGAGTCGGAGTCGAAGATCGAGCTCTATCGCGGCAACCGGCCGATCTTAGACCTGTACGGCGTCGAGGACGAGGTCCAGAAGGCGCTCGACCGCAAGGTGCCGCTGAAGTCCGGCGGCTACCTGATCATCGACCAGACCGAGGCGATGACGACGATCGACGTCAACACCGGCGCCTTCGTCGGCCACCGCAACCTCGAGGACACGATCTTCCGCACCAATCTCGAGGCCGCGGTCGCGATCGCGCGGCAGCTGCGGCTCAGGAACCTCGGCGGCATCATCATCATCGACTTCATCGACATGCAGGACGAGGACCACCGCCGCCAGGTGCTGCAAGCGCTCGAGAAGAGCCTGGCGACCGACCATGCGCGCACGCACATTTCGTCGGTGTCGCCGCTCGGCCTGGTCGAGATGACCCGCAAGCGCACCCGCGAGAGCCTCGAGCACCTGCTGTGCTGCCCGTGCCCGACCTGCGAGGGTCGGCGCTACGTCAAGACTCCCGAGACGGTGGCCTACGAGATCTTCCGCGAGATCGTCCGCCAGGCGCGCCAGTTCGAGGTGCAGGGGCTGATGGTGCTCGCGCACCAGGACGTCATCGAGCTGTTGCTGGACGAGGAATCGGCGGCGCTCGGCGAGCTCGAAGTGCTGGTGGGCAAGCCGATCCGACTGCAGACCGAGGCGCTCTACGCCCAGGACCAGTACGACGTGGTGCTGCTGTAGGCGACCCTCCATGAGCCGGGCACGCACGATCTGGAAGTGGAGCGCGGCCGTTTTCGGCGGCCTCGTCGTGCTGCTCGCGATTGCGGTCGGGGCCCTGAGGCTGTGGCTCGAGCACTCGCCCGGGCTCGGCCCCGAGCTCGTCGCGCGGGTGCAGCGCCTGACCGGGCTCGAGTTCTCCTTCGCCAAGCTCGACGTGCGGCTCGGTCTCTATGGACCCGAGCTCGTGTTCCGCGACGCGCGCGTCACGGTGCCGGGGCAGCACGACGCGCTGGTCACGGCCGGCGCCGGCCGTGTCGGCTTCGACCTGTGGCGGGCGCTGCGCACCGGGCGGCTGGCCTCCGGCCGCGTGGTGCTCGATGGCGCGCGGATCTACCTGTTCCTGAGTTCAACCGGCGTCGAGCTGCGCGGCCAGGGCGCGGTCGCGGCCGCCGATGGCGGCGCCCACCTCGGGCTCGGCGAGCTGCCGGTGGGTCACGTGCGGATCGAGAACGCGACGGTCTGGGTGCAGGACGTGCGGCGCGAGGGCCGCACCTGGCGCGTCGACCGCGTCAGCCTGGACCTCGAGCGCGACCCGCGCGCCCTGACGCTCAGCGGCCGCGTGCCGCTGCCCGAGGCGCTCGGCACGCGCTTCGACGTCGATGCGGCGCTCGAAGGCGAACTCGCGACGCCGGCGGCGCTTGACTGGCACGCCCAGGTCACGCTCAAGGGTGCCGTGCTCGCCGGCTGGAGTGCGTTCTGGCCGCAATGGCCGTGGCTGCCGGTCGGCGGCCACGGCGACCTCGCGCTCACCGCCGGCGGCCGCGGCAGCGTGCTCGGTCACCTCGAGACGCAGCTGGACCTGCGCGAGGTCGCGACGCCGGCGCTCGCCGGCGCCGCAGCCGGACACCTCGCGGTGCTGGCCGGCGTCGTCAGTGTCCGGCACGCGGGCACGCGCTGGACGGCAGCCGGCCACGACCTGACGATCGACCCTGGGCGTGACGGCTGGCGCCGCGGCGAGTTCGAGTTCGAGAGCGACTGGCAGGACGGCGCGCTGACGGCGGCGTCGCTGCGCTCGCCGGCGATCCGGCTGGAAGGCCTGGCGGCGCTCGTCTCGCTGCTGCCGGAAGGCGCGGTGCGCGAGGCCGGCAGTGCCTTCGCGCCACGCGGTGCGCTGACGCTGGTCGATCTCAAGACGGCGCGCGGCACCGCCGCCGGCGAGTGGCACATCGACGGCGGGCTGCGCTTCACGGGCCTCGGCTTCGGGCCGTGGCGCTCGCTGCCGGGGCTCGGCGGCCTCGACGGCGAGCTGGTCGCGAGCGGTACGAGCGGGCGCGTTCAGCTGCGCTCGGACCGCTTCACGCTGGCGCTGCCGACCGTGCTCAAGGATCCGGTCGGCGCGGACAGCGTCGCCGCGACCGTTGACTGGTGGTGGCGCCCGGACGGCTGGCGCTTCGCCGCCGACGGCGTGCGCAGCCGCTCGCCGGATGCCTCGACCAGCGGCTACGCGCGCTTCTGGCTGCCGGCCGACGCCGACGAGTCACCGCGCCTCGTGCTCGATTTCCAGGTGCGCAACGTCGACGCACGCGCGGCCTCCAAGTACCTGCCGGCGCGCAGCATCCCGCCGAAGACCATGGCGTGGCTCGACCGCGCGTTCCTGGCCGGACACGTGCCGCAGGCACGCATCGAGTTCGCCGGCGACGTGACGCGCTTCCCGTTCCGTGGCGGCGGCGGGCTGTTCCGCGTGCGCCTCAAGTACGAGGGCATCCGCCTGCACTACCAGGACAATTTCGCCGACATCGAGGACGCCGCCGGCGAAGCGGAGTTCCGCAACGAGGGTTTCAGCATCAAGGGCGACGGCGCGACGATCGGCGGGCTCAGCGTCCGGGAACCCGTCGTGCGGCTCGCCGACTACCGCGACGCCGAGCTCGTCGCGCGCGCCCGCGCCGAGGGCGACGTCAAGGATGCGCTGCACTTCCTGCAGTCCTCGCCGATCGGTCCGAAGCTCGGCGAATTCTTCATGAAAGTGTCCGGTAGCGGGCCGTTCAGCGCTCACGTGGCGCTGGACTTCCCGTTCCGCCAGTTCGCGCTGCGCACGATCAACGTCGACGGTCAGCTCGAGCGAACGACGGCACGCATCCCGGGTCTCGACGAGGAGATCCAGAATCTCGCCGGCCGCTTCGCGCTGCACGACCGCGAGCTCGACGTGCCGCAGCTGAACGGCACCGTGCTCGACGGGCCGCTGAAACTGCGCGCCCGCACCGTCGCCGGCGCCTCCGGGCTCGCCGGCGACCGGGTGCTGGTGATCGACGGCAGCGGCCGGGCCGCGGCGGCGCGCCTGCAGCCGCTGCTCGGCATCACCCACGGCCGCTGGCTGAGCGGCGGCGCCGACTGGCGCCTGCAAGCGCGGCTGCCGCGGCTCGAGTGGCGGCCGGACACCGAAGCGCTGCCCGAGGACGCGCCGCTCGATGCGCTGCCGCAGATCAAGGACGTCGAGATCCGTCACCTGCCGGCCACGGTGCGCCTCGATGCCGGCCTCACCGGGCTCGAGATCAACCTGCCGGAGCCGCTGGCCAAGGACGCCGACGAGGCGCGCGCGCTGCGCGTTGACCTGACGATCGACCCGGGTCTTGCCGCCGACGCGCCGCGCCTGCCGCCTGCCTTCCGCCGCCGCGACCTGGCGCGGCCGCCATCGATCGTCGCGCGGCTGGCGCTCGGCACCGACAGCGGCGCGCTCGAGTGGCGCCGCGAGGACGAGTGGCACCTCACCCGCGGCACGCTGCACATGGGCAGCGGCAGCGCCCAGCTCAAGGACTCCGCGGGCGTCTGGATCGAGGGCCGGATGGAGGAGTACGACCTGTCGGCCTGGCTGCGGGTCAAGCTCTCGGAGGGCACCAGCCACGCGCTCTCGGACGTGCTGAAGGGCGGCACCGTCGCGGTGGACCGATTCGGCATCTTCGGCTTCGCGTTCCCGGACGTGACGCTGACGCTCGAGGGCCGCGGTGAGGCGTGGCACGCCGCGGTCGACGGGCCGTCGGCGCGCGGGCAGATCGTGGTGCCTTGGCAGCTGCCCGGCAGCGACGCGTTGACGCTCGACATGGAACGGCTCGTGCTCGGCGAGCGCACCGCGAGCGCAGGCGACAGCGACGACCGCAGCGACCCGACGCAGCTGCCAGCGATGGCGATCCGCGTCAAGAGCCTCGAGATCCAGAAGCGCCGCTTCGGCTCGCTGGAGGCGCACCTGTCGCGCACCGCCGAAGGCCTGCAGCTCGATCGCGCGACGCTGAAGGGCAATTCCTTCGAGGCCTCCGGGCGCGGCAGCTGGACGCTGGCGGGCAACGGTCAGGCGACCCAGGTGTCGCTGACGCTCGACAGCACCGACCTGCTGGACACGCTGAACGCGTGGGGCTTCGCGCCGACGCTGACCGGCCACGCCGGCCACGCGACCGCGGAGCTGCACTGGCGCGGCGGCATCGACGACGAGGTTTTCGGCCGTCTGGCCGGCCACGTGAAGCTGTCGGTTGAGCAGGGTCAGGTCATGGCCGTTGACCCGGGCGCCGGCCGGGTGCTCGGGCTGCTGTCGGTGGCGGCCCTGCCGCGGCGGCTGACGCTCGATTTTCGCGACCTGACCGACAAGGGCTTCGCCTTCGATACGATCCACGGCGATTTCGAGCTGCGCGACGGCAACGCCTACACGAGCAATCTGGTGCTGAAGGGACCGGCAGCCGAGATCGGCGTGGTCGGCCGGACCGGGCTCAAGGCCCGCGATTATGACCAGACCGCCAAGGTCGCCGGCCACATCGGCGGCTCGGTGGCCGCCGCCGGGGCGGTGTTCGGGGGTCCGGCCGTCGGGGCGGCGCTGTTGCTGTTCTCGACCGTGTTCAAAGAGCCGCTGTCGGGCCTCACGCGCGGCTACTATCGCATCACCGGCGGCTGGGACGAGCCGAAGGTGGAGCGCATCGGCGCCAGCCAGGCCAAGGAGGCCGCCGAGAATGCGGCGGCCGAGGGCGGACCGCGATGAGGAGGACAGCGTGACGAGTCTCGCGGCACTGCAGATGACCTCCGGCCCTGAGGTCGCGGCCAACCTGGCCGCGGCCGGGAGCCTGATCGAGGCGGCTGCCGGCGCCGGCGCGAGCGTCGTGCTGTTGCCGGAGAACTTCAATTTCCTCGGCCGGCGCGACGCCGACAAGCGCGCCGTCGCCGAGCGCTACGGCACTGGCCCGACGCAGGACTTCCTCGCCGCGGCCGCGCAGCGCCACGGCCTGTGGATCATCGGCGGCACGCAGCCGCTGAGGAGCGAGGCGGCCGATGGGCGCGTCACCAACAGCTTGCTGGTCTACGACGCCGGCGGGCAGTGCGTCGCGCGCTACGACAAGATCCACCTGTTCGACGTCGACGTCCCCGGCAAGCCCGGCGAGACCTACCGCGAGAGCAGCCACGTCGCGCCGGGACGCGAAGTGGTGCTGGTCGACACGCCGGCCGGACGGGTCGGCTTGTCGGTGTGCTACGACATGCGCTTCCCGGAGCTCTACCGCCGGCTGTCGGCCGGCGGCGCCGAGATCCTGGTGATGCCCGCCGCGTTTACCGTGCCGACCGGACGCGCGCACTGGGAGATGCTGCTGCGTGCGCGCGCCGTCGAGAACCTGTGCTACGTTGCCGCCGCCGCGCAGTCGGGCGTGCACCCGAACGGCCGCGAGACCTACGGCGACAGCCTGATCGTGGACTACTGGGGGCGCGTGCTGACGCGCCTGCCGCGTGGCTCAGGCTTCATCAGCGCCGTGATTGACCGCGCGGCGCTCGGGCGGGTGCGGGCCGAGTTCCCGGCGCTGCAGAACCGCGTCCTCAGCTGCTGACAGGAGATCCATGGCCGCCGTGCTCAAGACCGACGACCCGCTCGACATCGCGCTCGCCTGCATCCTCGAGCCCTCGGGACTGGATCTGGCCAGCCTCGAGCGCGTGCTCGGCTCGATGCACAGCCACACGCTCGACGAGGCCGAGTTCTACTTCCAGCTGGCGCGCGACGAGTCCTGGGCGCTCGAGGACGGCATCGTCAAGGAAGGCAGCCACAGCATCGATCAGGGCGTCGGCGTGCGCGCGATCTCCGGTGAGCGGACCGGCTTTGCCTACTCGGACGAGGTCTCGCGACCGGCGCTCGAGGAGGCGGCGCGCGCGGCACGCGCGATCGCCCGCACCGGCGGCACGGCCCCCGGCGGCCCCGGTATCCGTGCCGGCAGCGCGATCACCGGCCACAAGCTCTACCTACCGGCCGACCCGATCGTCACCGTGGCCGACGCGGACAAGGTGGCGTTCCTCGGAGTGCTCGACCGCGAGGCGCGGCGTCTCGATCCGCGCGTCAAGCAGGTGATGGCGAGCCTGTCGGGCATCCACGAGGTGATCCTGATCCTGAATTCGAACGGCACGCTGGCCGCCGACGTGCGGCCGCTGGTGCGGGTCAACGTCAGCGTGATCATGGAGGACGGCGGCCGGCGCGAGCAGGGCTACGTCGGCATGGGCGGCCGCTACACGATGGCCGAACTGCTTGCCAATCCCGCGGTGCACGACCTGCCGCGCCAGGCCGTGCACGCGGCGAGCGTCAACCTCGAGGCGGTGCCGACGCCGGCCGGGACGATGACCGTGGTGCTCGCCGGCGGCTGGCCGGGCGTCATGCTGCACGAGGCGGTCGGCCACCCGCTGGAAGGGGACTTCAACCGCAAGGGCACGTCGGCATTCTCCGGGCGCATGGGTGAGACGGTCGCAAGCGCGCTCTGCACGGTGGTCGACGACGGCACCCTCGCCCGGCGCCGCGGCTCGCTCAACATCGACGACGAGGGCACGCCGACGCGTTGCACGACGCTCATCGAGAACGGCGTGCTCAAGGGCTACATGCAGGACCGGCTGAACGCGCGGCTGATGGGCATGGCGCCGACCGGCAACGGCCGCCGCGAGTCGTTTGCGCACAGCACGCTGCCGCGCATGACCAATACCTACATGCTCGCCGGGCCGCACGATCCGGAGGAGATCATCCGCTCGGTCAAGAAGGGCCTCTACGCCGTCAACTTCGGCGGCGGTCAGGTCGACACGACCAGCGGCAAGTTCGTGTTCTCGACCAGCGAGGCCTACCTGATCGAGGACGGCCGGGTGACCCGGCCGGTGAAGGGCGCCTCGCTGATCGGCTCCGGCCCGGAGGTGCTGCAGCGCGTGTCGATGCTCGGCAACGACCTGAAGCTCGACGCCGGCGTCGGCAACTGCGGCAAGGAGGGCCAGACCATCCCGGTCGGAGTCGGCCAGCCGACCATGAAGGTCGAAGGGTTGACAGTCGGCGGCACCGGCTGACACCGTGTCGGCGACGCGCCGGCCGCGGCGCGCGCCTGGGAGATCCGCTGATGCACCTGCCGCGCGGCCTCTACGAAGCGCTGCCGTACGCCTACCTCGCCGCGGGCCTCGGCGCCGGCCTCGCGTCCTACGCCGGTCGGGCATCAGCCTGGAGCAACGCGGCCTTCGCCGCCGGGGTGATCGGCATCGTCGGCGGTGCCGTGCTGATCCTGAGGCGCCGCTCCTACCGCGACGACGCGGCGCGCTACGACCACCGCCCGCTCGACGAGTAGCCCTCGCCGCCGCCTGCTCAGTGCGGGCCTGAACCGGACTCCGGGTTCGCGCTCAGCATCTCGTGGGAGCCCGTGGCGTTGGTGTCGCCGCTGCCGGTGTCGGTGGGCCCGCGCGGCGTGTTCGGGCGCTCGTCGACGTAGCTCAGCGTGTGCTGGCCGATGACGATCACGTCGCCGTCCTTGAGCAGCTGCCGGCGCACGCGCTTGCCGCGGCAGACGAGGCCGTTGGTGCTGTTGAGGTCCTCGACCACCGTGCCCTCGAGCGTCACCGTGATCTGGCAGTGGTGGCGGCTGACGTACTTCGAGTCGATCTGCAGGTCGTTCTCGGAGGTGCGCCCGACCAGCAGGCGTCCGAGCTTCAGCTCCTTCTCGGCCACGGTGCGGCCGTCGGTCGCCACGTAGATCCGCCCGAGCACGGTGTCGGGCGAGATGTGGCGCAGCACCGGCACCACCATCTCGGCGCGCTGCATGCGGTTGGTACGGGCCGCGTACTCCACCCACTGCAGTTCATCGACCGCCGCCTTGACCTCGGCCTCGTCGACGGTGTCCTTGTCGATGGCGAAGGCGCTCATCATCGAAGTGTCGGACAGGGTGTTGATGAGCCGCGGCACGCCGCCCGTGTAGCGGTGCACCAGCCCGAGCGCGCTCTCGCTGAAGATCGACCGGCCGCCGGCGCCGGCGATCTCGAGGCGGTGCAGGATGTAGGCGCTGCAGTCCTCGCGCGACAGCGGCGTCAGGTGGAAGCGCAGCCGGATGCGCTGCGCGAGCTGGACCATCTCGGGCGAGTCAAGCTTGTCGTTGAGCTCCGGCTGGCCGGCGAGGATGATCCGCAGCGTCTTGTCCTTGGTCGTCTCGACGCCGGACAGCAGCCGCACCTCCTCGAGCACCCGGCTGGACAGGTTCTGAGCCTCGTCGATCACCAGCACCACCTTGCGGCCGGCGGCGTACTGCTCGACCAGGAAGCTGTTGATGGTCGCGAGCAGCTCCGCCTTGTTCATCTTGAACGGCGAGAATCCGAACTGCACCAGCAGCCCCTGCAGGAAGCCGAGCGGGCTGATCTGCGTCTGGTTGATCTGCGCGACCACCACGTCCTTGTCGAGTTCGCGCAGGAAGCTCTCGATCAGGGTGGTCTTGCCCGCACCGATCTCGCCGGTGATCACGACGAAGCCGTCGGTGAACCAGATGGTCGATTCCATGTACGCCTTGGCGCGCGCATGGTGCTTGGACAGGTACAGGAACTGCGGGTCCGGACTCAGCCGGAACGGGAGCTCCTTCAGTCGGAACAGGTCGAGATACATCGACTGGGGTGCCTGAGTTGCCGGTCCGCTGGCCAACGACAGCCCACTATACGGTACCGTCAAAATACCGCCAAAGTCGGGCCCGGCAGGGTGCGCGCGGCCGGCGGCAGGCCGGCGATCAGCGCAGCCGCTGCAGGCGTCGCAGCGCCGCCTCGCGGGCGCGTGCCGAACCGGCGACGACGGTGGCGTGGCCGAGCTTGCGGCCGGGCCGGGCCTCGCGCTTGCTGTAGTCGTGCAGGTGCAGGCCCGGCACCGCAAGCGCGGCGGCCCGCGCCGGCAGGCGACCGACGAAGTTCTGCATCGCCGCATAGCCGCGTGCCGCGGTCGAGCCGAGCGGCAGGCCGAGGATCGCCCGCAGGTGGTTCTCGAACTGGCTGGTCTCAGCGCCCTCGATGGTCCAGTGGCCGGAGTTGTGCACGCGCGGCGCCATCTCGTTGGCGACCAGGCGGCCGCGCTCGACGAAGAACTCGATCGCCAGCACGCCGACGTAGCCGAAGTGATCGAGGATCGCGCGCATGTGGCGCTGCGCGGCGCGCTGCAGCGGCGCGCTCCTCACCGGCGCGCGCGTCACCGACAGGATGCCGTGCGCGTGGACGTTGTCGGCGAGCGGGTAGAAGGCGACCTCGCCGCGGCTGCTGCGCGCGCCGATCAGCGACAACTCGCGGCTGAAGCGCACGAAACCCTCGTAGATCAGCGGCTCGCCGCCGAGCGCCGTCCACGCGGTCGCGATGTCGGCGCGGGTCCGGATGCGCGCCTGGCCCTTGCCGTCGTAGCCGAAGCGGCGCGTCTTCAGGATGCCCGGCAGGCCGATGCGCGTCACGGCCGCCTCGAGATCCTGGCGCAGGTCCACCGGGGCGAACGGCGGCGTCGGAATGCCGAGGTCGCGGAACAGAGTCTTCTCGAGCAGCCGGTCCTGCGCCACCGCGAGCGCGGCCGGCTGCGGGTAGACCGGGGCGTGCCGGACGAGCGGCTCGAGCGAGCTGACCGGGACGTTCTCCCAGTCGAAGGTCACGACGTCGGCCCGTCGCGCGAGCTGCTCGAGGCGCGCGAGGTCGTCGAACTCGCCGCTGACGATCGGCCCGACCTGGCCACCCGGCGTGTCCGCGGTGCGGTCGTAGAACTCGAAGCTGAGACCGAGCGGATAGCCCGCGAGGGCCAGCATCCGACCGAGCTGGCCCGCGCCGATGACCGCGACCTTCACGTGGTCGCGCCCGCTCGGGGGTCCGGCTTCGCCAGCACCTTCTCGGTCTGCGCGGCGCGAAAGCGCTCGAGCGCGCTGCCGATCGCGGCGTGCTTGTTGGCGAGGATCGCGGCGGCCAGCAATGCCGCGTTGGTCGCCCCGGCGGGGCCGATTGCGAGCGTGCCGACCGGGATGCCCGCCGGCATCTGCGCGATCGACAGCAGCGAGTCGAGCCCTGACAAGGTCTTTGACTGCACCGGCACGCCGAGCACCGGCAGCGAGGTCTTGGCGGCGGTCATACCCGGCAGGTGGGCGGCGCCGCCGGCACCGGCGATGATGACCTCGAGGCCGCGGCCCTTGGCGGCGGCGGCGTACTCGAACAACAGGTCCGGCGTGCGGTGGGCGGAGACCACCCGCACCTCGTGCGGGACGCCGAGCTGGGTCAGCGTGTCGGCCGCGGACTGCATCGTCTCCCAGTCGGAAGACGAGCCCATGATGATTCCAACGAGGGGCTTCATAGACGGATTTTACGCGCTCGGCGCTTCTGCGGCGAGCGCGCCGCGCAGGTAGCGGAACAGCTCGCGCGCCGCCGCTGGCGGCCGACCGGCCGCGGCCTCGGCGCGGGCCTGGGCGAGCAGCGCCCGCAGCCGGCCGGCGTCGAGCTCGGGGACCGCGGCGGTGAGCGCCGCCACCGCCGTCTCGCCCTCGGCCAGCAGCCGGTCGCGCCAGCCCTCGATGCGGTGGAATTCGCGGGCCTCGAATCGGATCTCGAGGGCACGCGAGGCCAGCGCCGCCCGGATCTCGTCGACGTCCACCTTGCGCAGGATCTTGCCGATCAGCTGCCGCTGCCGGGCGGCGGCGCCGTGGGCGGTGATGCGCCGGGCGAGGTCGATCGCGTCGCGCAGCTTCTCCGCGAGCGGCAGCGCCTCGAGGTCGGCCGCTGGCAGCGCCACCAGCTCGTCGCCCAGGTCCTTGAGGTCCTCGGCGTCCCGCTTGCGCTGGCTCTTGCTGGGAGGCTCGATTGGCCCGGGGTCTTCGTCGCGCTCCGCCATGGCCCATCCTAGCCTAGAATGACGGCCCGATTCCCGCTCCCGGAGCCCCATGCAGACGCCCGCTCTCGCGCACGCCGATCTCGCCGCCCTCGTCGAGCAGTCGCTCGCGGAGGCGCGTGCCGCCGGTGCCACCGAGGCCGACGTCGGCGTCAGCGTCGACACCGGGCTGTCGATCGGCGTCCGGCTCGGCGAGGTCGAAACGCTGGAGTACCAGCGCGACCGCGGCATGGGCATCACCGCCTACGTCGGCCGGCGCAAGGGCACGGCGACCACCGGCGACCTGTCGTGGGCGGCGATCGCCGACACCGTGCGCAAGGCCGTCTCGATCGCCCGCTTCACGGCCGAGGATGAGTGCGCGGGGTTGCCCGATCCCGACACGCTGGCGCGCGATGTGCCGGACCTCAACCTCTCGCATCCGTGGGACCTCGAGGCCGAGGCCGGCATCGAGATCGCCAAGCGCTGCGAGGCGGCCGCGCTCGCGCTTGATCCGCGCGTCACGAACTCCGAGGGCGCGAGCGTCGGCAGCCATCGTTCGCTGCGCGTCTACGGCAACTCGCTCGGCTTCCTCGGCGGCTTCCCGTCGACGTACTACAGCGTCAGCTGCGTCGTGATGGGCCAGCAGGGCGAGCAGCAGGAGCGCGACTACTGGTACACCGCGTCGCGCGACTGGCGCACGCTCGAGGACGTCGAGGCCGTCGGCCGGCAGGCCGCCGAACGCACCGTGCGGCGCCTCGGCGCGCGGCGCATCCCGACCACGCGCGCACCGGTGCTGTTCGCTCCGGAGCTCGCGCGAGGCTTGGTCGGCCACTTCATCGCCGCGGTGCGCGGCGGCGCGCAGTACCGCAAGAGCACCTTCCTGCTCGATGCCGCCGGGACGCAGGTGTTCCCGTCGTTTTTCGGCATCTCGGAGCGCCCGCACCTGCCGCGCGCGCTCGGCAGCGCGCCGTTCGACGGTGAGGGCTGCGCGACGCGCGACCGCGAGCTGGTGGCCGGCGGCGTGCTGCAGGGCTACGTGCTCAACACCTACGCGGCCCGCAAGCTCGGGCTCAAGACGACCGGCAACGCCGGCGGCGTGCACAACCTGAACGTGCATCCGGGCGCCGAGGACTTCGGCGGGTTGCTGCGCCGCATGGGCCGCGGCCTGGTCGTGACCGAGCTCATGGGCCAGGGCGTCAACGGCGTCACCGGCGACTACTCACGCGGTGCCGCGGGCTTCTGGGTGGAGGGCGGTGAGCTTGCGTACCCGGTGCACGAGATCACGATCGCCGGCAACCTCAAGGACATGTTCGCGCGTCTGGTCGCGGTCGGGCGCGATATCGACGAGCGCGGCTCGATCCGCGTCGGTTCGATGCTGGTCGATGAGATGACGATCGCCGGCGAGTAGTCAGGCGCCTGCGCGCCAGTCCGTAGCGGGAGAGCAGCGACCATGGCCGATACCTACCACAAGCGCACCATCGGCCAGCGGACACTGGCACCCGAAACCCAGATGATGGGCTTCGGCTTCGAACCGCACCTCTCGGAGGGCTCGCTCAAGCCGCCGGTGTTCCTGACCTCAACCTTCGTGTTCCGTACCGCGCAGGACGGCAAGGACTTCTTCGACTACACCTCAGGGCGCAAGCCGCTGCCGGAGGGCCAGGCCGGCGGCCTCGTCTACTCGCGCTTCAACAATCCGAATCTCGAGGTGCTCGAGGACCGGCTCGCGCTCTGGGATGAGGCCGAGTCGGCGGCGGTGTTCTCGTCGGGCATGTCGGCGATCGCGACCACCTTCCTCGCCTACCTGCGCGCCGGCGACGTGCTGCTGTGCTGCCAGCCGCTCTATGGCGGCACCGAGACGCTGATCGCCAGGGCGCTGCCGAACTACGGCATCCGGCACGTCGGCTTCGCCGACGGCCTGAGCCGCGAGGTGGTGAGCGCGGCGGCCACGGCGGCGCTGGCGCAGGGGCGCGTGGCGATGATCATGACCGAGACGCCGGCGAATCCGACCAACGCGCTGGTCGACCTCGCGCTGATGGCCGAGACCGCCGACGACATCGGCCGCCGCCAGGGTCACCGGCCGCTGGTGGTCACCGACAATACGATGCTCGGGCCGCTGTACCAGAATCCACTGCAGTGCGGCGCCGACCTCAACGTCTACTCGCTGACCAAGTACGTCGGCGGCCACTCGGACCTCGTCGCCGGCGGCGTCACCGGGCGGCGCGCGGTGGTGCAGCCGATCCGCATGCTGCGCGGCGCGATGGGCACGCAGCTCGATCCGAACTCGGCGTGGATGCTGCTGCGCTCGATGGAGACGCTGAAGCTGCGCATGGAGCGCGCCAACGACAACGCGCAGCGCGTCGCCGAGTTCCTCGCCGGCCAGCCGAAGGTGATCTCGGTCAAGCATCTCGGCCTGCTGGCCGCCGGCGACCCGCGTCGCACGGTGTTCGAGCGCCAGTGTCAGGCGGCAGGCTCGACGTTCTCCTTCGAGGTGCAGGGCGGCGAGGCCGGCGCGTTCCGCTTCCTCGACGCGCTGCAGGTCATCAAGCTGGCCGTCAGCCTCGGCGGTACCGAGAGCCTCGCCAGCCACCCGGCGGCGATGACGCACTCCGGCGTTCCGGCCGAGGTTCGCGATCGCCTCGGCATCTCCGCGTCGATGATCCGCGTCTCGATCGGCATCGAGCATCCCGACGACCTGATCGAGGACATGCGCCAGGCGCTGGCGCAGGTCTAGGCGGGCGGCTCGCCGCCGGCGGCGAAGTCGCGCAGCGTCGTGCTGCCGAGCTCGCGCCGGATCGCCTCGTCCACCTGCCGGCAGACGAGCTCAGCCGGCGGCACGATCGCCGCGCGGGTCAGCGTCAGCGCCCGGCCGTGGCCGCCGTCGCGCACCGCGGCCAGCACCTCGACCAGTGTCACGCGCGCCGGATCGCGCCCTGGCAGCAGCGTCTCGCCCTCGGTGGTCTCGAGGATCCCGGCCTGCTCGAGCGCATCGATTACCGGAGCGAGCGCCATGGACGGGATCGCGAGCGCCTCGGCCAGCGTCGCCACCCGGTAGCGGGTCGTGCCGCTCTCGAAGGCCCGGGTCACGAGGTACATGACGCTGAGCGCGAGCCGCTCGCGAAGCCGCGCCGTGGGCAGCACGTCGCGGTCGCCGGCGCGCAGGTAGCCGGGGTTCTGCAGGTAGAAGGCCAGCAGCGCGCCGGTCAGCAGGATGAGCCAGTTGAGCCAGACCCACATCAGCGCCAGCAGCACGATCGCGAAGCCCGCGTAGACCGCCATCATCTCGGTGGAGTAGGCGACCAGCTGCGTGAAGCCGAAGCTCGCAGCGACCCAGGCCGTGGCGGCGGCGAGGCCGGCAAGCGCCGCCGAGCGGAACCGGACCTTGGTGTTCGGCACGAACGAGTACAGGAAGGTGAAGCCGGCCGTGACGATGGCCAGCGGCCCGAGCTTGCCGGCGGTCGACAGCAGCAGGCCGAAGGGCGGGTGCGACTCGAGCCACGCCAGCGCCGTGTGCGTGGCCAGCGACGCCACCAGGCCGAGCGCGGCGACCATCAGCACCGGGCTGATGATCAGCACCGACAGGTATTCGCTGAAGCGGCGCGCGAGACTGCGCGGCCGGTCGACGTGCCAGACGTGGTTGAAGGATTCCTCGACCTTCTGCACCACCGACACCACGGTCCAGAGCAGGAAGGCAAGGCCGAGCGAGCCGAGCACGCCGCCCTGCAGGTGGTCGACGAAGCCGAGCACCCGCGCCGTCAGCTCCGGGGCCTTGTCGCCGAGCGGCCGGAAGAACTCGAAGATGAGCGGCTCGAACTCGCGGTGGAAGCCGAAGGCCTTGACGATCGAGAAGCAGAACGCGAGCAGCGGTACGACCGACAGCAGCGTCGTATAGACGAGGCTCATGGCGCGCATGTTGAGGTCGCCGACCACCAGATCGCGGCTCAGCGCGTAGCTGTAGCGCAGCACGCCGAGCGCCGCGCTGCCGGCGCGGCCGAGCGGCACGCCGGGCGGGTCGAACAGCAGCGCCTCGAGCTTGTGGAGATTGGGCAGCACGCGACGGCAAGCCTTGCACTTCGCCCCGCTCGCTGGCAAGTGAGCGGGACCCCGGTCTAAGCTCGGCGCTCGCCGAGGAGGTCCTGGTGCGCCCAGCGAGCGGTTTTCCCGAGCGGATCGTCTGCCTCACCGAGGAGACGACCGAGACGCTGTACCTGCTGGGCGAGGACTGGCGGATCGTCGGCATTTCGGGCTTCACGGTGCGGCCGGTGCGCGCGCGGCGCGAGAAACCGCGAGTCTCGGCGTTTACGAGCGCGCGCATCGAGCGCATCCGGGCGCTCGAGCCCGACCTGGTGCTGGGCTTTTCGGACCTGCAGGCGGACATCGCCGCGCAGCTGATCCGCGCCGGCATCGCAGTGCACGTCTTCAACCAGCGCAGCGTCGCCGAGATCCTGACGATGATCCGCACGCTCGGTGGCCTGATCGGCTGCGAGGCCAAGACCGCGGCACTGGTTGCGCGGCTCGAGGCCGGGCTCGCCGAGGTGCGCGCCGCGGCGGCGCACCTGCCGCGCCGGCCGCGCGTCTACTTCGAGGAGTGGGACGAGCCGCAGATCTCGGCGATCCGCTGGGTCTCGGAGCTCGTCGGCGTCGCCGGCGGCGACGACTGCTTCCCGGAGCTGGCCCGCGAGCCGCTGGGGCGCGGGCGCATCATCGCCGATCCGCTCGAGGTCACGCGCCGCGCGCCGGACCTGATCCTCGGCTCGTGGTGCGGCAAGAAGTTCCGCGCCGAGCGCGTGCGCTCGCGGCCGGGCTGGGCGGCGGTGCCGGCGGTGCGCGACGGCGAGCTGCACGAGGTGAAGTCCTCGCTGATCCTGCAGCCGGGTCCGGCCGCGCTGACCGACGGCGTGCGCGCGATCGCCCGGATCATTGCGCGCTGGGCCGAGCGGCCGCCAGGCTAGGGCGCGGTCAGCAGCCGCAGCGCCTCGAGGTAGTTCGCGGTGGTGCGCCGGATCACCTCGGCCGGCAGTCGCGGCCCGGGCGCGCGCTTGTTCCAGTCGAGCGTCTCCAGATAGTCGCGCACGTACTGCTTGTCGAAGGACGGCGGGCTCTTGCCGGGCTGGTAGCTCGACACCGGCCAGAAGCGCGACGAGTCGGGCGTCAGCGCCTCGTCGATCAGCACCAGTCGGTCGTGGCCGTCGACGCCGAACTCGAACTTGGTGTCGGCGATGATGATGCCGCGGCGGCGGGCGTGGTCGGCGGCGAAGGCGTAGAGCGCGAGCGCGTTGCGGCGCACCTGTTCGGCGAGCTCGCGGCCGATGGTCTCGGCCACGGCGTCGAAAGGCACGTTCTCGTCGTGCTCGCCGACGGCCGCCTTGGTGGCCGGCGTGAAGATCGGCTCAGGCAGCGCATCCGCCTGCTTTAGGCCTGAGGGCAGGCGGACGCCGCAGATCGCACCGGTGCGCTGGTAGTCCTTCCAGCCGGAGCCGATCAGGTAGCCGCGCACCACGGCCTCGACCGGCAGCGCGCGCAGGCGTCGGACCACCAGCGCGCGGTGCGTGAGCATCTGCCGCTCGGCCGGATCGCTGACGAACTCCTCGACCCGCCGGTCGGCCAGGTGGTTGGCGACGATGTGGCCGGTGCGCGCGAACCAGAAGCTCGAGATCTCGGTCAGCACGCGACCCTTCTCCGGGATCGGGTCCGGCAGCACCACGTCGAAGGCCGACAGCCGGTCGGTGGCCACCAGCAGCATCAGGTCATCGCCGAGCGCGTAGACGTCGCGCACCTTGCCGCGGTGGAGCAGCTCGAGCCCGCTCAGCTGGGTCTCGAAGACCGGGTCGGTAGGGGAATGGTTCATGGGACGGTTAGCGCCTCGTCGCTGCTACCATGATCGGCGGGTCCGTCACGGCGCCCGGCATTCTGGCAAGGCGTGGAAAGCAGGGTCAAGAAACTCGATGCAATGGACCGGAAAGATCATCGGGGCGTTACTCGGCCTGCTGGTCGGCCGCGGCCCGGTCGGTGCCGCGGTCGGCGCGCTGATCGGCCACGGCTACGACCTCTCGCAGGGGCCGCGCGCCGGGGCGGGCACAGGCCCCGGCGCTGACGAGGACCCTGCGGCGATCGGCGGCGCCCTGTTCCAGACCGCGTTCGCGGTCATGGGCTACCTCGCCAAGGCCGACGGTCGGGTATCGGAGGCCGAAATCGACGCGGCGCGCGCGATCATGCGGCAGATGCACCTCGACGAGGCGCACGTCCAGCGCGCGATCGCCGCATTTAACCGTGGCAAGCAGCCGGACTACCCGGTCGAGGCCGAGATCGCGCGCCTGCGGGCCCTGTGCGGTCCGCGCCACGACCTGCTGCGATTGTTCCTGGAGATCCAGGTGCGCGCCGCGCTGGCCGGCAACGACCTCAAGGGCCCGGTCCGCGGGCTGATCATGGGCGTTGCCGAGCGGCTCGGCTTCAGCGGCCTCGAGGTTGCCCACCTGGAGGCCGCGCTGCGGCTGCAGCAGGGGCGCGGCTGGACCGCGCCGCCGCCGGCGCCCGGAGCCCGGCTCGCGAGCGCCTACGCGGTTCTCGGGCTCGCGCAGTCGGCCAGCGACGAGGACGTCAAGAAGGCGTATCGTCGGCAGATGAGCGAGAACCACCCGGATAAGCTCGTCGCGCGCGGGCTGCCGGAGTCGATGCAGGATCTGGCGACAGAAAAGACGCAGCGCATCCGTGAAGCCTACGAAGTCATCTGCGAAGCCCGCGGCCTCCGCTAGCGCGCCTGCGGCCCAGCCGGCCGGGCGCGTGCCTGCGGCGCTGTCGGCCTTCTTCAGGGTTGCCGACGCGTGGGAGCTGTCCGAGATCCAGCAGTGCAAGCTGCTGCGCTGCCCGTCGTCGGCGGTGCTGCGCCGCTACCGCGTCGGCCAGGGGCCGCGCCTGACGCCGGCGCAGCAGAAGCGCATCCAGATCATTACCGGCATCCACGCGGCGCTGTCCAAGAACGGCGTCTCGGGCGAGCGCGCGTTTCGCTGGATCCACGAGCCGCGCCGCGAGCTGCCGTTCAAGGGCGAGACGCCGGTCCATTACATGATGGACGGCGGCGTCGATGCGCTGGTGGCCGTGGCCCACCTCCTGTCGGGCCGCTGAACCCTCTTCTCCCGACCGCCTGAGCTGACCGCATGCAGCCGCTTATCGCTCCGTCGATCCTGTCCGCGGATTTCGCCCGCTTGGGCGAGGAAGTGGAGGCCGTGCTCGCCGCCGGCGCCGATCTCATCCACTTCGACGTCATGGACAATCATTACGTTCCGAACCTGACCATCGGGCCGCTGGTGTGCGAGGCGCTGAGGAAGCACGGCATCACCGCGCCCATTGACGTGCACCTCATGGTGAAGCCGGTCGACCGCCTCGTGCCGGAGTTCGCCGCCGCCGGCGCGAGCTGGATCACCTTTCATCCGGAGGCCAGCGAGCACGTCGACCGGACGCTCGGCCTGATCCGTGAACACGGCTGCCGTCCTGGCCTCGTGTTTAATCCGGCGACGCCGCTCAGCTACCTCGATCACGTGATGGACAAGGTCGACATGATCCTGCTGATGTCGGTGAATCCCGGCTTCGGCGGCCAGAAGTTCATCCCCGGCGCGCTCACCAAGCTGGCGGCGGTGCGCGAGCGGATCCGCGCCGCGGGGCGCGAGATCAGGCTCGAGATCGACGGTGGCGTGAGGGTCGACAACATCGGTGCGATCGCGCGCGCCGGTGCCGACACCTTCGTCGCGGGCTCGGCGATCTTCGGCGCCAAGGACTACGCGGCGACCATCCGGCGCATGCGCCAGGAAATCGCCGCCGTCGGCACCGTCAGCGCCTGAGTCCCCAGACGCCGACGCCCCGCCGGGCGGGGCGTCGGCTGCACTCGGACGGCGCTGCGGCGACTACTGGTCGTCCTCGTCCTCGTCGTCGTCCTCGACGCGCGCCTTGGCGAGCTTCTCGCGCATTTCCTTGGTCGGCACGACCACCGGCCGCGTCTTCAGCTTGGGACGCGCGCCGAACACCACGATGGTCTTGCCGGTGGCCTTCAACAGGCCCTGCTCCTCGAGCACCTTGAGCACGCGACCGGCCATCTCGCGCGAGCAGCCAACCAGGCGCGACAGCTCCTGGCGGCTGACCTTGATCTGCATGCCCTGCGGATGCGTCATGGCGTCCGGCTCGCCGCACAGGTCCATGATGGCGTGCGCGACCCGGCCGGTGACGTCGACGAAGGCGAGGTCGCCGAGCTTCTTGTTGGTGCGGTCGAGGCGCGTCGCCAGCTGCGTCGCGAGCTCGAAGATGAGGCCGGGGCTCTCGGCGGCGATCTGCCGGAAGCGCGGGTAGGTCATCTCGGCGAGCTCGCAGCTCTGGCGGGTGCGCACCCAGGCGCTGCGCGTCGGGGTCTCGTGGAACAGACCCATCTCGCCGAAGAACTGCCCCTTGTTGAGGTAGGCGAGCACCATCTCGTTGCCTTCCTCGTCCTCGATCATCACCTCAACGGAGCCGCTGATGATGTAGTAGAGAACGTCTGGCAGGTCACCCGCATGGATGATGACCGTCTTCGACGGCACGGTGCGGATGCGGCAGTAGCTCAGAAAGCGGTTGATCGCCGGCAGATCGCTCAACGCTTTTACTTGTTCTTCCATCAGTCGGTCCCTCGTTGTACCGCGCTCAGCGATTTGCGATTCGGCAGATATAGAACATAACGCTCTGAATCGCAAGCCAAAGACGGATTCTCGTTGTCGCGCCGTCAGAGCCAGTAGGCGCTGCGGGTCATGAGCTTGGACGTGAAGCGCATCAGCGTCGCGACGGGTCCCGGCAGAGATTCGCCGCCGCGCTCGAGCGCGTGCGCGCCATGGCGGACCTCGTCGGCCTTCATCTGTTCGAGAATCGCGCGGCTCGCGCCATCCTCCGGCGGCAGCTGCGCGAGGTGCTCGTCGAGGTGACCTTCCACCTGCCGCTCGGTCTCGGCGATGAAGCCGAGGCTGATGCGATCGCCCAGCAGTCCCGCGAGCGCGCCGATCGCGACTGCGCCGCCGTACCAGAGCGGGTTCAGCAGGCTCGGTCGCGAGTGCAGGGCGGCGAGGCGCTCGGCGCACCAGATCAGGTGATCGCCTTCTTCGCGAGCCGCGGCAAGCAGGAAATCCCGCACTTCCGGCTCGCGGGCGACGAGCGCCTGGCCGTGGTACAGCGCCTGCGCGGCGACCTCGCCGGCGTGATTGACCCGCATCAGGCCGGCGGCGTGCTTCGCGGCGGCTGGCTCAAGCGCCGGGGGCAGCCGCTCGCCGGCAGGCTTGGGGGAAGCCCGGCCGCTGCCGCCGATCCCCGCAGGGTCTGCCCAGGACGACCTAAGTCCTTGATCTATAACCGATAATAGTCGGTCAATTGCGGTCAGCGTGCGGAACGTGTCGCCCATGCGGTCTCTATTATATGGACCTCCCGGCTCGCAAAGACCGGCCGGGGGCGCTTTTGGCGCGGTGCAATGCCGGCCTTTCCAAGAGCGACCCCAGTGGGTAAACTTAGCGGTCTTTCGCCGATCCCCTGAGTCGCCCCCATGAAGACGGTTTTCGAGAATTCCCAGACAGTGCGCCGCGACTGGTTCGTCGTCGACGCTGCCGGCAAGACGCTCGGTCGCCTGGCGAGCGCGATCGCGATGCGCCTGCGCGGCAAGCACAAGCCGGCCTATACGCCGCACGTCGACTGCGGTGACAACATCATCGTCGTCAACGCCGAGAAGGTCGCCGTCACCGGCGACAAGCTGCGCGACAAGATGTACTACCACCACACCGGCGCGATCGGCGGCATCAAGAGCATCGCGCTCGGCAAGATGCTGGCCGAACACCCGGAACGCGCGATCGAGATCGCGGTCAAGGGCATGCTGCCCAAGGGCCCGCTCGGCCGGAAGATGTACAAGAAGCTGCACGTGTTCGCGGGCGACAAGCACCCGCACGCCGCGCAGCAGCCGAAGGCGATCGAGCTCGCCTGACGAATCCGACATTCAAGGTTAGACCATGCCCGCTACTACGTATTACGGAACCGGCCGCCGCAAGTCCTCCACCGCGCGCGTCCACCTCAAGCCCGGCTCGGGCAAGATCACCATCAACGCGCGCTCGATCGACGAGTTCTTCGGTCGTGAGACCGGCCGCATGATCGTGCGCCAGCCGCTCGAGCTGGTGCAGATGGGCACCCGCTTCGACGTCGAGGTCGCCGTCGACGGCGGCGGCATCACCGGCCAGGCCGGCGCGATCCGCCACGGCATCACCCGCGCGCTCATGCAGTACGACGAGACGCTGCGCAAGCAGCTGCGCGTCGCCGGCTTCGTCACGCGCGATGCGCGCGAGGTCGAGCGCAAAAAGGTGGGTCGCCGCAAGGCACGTCGCGGCACGCAGTTCTCGAAGCGCTAACGCGCACGGGGTCCGGCCGGGCGGCGACGCCCGGCGGCACCGGTCTCCGCTGGACCGGTGTAATCCCCCGAGGACCTGCTCTCCCGGAATTGGGGGATCGTCTAACGGTAGGACAGCGGACTCTGACTCCGTCAATCTAGGTTCGAATCCTAGTCCCCCAGCCAAACCGAAGGGCCCGCTCATGCGGGCCCTTCTGTTGTTGGCGACCGCGGTCGCCACGGATGCTCGGGTCACGACCGACGCAGGCCGGTAGCCCGCTGGCCGGCGCGACGCGCGCATGGCGCGGGCCCGGTCGCGCCATCCGCGCGTCGACCTCGCGCGCTTGAATTCACTGCGGCTCGGCGCCTATCGTTGCGCACGACGCCACGGACCGGCAGGTGCGGGCGGCGCGCGGCGCCGTCCGAGACGATCGCGAGCGGCTGGCCGGTAGTCACCGGTCACCGTCGAGTGGCGGGAGTCAGTGCATGTCGGTCGAGTCGCTGCTCGCGGCGCCCTTCGGCACGCTGCCGGCGCTCATCAAAGCGCATGCCGGCGAGCGTCCGGCGCGCACCGCGCTCATCCACGACGGCGTGCAGCTCAGTTACCGCGAGCTCGACCAGCTCGCTGATCGGATCGCGGCGGCGCTGCAGCGCGACGGTACCCGGCGCGGCGACGCGGTCGCCATCTCGGCACCGAGCTCGCTCGACTACCTGGCGATCCTGATCGGCGCGCTGCGTGCCGGCGCGGCGGTCGCGCCGCTACCGGTGTCGGCGGCAGCTGACGCCTGGGCCCGCATGCTGACCGACGCCGCGCCGCGCGTGCTGTTCGTCGAGCACCGCGCCCCGACCCCGGCCGGTGGTCCGGCACCGCGGCAGGTGCTGCTCGATCGCGATTCGGTCGCCGCCTGGCTGAGCAGCGCGCCGGCGACACCTTCGCCGGTCGAGATCGAGCCGGACGACGTGTTCAACGTCCTGTACTCGTCCGGCACCACCGGCACGCCGAAGGGCATCGTGCAGTCGCATCGCATGCGCTGGCAGCATATCCAGCGGGTGGACTACGGCGACGACGCGGTGACGCTGATCTCGACGGCGCTCTACTCGAACACCACGCTGGTGTCGGTCGTGCCGACGCTGGCGCGTGGCGGCACCGTCGTGCTGATGCACAAGTTCGACGTCGCGGCCTACCTCGAGCTCGCCGTGCGGCACCGCGTGACCCACACGATGCTGGTGCCCGCCCAGTACCGGCGGCTGATGGCGCACCCCGACTTCGGGCGTCACGACCTCTCGAGCTTCCGCATGAAATACGCGACCAGCGCGCCGTTCCCGGCGGCCCTCAAGGCCGAGGTGCTGGCTCGCTGGCCAGGCGGACTCACCGAGTTCTACGGCCTGACGGAAGGCGGCGGGGTCTGCATCCTCGCCGCGCACGAGCGCCCGGACAAGCTGCATACGGTCGGCTGCCCGGCGCCGGGCAGCGCGTTTCGCGTCATCGACGAGGCCGGCAACGCACTGCCGGCCGACGCGACCGGCGAAGTCGTCGGCCGCTCGGTGGCGATGATGAGCGGCTACCACCGCCAGCCGCAGGCCACCGCCGAAGCGTACTGGCGTGATGCGGACGGCGCGCTCTACCTGCGCAGCGGCGACGTCGGACGCTTCGACGCCGAGGGCTTTCTCACGCTGCTCGACCGGCGCAAGGACCTGATCATCTCGGGCGGCTTCAATGTGTTCCCGAGCGACCTCGAGGCGGTGCTTTGCAGCCACGACACGGTGGCCGAGGCAGCGGTCGTCGGCGTGCCGTCGGAACGCTGGGGCGAGACGCCGGTGGCGGTCGTCGTGCTGAAGTCCGGGGCGCAGGTTGACGGCGAGGCGCTGCGCGCTTGGGCCAACCTCCGTCTCGGTGCGACGCAGCGGCTCGCGGCGCTCGAGATCGCGCCGGAGCTGCCGCGCAACGCGATCGGCAAGGTCCTGAAGCGCGAACTCCGCGCCCGGCTCGGCGGCGGTTCCGGGCCGGCCGGCTGACGCGCCGGCCGGGGCCGCGATCGAAGCGACGCCATCGCCGCGGGCTGCCGACGTCGGGCAGAATGCCGGCAACCTCGGAGGCCAACGCCGTGCCACGACTGCCTGCTGGCCCCTTGCGGGGCGCCGTGATGCTGCTGCTGATCGTCATCAATACGCTGCTGCACGGCACGCCCATCATCCTGATCGCGGTCGTGAAGCTGGCCGTGCCGTGGCCGCGGTTCCGGAGCGCGGCAGGGCGGGTCCTGACCGCGATCGCCGAGGACTGGATCGCCATCAACTCGCTGCTGCTGCGGCGGATGCAGGAGACGCGCTGGGATCTGCAGGGACTCGAGGGCCTCAACCGCAACGGCTGGTATCTCGTCATTGCCAACCACCGCTCCTGGGTCGACATCCTGGCGCTGCAGGCGGTCTTCAACCGGCGCGTGCCGTTCCTGAAGTTCTTCATCAAGCGGCAACTGCGCTGGGTGCCGGTCCTCGGCCTCGCCTGGTGGGCGCTCGACATGCCGTTCATGCAGCGCTACTCGCGCGAGGAGCTGGAGCGCCGGCCGGAGCTGCGGGGCGTCGACCTCGAAACGACCCGCCGCGCCTGCGCGCGTTTCCGGGACCTGCCGACCTCGGTGATCAACTTTGTCGAGGGCACGCGCTTCGCGCCCGGCAAGCGCGACCGGACCGGATCGCCATACCGGCACCTGCTGAACCCGCGCGCCGGCGGCATCGGCTTCGTGATCGGGGCGATGGGCCCGATCCTGCACGAGATTCTCGACGTGACGATCGCCTATCCGGCCGGCAGTGGCGGCTTCTGGGAGCTGTGCTGCGGGCGGATCGGAGCGATCCACATCGAGGTCCGGCGGCGGCCGCTCGAGGGCTGGCTGTCGGCCGGCGACTACGCCGCCGACGCCGACTTTCGCCTGCGTTTCCAGCAGTGGCTGGCCGCGCTGTGGGTCGCCAAGGACGCGCGCCTCGGTGAAATCCTGAAGGATGCCGGCGGCGACTGAGCCGCGCCGGTCACGGCCGGATGACGTCAACCCCGGCGTCAGTGCCGACCAGCAGCAGGTCCGCGCCGCGCCGCGCGAACAAGCCATTCGCCACGACCCCGGCGATCTGGTTGATCTCGGTCTCCAGACCCTGAGGGTCGGTGATCACGAGGTTGTGCACGTCGAGGATCACGTTGCCGTTGTCGGTGGTCACGCCCTCCCGCAGCACCGGCTGGCCACCGAGCTTGACCAGCTGGCGCGCGACGTAGGAGCGCGCCATCGGGATCACCTCGACCGGTAGCGGGAAGCGGCCGAGCACGTCGACCAGCTTCGACCGGTCGACGATGCAGACGAAGCGGCGAGATGCGGCGGCGACGATCTTCTCGCGGGTCAGTGCCGCCCCCCCTCCCTTGATCAGGGCGAGGTGACGGGTGGCCTCGTCGGCGCCGTCGATGTAGACGTCGAGGTCGCCGCTCGAGTTGAGGTCGACGACGTCGATGCCCGCGGCCTTGAGGAGGCGCGTGCTCGACTCCGAGCTCGACACGGCGCCCGCGATCGGGATCCGCTTGCGGCCGAGCGCGGCGATGAAGTGATTGACCGTGGAGCCGGTGCCGACGCCGAGGACGCTGCCCTCGGGGACGTAGGCCAGTGCCGCCTCGGCGGCGACGCGCTTCTGATCATCGGCGGCCATCGTTGCGAAACCCCCTGTTTTAAGGCCTTTCGCGGTCGCGCCGGGCAGTGCGCGAAAGTGCGGGATTCAGAAACGACTGTGCCCGCTTTCGCGGGCACAGTCAGTGAAGAGCGGGGACTTGGTCGGTGACCCGGAGGCCTTCCGACCTCGATCCCCGGCTGCTTCGAAGGCTTACTTCTTCTTCGCAGCCTTTTTCTTCGTCGCCTTCTTCTTAGCAGCTTTCTTCTTCGTCGCCATAGTAGTTCTCCATGTCGGGTTAGTCCGAGGACGGAGTATATACACAAAAAGTCAAATTACAAGCAAGCACAACGTTGATGTGCTAGCACCGTGCACCGTTCACACATCACAAGTGCATCGTGACTGCGCGCACGCGCGACGCGCGCGACGCACGATCACGCGAGCGCATTCACCTTGCGCCACTGCGTCGCGGTGACCGGCGTGATCGACAGACGGTTGCCGCGCTTCACGACGATCAGGTCGTCGAGCGCGGGCGCATTCGCCTTCAGTTTCTCGAGGCTGATCGGCGTCGCGAAGCGCGTGACGAGTTCGACGTCGACCATGTACCAGGTCGGCGCCGCCGAATCGCTCTTCGGGTCGAAGTGCGCATGGCGCCGGTCGAACGCGGTCGAGTCGGGGTAGGCCTCGCGAACGATGCGGGCGATGCCGTAGATGCCCGGTCGCTCGCAGCTCGAGTGGTAGAAGAAGGCGAGGTCGCCCTGCTTCATGTCGTCCCGGATCATGTTGCGGACCTGGTAATTCCGCACGCCGTCCCAGTGGGAACGGCGCCGCGGCGCCTGCGCCAGATCGTCGATGCCGAAGGTGCTCGGCTCGCTCTTCATCAACCAGTACTGCATGGCGGTGACACGGCGGTGGCCAGCCTGCCGAAGGCGGCAGGCTGAGGGGGGAAGGAAGCGGCGCCACCCACCTGTGCCGTCAAGGGCCGTTGCTCTCGAGCCAGAGCAACAAGTGGGGCGTGCTGCAACACTTTAGGCTTTCCGTTCGAGACGGACTTGCACACTGTTGTCGCAAACAGATGCCCCGGGGTTAACGCATTAGGGTCGAGAGGTACTCACAACCCGAGTCGAACACCGCAGGCGGCGCCGACATCAGACTACTCCATCCGTCGTGACGGACGGAAGAGCCGGCGGCGGGGTTGCGCCTCGCGGCGCTGGCACGGATCGTGCCCTAGATCACAACTCGAGCTGTTGCCCGCGCTCGAGCGTCGCCTCGACCCGCTCGCGCAGCAGCCGCACGCGGTGCACGACGTCGCCTTCCAGCGACGTGTCGCGCGAGCGGTTCTTCAGCAGCTCGTTCGCCATGTTGAGCGCCGCCATGACCGCGATGCGGTCGAGGCCGATGACCTTGCCGCTGTCGCGGATCTTCTTCATCTCGGTGTTCAGGTATTCGGCGGAGTCCAGCAGGGCGGCGCGCTCGTCGAGCGCGCAGGCGAACTGGTATTCCTTCTCGAGGATGCGCACGCTGACCCGGGCGAGGGCGGCCTCGGTCATGCGCCGTGCTCCATGGATTTCAGCCGGCCGATCATCGCCTCGACCCGCGTCCGCACCTGCTCGTTCTTCTGCAGCAGCGCCGAGCGCTCGGCGGAGAGGGTCTCGTGGCGGGTCTTCAGGGCGCGGTTCTCTTCCTTGAGGTGAGCGACCGTGACCATCAGTTCTTCAAGGCGCTTTTCGAGCCGCTTGAGCTCGAGATCCAGCGCCGATCGTGCGGTCCCCTCGTTCATGGCCGCACTATAGGCGCGGCCCGTCCCATGGGTCAACGCGCTAGAATCCCCCGCTTATGTTGACCATTAGCTTCGACGAACTCGAGGAAGCCCTGGCCGCCGGCGAGGCGCCGGCAGGGGCCGCCGAGGTGCATGGCTCCTTGTGCGGCACTCTGGCCGCGACCGCACGCTTCGACCTCGACACCTGGGTGGCCACCATCCTGCCGGAACACCGCGGCGGCGACGATACGTTGCGTACGCGCAACCTGCTGGCGAGGCTCGCTGAGGAGACGCAGACCGCGCTCACCAGCCAGGACATGGACTTCGAGGCGCTGCTGCCGGACGACGAGGCGCCGCTCGCCCGACGGGTGGAGGCGCTCGCCGAATGGTGCGCGGGGTTCCTGTACGGCGTCGGCACCGGCGGCCTGCGCCCGGAGGACGGCGCGGTGCCTGAGGCGGTCCACGAGGTGGTGCGCGACTTCGGCGAGATCAGCCGGGCGTCGATCGACGCCGAGGAATCCGAGGAGTCCAACGAAGCCTCCTACGCCGAGATCGTCGAGTACCTGCGCGCCGGCACGCAGCTCGCGTACGAGGAACTCGAGGCGCACCGCGCCGGTGGGGCGCGATGAAGCGCGACGAGTTCGCGCGCCGCCGCCGCCAGCTGCTGCGCGAGATGGGGCGCGACGCGATCGCGATCCTGCCGGCGGCGCCGGTGCGCCTGCGCAATGGCGACGTCGAGTACGCCTACCGCCAGGACAGCGACTTCCATTTCCTGACCGGCTTCCCGGAGCCGGAGGCGGTCGCGGTGCTGATCCCGCACCGCGCCGAGGGTGAGTACGTGCTGTTTTGCCGCGAGCGGGACGTGACCCGCGAGCTGTGGGACGGCGACCGGGCAGGTCCGGACGGCGCGGTGTCGCGCTACGGCGCCGACGACGCCTTCCCGATCGGCGACATCGACGAGATCCTGCCGGGCTTACTCGAGAGCCGGGCGCGGGTCTGCCACACGATGGGGCTGCATCCGGAGTTCGACCAGCGCGTGATCGGCTGGGTCAACGGCCTGCGCGCCCAGGCCAAGCACGGCCTGCATACGCCGCAGGAGTTCGTCGCCCTCGACCACCTGTTGCATGACATGCGGCTCTACAAGAGCCGCCCTGAGCTGCACACCATGCGCCGCTCGGCGGCGATCGCGGCCGAGGCGCACCGTCGCGCGATGCGCCTGGCGGCCCCCGGCATCATGGAGTACGAGCTCGCCGCCGAGCTGCTGCACGAATTCCACCGCCACCACGCCGAGGTCGCCTACGAGCCGATCGTCGGCGGCGGCGCGAACGCCTGCGTGCTGCACTACCGGGCGAACGCCGCGCCGCTCGGCGACGGGGACCTCGTGCTGATCGACGCCGGCTGCGAGTACGACTACTACGCCTCGGACATCACCCGGACCTTCCCGGTCAACGGCCGCTACAGCCCGGCGCAGCGCGCCCTGTACGAGGTCGTCCTCGCTGCGCAGCTGGCGGCGATCCGTGCCTGCGTGGCCGGCAACCACTGGAACGACCCGCACGACGCGGCGGTACGGGTGATCACGCAGGGGCTGGTGTCGCTCGGCTTCCTCAAGGGCAAGCTCGCCAAGCTCATCAAGGATGGCGCCTACCGCGAGTGGTTCATGCACCGCACCGGCCACTGGCTCGGCCTCGACGTGCACGACGTCGGCGACTACAAGGTCGGCGACGCGTGGCGGGTGCTCGAACCCGGCATGGTGCTGACCGTCGAGCCCGGCATCTATGTGGCGCCCGGCTCGCGGCGCGCACCGAAGGAGTTCCGCGGCATCGGGATCCGCATCGAGGATGACGTCGCGGTGACGCGCGGCGCGGCCGAGGTGCTGACGGCGGAACTGCTCAAGGATCCGGACGACATCGAGCGCTTCATGGCAAGCGCCGCGGCATGAGCGTCGCCGCCACCGACGGCTGCGACGTCGCCATCGTCGGCGGCGGCATGGTGGGCGCGAGCCTGGCACTCGCGCTCGCCGCGCTGCCGCTTGAGGTAGTCGTCATCGAGGCGGTCGAGCCGGAGGACGGCTCGCAGCCGAGCTTTGACTCGCGCACCATCGCGCTCTCGAACGGCACGCGCCGGATCTTCGCCGGGCTCGGCGCCTGGGAGGAGATCGGCCGCGAAGTGACTCCGATCCGCAAGATCCACGTCTCCGATTGCGGGCGCTTCGGCAGCGCGCTGATCGACGCCGCGGACCAGGGCGTGCCGGCCCTCGGCTACGTTGCCGAGAACCGCGTCATCGGTCGCGCGCTGTGGCGCCGCCTGCGGGCGTCGGCGCGGACCCGGCTGCTGGCGCCGGCCCGCGTGACCGCGGTCGTGCCCGGTGGCGATGGCACCCTGCTCACGCTCGAGGGAGCAGGCGGCGCGCGTACGCTGACCGCACGGCTCGTGGTCGCCGCCGACGGCGCCGGCTCGCTGGTCCGCCAGGCGGTCGGCGTCGGTGCCGCGCGCTGGGACTACGGCCAGACCGCGGTCATCAGCCTGGTGACGCCGGAGCGCGCCCATCAGCACGTCGCCTACGAGCGCTTCACACCGACCGGCCCGCTCGCGGTGCTGCCGGGCCCGGACGGCCAGGTCGTCGTCGTCTGGACGCTGGCGCCTGCCGAGGCCGAGCGCGTGCTGGCACTCAACGACGCGCTCTTCCTCGGCGCGCTGCAGGATCGCTTCGGCTGGCGGCTCGGCCGCCTGGTCGCGGTCACGCCGCGCCAGGCCTACCCGCTCGCGCTGACGCAGGCAGCCGCCGAGCGCGCGCCGCGCACCGCGATCATCGGCAACGCCGCGCAGGGCCTGCACCCGATCGCCGGCCAGGGATTCAATCTCGGACTGCGCGACGCAGCGACGCTCGCCGAGGTGCTCGCCGACGCAGGCCCCGAGGCCGATCCGGGCGGCGAGGCACTGCTCGAGCGCTACGCAAACTGGCGTCGCACCGACCGCCATGCGCTGATCGCCTTCACCGACGGCCTCGTGCGCCTGTTCGCGAGCCCCTTCGGGCCGCTCCGTGCGGCACGCAGCCTCGGCCTCGTCCTGTTCGACCTGAGTCCAACCGCGAAGTCGGCGCTGTCGCGGCTGTCGCTCGGCTTCGCCGGCCGCCTGCCGCGCCTGGCGCGGGGCCTGCCGCTCCTCGAGTCAGCGCCGAGCGGCGCGGCGGCGTCGCGAACTTGAGCGTGCGGCGCGAGTTCGACGTACTGATCGCCGGCGGCGGCATGGTGGGTGCCGCGCTCGCGGCGCTGCTGGCCGGTGGCGAGCGGACCCGGCCGCTGCGAGTCGGGCTCGTCGAGCCGCAACCGGCGCTGCCGCCGCTGCCCGCGGATCCGCTGGAGCTGCGCGTCTCGGCGCTGTCACGCGCGGCCGAGCGGCTGCTCGTGTCAGTCGGCGCCTGGTCGCTGGTCGAGCGGCGCCGGCCGTGTGCCTACGAGCGCATGCTCGTCTGGGACGGCGCCTCGGCGCCGGCCGGCGCCGAGACCCTGAGCTTCGACGCCGCCGAGGCCGGCGAGCCGAACCTCGGGCACATCGTCGAGAACCGGGTCGTCGCAGCGGCGCTCATCGAGCGCGCGCTCGCGCTCGGCGTGACGCTGTTGCGCAGCCCGGTCACCGCCCTCGAGCTCGCGCCGGACGTGGCGCGCGCCAGCGTCGGTGGCCGCACCGTGACCGCCGGCCTCGTCGTTGCCGCGGACGGTGCCGATTCGCCGCTTCGGCAGCTCGCCGGACTCGGCGGCGACGGCGAGGTCTACCCGGCCGAGGCCATCGTCACGCACCTGCGCCCTGAGCTGCCGCACGGCGGCGCGGCGCGGCAGCGCTTCCTCGCGACCGGCCCGCTCGGCATCCTGCCGCTCGCGGATGGGCGCGTGTCGATCGTCTGGTCGACGACTCCGGCGGAGGCCGCGCGGCTGGTCGCGCTCGACGACGCCGGCTTCGCCGCGGCGGTCACGGCGGCGAGCGACGGCGCGCTGGGCGCGCTCGCGGTGAGCGCGCCGCGTGTGCGCTTTCCGCTACGGCGCTTCAATGCCGCGAGCTACGCGGCGACGCGGCTCGTGCTCGTCGGTGACGCGGCGCACACGGTGCACCCGCTCGCCGGGCAAGGCGTCAACCAGGGTTTCCTCGACGTGCTGGCGCTTGCCGAGGAGCTCGGGCGCGCGCTGGCGGAGGGCGGCGATCCGGGCGATCCCCGCGCACTCGGCCGCTACGCGCGCGCGCGCCGCGCCGACAACGCGCTGATGGGCGCGGCGCTTGATGCGCTCTTTCGGCTGTTCACCGACCAGCGCGCCGCGGTGCGCCGCGGCCGCCGGCTGGGGCTTGCGTTGGTCAACCGGGCGGCGCCGCTCAAGCGACTGCTGATCGACCGCGCCCTCGGCGCGCCGTGAGCCGGCGCGCGTTCGCGCTCGCCGCGGTGGCCGGGCTGGTCGGCGGGATCCTCGCCGGGCTGGCCGGCGTCGTGCCTGTGCTCGTGGCGCCGGGCGGCGACGGCCGCTTCGCGGGCTACGCCGCGCTCCTCGTCACGCTGATCGCCGTGCAGCTCGGCGCGCGGGCCGCGGCGGAGCAGCCGCTTGCTGGCGGCTTCGGGCCGCGACTCGCGGCGGCGGCGTTGATCACCGCGCTCGTGGCGCTGCTCGACGGCCTCGGCCTCTACCTGTTGTACGCGGTGTTCGAGCCCGGGCTGCTGGCCGTGCGCTACGCGGCCTACGAGGCGCGGCTGTGGTCGGCAGGCGGGTCGCCGGCGCGTCTCGCGGCCGGTCTCGGTGCGCTCGCAGCGCGGCGCGCGCAGTTGCTGGATCCGCTCTACCAGGCCGTCGAGGGCGCCGGCCTGCTGCTGTTCTGCGGTCTGATCCTCGGCGCCTACCTCGCGTTTCGGGCGCGCCTCGCGACCCGGCTCGGCCGGCGGCCCGGAACCTGAGCGCTCACAGCCGGTCGATTTTGGCCGCGCAGATGAAGTCGTTTTCCGAAAGCCCCTTGATCGCGTGCGTCGTGTAACGCACGCGGCAGTAGTCGTAGCCGAGCTCGAGATCCGGGTGATGATCCTCGCGGTTGGCGATGTGCGCGACGGCGTTGGCGAAGCTCATGACGCGGTAGAAGTCCTTGAACCGGTAGGCGCGCTCCAGGTGGCGCGCCGCGCCATCCAGCTGCCAGGCCTTGTCGAGCGAGCCGAGCGCCGCGCGGGCCTCGGACTCAGTGAAGGGCGTCACGCCGCCCTCGCACGGGACGCAGCGGCGGTCAGCGAGCGCTTCGGTCATGGCTGGGTCTCCCGGCGCGCGTAGTGGCGCGCCACATAGGCCTCGACGAGATCCTGGAACTCCTCGGCGATCCGTTCGCCCTTGAGCGTCACGGTCTTCTCGCCGTCCTCGTACACCGGCGCCACCGGCCGCTCGCCGGTGCCCGGCAGGCTGATGCCGATGTTGGCGTGCTTGCTCTCGCCGGGACCATTGACCACGCAGCCCATCACGGCCACGGTCATGTCCTCGACGCCGGCATGGGCGCGCTTCCAGTCCGGCATCCGCGCGCGGATGTGCGACTGGATCTGCTGCGCGAGCTCCTGGAAGGTTGTGCTCGTGGTGCGGCCGCAGCCCGGGCAGGCGATCACCATCGGCGTGAAGGCCCGCAGGCCCATGGTCTGCAGCAGTTCCTGGGCGACGATCACCTCGCGGGTGCGATCGCCGCCCGGGTCCGGTGTCAGCGACATTCGCACCGTGTCGCCGATCCCCTCCTGCAGCAGCACCGCCATCGCCGCCGTCGAAGCGACGATGCCCTTCGAGCCCATGCCGGCCTCGGTGAGCCCGAGGTGCAGCGGGTAGTCGCAGCGCGCGGCGAGCTTGCGGTAGATCGACACCAAGTCCTGCACGCCGCTGACCTTGGCCGAGAGAATGATCCGATCGTGGCCGAGGCCGAGCGCCTCGGCGCGTGCAGCGCCCTCCAGCGCCGAGATGACGGTGGCCTCGCGGACCACGTCCATCGCGTCCCACGGTGCGGTGCGGCGCGAGTTCTCGTCCATCAGGCGCGTCAGCAGATCCTGGTCGAGGCTGCCCCAGTTGACGCCGATCCGGACCGCCTTGCCGTGGCGGCAGGCGATCTCGATCATCTCGGCGAACTGCGGGTCCCGCTTGCTGCCGCGGCCGACGTTGCCGGGATTGATGCGCAGCTTGGCGAGCGCCTCGGCGCAGGCGGGCTCCTCGGCGAGCAGCTTGTGGCCGTTGAAGTGGAAGTCGCCGACCAGCGGCACCGCGAGCCCCTGCCGGTCCAACTGCTCGCGGATCCGCGGCACGGCCGCCGCGGCGGCCTTCTCGTTGACCGTGACCCGGACCAGTTCCGAGCCGGCGCGGGCGAGCTCCTTGACCTGGGCGACGGTGGCCGTGACGTCGGCGGTGTCGGTGTTGGTCATCGACTGCACGACGATCGGTGCGGTGCCGCCGACGGTGACGTGGCCGACGCGGACGGAGGCGGACAGGCGGCGGACGGGGAGGGGCATGGCAGGTTCCGTTAGGGGCGCTGATTCTAGCGCCAGCCTGTGGCCGCCATCGCCGTCGCCGTCGTCGCCGGCACCCCGCGAGGCCGCCGCCCCAGATCGGCGACACGCTCGCCGCGACGACCGCTCACGTTTGCAGACGACCCGTTGTACAATCGCAACAACGCCGGCCCGGGCCCGTATTTGATGGCACTGCGGCGTCGCTTAATTGACAATGAGGACCTGCCGGTTTCTCATCGGCATGGAATTGCGCAACGGGGCGTAAGGATCGTCTATTGAGCACCGCTTCGGAGCCCGTAGGGACGCTCGACGTCGCGCTCGCGCACGCCGCGCGGCTGCTGGAGACGCAGCCGCAGCTCGCGTCAGAGCAGGCTGGCGAGATCCTCAAGGCGGTTCCAGGCCACCCACCGGCGCGACTCATCCAGGGCATCGCGCGGCGCATCGCCGGCGAGCCGGGTGCTGCCCTCGAAGTGCTCGAGCCGCTCGCGCGGGAACAGCCGCGCTGGGCCGCCGCACAGCTTGAACTGGGCATCGCGCTGGGCGAATCCGGGCGCGCCGACGAGGCGATCGCGGCGCTTCAGCGCGCGACGGAGCTCAAGTCCGACCTGCCGGATGCCTGGCGCCGGCTGGCCGACTGCCTCGACGCGAACGGTGACAGCGTCGGGGCCGACGCGGCGCGCGCGCGCTTCATCAAGTCGGCCAACCGCGATCCGCGGCTGATGAGCGCGGCCGCCGCACTCGTCGACAACCGGATCCCCGAGGCCGAAGCCTTGCTGCGCCAGCACCTGCTGCAGCACGAGACCGACGTGGCGGCGCTGCGCATGCTGGCCGAGGTCGCGGCGCGCCTGCGCCGCTATCCGGACTCACAGGCGCTGCTCGAGCGCTGTCTCGCGCTCGCGCCGAGCTTCGATGCGGCCCGGCACAACTACGCGGTCGTGCTGTTTCGTCAGACCAAAGCCGACGAAGCGCTGCCGCAGATCAAGCGGCTGCTGGCCAAGGAGCCGCGTAACCCGTCGTACCGCAACCTCAAGGCCGCGATCCTCGCGCACCTCGGAGACTACTCCGAGTCGCTCGAGGTCTACGAGGCCGTGCTCAAGGAGTACCCGGAGCAGCCGAAGGTGTGGTTGAGCTACGGCCATGCGCTCAAAACTGCGCGCCGCCAGGGCGAGAGCATCGCCGCCTACCGGCGCGGCATCGCGCTGCAGCCAGGCCTCGGCGAGGCCTACTGGAGCCTGGCGAACCTCAAGACCTTCGAGTTCTCCGAGTCCGACGTTGCGGCGATGCGCGCGGCGCTGCGTCGCGACGACCTGGACCCCGAGGACCGCCTGCACTTCGATTTCGCACTCGGCAAGGCGCTCGAGGATCGCGGCTCGTACGCCGACGCGTTCGCGCACTACGAGGCCGGCAGCGCCATCCGACGGCAGCTGACGCCGTACGACGCCGACGAGACGAGCGCCTACGTGCGGCGATTCAAGGCGTTGTACACGCGCGAATTCTTCGCCGCCCGCGCCGCTGCCGGCAGTCCGGCTGCGGATCCGATCTTCGTCATCGGCATGCCACGGGCCGGCTCGACCTTGCTCGAGCAGATCCTGTCGAGCCACCCGCTGGTCGAGGGCACGATGGAGCTGCCGGACATCGGCCGCATCGCCCGCGACCTCGCCGGCGACCGGCCGAAGGACGACGAGCGGCGCTATCCCGGCGTGGTCGCCGGGCTCGACGGCGAGCGGCTGCGCGCGCTCGGCGAACAGTATCTCGAGCAGACGCGGATCCAGCGCAAGACCGACGCGCCGTATTTCATCGACAAGATGCCGAACAACTGGCTGCAGGTCGCGCTGATTCACCTGATCCTGCCGAACTCGAAGATCATCGACGCCCGGCGCCACCCGCTCGGCTGCTGTTTCTCCAACTTCAAACAGCATTTCGCCCGCGGCCAGAGCTTCTCGTATTCGCTCGACGGCGTGGGCCGCTACTACCGCGACTATGTCGAGGTCATGGCGCACATGGACGCCGTGCTGCCCGGACGCGTCCATCGCGTCTGCTACGAGCGGATGATCGACGACACCGAGGCGGAGGTGCGCCGGCTGCTGGCCTACTGCGGCCTGCCGTTCGACGAACGCTGCCTCAAGTTCTACGAGAACGAACGCGCCGTCCGGACCGCAAGCTCGGAGCAGGTACGGCGGCCGATCTACCGCGAGGGTGTAGACCACTGGAAGCACTTCGAGCCCTGGCTCGGCCCGCTCAAGGCGGCGCTCGGCCCGGTCCTCGATCTCTATCCGCAGGTCCCGGTCTTTCTAGAGTCTGTCGAGAACATCGACGTCAATTTGATCCAATCTCAATGAGCAGGGGAGCGACGACATGAACCGTAGCCGACATCTATCCCATCCGCGAGCTGGCCAGGCGGCGGACGCCGCCGCCAGGCGGAGCCGGGTGCACACCTACTTGCCGCTCGCCTCGGCGATTTCGGCGGTACTCGCCGGCGTTCCGGCGTACGCCCAGCAGAAGGACTCCGGCCTTGAAGAGGTCGTCGTGACCGCGCAGAAGAAGAGCGAGCGCATGCAGGACGTGCCGGTGGCGATCATCGCCCTGGGCACCGAGAAGCTCGAGGAACTGAAGATCACCAACCTCGACGACTACGTGAAGTACCTGCCGAGCGTGTCCTTCAGTCGCGGCGACGGTCAGGGCGGCAACGGCCAGCCGGGTTCCTCGCACGTCTACATGCGCGGCGTCGTCAGCGGCGCCAACGAGAACCACTCGGGCTCGCAGCCGAGCGTCGGTACCTACCTCGACGAGCAGCCGGTGACGACGATCGACGGGACGGTCGACGTACACGTCTACGACATCGCGCGGGTCGAGGTCCTCGAGGGGCCGCAGGGCACCCTGTACGGCGCCAGCTCGCAGGCGGGCACGATCCGCATCATCACCAACAAGCCCGATCCGACCAAGTTCTCGGCCGGCTACGACTTCAGCGCCAACAACGTCTATCACGGCGGTGTCGGCTACGGCGCCGAGGGCTTCATCAACATCCCGCTGTCGCCGATCGCGGCGATCCGTCTCGTCGCCTGGGACGAGCATGCGGCGGGCTTCGTCAACAACGTCGCCGGGACCAACAATTCGGCCAACGCCGCGACGACGGCCGGCATCGTCAATGGCCAGCGCTTCTTCCCGACCTGGTGCGCGGCGAACGGCAATGGTCTGCCGACGGCCTCGAACACGACCTGCCCGGTGGGCGCCGGCTCGATCAACAACTCGGCCTACACCAAGAACGCCTACAACACGGCGGACACGCAGGGCGGCCGGGTGGCGCTGCGCCTGAACCTGCTGGACAACCGCCTGATCATCACGCCGACCATGATGGGCCAGTCGGTGACCACCGACGGCTTCTTCGGCTACGACCCCGGCATGGGCGACCTGCAGCTGGCGCATTTCGGGCCCGAGAATTCGCAGGACTCCTGGGTGCAGAGCGCGCTCACGGTCGAGGGCAAGATCGGCAACTTCGACCTCGTGTACGCCGGTGCGTTCATGAAGCGCGAGGTCCACTCGATCGCCGACTACGCCGACTACTCGTTCTTCTACGACAACCGCTTCGGCTCGGGCCACTACTGGCTTGGCAACGCCGGCCTGACGACCAATGCGACCGGCCAGGTCAACGGCGGCATCCCGATCATGCCGCAGGAGCTCGTCATCTCGAAGGGCCACTTCGAGAAGTGGAGCCACGAGCTGCGCTTGACGACGCCGCAGGACCTGCCGGTCAAGGGCACCGTCGGCCTGTTCGTCGAGCGCCAGCTGCACAACATCTTCGAGCAGTACGTCATGCCGGGCTACGGCTTCACGAACCCGTACATGCAGAATGCCAACGGCTTCGCGCAGCTGCTGTCGATCCCGACGCTCAACAACACGATCTGGCTCACCGACGAGCAGCGCGTTGATCGCGACCAGGCGGCGTTCGCCCAGGTCACGTGGGACATCAGCAAGCAGTGGTCCGCGACCGTCGGCTACCGCTACTTCAAGGCTGACAACTCGCTGGCCGGCTTCTACGGCTATTCGAGCCAGGCGCAGAACTGGTTCGGCTTCGGGCCGGGCATGAACAGCTGCTTCGAGGGGCCGACGATTTCCGGCAACCCGTGCTCCAACCTCGACAAGGAGGTCAAGGAGACCGGCCACGTGCCGCGTGCCAACCTGACGTGGAAGATCACGCCGGACGCGATGCTCTATGCAACCTACTCGAAGGGCTTCCGGCCGGGCGGCGTCAACCGCAACGGCAACCTCGGCCCCTACAAGGCGGACTTCCTGACCAACTACGAGTTCGGCTGGAAGACCCAGTGGATGAACCACCACCTGCGGTGGAACGGCTCGCTGTTCCAGGAGGACTGGAAGGACTTCCAGTTCTCGTTCCTCGGCCCGAACAGCCTGACGATCATCACCAACGGCGGTACGGCGAGGATCAAGGGCATCGAGTCCGAGCTCGAGTGGGCGGTGGGCGGCGGCCTGGTGGTGTCGCTGAACGCGTCGCTGCTCGATCCGAAGATGACGACCAACTACTGCGGCGTGACCAACCCGGACACGCAGGCGGCGGTGACCAGTGCCGACTGCAGCTACACCTACCACGACTCGGCGGGCAACCTGGTGACTGGTGGGCCGTCGACGCCGAAGGCGCCGGCCGGCTCGAACCTGCCGATCGCGCCGAAGTTCAAGGGTAACGCGGTCGCGCGCTACAGCTTCGGCTTCGGCAACGATTGGGAAGGCAACATGCAGGCGGCCTACGTCTACCAGACGCAGGTGGCGCCGGCGCTGAAGACCGCGGACGTGACGATCGTCGGCATGCAGCCGGCCTACGGCATGTTGGATGTGTCGGGCGGGGTGGAGAAGAACGGCCTGCACGTCGAGCTGTTCATCACCAACCTTGGTGACAAGCGGGCCGAGTACTCGCGCTTCGTGCAGTCCAACAATGCGTTGCAGCCGTACATCATCCCGGCGCAGCCGCGCACCGTCGGACTGAAGATCGGCCAGAGGTTCTAGAGCGATGTGATGTGCTGGCGGGCCGTCCGGCCCGCCAGCCCCCCACCCGGCCATCCGGCCGGGCGCGGGGCGCGCCGCCTGCGGCTTGACTCTATTTTCCGAGCTCGCACCCGAACGTGCCGTCCGCCGGCGCGTGTTATATTATTGTCCTCAGATTAAAAAGACGCGGGCCCCTCCGGGCGCCGCCGGAGTGACATCACCATGCGGCAAGTCAAAACCTTGGGCCTCCTCGGCACCGGCGTGATCGGCGGCGGCTGGGCCGCGCGCGCACTGCATTTCGGCATCGACGTCATCGCCGCCGACCTGAAGCCGGAGATGGAGGCGTGGATCCGCGGCGCGGTCGCCAACGCCGAGCCGGCGCTCGCGCGGCTGACGTCGGCGCCGCTGCCGCCGAAGGGCAAGCTGTCGTTCACGACCGACCTCAACGCGATGGCGGCGAAGGTTGACTTCATCCAGGAGAACATCCCCGAGCAGTTGCCGCTCAAGCAGCGGGTGCTGGCCGAGGTCAGCCGCCACGCGCCGGCCGACGTCGTGATCGCCTCGAGCACCTCAGGCCTGATGCCGTCCGACCTGCAGAAGGACATGCTGGCGCCGGAGCGGCTGATCGTCGGCCACCCGTTCAACCCGGTCTACCTGCTGCCGCTCGTCGAGCTGGTCGGCGGCGCCAGGACCTCGCCGCAGGCGATCGAGGCGGCCAAGCGCTTCTACACCTACATCGGCATGCACGCCCTCAAGGTCCGCAAGGAAATCCCGGGTCACCTGACCGACCGCCTGCAGGAGGCCCTGTGGCGCGAGATCCTGCACATGGTCAACGACGGGGTCGCGACCACCGGCGAGCTCGACGAGTCGATCATCTACGGGCCGGGCCTGCGCTGGGCCGCGATGGGCACCAACCAGATCTATCACCTGGCCGGCGGCGAGCCCGGCATGCGCCACATGCTGCATCAGTTCGGACCGTGCCTGAAGTGGCCGTGGACCAAGCTCGAGGCACCGGAGCTCACTGAGCAGCTGATCGATCGCATGGTCGACGGCACCGCGGCGCAGGCCGCCGGCCGCTCGATCCGCGAGCTCGAGCGGCTGCGCGACGACTATCTGGTCGCGATCCAGCAGGTGCTGCGGCAGTTCGACATCGGCGCGGGCGGCACGCTCAAGGCGCTGGAGACGCGCCTATTCAACGACGCCGCGGCCAAGGCCGCGGCCCGATCGGCTGCCAGCGACGCGCCGCTGCGGCTGGTCGAGACCGCCGTCCGGCCGGAGTGGATCGACTACAACGGCCACATGACCGACTCCCGCTACTTCCAGGTGTTCGGCGACGCGGTCGACGTGCTGCTGCGCCGGCTCGGCATCGACGAGGCCTACCGCGCCGCCGGCCAGTCGCCGTACACCGCCGAGACCCACGTCAGCTACCTCGGCGAGGTCGGCCAGAACGAGTCGATTTACGTCACCACCCAGGTGCTCGACGTCGACGCCAAGCGCTTCCGGCTGTTCCACCGCCTGCACCGCAGCCGCGACGACGTGGTTGCCGCGACCGCCGAGCAGATGTGGTTGCACGTCGACACCCGGGCGGGCAAGACCGTGCCGATGCCGGGCAAAGTGCTGGCCGCGCTCGCGGCGCTCGCTGCGCTGCACGCCGGGCTGCCGCGGCCGGCCGAGGCCGGCCGCGGCATCTCGATGCAGCGGGACTGATCCCGGCATGCCGAAGATCGTCGACCACGCGGCACGACGCGACGAGATCGCCCTCGTCGCGTGCCGCGTGGTCGCGCAGCACGGCTTCCAGCAGGCGACGGTCGTCAAGATCGCGCGCGAGGCCGGCTATACGACCGGCATGATCGCCCACTACTTCGACTCGAAGCAGGAGATCATCCTCGCTGCGCTGCGCCTCATCCTGAAGCGCATGGAGGAGCGGCTCGGGGCGCGCTCGGCCGGCGCGCCGATCGGCCTGCTCGACCTGCTGGCCGAGTCGCTGCCGCTCGACGAGCAGCGCACCACCGAGTGCGCGTTCTGGATCGGCTTCTGGGGCCAGGTGCCGACCGACAGGCGCCTGAAGCGGATCAACTCGTGGGTGCACCGCGAGTACATGCGCCTCTACGAACGCAGCTTCGCGGCGCACTGGCCGGAATGGCCCGGCTGGCCGCAGCCGGTGCGCGCGCAGGTGCTGGGCGCGGTCACGACCTTTATCAACGGGCTTACGCCGAGCGCGGTGCTGAGCCCGTCCGAGTGGCCGGCCGAACGGCTGCTCGGACAACTCGCGCTGCAGCTCGAGCTGTGGCGCGCCTGGGCAGCCGAGGCCGCCCGCACCGGCGGCGGCGCCATCGAGGCGCGGGCCGCGCGAAAGCCTGGCCGGGCGCGGGCTCCGGCCGGCTAGCGAGAGGGGGACGACGATGGATTTCTCACTGAGCGACGAGCAGCGCCTCATCATCAAGACCACGCGCGACTTCGTGACCAACGAGCTGATGCCGCACGAGGCCGAGATCGAGGAGACCGGCGTGTTGCGCCCGGAGCTGCACCGCGAGCTCAAGGCCAAGGCGATCGACGCCGGCCTGTATGCGGCGAATATGCCGGCCGAGGTCGGTGGCGCCGGCCTCGACACGGTCACCTGGGTGCTGTACGAGAAGGAGCTCGGCCGCACCGGCTATGCGCTCCACTACAACTGCGTCGGCCGGCCGTCGAACATCCTCTGCGCCTGCGAGGGTGAGCAGCGCGAGCGCTACCTGCTGCCGTCGGTGCGCGGCGAACGCGTCGACTGCCTGGCGATGACCGAGCCCGGCGCCGGCTCCGACGTGCGCGGCATGAAGGCGAGCGCGATCGAGAAGGGCGGCGACTTCGTGATCAACGGCGTCAAGCACTTCATCAGCCACGCCGACCATGCCGACTTCGTGATCCTGTTCGCCGCCACCGGCGAGGAGACCGGGCCGCGCGGCACCAAGAAGCTGATCACGGCCTTCCTGGTCGACATGGGCACGCCGGGTTTCGAAGTGCGCGCGGGCTACAAGAACGTCTCGCACCGCGGCTACAACAACTGCATCCTCGAGTTCAACGACTGCCGCGTGCCGAAGTCGGCCGTGCTCGGCCGGGTCCACGAGGGCTTCGAGGTCGCGAACTCCTGGCTCGGCGCGACGCGCCTGCAGGTGGCCTCGACCTGCCTCGGCCGCGCCGAGCGGGCGCTCGAGCTCGCCCAGCAATGGGCGGTCGAGAGGAAGCAGTTCGGCCAGCAGATCGGCAAGTTCCAGGGCGTGTCGTTCAAGCTCGCCGACATGGCGGTGGAGCTGCGGGCTGCCGAGCTGCTGACGCTCGATGCCGCCTGGAAGTTCGACCAGAAGATCGCCACCGATATGGACATGGCGATCGCCAAGCTCAAGGCCACCGAGATGCTGGCGATGGTCGCCGACGAGGCGCTGCAGATCCACGGCGGCATGGGGCTGATGTCCGACCTGCCGCTCGAGCGCATCTGGCGAGACGCGCGCATCGAGCGCATCTGGGAAGGCACCAGCGAGATCCAGCGCCACATCATCTCGCGCAGCCTGCTGCGGCCGCTCGGCGGCTGACGGCGCGCCGCTTTACGGGGCAGGTCGGCTCTGCCGCCGTGGCGCCGCGGGCGCCCCTCACGTAGCATCGGCCGGGGGTGGGGGGAGATGCCGTTGTCGAATGCTCCGGCGCCGCGCGCGCTGACGTCCCCGGTGCGGCTCGTGCTGCTGATGGCAGCAGCGCTGTTCATCAACTACGTCGACCGCGGCAACCTCGCCACCGCCGGCCCGCTGCTGCAGGACGAGCTGCACCTCTCGGCCACGCAATTCGGGGCGCTCGGCTCGGCCTTCTTCGTCACCTACGTGCTCGCGATGATTCCGGCCGGCGCGCTGGCCGACCGCTACGGCGCCAAACGCGTGCTGGCCCTCGGCGCCGCGATCTGGTCGATCGCGACGCTTCTGACCGGCTTCGTCGGCGGCTTCGCCTCGCTGTTCGCCCTCAGGCTGCTGCTCGGGCTCGGCGAGTCGGTGGCGTTCCCCTGCACCTCGAAGCTGATCGCCACCGGCGTTCGGCGCGAGCACATCGGCATCGCCAACGGCGTCACGGGCTTCGGCTACCTGTTCGGGCCGGCGATCGGCACTTTCGCCGGCGGGCTCCTGACCGCACGCCTCGGCTGGCGACCGGTGTTCGTGATCTTCGGCGCCCTGTCGCTGCTGTGGCTGCTGCCGTGGAGCCGCGTGGCCGTCGCCGAGCCGACCACCCGCAAGCACGCCGCCAGCGTCGACCCGCCGGCGATGCGCGAGATCCTCGCGCAGCGCGGCCTGTGGGGCGCCGCGATCGGCCATTTCTCGGGCAACTATACGTTCTACTTCATCCTCACCTGGCTGCCGACCTACTTCGTCAAGGTGCGCGGCTTCTCGATCGACGAGATGGCGTGGGTCGCGACCGCGGCCTATGCGATCAACGCCGCGGCGGCGCTGGCGGCCGGCTGGAGCATCGACCGCTGGGTCAGGTCCGGCCGCTCGGCGACCATCGGCTACAAGACGCCGATGGGCGTGTCGCACCTGATCTCGATCGTCTGCATGGTCGGGATGGCGGTGTTGCCGATCCAGGGCTGCATCATCAGCCTGTTCGTCTTCGAGCTCTTCATGGGCTTCTCGTCGCCGGGCTACTTCGGCATTCCGCAGATCCTGGCCGGCCCGACGGCGGCGGCACGCTGGGTCGGCGTGCAGAACAGCTGCGGCAACCTGCCCGGCATCATCGCGCCGTTCATCACCGGGATCCTGATCGACGCGACCGGCGGCTCCTACGTCAGTGCCTTCGTGCTCGCCGGCGTGATCAACCTGATCGGCTTCGTCGGCTGGGTGTTCGTGCTGCCGAAGATCGAGCCGATCCGCTGGCACGGGTCGCACGGCGAGGCCGCCGCGCCGGTCCCGTGATCGCTAGAGGACCTTGCCCGGGTTGAGGATTCCGTGCGGATCGAGGGCGTCCTTGACGCGGCGCATCACGGCGAGCCGCGTCGGGCAGCTGAGGCGCGCCAGGGTTGCCTTCTTCTCGAGGCCGACGCCGTGCTCGGCCGAGAACGAGCCGCCGAGCGCCGGCAGCACGTCGGTCACGAGCGGCGCAATCTCCTCGTAGCGCTCGCTGAGTGGTCGCGCGGCGTTCACCGTGACGTGCAGGTTACCGTCGCCGAGGTGGCCGATCACGACGAGGTCGAGCGCCGGGTCGTGGGCGGCGAGGCGCCGGGCACAGCCGTCCAGGTAGCCGGCGACGCCCGCGAGTGGCACCGAGACGTCATACCAGAGCCCGCCCGGACGCTCGCGGTCGATCGCCCAGTCCTCCCGCAGGTGCCACATGGCGCGGCGCTGCGCCTCGTTCTGGGCGACGATCGCGTCCGACACCAGGCCGCGCTCGGCCGCGCTGCCGAGCAGCGCCACGAGCGCCTCGGCGGCGTCCATGGCGGTGACCGCCGTGACCTCCGCCAGCACGAGGTACGGAGCCCGCGCGAGCGGCTCGAACTCGCCGGCGCCGGCGCCGGCGGCGCGGCAGACCGCGCGCGCATGGCCGCCGGACATCAGCTCGATCGCTGCCGGGGCGAGCGTGACGGCACGGCGCAGCGCGTCGGCGAGCGCGACCGCCGCCGCCAGGTCGCCGACCGCCGCGAGCGCGGTCGCCACCGGGCCGTCCGCCGCCACCAGCGCGAGCGCCACGCGCGTGACCACGCCGAGCGTGCCCTCGGCGCCGATCAGCAGCTGCTCGACCGCGAGGCCCTCGTTGCGCTTCCTGACCTCGGCCAGGGCCGACAGTACGCTGCCGTCGGCGAGCACCGCCTCGAGGCCGAGGACCCGCTCGCGCATGGTTCCGTAGCGGAACGCGTCGTTGCCGCCGGCGTTGGTCGACACCAGTCCGCCGAGCGTCGCACTGTCGCGGGCGCCAAGGTCGATGCCCGGCGCGAGGCCCTGCTCGGCGGCCGCCGCGGCCAGCGCCCCGAGCGTCACGCCGGCGCCGGCGACGGCCGTGCGGCTCACGGCGTCGAGCGTCTCGATGCGGTCGAAGCGGTCGAGCGACAGGATCACCTGCTCCGGCGCCGATTCCGCGCCGCCGGACAAGCCGGTCCGTCCGCCCTGCGGCACGACCCCGATGCGCGCCGCGTGGCAGTAGGCGAGCACGCGGCTCACCTCGGCGGTGTTCGCCGGGCGCAGCATCAGCGCGGCGCCGAAGTTGCGCGGATCGACGCCCGGGTCGCGCCCGGCCAGCTCGGCGGCGGTGCGCACTGCCGCGGAGCCGACGATGGCCGTGAGTGCCGCGAGCTGTTCGGCCGGGAGCGTCATCGGAGCTGGGATCTCGTGCCCGCAGAGGGCGGGCACCGATTCTGGCGGGCGGCCGCGGCCGGCGTCAAAGCCGGCCGCGGCGCGGGCCGGTTCAGGCGCGCATCCGCTTGCCTTCCGGGTCAAAGGCGGCGCTCGTGAGGCGCGTGGCCGCGCGGCGTTCGCCGATCAGCTCGACCTCGAAGCCGCCGGTCGCGTCCGCCACCGACTTGTCGACGTAGCCGAGCGCCAGCGACTTGGCGACCGAGTGGCCGTAGCCGCCGGAGGTCACCCAGCCGACGACCTGGCCGTCGTGGTAGATCGGCTCGTCGCCGATGGCGTCGGCGTCCTGGGCGGCGACGTCGAGCGTGATCAGGCGCCGTTCACCGCCGCTCGCCTGTTCGGCGAGCGCCGCCGCGCGGCCGATGAAGTCGGCCTTCTTGAGGTCGACGAAGCGGCCGAGGCCGGCCTCGAACGGCCCGTAGATCGGCCGGAACTCGCGCGCCCAGGTGCCGAAGCCCTTCTCGAGGCGCAGCGAGTTGAGCGTGCGGCCACCGACCAGCTTCAGGCCGGCGCCGCGGCCGGCGGCCGTCACGAGGTCGTAGAGCGCGCGCTGGTAGTCGGTCGTGACCCAGATCTCGTAGCCGAGGTCGCCGGTGAACGAGACGCGGCCGAGCAGGGCCGGCACCATGCCGACGTCCACCTGGCGAAAGGACATGAACGGAAACGCCGCGGTCGAGAGGTCGACACTGACGAGCGGCTGCAGGATGTCGCGCGAGCGCGGCCCGGCAACCGAGAGGCCGACGTACTCCATCGCGCAGGGCCGCACCGTGACGCCTGCCGGCGGCAGCGTGTGCGCGAACCAGCGCATGTAGAACACCTCGGCGGCATAGGTGCCGACGACGAAGAAGCGCTCCTCGGCGAGCCGCGCGATCGTGAAGTCGCCGATCAGGCGGCCGCGCTCGTTGAGCATCGGCGTCAGCACCATGCGGCCGATCGCCGGCACGCGGTTGGCCATTACCGTGCCGAGCCACTCGGCGGCCTTGGGTCCGGTGACCTCGAACTTGCCGTAGTTCGAGATCTCGAGCAGCCCGGCCGACTCGCGCACCGCGCGGCACTCGGCGGCGACGTGTGCGTGGGCGTTCGAGCGCCGAAAGGTGATGTCCTCGCGCGGCCGCGTGCCCTTCGGCGCGAACCAGAGCGCGTGCTCGAGGCCGCAGTAGTCGCCCCAGACGGCATTCTCGGCCGTCAGGCGCTCGTAGATCGGCGTGGTCCGCAGCGGCCGCGCGGCCTCGAGCTCCTCGTTCGGGAAGCGGATGCGAAAGCGC
>JANYAE010000032.1 GCA_025355105.1 Pseudomonadota bacterium | reverse complement strand
GCGCGCGCGCGCGCGCCGACCTGTTCCGGACCGCCGCCGCCCGGCTGCCGAACGTCACCGGCCACCGCGACGGACCGAGCGGCCCGGCCGAGTGGAAGGCGAGCTTCGCCGGCGAGGAGCTGACGCTCATCGAGGAGAGCGTCGCCGACGCGCCGCGCACGCCGCTCGAGAATCGCTACTACTTCGAGCATGGCGCGCTGTTCTACTTCACCGGCCAGCAGGCCGCCGAGGCTGGCGGCGGCGCAGCGGACCCGGGCGCGCGCGTGCCGCTGACGGCGGAGTTTCGTGGCGCGCAGGCGCTGAGCGCGGTGCGCACCGAGCACTACGGCCCGGTGCCGCTCGCGCCGGCCCGCGTGCAGCAGATCGTGGCGCGCGCCGCGGAACTCGCTTCGGCGGCGCGCGACGAGCGCAGCGGCCAGCGGCTGGCGCCGTGAGCGCGGCACCGGCCGAAGAGGCGCGGCAAACGCTGCAGGACCTGCTCTACTCGATCGCGATCGGCGACGCCGCGCTGCTCGAGAACTTGTGGTGCGCGGACGGCACGATGCACTTCCAGTTCGGCCAGCCGCCCGGGCTGATCATCGGCCGGCCGGCGGTCGTCGAACGTTTCCAGAAGCTGTTCACCGAGCTCGCGGCACGCAGCTCCGGGCCGCCGTACGTGCGCTTCAAGATCGAGGAGTTCGCGAGCCTGGTGCTCGACGCACGGCACGCAGCGGCCTACGCGACGGTGACCGTCGACGGGCGGATCGGCCGGCGCACGCTGATCCTGCGGCGCGAGCCGCAGGCCTACCGGATCCTGCACCTGCACGCCTCCAACATCACCCCGGTCGGACGCGGCAGCGACAGCGGCTGAACTCAGCCGCGCGGCACGCAGCGCTCGTCGAGCGCGCTGGCGAGCGAGGCCACCAGCCGCAGCAGGCCGGTGTCCGGGTCCCAGACGTAGTAGCGGGTCACGAGCTCGGCCTTGTCGCGGCCGGTCAGCGTCACCAGCCGGCTGTCGCGCCGGAACAGCAGCGGACCGCGGCTGCTGCACGGCGTGATTGCCGGCAGTTCGGCGAGCGCCGGCGGGTAGGCAACGCGCCCGCTCGCGATGTCGACCAGCGCCGCCGCCTCGCAGCCATTGCCGCAGCCGAGCCGCACCAGCACCATCCGCCCGGCGAAGTTCGCGGCACTGGCGAGCGCCGCGGCGAGCGGCTCGCGGTCGCGCTCGAGGCGTGGGTCGCGGCCGGCGACCAGCGCGGCGGCGCGCGGCCCGGCGAGAGGCGACGCGGGGTACTCGGAGAACTTCGGCGCGGCCAGCTGCACCTCGTCGAGCGCGCCGGCGTCCGGCCGGCCGAGCACGCGGTCGAGGTCGCGTGTCACCGCGTCGTCGAGGTGCCAGTCGCTGAGTTCGACGCCGGCCTGGCCGCCGGCGCCCACGACCAGCACCCTGAGCGCGTGCGAGCGGCAGTCGCCGGCGGCGGCATTGCTCGCGTGAGCGCAGGCCGCGAAGCCGGTGTAGGCGCCGTACACCGGCGGCGCGCCGGGATCGGCGGGCGTCGCGAACAGCCAGTAGCGGCCGCGCGGCAGGTCCATCGTGAAGCTCGCCTGCCCGGCGTCGGTGGTCACCGAGTGCAGCTGGGCGCCGGTCACGGACCAGGCGTACAGCGTCAGCGACGGCACGACGCCGGTCGGCGTACCGAGTCGCCCGCTCACCGGCGCCGCGGCGGCGGCGGCGGTGAGCGCGAGGCAGAAGGCGGCGGTAACGGCGCGCAGCGGCAAGGCGGGGCTCAGGCGGCGGAGGGTAGCGACTATGGCAGCGCCACCGACGTCGTCAAGTTGCACGCCACGCAGATCAAGTAACATCGGCACCCCTGAACGCGTGCCCTGCGCTGGAGCTGCCTCCTTGACACTCTCCTTCGACGCTGCGACCCCGGCCGACATGCCGGTATTGATGACGCTGATCGGCGAACTCGCCGAGTTCGAGCGGCTCGCACACGAGGTGGTCGTCACCGAAGCGAGCCTCAGCGAGGCGCTGTTCGCCGCGCACCCGGCGGTCGAGACCGTGATCGCGCGCGTCGCCGGCGAGGTGGCCGGCTTCGCGCTCTACTATCACAATTTCTCGACCTTCCTCGGGCGTCGCGGGCTGTTCCTTGAGGACCTGTACGTGCGCCCGGCGTTCCGCGGGCAGGGCGTCGGCAAGGGCCTGCTGGTGCACGTTGCGCGGCTCGCCGCGAGCCGCGGTTGCGGCCGCATGGAGTGGTCGGTGCTCAACTGGAACCGGCGCGCGATCGGCTTCTACGAGGCGCTCGGCGCCCGGCCGATCAACGACTGGACCGTCTACCGGCTGGACCGCGCGGCGCTCGACGCGGTGCTCGCACCCCCGTCCGGTCGCTAGCTGCGCGCGCGCCGTCGCCGGCCACTCGCGGCAGCTCGTTCGCCTCGGTGCGCTCGGCGACGACAGCGTGCGGCTCTGGTCGCTCGGCAGCGACCTTGAGCGGCGCGCCTTGCAACAGGCTGGCGGGCGAGGATGATGAGGAGCTCGGTTGGCCGCGGAGCGCGTCATGAACGGCATCAGGGCACTGACCTCACTCGCGGCACTGCTGTGGCTAGGCGCCGCCACCGCCGCGCCGCCGCCGGCGCCGAGTATCGGCGCCGAGGCGCTGCTCGCGCGCGCGACGGCCGCTGATGCCGCGCTCGTCATTCTCGACGTGCGCACCCCTGCAGAGTTCGCCGCCGGCCACGTGCCGGGCGCCATCAACGTCCCGCACGATCAGATCGAGTCCAGGCTCGGTGAACTCGCGGCGCTGCGCGACAAGGACCTGGTCGTCTACTGCAAGAGCGGCCGTCGCGCCGGACTCGCGCTGGAGGTCCTCGGCCAGCACGGCTTTACGCGCCTGAGTCACCTCGAGGGTGAGCTGCAGGGCTGGGAAGCGGCCGGCCGGCCGGTCGAGCGCGCGCCGGCGGCGACCACGCCCGCGCCGAGGCTCTAGCCGCGTGCGCGGCGCGGCACCCCGTCGATGAATCCGATCAAAGTCGGCCTGCTCGCGACGATCGTCGTCGCCGGGATCGTGCTGGCCGTCGTCTGGGCGCTCGCGGTGCGCCGCGAGGACCCGCGGCAACGCACCGCCGGCACCGCCGCCGGCTTCGCGATCGGCTTCGTCACGAACTTCCTCGACACGCTGGGCATCGGCTCGTTCGCGCCGACGACCGCGGCGCTGCGGCTGTTCCGGCTCGTGCCCGACGAGCTGATCCCGGGGACCCTGAACGCCGGCCTCGCGGTCGGCTCGATCCTCGAGTCGCTGGTCTTCGTCACGACCGTCGCGGTCGCGCCGCGGCTGCTGGTGTCGATGGTGCTGGCGGCGGCGGTCGGCGCCTGGTTCGGTGCCGGCATCGTCGTGCGACTGCCGCGCCGCGCGATCCAGATCGGCATGGGCGTCGCGCTGCTGATCGCCGGCAGCGTGTTCGCGGCGCACAACCTCAAACTGCTGCCGGGCGGCGGCGAGGCGATGGATCTGAGCGGCTGGCAGTTGCCGTTCGCAGTCGCCGCGAGTCTCGTGCTCGGTGCGCTGATGACCATCGGCGTCGGCCTGTACGCACCGACCATGATCCTGCTGGCGCTGATGGGCATGCACCCGCTGGCGGCGTTCCCGATCATGATGGGCGCCTGCGCGCTGCTGATGCCGGTCGCCGGCGTGCGCTTCGTCCGCAGCCGCTGGCTCGCGTGGGGCCCGGCGCTCGGCCTGTCGCTCGGCGCCTTCGCCGGCGTGCCGCTCGCGGCCTTCGTCGTCAAGTCGCTGCCGCTCGAGTGGCTGCGCTGGCTGGTGGTCGCGGTGGTCGTGTACGCGGCGCTGACGATGCTGTGGGCGGCGCGTGCCGCGGTCAGCCGGCCACCTGCAGCATGATCTTGCCGATGTGTGCGCTCGAGGCCATCAGCCGATGCGCGGCCGCCGCCTCGGCGAGCGGAAAGGTGGCGTAGATCATCGGCCCGCAGCGGCCGGCGTTCAGCACCGGCCAGACCCGCTCCTTCAGCGCCTGGGCGATTGCGCCCTTCTCGGCGGTCGAGCGCGGCCGCATCGTCGAGCCGGTGATCACGAGCCGGCGTTGCATCACCTTCCACAGGTCGAAGCGCTCGACCTTGGTGCCGAGCATGGTGGACACCTGCACGAGGCGCCCGTCCATCGCCAGGCAGCGCAGGTTGCGCTCGAAGTATGGCGCGCCGACGATGTCGAGGACGACGTTGACGCCGGCGCCGCCCGTGAGCTCCATGAGCCGGTCGGCGAAATCCGCGGCGCGGTAGTTGATCGCCGCGTCGGCGCCGAGCGCCAGGCAGGCGGCGCACTTGTCGTCGCTGCCGGCGGTCGCGTAGACGCGCGCGCCGAACTCGCGCGCCAGCTGGATCGCCGTCACGCCGATGCCGCTGGTACCGCCGTGCACCAGCACCGACTCGCCGCGGGCGAGGCGGCCGTGCTGGAACAGGTTCGCCCAGACGGTGAAGTAGGTCTCGGGCAGCGCCGCCGCCTTGAGCGCGTCGAAGCCTGACGGCCACGGCAGGCACTGCACCGCCGGCGCGACGCAGTACTCGGCGTAGCCGCCGCCGTTGGTCAGCGCCGTGACCCGGTCGCCGCGACTCCAGACCACGACCTCGGCGCCGGCGGCGACCACCTCGCCGGCCACCTCGAGGCCGATCACCGGGCTCGCGTCGGCCGGCGGCGGGTAGCTGCCCTCACGCTGGTTCAGGTCCGGCCGGTTGACGCCGGCGGCCTCGACGCGGATCAGGACCTCATGCGGCTTCGGCTCCGGCAGCGGACCGGTGGCCATCTCGAGCACTTCGGGCCCGCCCGGGGCCCGCGCCTGCACATAGCGCATCGTCGTCGGGACAGCTGCGGTCGGCACGGCGACTCTCACTCCTTGGTCGGGGTCGGTCGGATCCGGAGCGCGATCCTACGCCTGATCGGCGCCCGGGTACTCGGCGAACTGCGCCAGACGGTCCTCGATCGCATACCACGGCGCCTTCGAGGCGACGAAGAGGTGTCGTTGCGGACGGACGCCGGGATCGTCGTCGAGCGTGCCGAGCGCGAGCGCGAAGTACTCGGCGTTGCCGGTCGGGCACCACTGCAGGTTCGAGCCGCAGTGGCGGCAGAAGGTCCGCGTCGCCTGCGGGCTGGCCTGGTAGCGGGCGACCGCCTCGGCGCCGGACAGCAGGCGAAAGTGCGCGTAGCGGACGTGGCCGTAGCTCGCGAACGCCGCGCCGTGCGCCTTGCGGCATTGGCTGCAGTGGCAGTGGCTCACGTCGTCCACCGGTCCGTCGATCTGATAGCGGACGGCCTGGCACAGGCAGCTACCGGTCAGCATGAGGCTCTCCATCCAGTTGCAGCTCGAAGTATGCCGCGCCGGGCAACGGGTTGACGCGGTAGGCCGGGATGGCCCGAAAGCCAAGCGAGCGGTAGAGCGCCTGCGCCGCCTGCATGGTCGCGAGCGTATCGAGCCGCACGCGCCTGCCGCCGAGAGCCCGCGCCCGCCGCAGCATCGCCTCGACCAGCGCCCGGCCGAGGCCGGTGCCGCGTGCGGCCGGCACCACGTACAGGCGCTTGAGTTCGAACAGGCCGGCCTCGAGGCTGCGCAGCGCGACGCATCCGGGCCCCTCGCCGGCGCTGCGGGCAAGCAGCAGCGCGCCCTGCGGCGGACCGTACTGGAGCTCCAGGTCGCGAAGTTCGCCAGCGAGGTCCTGGAAGCAGAGGTCGACGCCGAGCCCGCGGCTGTACTCGTCGATCAGCCGGCGCGCCAGCAGCCAGTCGGCGGCTCCGGCCGGTTCGCTGAGCTGCCACACGGCGTTCAGCCGGGCGCGTCCGCCGCTCGCGGCGCCAGTGCCGCGGCAAGCGAGCGCCAGCGCGCCAGCTTGGCGGCGAGCGGCACGGCGGCGTGCGCCGGGCTAGTCGACGGCAGTTCGAGCGTCGGCAGCGCGCGGGCCGCAGGGCCAAGTGCCGGCAGCACGTGGTGGCGATACAGAGCCGCCGCCGTCCGGCCGTTGAAGCACACCAGCCGGACGCCGGGGTGGCGCGCGAGGAACGCCGCGAAGTCGTTGACGACGACGCTGCCGGCGACGATCGCGGCGTCCAGGCTGCCGGCGCGAACCGCCGTCGCGCACACGTCCCAGAGCGCGATGCCGCTCGCCGCCAGCCGACGCGTGCGCGCGCGGTAGGGTAGCTCCGGGCCGGCGCCGCACAGCGCGCCCATGATCGTCCAGAAGGCGTTGCGCGGTTGAGCGTAGTACTGCCGGCGGCGCAGCGACTCCTGGCCGGGCAGCGTGCCGAGTACCAGCACCCGGGCGTCGCGGCGGGCAATCGGCGGGAAACCCTGCGAGTGCATCAGGTGCGCCGCGCTGCCGGGTCAGCGCGCGCGCAGGCTGGACGGCAGCGCGGCGAAATCGTCGGTCCGGGTCAGCGCCGCGAGCGCCTCGGCGAGCACCGGCGGCGGCGCGACCAGCTTGCGGGCGTCGAGGTTGAGCCAGCCGCCGACGCTGCTGACGCGCGCCGCGAGCTGGCCGTCGGCGCGGTGGAATTCGTTGCGCAACCGCCAGCGGCTGCCGTCGTCGGCGAGGCCGGCCAGCGCGAGCGTGGCGCGCAGTGTCTCCTGCAGGTGCACCTCGCGAAAGTACGCGAGCTCGTCGCTCATCACCACCGGGCCGACGCGCAGCCGCGCGAACTCGCCGATGCCGAAGCGGTGTGCCGCGAAGAACCTGAGGCGCACGTCGACCGCCTTCTCGAGGAATGCGGTGTTTGCCATGTGACCGTTCATGTCCATGTCGGACCAGCCGGTCTCGAGCGCGGTCTCGTACAGCAGGCCCGTCATGGTCGACGGGCTAGCGCGCGGCCCGGGCGGCGGCGGTCACTTCGGCGGCACCGCCGAATAGTGGACGTGCACGACCTTCCAGGCGCCGCCGCGCTTCTGCCAGACATCGCTCTCGAAGGCGAGCTCGTCGGTCGACGCGGCGTTCGGGTGGCGCGTGCGCACCGCGAGCAGGTAGCTCGCGACCGCCGTGTCGCCGCCCGGCGCGACGCGGATCACGAGGTCGCTGAGCTTGACCGACTCAGGCCGGTCGCCGGCGCTGACCGATGCCGTCCAGCTCTTGCGGTAGTCGGCGACCGTGCTGCGCGCGCCGTAGAAGATCAGCACCGCATCGTCGGCGTAGCTGCCGAAGTACTTGGCCAGCTCGTTGGCGCCGTAGGCGTCGTTCCAGTCGCGCTCGAGGCGCGCGATCTCGGCCTCGGCAGGCGACGGGGTCGCGGCCTGAAGCGGTGCGGCGAGCGCCGCGACCAGGGCGAGCGCGACGGCGAGGGCGAGGGCGAGGGCGCGGAACGGTCGACAGGTCATCGGGCATCCTCCTTGACGGCAGCCTAGGCTCGCCGCCGCCTGACGCCTTGTCAATCGCCGCCGGCCGGCGGCGCGCGCGGCGACTGGTAATCCTGCAGCCCGACCACCAGGAAGCCCGGGCCGCCGTGCACGCCGAGCGCCGCGCCGAGCGGCACCAGCCAGGCGCGATCGATGTTGTCGCGCCCGCGCGTCAGCAGCTCAAGCAGCCGCGCGCCTTCCTGCGGCGCGTTGCCGTGGCCGACGATCAGCCGGTAGCGGCGCCGACGGTCCATGCGCCGGCCGACGAAGCGCGCGAACTTGACCGACAGGTTGGCGCGGCCGAACAGCGTACCGCCGATCGCGACGCGGCCGTCCGGGAAGGTCGCGAGCAGCGGCGAGAGCCGCAGCCAGCGCGCGACGCTGCGCGCGATCGCCGGCACGCGGCCGCCACGCACCGCGTAGTCGAGCGTCGACAGGCAGGCGAAGGTGCGCGTGCGCGCCAGCACCGCGCGCACCGCGGCGGTCACCGCGGCCGCGTCGAGGCCCGCCGCGACGCACTCGGCGGCGTACATCACCACCAGCCCCTGGCCGGCCGAGGCGTTCAGCGAGTCGATCACCGTGACCCGCTCGCGGGCCGCGATCCGGCTCGCCGCCGACTCCGCCGCCTGGCGCGTGCCGCTGACGGTGCCGGTCAGATTCACCGACAGCACGCTCTCGTAGTGCGAGCTCAGGAACTCGAACAGTCGCCGGAAATCGCCGGCTGGCGGCTGCGAGGTCTTGGGGTGCACCGGACTGCTGGCCAGCAGTTGATAGAACTCCTCCGGCCCGAGCGTCACCTTGTCGAGGAAGCTGCGCTCGCCGAAGTGCAACCGCACCGGCACGATGTGGATGTCAAGGCGCTCGAGTTCCGCCTCGGGGATGTCGGCCGCGGAGTCGGTGGCGATCGCGATGCGCCGGCGCGCGGCGTGCAGCGTCGCCAGCTGCTGGCGCTGCATATCGTCGGCCTTCTCGCCGCTGACCGCGCCGTAGCCGGCGGCGATCCGGAACAACTCGCGCGGCGCATTGACGTGCATATGCACGCGCACCTTGCGCCGGGTACCGGCGACCACCAGGCTCGAGCCGAGCGGCGCGAGCTCCTCGCGCAGCCGGCGGTGGTCGATGGCCTCGCCGCTGACCATGCACTCGGTGCACCAGCGCTGCTCGAGGCTCGCCTCGCCACCGGCGGACTCCGGCTCGCTCGGCACGGCGCCGAAGGAAATCTCCGCCTCGTCCAGCTCGCCGCTGTCGAGGTAGGCCGAGACACCCTCGAGCAGCGTCACGAAGCCGGCGGCGCCGGCGTCGACGACGTCGGCCTTGTGCAGCACCTCGAGCTGGTCGCGCGTCGCCTCGAGCGAGCGTTCGGCGCGCTCGAGGCCGCGGCGCACCAGCGCGCGGATGTCGTCGACGCCGCCGGCCGCGAGGCGCTTGAGCTCGGTGGCCAGGTCCTGCAGCACCGTCAGGATCGTGCCCTCGCGCGGATCGGCGAGCGCATCGCGCGCGTACGAGGCGCCGCCCTGCACCGCCTCGGCGAACTCGAGGGCCGACAGCTCCGGCAAGTGGCCGGCGCGGTCGCCGAGGCCGAGGAAGAACTGCGCGAGGATCGCGCCCGAGTTGCCGCGCGCCGCGTCGAGCGCGGCGTCCGCCACCTGCGTCAGCAGCCGGCCGGCGTGGTCAAAGGGCGGGCGCTTCAGCACCGCGAGCATCGCGCTCAGCGTGATCGCGAGGTTGGTGCCGGTATCGCCGTCCGGCACCGGGAAGACGTTGATGCGGTCGAGGTGCTCCTGCTGCGCGAGCACCCGGTGGATGCCGGCGCGCAGCGCCCGTCCGAGCTCCGCCGCATCGAGTCGCGGCATCACGGCAGCAGGCATCGTCTTGTCCCCCTCGGCGCGGTCCCTGGGTCACGCCGGAAGCCGGCGGCCGGGACACGTCGCGTGCTCATTCGCGCGGCAGCAGAAACCGGGTTCCTTGGTGATTGAGGATCGCCCCCTCCTGGGTGATCCGCTCGACGATCGGTCCCTCCTTGAGCTGCCCGCCCTCCTTCAGCCGCTGCCCGTTGATCATCACGAAGCGCTGCCCGGGATCGCCACTGTAGACGTGAAGGTCGATGTTCAGCGTCGGCAACCCGGCTGTCGCCTGCGGCGGCAGCTGGTGGATCGATGGCAGGCCGGCCACCGTGACGCCGGGATGGAACTCGCGCGCAGCGGCGGCCCGTTCGGCGGCGTAGGGCTCGGCCGCGGCGCGCGGCGCCGGCTGTTGCGGCTCGAGGCGATCGAGCTCCGGGTCCGAGCCGGGCTCGCTCTCGGCCGCGAGCGGCCGGACGCGCGACGCCAGCGGTCGCGGCGCGGCGGCTGCGCTCACCGGCGGCAGTGCGTGCACTGCGGCAGGCGCGGCCTGCGCCGGTGCCGGCGGCGCGGGCCGCGTCAGCACCCAGCCGAGCACCGCGATGTTGACGAGCAGCAGCACGCCGACGCCGCCGAGGATCCAGGGCAGGCGCGAGGGCGCGGCCCGTGACACCGGCAGGTCGACGAGTCCCGGCAAGGCGCGCCGTTCGCGCGCGTGCTCGGACTTGCGCAGCGCGTCGAGGATGAAGGACATCAGCCGCCGCTCGCGCGCAGCGTCGGCGCGCCCGGCGCGCCGACCAGGCCGTCGAGCAGCACCTGGGTCTGCTCGCCGGCGATGCCGTCGACGGTCAGGCGGTGCGTGCGCTGGAAGTCCTCGACCAGTCGCACCAGCTCCTGGTCGTAGACGTCCGACGTGCCGGCAAGCGCCTCGCCGCGCACGCTCGCGAGCCCCTGCCGCAGCCAGCGCACCTCGGCGCCGCGCATGCCGGGCTTGAGCAGCCGCGCCATCGGCAGCGGCGGGCGCCACAGCACCAGAAAGTCGCCGTACCAGAAGCGCTGCAGATCCAGCAGGTCCGCCTTCAACGTCGCGCCGCCGGCCTCGATCTGTGCGCTGCGGTCGTCGAGCGCCGAGACGACGACCTGCTGTTCGGTGCCGTCGGCGGCCGCCAGCGACAGGATCGCGGGTCGGTTGAGGAGCCGCAGCTGCGCGAAGCTGCCCTTTTGCGCGAGGCACTCGAGTCCGTGCGCGCTGGCCTGGTCGCAGGGCCGCGAGCCGTGCGCGTCGAACGGCGCGCTCCACAACGCGAACAGCCGCGAGAAGGCCGGATCGGTGCCGGTGTCGACCGCGTGCGCGGCGAGGAACTCGGCGACCGTCGGCGCGCGCGGCAGCTCGGAGGCCACCGCCGCCGGCGGCGCGGCCGCGGGTTGTGCAGCAACCGGCGGCGGCGCGCCGCGCTGGCGCGCCACGGCGGCGTACAGGCTGAGCCCGAGCAGCGCGACGCCGGCCGCGGCGGCGGTGCCGATGGCCCACGGCAGCCACGGGGCGGTGAAGCGGCGGCCATGAACCTCGGCCGCCGCGTGGCGGACGAGCGCGGGACTGACGCGCGACTCCTCACGGGTGTAGGCGCCGAGCAGGGCGCGATCGGCGATCACGTTGACCAGCCGCGGCACGCCGCCGGCCAGCCGGTGCAGCTCGGCGAGCGCGCCGGCGCTGAAGATCTCGCCGCTGGCGCCGGCCACCTTGAGCCGGTGGCGGACGTAGGCGCCGGACTCCGCGCGCGACAGCGGGTCCAGGTGGTAGCGGCCGGTGATGCGCTGCGCGAGCTGGCGCAGGTCGTTGCGTGCCAGCACCTCACGCAGCTCCGGCTGGCCGACCAGGATGATCTGCAGCAGCTTCTGGGTCGCGGTCTCGAGGTTGGTGAGCAGCCGCACCTGCTCGAGCACGTCGGCCGACAGCTGCTGCGCCTCGTCGACGATGACGACCACGCGCCGGCCGCGCGCGTGCGCATCGAGCAGGAACTGGTTCAGCAGGTCGACCACCGCCTTGACGCTCTGGCGCAGCCCCTCGGGAATCGCCACGTGCAGTTCGTCGCAGATCGCGAGCAGGAACTCCTCCGGCGTGATGCGCGGGTTCAGGATCAGCGCAACGTCGGCATGCGCCGGCAGCTGCGCCAGAAAGCTGCGCACCATCGTGGTCTTGCCGGTACCGACCTCGCCCGTCAGCTGCACGAAGCCGCCGGCATCGTCGATGCCGTACAGCAGGTGCGCGAGCGCCTCCGCGTGCCGCTCGCTCAGGTACAGGTAGCGGGGGTCCGGCGTGATTGCGAAGGGCTTTTCGGCGAGGCCAAAGAAGCTCGTGTACATCGTGTACGCATGATAGCGGCTGTGGCCGGGCGCAGGCGCCAGGCCGGCACGGGGGCACCTGGCGCGGCGCGCTGCGCGCAGCTAATATCTTGATTTAATGTGAATATTTGCCGAGACGACGGCAGATCGGCGCCGCCTCCGAGGTCTCAGGTCCGGCGCCGCACGCCCGTGAAGCCGTCTTCCTTGAGGCCGCGCTCGAGGCTGCTCGCCCGCTTCACCGCCTCGCTGCCGAACTTCTCGCGAATCCGGTCCAGCGTCGGGTCGATGCGGGCCGTCTGCCGGTCGGCCGGCCGCGCCGGTCCCGGGCGCTCGCCGGTCGGCGGCGGCGCCGCGAACAGATCGAGCTGCGCCGCCGGCGACAGCGCGCTCAGGCCGACGCCGAGCAGGCGCACGGCGGCACGCGGCTGCTCGGCGAGCCAGGCGTCGAGCAGCTCGCGGGCGATCGCGAGCAGCGTGCCGGTCTCCTGGCTCGGCGGCCGGAAGCTGCGGGCGCGCGTGTAGGTCGTGAAGTCGCGGCGCCGGATCTTGACCGTGACGTTCGCCGCCAGCAACGCCTTGCCACGCAGCCGCGTGCCGACGCGGTCGGCGAGCTTGGCGAGCTCGGCGTGCAGGTCCTCGCGCCGCCGCAGGTCGGTCTCGAAGGTCTCCTCAGCGCTGACCTGCTTCTCCTGCCAGTCCGGCACGACCGGCCGCTCGTCGATGCCCGCGGCGCGCTCGCGCACGCGCTGCGTGTAACGGCCGAACAACGGCCACAGCACCGAGTCAGGCGCCACGCGCAGCTGGCCGAGCGTCTGCAGCCCCGACGACTCGAGCCGCGCCGCGGTCTTGGCGCCGATCCCGGACAGCCGCCGGATCGGCAGCGGGTCGAGCACGCGCGCGACGTCGTCCGGGCCGATCGCGCACAGGCCGTCCGGCTTCTCGAGGTCCGAGGCGATCTTCGCCAGCAGCTTGTTGTGCGACACGCCGACCGAGGCGGTGAGGCCGGTGCGCTCGCGGATTCGCGCCTTGACAGTGGCGGCGATCGCCGCCGGCTCGCCGAACAGCGCGCGACTCTCGGTCACGTCGAGGAAGGCCTCGTCGAGCGACAGGCCCTCGACCAGCGGCGTGAACTCGTGAAAGACCGCGAACACCTGGGTCGAGACCTCCTTGTAGCGGTCCATGCGCGGCTTGACGACCACGGCCTGCGGGCAGCGCTCGAGCGCCATGCGCGTCGGCATCGCCGAGTGCACGCCGTAGCGGCGCACCTCGTAGCTCGCGGCCGCCACGACCCCGCGGCCCGAGCCACCGCCGACGATTACCGGCAGGCCCTTGAGCTCCGGCCGATCGTGCTGCTCGACCGACGCGTAGAAGGCATCCATGTCGACGTGCAGGATCGCGCGCATTGCCGTCCTAGCCTACGCGATCAGCGCGCTCATGATGAAGGTGCCGAGCAGCGTGATCGCGAGGAAGATCAGGTAGCAGAGGCCGACCACCGACAGCTTGGCGAGCGTCAGCCAGCGGCCCTGGCCGTAGTAGCGGCGGGTCGAGCGGTACACGTACCAGATCGAGTAGCCGACGACGGCGAAGCCGCCGAAGGTGACGGCGCCGTGCAGCGCCGGCACGATCCGCGCAACGAGGCCAACGAGCGACAGCAGGGTCATCGCCAGGAACAGCGCCGCGTGGTTGTGCACGACGAGGACGAGGTGCTCGACGTAGTGGCGCCGCGGGATCCAGTACAGCAGCCGCATCACGAGCGCGATCAACGGCAGGAACACGAACATCATCTTCGGGATATTGGCGACGAAGGCGTGCTTGAGCGCTGCACCGTGGTCGGCGAGACCGCGTCGGCAGGCATCGCGCAACAGTTGCTGGAGGCCAGGAATACCGGACTGCATCTTGTCGCAGTCCTTGAAGTCGAAGTTGAAATCGTTGCCGTCATCGGCGTCAGTCGCGCTGTTGGCAGGCACCTGCGACGCGGCCTGTCGCGCCTCGCGGACCGCTTGGCGGGCCTCGGCCTTGATGCCCTCGAGCTCCGCGCTGACCTGCTTCTGTGTTTCGTCGCCGCTCAGCTCGAGCACGGGCCCCGGGTGGCGCGTCAGCGAGCCGAGGCCGAAGAACAGGATGCTGATCACGAGGTAGAGCCGCACCGGCGGCACGTAGCGCGCGCGGCGCTCGGCGAAGTACTCGAGCGTCAGCTGGCCGGGCCGCAGCAGCAGCAAGCGCAGCGTCTGCCAGAAGCGCCCGTCGAGGTGCGTGATCACGTGCCAGGCGTCGTGGAACAGCGCGCCGAGCGCGCGGGCGCTCTCGTGCGCGTGCTGACCGCAGTGGGCGCAGTAAGGCCCGGTCAGCGGGGCGTCGCAGTTGCCACAGATTGCCGGGGTCACGGATGCTCGGAGGCGGCGCGGGCAGGTCCCCGTACGGTGCCAGATCGGAACGCGAACCGACAGCGTTTTCACCTGCGGCAAACGAGCCGAGGCCAAGCGCGTCATCCCGAGGCAGAATGGCGACCGGCCCCCGGCTGTGGAGCGAGTGGTGACCCCGACCAAACGCATGGCGACGCTGTCGATCGCGACGTCGGTCGCGACGCTGGCACTGAAGTTCGGCGCCGCGGTGATGACCGGGTCGATCGGCCTCTGGTCGGACGCGATGGAGTCGCTCGTCAACCTGGCCGCCGGGCTGGTCGCGCTCGCGATGCTGACCGTCGCGGAACGGCCGGCCGACGACGACCATGCCTACGGGCACGAGAAAGCCGAGTACTTCTCGAGCGGCGTTGAGGGCGTATTGATCCTGCTGGCCGCGGCCGGCATCGGCTACGCGGCCGTCGGCCGGCTATTGCACCCGGCGCCGCTGGAGCAGCTCGGACCGGGCCTGCTGATCTCGGCGCTGGCGACGGTGCTGAACCTCGTCACCGCGCGCCTGATGCTGCGGGTGGCGAAGGAGCACGACAGCATCGTCGTCGAGGCCGACGCGCGCCACCTGCTGACCGATGTGCTGACCTCCGCGGGCGTGATCGCGGGGCTGCTGATCGTGATGATCTCGCCGCGGCTCGCGATGCTCGACTCGGTGATCGCCTTCGGCGTCGCATTGCAGATCTTGTTCACCTCGGTGTCGCTGATCCGCCGCTCCGTTGATGGCCTGATGGACAAGTCGCTGCCCGCGGCCGAGATCGAGGCCGCGCGCGCGATCATCGCCGCCGCGCTGCCGAGCGGCGCGGCGATGGCGGAGCTGCGCACGCGCAAGGCCGGCTCGCGGCGCTTCATCGAGTTCAAGCTGCTGGTGCGCGGCGGCGAGACCGTGGCCGACGCTCATGCCAGCTGCGACCGCATCGAGGCGGCGATCGCCGCGCGGCTCGCCAAGGCCGTGGTCACGATCCACGTCGAGCCGCTGGAGCAGCCGCCGCGGCGTGCCGCAGGCGCGTCCTGAGATGACGACGATCGCGGCCCGGATCGTCGGCGAAGCGCTGCGCTCGGCGTTCGACGGCACGAGCGACGACCTGCTGACGGCGGGCCTCGGCGTCGCCGGGCTGCGCGGACCGCCGCCGCCGTTCGCGAATCCGCAGCGCCCGACGCCGCGCGAGCTGCGCCGGCGCGCGGTCCATGCGGCCTACAGCGGGCTGGTCGACCTGACCGACGCCGGTGGCTTCGGCCGGCTGTACGGCCCGGCCAACGACCACGGCATCGGTGGCGTCGAGTACCTCGCCGCGCTGCGCACGCCGGACGGCCGCGGCGTCACGAGCGTGCTGCTGCAGATCCCCGCGGCCTTCGATGCCGCGGATCCGTGCCTGCTCGCGGTAGCCTCGTCCGGCTCGCGGGGCATCTACGGGGCGCTGCCGACGGCGGCCGAATGGGGGCTGCGCCGCGGCTTCGCCGTCGTGCACACCGATAAGGGCACCGGCGTCGGCGTCTGGGACCTCGACCGCGGCCGCGGCTACCGGATCGACGGCACGCTCAGCGACGATCCGGCCGACCCGCTGCTCGGCTTCGCGCCGGCGCTCGACGCGGAGCTCGCGGACTACGCGCGGCGCGAGCCGCACACGCTGCTGTTCAAGCACGCGCAGTCGGGACTCAATCCTGAGGCCGATTGGGGCGTGTATCTGCTGCAGGCCATCCAGGCCGGCTTCGAATTCCTGAATCGCGAGCTCGGCGATCGCTTGCGGCGGCCGCTGTCAGCGGCCAACACGCTGGTGCTGGCGGCCGGCGTCTCGAACGGCGGCGGCACGGTGCTGCGGGCGCTGGAGCGCGACCGCGAAGGCTGGATCAGCGGCGCGGTGGCCTGCGAGCCGAACGCGATGGTATCCGGTCGCACCGACGGTCTCGAGATCCACTACGGCGGCCGACGGCTGTCGGCGGCCGGCATCGCGCTCTACGACTACACCGGCCTGCACGGCCTGTACCAGCCGTGCGCGGTGCTTGCCGACGCGGAGGCCGCGGCGCCGCTGGCGGCGGCGACCGCCGCCGCGCGCACGCGGCTCGAGGCGCACGGCGCCGGCCTGCAGGCGCTCGGTCTGCTGCCGGCAGGACCGGCGGCGGCCGCGGCCAACGCCGCGCGCGAGCAGCTGCTCGCGGCCGGCATGCTGCCGCAGGCGCTGCGGCTCGGCCACTTCAACCTGGCCGCCAACCTGTGGTCGTCGCTGAGCGTGTCGTACGGCTGGGCGTACTCGCGCCGCGCGCCGTCGGCTCCCTATGCTGGCGTCAGCTTCGCCGCCACCGACGGCGACGGGCGACCGCGGTCGTTGACCGAGGCCGAGGCGGCGGTGCTGTGGGCCGACAGCAATGGCATCGCGCCGACCGGACCGGTCGCGCTCTGCGCGCGCGACGGCCGCGGCGAGCGCCGCGCCAACAACGAGGGCAGCCTCGCCCTGGCGCTCGCCTACGCGCCGGAGCGCGTGCTCGCACGCTCGGCGCAGCCGGTTGAGGGGCTGCCGGCGGACCGCGCCGCGCTGCTGGCCGCGGTGCACCGCGGCCAGCAGGAAGTCGTGATGAGCGGCCAGCTCGGCAATCGCCCCGTGATCATCCTGCACGGTCGCGCCGACAGCCTGATTCCGGTGAACCACGCCTCGCGGGCCTACTACGCGGTCAATCAGCGTGATCGCGGCGGGCGCGACGAGCTGCGCTACTACGAGCTCGAGCACGGGCACCACTTCGACGCCTTCCTGGCGCTGCCCGATATGGCCGCGGCCTACGTACCGATGCAGGCGTGGCTGTGTCGCGCCCTCGACGCGCTGCTCGAGCGCCTGCGGCAGGGCACGGCGCTGCCGCCATCGCAGGTGATCCGCTCGCGGCCGAGAGGTGCTGGCGCGGGCGGTGCGCCGCCGCTCGACGACGCGCACCTCGGCCAGCTCAAGGTCGATCCGGGCGCCGACCGGATTCGCTTCGCCGACGGCGTGCTGACCGTCCCGGACTGACCGCTACTCGCCGCCGCTCGCGATGCGCACGACGTCGACGCTCGCCGGGTGCTCGACGGCGCGGCGCAGCATCGACGGGTCGACGTTCGACGGGTGGCCCACCACCGCACGATCCCGGCCACCGTCCTTGGCGCGATACAGGGCGTCGTCAGCGATCCGCACCAGTTGCTCGAAGCGTGGCGACATCGTCGAGTCGGCGATGCCGAAGCTCGAGGTGAAGGCCGGCGTGCTGGATACGAGCTGCGCCTCGGCGAGCATGGCACGGACCCGGTCGACGACCTCGGCTGCCTCGGCCGCGCTGGTGTGCGGCAGCAGCAGCACGAACTCCTCGCCACCCCAGCGTGCCGCCGTATCCTCGCCGCGCAGCGCGCGGCGCAGCACGTCGGCGAACTGGCGCAGCGCGTTGTCGCCTGCCTCGTGACCGCGGGTGTCGTTCAGCTTCTTGAAGTGGTCAAGATCGGCGATCGCGACCGCGAACGGCACGCCGTCGGCGGCGAGGTTGCGCACCCGCTCCTCGAGCGTGCGCCGATTGAACAATCCGGTGAGCGCGTCGGTCGATGCCTGGCGCTGCGTCTTCTGGAAGGCGCGCACCGTGCCGATCCGGGCGCCGGCCTGGATGCCGAGCGTCGTCAGCTGCGCCAGCTGCAGCGCCGTCGGCGGCGAGCGCTGCGCGCCGGCGACGTGCAGCACGCCGAGCGAGCGGCCCATGAAGCTGACCGGAACGCACACCGCCGACATCGGCCCGCAGCTGCGGCCGCGCAGCCGCGCGCAGGCGTTCAGCGCGTCGCTGTCGGCGAAACTGACCGGGTTGCCGCGCCGCACCGCGACGCAGCTGAAGGGCGACTCCACGTCGCAGCCGGGCGCGCCGGCAGTCGGATGCGCGATCGCGCGCTCGAGGTGCGCACGGCTCGAGTCCGCGATCAAGAGCTCCATCGGCCGGTCGCCGGCGACCGCGGCCATCGCGCGGCCAATGGTCGCGTGCGCCTCCTCCTCGGTGTCGGCCATCTCGAGCGCCTCGACCAGCTGCGTGCCGAAGGCGTCGCGTTCGGCGTCCGAGCGCAGCTTGATGATCATGCCGCTCAGGTTGTCGGCCAGCGAATTCAGCGCGCGCGCGAGCTGGCCGACCTCGTCGCGCGTGAGGTCGGCGTTGCGCACCTCGAGGTCGCCGGCGGCCATCGCGTGTGCGACGTCGCGTACCGCGCGCAGCGAGCGGCGGATCGAGGCCGAGACGAACGCCACCAGCAGGCCCGCCACCAGGCCGGCGAGCACGAACGCCGACACGATCCAGCGCTTGGCGCTGAGCGCGGCGGCGGCGGCGTCGTCGTTGGCGCGAACGACGCCCTGCGACAGCAGCGCGGTCTGCTGGTCGATCGCCTGGCGCAACGCCGCGATCGTCTCGTTGAACGCCGGCAGCAGCGCCGTCGCGCTCTTCGGATCGCGGATCGCGAGGCGGCCGACCTCGAGCGCGCGGACCAGGAAGGCCTCGGCCAGGCGCCGCACCTTCTGCTCGCTCTCGGTGAGTTCCGGCGACAGCGTCAGCTTGTCGAGCGCCTGCAGGTCGCGGCGCAGATCCATCGCATTCTCGTCGATCGACTTCTCGAGCGCGGCGCGCTCGTCGGCGGTGAGCTGCGCGCTGGCGAGCGCGGCGTTGACGTCGGCGCGCAGCGAGGCGTGCAGCATGTCCGCATCCTGGTGGTAGCGCGCGACCTTGCTGATCAGCGCGAGGTCGGCCATCGCGCCGCTCTGCTCGTCGAGCGCGCTCCAGGTGACCACGCTGACCAGGCCGAGCGCCAGCATCAGCAGCGCGTTGATGAGCAGCAGCCGGGCACGGACCGACACGCCGCGAAGGCTGAGGAGCCAGATGAGATGCTCCGCCACTGCGCAATTCCCCAAGACGCGACCAGGTAACCGCTTATCGCGCGTTTTGCCGCAGGCTGAAGCGCTGGCAGGCCGAAGCGTGACGCGCGTCTCGATCCAGGCGACGCTGCGCTCAGTGCACCGGCGGCAGGCACTCGTGCCAGGGCGCCAGCCGCTGGTATGCGGCGGCGACGCCGAGCAGCGTCGCCTCGGCAAACGGGCGGCCGACCAGCTGCAGAGCGGCCGGCAGGCCATTGGCCGTGAAGCCGACCGGCACGCTGAGCGCAGGCAGGCCGAGGTAGTTGAAGGGCGCGACGCACTTGAGCAACCGACCGATCGTGCTCCACATCGAGGCGCTGCCACCGACGTCGGTGGCCGCCAGCGTCGGCACTTCGATCGACAGCGACGGCGTCACGAGTACGTCGCAGGCGCCGAACACCTCGTCACAGACGCGCCGCAGCACCAGCGCGCGCAGCTGCAAGGCCTCGGCGTACGCGGCCGCCGGGATCGCGACCCCGGTCGCGACGCGGGCACGCACCTGCGGCGAGTAGTCCTCGGGCCGCGTGCGCAGCCAGTGGCCGTGCAGCGCCGCGGCCTCGGTGTACACGACCGTGCGGCCGAGCTCGGTCAGGTGCTGCGCGCCGGGCACGTTGACGGCGAGACGCTGCGCGCCGGCCGATTCGAGTGCGGCGAGCGCCGCCTCGAGGACCGTGCCGACCGCGGGCTCGAGGTCGTCGAAGAAGAAGTTCTGCGGCACGCCGAGCCGCAGGCCGCGGATCCCGGCGCCGAGCTGCGACTCGTAGTCCGGTACCGCGCGACGGCTTGAGGTCGGATCCGCCGGGTCGTGGCCGGCGATCACGCCGAGCAGCCGCGCGAGGTCGGCGGCGGTCCGCGCCAGCGGCCCGACGTGGTCGATCGACCACGACAGCGGCATCGCGCCGGTGCGCGGCACGCGGCCGTAGGTCGGCTTGATGCCGAGGATGCCGTTGGCGGCCGCCGGCAGCCGGATCGATCCACCGGTGTCGGAGCCGAGCGTGCCGAAGGCGATGCGCGCCGCCACCGCGGCGCCCGAGCCGCTCGACGAGCCGCCGGCGATGTGGTCCGGGTTCCACGGGTTGTGGCACGCGCCATAGAAGGGGTTGTGACCGGTCGGCCCGAGCGCGAACTCGGTCATGTTGAGCGCGCCGAGCACGATGGCGCCGGCGGCCTTGAGCCGGGCGAGCGCGGTGGCGGTCGCCGGCCCGTGGAAACCGCGGCGGATCTCCGAGCCCGAACTCGTCTCGCGCGCCGGGTCGTAGAACATGTCCTTGACCGCGATCGGCACGCCATGCAGCACGCCGAGCGGGTGGCCGGCGGCGCGCGCGGCGTCGGCGCGCCGCGCAGCGGCGAGCGCCGCCTCGTCCTCGATCCGCAGGAAGCAGTTCAGCGCCGGATTGAGGCGGTGGGCGCGCTCGAGGCAGGCCTGCGTCAGCGCCTCGCTGCTCAGCTCACCGCGCGCCAGCGCGGCGGCGGCCTCGACCAGCGTTGCGTGCTGCGGATCGATCACGGGCCGGGACCTGCGAGGCGCTCGAGCTCGGCGAGATAGTTGCCGGGCTCGGCGTCGAACAGCGGCACGGTCGCGGTGGCGCGGACCGCCGCCACCGCGTTGCTCGCGCCGGCGGCGATGCGCGCGGCGGTGTCGGCGTCCAGCGGCGGGTAGCCAAGCAGGCGGGCAAGGGCCGACACCGTTGCGGCTTCCAGCGTGGAGCTCTTGCGATCCGTCACGGTAGCCTGCCTCCTGCCGCATCGTCACCGGCGGCAAGCATTGCAGTCTCGCGGCGAACGGTCAAAATGTTGCCGGGAATCGACGCGGCAGGCTGACGATGCACGGCTCTTCACCCGGCGCGGCCGGTTCGGGATGAGGCGAACTCGATGCGGATCCACGTGTTGCCGACCAGCGAAGCAGCGGCGGAAAGCGCCGCCGAATGGCTGCGCGCCGAGATCGGGCGCGCGACCGCCAGCCGTGGTCGCTGCCTGATCGCACTATCGGGCGGTCGCACCCCGTGGCGGATGCTGCACGACCTGCGCCGGCTGCGGGTCCACTGGCATGGCGTCGAGGTCTTCCAGGTCGACGAGCGCGTGGTTGCGGCGAGCGACGAGCGGCGCAACTCGCGGCAGATCGCGGACCTGCTGATCGCGCCGGACGCGCTCGCGGCGGAGGCCTTCCACGCGATGCCGGTCGAGCACAAGCCGCTCGCCGACGGCGCGGCCGACTATGCGGCGCTGCTCGTCGAGCGCTGCGGAGAATCACCGGCTCTCGACGTCGTGCAGCTCGGTCTCGGCGGCGACGGCCATACTGCGTCGCTGGTACCGGGTGACGCGCTGCTCGACGACCTCGCGCATGACGTCGGCGTCAGCGGCGTCTACCAGGGGGTGCGACGCATGACGCTGACCTACCGTGCGCTGAACGCCGCCCGCCACCGCCTGTGGCTCGTGACGGGCGCCGACAAGGCGCGCGCGCTGCGCGCGCTCTGGGACGGCGATGCGAGCGTGCCCGCCGGCCGCGTCGCGCGCGAGGCCGCGTTCGTGTTCGCCGACGCCGAGGCTGCCGCGGCGCTGCCCGCCGAGCTGCGCGCGCTGCGCTGAGCGGCGCGTCGTCGGCGCTCAGTCGCCGACCTTCGGCACGAAGTGGCCGCCGAAGGCGTGCCGCAGCTGGGCGAGGAACTGCGCGGCGTAGTCGTCGCGCCCCTGCGTCGCGAAGCGGTTCATCAGCGCGGCACTGATCACCGGCAGCGGCGTGCCGAGCTCGATCGCCTCGCGCACCGTCCAGCGCCCTTCGCCGGAGTCGGCGACCACCGGCGCGACGCCGTTGAAGCCGGGGTCGGCGTTCAGCATGTCGGCGGCGAGCTCGAGCAGCCACGAGCGCACCACGCTGCCGTCGCGCCAGCTGCTGGCGATCGCCGCGACGTCGAGGCCGAATTCGCGCTTGTCGCGCATCAGCGCGAAGCCCTCCGCGTAGGCCTGCATCAGGCCGTACTCGATGCCGTTGTGCACCATCTTGACGAAGTGGCCGGCGCCGGGCGGGCCGCAGTGGACCCAGCCGCGGTCCGGCGCAGGCGCGAGCGCGCGTGCGAGCGGCACGACCGGCGCAACCGCCTGCGCGCTGCCGCCGAGCATCAGCCCGTAGCCGCTCGCAAGCCCCCAGATCCCGCCGGAGACGCCGGCGTCGACCGCATGCAGGCCGCGCGCGGCCGCCTCGGCGGCGTGGCGCACGCTGTCGCGATAGTCGGCGTTCGCGCCGTCGACGATCACGTCGCCCGGCGCGAGCAGCGCGTGCAGCGCCGTGAGGGTGGCCGCGGTCGGCTCGCCGGCGGGCAGCATCAGCCACACGACGCGCGGCGGCGTAAGCGCCGTGACCGCCGCGGCAAGCGTCGCCGCGATCAGCACCCGCGGCTCCGGCGCTAGCGCCGCGCGGGCGGGCTCCGCGACATCGAAGGCGACCACTGCGAGGCCGGCGCGCGCCAGCCGGCGCGCCATGTTGGCGCCCATCTTGCCGAGGCCGACGAAGGCAACCGCGGGGCGTTGGCTGGCATTCACGGCAGAATCCGGTGGCTGAGGTGACCGGCGCAGTGTGCCCCGTCGCTCAGAAGCCTGCCAGCGCTCGGACCATGGCCCGCACCGCGGCGATCTGCGGGCCGTCGCGCATCGCGTAGCGCTCGCCGGTGTAGCCCCACCAGTCCCAGCAGCCCTCCGGATTCAGCGGCAGGAACTGGCTGCGCCGCACCTGCGGATAGAGCACGACCAGACGATGCGCGTCGGCCCAGCGGTTGTAGCCGGCATCGCGCACGAAGGCTTCGTCGACGAAGTCCGCACCCTGCCGGCAGCCGTGAAAGGCGATGTGCAGCCGGCACGGCCCGCGGCCGACGCAGGCGCGCGGCACGTACAGGTAGCCCTGCGTCGCGAGGTTGCCGCCCGGGTCGTACGCCGACTGCCCGAAGCGGCTCAGCGTGCCGGCGGCAGCGGCTGGTGGCGCCAGCGACCGCTCGCCGTAGAGGAACGCCAGCATCTCGCCGACACCGTCGTAGCCGCAGGCGTTGAGGTACGGCGCCGCGGTCACCTCGCACGGCGCCCCGGCGCTCAGGGTCGGGATGCCGTGCCCGACCGCGCGGTCGTCCAGGTAGCGCAGTCCGGGTTCGCCGACGAATGCGCGGTAGAAGTCGGCCAGCGCGCGCGTCACGGGCGCCGCGACCGTCCCGTCGCGCGAGCCGCGGAACAACCAGACCCGCGCCGTGGCGAGCCCTCCCAGCGGATCGATCTGGCCGGCCGCGGCAGCAGCCTGCGCGAGCTCGACCAGCGCGGCCGCCTGCGGCGCGCTCTCGGCGCGGCCGAGGCAGTCGCCGAAGGCACGGGCGAGCGAGCCGCGGGCGCAGTCCCAGGGTCCGGCCGCGAACACGCCGGCGCCGCGCACCACGCTGCTGAAGCTGACGTGGAACTGCGTCGCCATGTAGCCGCCCGAGGACACGCCGGAGACCGTCAGCGAGCCGGGCTCGATCGCGAGCCGTGGCAGCGCTTCGGCGGCCTGGGTCGGCGCCAGGATCAGCAGGGCGGTGCTGGCGAGCGCGCCGCGCAGCAGCGTGCTGACCCGCGACGTGGTGCGCCCGGCGCTCAGGCGAGCAGCGCCGTCGCCGGCAGGCCGCGCTCGGTGCGCGCCAGCACCGCGCCGACCCAGGCGATGAAAGCGGCGCCACTGCCCAGGGCGAGGATCGGAAACACGCTGTTCGGCAGCGCGCCGAGGATATTCGCGAGCAACTGCGCGCTGAGCCACGCGGGGCCGATCGCGGCGAGCGTCGCGCCGCCGATCAGAATCAGGTTGCTGCGCAGCCGGCGCCGCAGCGCCCGCTCCGTGTCGCTGCGCGACCGCAGCAACTGCTCGCGGGCGCGGGCCCGAGCCGCGGCGTCCGGTGCCGTGCGCTCGCGCGCGAGCCGCGCCGCGAGTCGCGCCTCGAAGCCGGGCGCGGCATCGATCGTGCCGATGAGCTGCACGAGGCGGCGATCGAGGTCGTGCGGATCGCGCGACTGGTGGTTCATGTGCCGTGCTCCAGCAGCGGGGTGCGCGCGTCGAGCGCCGTCGCGAGGCGCGCGCGTGCGCGGTGCAGGTGCGTCTTGACGGTATTGACCGGTATGCCGAGCATCGCAGCGACCTCCTCGACCGGGCGCTCGTCCTGATAGTAGAGGATCACCGCCTGGCGCTGGCTGTCCGGCAGCGCCGCGACGGCGCGCCACAGCGTCACGTCGTCGGCGCCGGGCGCATCCTCGACCGCGGCCCGCGCCTCGGCGTCGGCCAGCACCGCTTCGTCCGACAACGAGCTCGTCGGCCGCTCGCGTCGCCGTGCCGAAATCGCGGCGTTGCGGGCGATCGCATAGATCCAGGTCGAGAGCTTGGCGCGGCCGTCGAACTGGTCGAGCGACTTCCACAGTTTCACGAACACCTCCTGCGCGACGTCCTCGGCGGCCGCCCGCGAGCCGAGGATCGCGAAGGCGACGCCGAACACCTGTCGCCGGTAGGCCTTGACCAGCGCGTCGAGGGCCTGTGCCGAACGGCCGGCCCGCAGCATTGCGACGATGGGCTCCTCCATTCCGCTTTCTGGTCCCCTGTCGAGCTGATACGCCGCCCGAGGTCGCGCGGTTTCAGCCGGCACCCGGTCGCGACCGCCCGTGAAACCAGCCGCTCGCTCGGCGCGTATCAGCTGGCGTGCCTACCATACGACACCGCCGGCCTGCCGCAAGCCTGACGCTTGACCCGCTCTGGGCCGCGTTGCTCGGCCTCGTGGCCGGCCTGTCGCTCGGCGGCCACCTGGGGTCGGTTCTGTCGCTGCTGGCGCTGGTCGCCGGCCGCTGAGTATTCATAAGGAGAAGCGTCATGAGTCCAGCCATTGTCGGCGTGTTCATTCCCATTATCGCTATCGTTGCCGGCATCGCGGTCGCGATCGTCGGCATGCTGGCGAGCCACCGCCAGCGCCTGCAGCGCGCCGACCTGCGGCACCGCGAGCGGCTCGCGGCGATCGAGAAGGGCCTCGAGCTGCCGCCGGATCCGCCGGACGTCGATCCGCGCGCCGGCGATGATGCCCGCTTCCTGCGCCATGGCCTCGTGCTGCTGGCGATCGGCGTCACCGTGACGGCGGCAATGATCCAGATCCCGGACAAGGACCTCCCTTGGCTGTTCGGCTTCATCCCGGGAGCGATCGGTATCGCCTATCTGCTCTACTTCTTCATCCGCACTCGGCTGTTGGCGTCGGCGCCGCCGCCGGCGGGGCCTGACCGCGGCTGAACGGTCGGCGAGCGCGCGTCAGGGCCGTGCGCCGAGCACCGCGGCGATCGACTCGCAGATTGCGCCGATCGCCGCGGAGCGCGTCGTACTGCGGCGCCACGCGGCGCCGAGCGTGCGGTGTGGCACGGGCTTGGCGAACGGCCGTGCGACGACGTTCTTGGCGGCGGCGAACGGCCCGCGCGTCGCCAGCTCCGGCAGCAGCGTGATGCCGAGACCGGCCGCGACCATCTGGCGCAGCGTCTCGAGGCTGGTAGCGCGAAAGTCCTCCGCTTCGTGAACGTCGATGCGGCTGCAGACGTCAAGCGCCTGGTCCCGCAGGCAGTGGCCGTCCTCGAGCAGCAGCAGCGTCTCGCCGGCGAGGTCGTCGGTGCGGACGCTGGCCTGCTTGGCGAGGCGGTGTGAAGCGGGCAGCGCGAGCGTGAACGCCTCGTCGCCGAGGGCGCGCGTCTCGAGGCCCTCGGTGTCGACGCCCAGGGCGAGGATCCCGACGTCGAGTTCACCGGCACGCAGCCGCTCGAGCAGCGCACCGGTCTGGTACTCGTAGAGCATCAGCTGCAGCTTCGGCAGCTTGCGGCGCAGCGCCGGCGTCACCAACGGCAGCAGGTACGGCCCGAGCGTCGGGATGAATGCGACGCGCAGCGTACCGGCGAGCGGGTCACGCGCCGCTCGCGCGAGCTCGACGATGTCGTCGCAGTCCTGCAGCACGCGCCGGGCGCGCGCCACCACGCGCTCGCCGACCTCGGTCAGCGACACGTTGCGCGGCTGGCGCTCGACCAGCGGCGCACCGAGGTACTCCTCGAGCTTCTTGATCTGCGCCGACAGGGTCGGCTGGCTGACATGGGACTTGCTCGCGGCGTGGCCGAAGTGGCGGGTGTCGGCCAGGGCAACGAGGTAGCGCAGGTCGCGCAGGTTCATGGCAGGCCTCCGGGATATACATGCACTCTATCAGAACAAGGATATCCATCGGACCTACCGATGACGCGGCGGGCGCGCGTGGCGGCTCTTCCGCGCCGCCGAGCGTCGCTGCGGCAAGCCTGCCGGCGGCACGCGGCAGCGCGCCCTATAATCCGCGCATGCGAAGCCGGAGCCTCAAGCGCGCCGCGGGTGTCGTGGTTGTGCGCGACACCGCCGACGGCCCGCGCTTTCTGTTGCTGCGCGCATACCGCAACTGGGATCTCCCCAAGGGGCGCCTCGAGGCCGGCGAGACCTCGCTGGAGGGCGCGATTCGCGAGGTGCGCGAGGAGACCGGGCTCGGCGACCTCCAGTTCGGCTGGGGTGAGGACTCCATCGACACCGAACCCTACGCCGGCGGCAAGGTCGTGCGCTTCTACGTCGCCCGTTCTCCGGATGGCGCCGTCTCGCTGCCGATCAATCCGCTGCTTGGACGGGCCGAGCACCACGAGTTCCGCTGGGTGGCGCTGGCTACGGCGCTGTCGCTGACCGTGCCGCGCCTGCAGCGCGTGTTGCACTGGGCGGCGGAGCGCATCGGCCTCGAACGGCCCGCGGCGCCCGGCTGAGGCCGGCCGTCGCCCGGGCATGAGTCGTACGCACAGCTCGCGACCGGCGGCTGGCGTCGCCGCTGCGCTGCTCGCCGTCGGCATCTGGGCCGGCTGGGTGCCGGTCACGCGCTTCGCCGTGCTCACGCGGCTCGCACCGGCCGACATCGCGGCCTTGCGCTTCGCTACCGCCGGCCTCGTGCTGCTGCCGCTCTTCGCACTGCACTATCGCGAGGTGCCGTGGCGCCGTCCCTGGCCGCTGCTCGCGATGCTGGTCGGCGCGGGGGTGCCGTACTTCCTGCTGTTCGCCTACGGTCTGCGGCTCGCGAATTCAGGCCAGGGTGGCGTGCTCGGGCCCGGCGCGACCGGCGCGATCGCGGCGCTGCTCGCCTGGGCGGCACTCGGCGAGCGGCCGCGGGCGCGGCGCCTCGCAGGACTCGCGGTCACCGCGGCCGGCGTCGCGACGGTCGTGCTGCACGACGTGCTCGCCGGCGGCACCCGCCTCGCAGGCTTCGCGCTGATTCTCGGCGCGTCGTGCGGCTGGGCCAGCTACACGGTTGCCAGTCGCGCGCTGATGATGCGGCCGGTGATGAATGCCGCCACGGTCGCCGTGCTGAACGCGATCGCGTTCGTGCCGGCGTACCTCGGGCTCGGCGGCGGCGCCCGCCTCGCCGCGGTGCCGATCGCGGAGCTCGCGCTGCAGGCCTTCTATCAGGGCATTCTGGCTGCGGTGGTGGCGCTGATCGCCTTCGCGTTCGCGATCCGCCAGCTCGGCGCGGTCGTCGCTGCCGGCTTCGCGCCCTTGTCACCGGTGCTGGTCGCCGTGTTCGGCTGGCTGCTGCTCGGCGACACGCTCGACCTCGCCACGACCGCCGGACTCGCGGCGGTCGCGGCCGGCGTCGTGATCGCCAACAGCGACAGCCGCGCCGCGCGGCCTGAGCCTAGCGCGCCGTGATCACGCCGCAGGCGACGCGCGGGCCAGAATTGCCGGCCGGCTGCGTCGTGAAATCATCGCGGTCGCGATGCACCACCAGGCTGCGGCCGATGATCGACGTCGGTCCCGGCGCAAGCGTCGCGCCGTCGACGAGCACGTCGGCGTGGAGGCTGCCGGTGGCGTCGGTCGTCAGGCTGGGCAGGTCGCCGACGTGATGCGGCGGGATGCCGGCGCGGCCGTGGTTGACGCCGGTCGGGTTGTAGTGGCCGCCCGCGCTCGAGGCATCGGCCGCGCTGCAGTCACCCTTGTCGTGAATGTGGAAGCCGTGTGCGGAGTCCGGCGCGAGCCCGGTGACCTCGACGCGGGCACGCACCTGCCCGCCGGACTCTGTCAGCTCAACACGCCCGGTGACGCTACTGCCCGAGCGCGCCTCGAGAACGGCGGTCGCCCGCAGCGGCGCCGGCGCCGGCGCGTGCGAGGCGCAGCCGCAGAGCACTACCAACGTCGCGAACGGCAGGACGGCGGTTGTCAGACGCATGGGAACCTCCAGTCCGTTGGGGCAGACGCCCGCAGCCTAGTCCGATCGACGCCACCGCGCCAGCCAGTGCTACGGCGCCGGGGGCCGCTTCGCGAGCACCGCGCGGACGACCGCCAGCAGCTCCGCGATCTCGAATGGCTTGGAGATCACGCCGTCGGCGCCGGCGCTCGACGCCGCCGCGAGGTAAGCGGACGTCGTGATCGCCTCGGGCTTGTAGCCTTCCGGCCAGAAATTCCCGCCGCCTGAGATCGCGATCACCGCGGTACCGGGGAATTCCGCCTTCAGCGTCTTGACGAGCTCCACGCCGTTCTGCCGCGGCATGATGACGTCGGTGATCACGAGATCCGCCGCGTCGGCACGCAGCGCCGCGACCGCCTGCTCGGCACTGTCGGCGAGGCGGACGACGAAGCCCGCGCGCTCGAGCACCCGCGCCATCGACGCGCGGACGTCGCGTTCGTCGTCGACCAAGAGCAGCCGCGCCGCGCGTTCCGCCGCGCCGGTGGTCGAAGGAATCGCCGGGGCGTTCAGACGGCACTCCTTTCGGCTTCGCGTTCGGCCGCGTCCGCAGCGGCGACCTGCGCCGCCTCAAATTGTACCCGGAAGGTCGTACCGCGTCCGGGCGCGGAGTCGACCAGGATCGTCGCGCCGAGATTGGTCGCGATGCCATGCGCGACCGCGAGCCCGAGGCCGGTGCCGGCGCCGACCTCGCGGGTCGTGAAGAACGGCTCGAAGATGTGTTCGAGAGTCGCCGCGTCGATGCCGTGGCCGGTGTCGCGGACGAACAGCTCGACCCGCGGCGCGCGCTCGGCGTCGCCGTCGGAGGCGGCCGCGTCGACGCGCAGCGTGCCGATCGTCAGCACGCCGCCGGTGGTCTGCATCGCCTGGTAGGCGTTGGTGCAAAGATTCATGACCAGCTGGCTCAAGGAGCCGGTGTCGGCCATCACCAGCGGCGTATCGGTCGCCACCTCGCGTTCAACGCGAATGCTCGGCGGCACGAGCGCCGCGAACAGCTTAAAAGTCTCGTCAACCACCGCATCGAGCCGCACCGGCTCGAGCCGCGGCGCGTCGAAGGTGCGGCTGAACGTCAGCACCTTGCGGACGATCTCGCGCGCGCGCCGAGCGGCCGACAGGATGCCGTCGAGCTGCTCGCGCTCCGCTCCGGCCTGCGGCGCGTCGAGCAGCAGCGACTCCGTATAAAGAATGATCGGCACCAGCGCGTTGTTGAATTCGTGCGCGACGCCGCCGGCCAGCGTGCCGACGGTCTCGAGGCGGTGCTTGCGGCGCAGCTGCTCCTCCAGTGTCCGGCGCTCGACCTCGATCGCCTCCTTGGCCTTGATCTCCCGCCGCAGCCGCTCGCCGACGCCGACCAGCTCGCCGCGCATCCGTTCGAGGTCCTCGCCGAGCTCGGTCACCTCGCGCAGCGAGGTGCGCGCGCCGAGCGTCATCGCGTAGTCGCCCGAGGCGATGCGCCGCGAGCGGCGCCCGAGCTCGATCAACGGTCGCGACAGCCAGCGCCCAAGCAGCATGCCGGCGACCATGGTCAGCACGAAATACACGCTCAGCGCGACCGCGACGTTGGTCCGCGCCTCGGCGATCTGCGCCACGGTCGCCTTCTCATCGAAGCCCAGCCACAGTTCCGCCTGCCGGCCGGCGTGCTCGATCGGCAGCATCAGGTAGTAGACGCCATCGCCCCCCTCGCCGAGATGCAGGTCCTGCCGGTGCGGTGGCGTGGTCGGGAAGGCGCCGGCGGCGCTGCGCCGATCGAGCCCGCCGCCGCGGATCTCCGCGTACACGCCGTCGCCACGCAGGATCACCGAGTCGAGCAGCGCCTTGGTGCGCTCCGGCGTATCGAGCGCGTCGCCGAGTTCGCACTCGTCGGCGACCAGCCGCGCGAAGCCGCGGACCTGGGTGGCGAACTGGTCCGTCAGGCCGGCCTCGACGACGTGCACCAGTTCGAAGTACAGCACCGGCAGCAGCACGCCGTGCGCGGCCAGCATGACCAGCGCGATCCGCGACGCCAGCGTGGACGTCAGTCGCGCCATAGCACGCGCAGCACGCGGATCCGCCGGTCCGTTGCGACGTCGGCGGCCCACGCGATGCTCACCGCGCTCGGGTCGGTCGCGACCGCATTCAGCAGTGCGGCGGTGGCCTCGAAGGCCTCCGGCCGGTGCGCGCCCTGCTGCAGCGTGATCGACAGCAGCCGTCGCTCGTAGGCGCGCTCGGGCATCGCGATGACGTTCTGCAGGAACGCCTCGCGCAGTTTGGCGTCGCTGCGGTTGTCGAGCGCGCGCAGCTGGCGGCCGCTGCTCATGACGGTCAGGCCGAGGAACAGCTTGCGCACGTCGATGACGTCGAGGTGAACGATCGGACTGTCATGGCCGACGATCAGCACCATCGTCTGCTCGGCCGGGCGCGGCGGATCGCCGGCGCGCGCCGGGGCCGCCGCAAGCAGCAGCAGCAGCAGGCAGGCGATGACGCCGGAGCGGATCACGGGATGACGCCGCTCCACTGCAAGCGGACTTCGTTGAAGCGCGCCAGCAGCGTCGTCGCATGCGCGATCTCGAGCGTCAGCGCCTGGCTGTGCGCAAGGTCCCAGCGCAGGCCGGCGAGCTGGCGACGCAGTTGGAACTGGCGCGCCTGGAGCGCGACATAGCTCGATCGCGCCGCGTCCGCCGACAGCTCGAGGCGCGCGAACGGCGTCAGCCGCTGCGGCAGCGAGCGCTCGACCTGCAGGTAGCCGGCGCCAAACTGCTCGCTGCGCGACGCCGGCGCGGTGTCGAGGTGCGCGCCGACGAAGTAGTAGGTGGCCTGCAGGTGCCAGTCGTGGCGCGTCAGCTTGGCGAACGCGCCGCCGACGTTGAGGCGCACGTCGCTGCTACCGAGCGTCGCCATGACCGCCGGGTCGACGATGTGCACGTCGTGCTGCGCGAGCAGGATGCCGAAGCTGTCGTCGCCGAGCAGCTCAGGCTGGTAGGCGAGCCGGCCGGACCAGGAGGCGCGGTGCCCGCCGACGTTGGAGCGCAGCACGCCCACCGGTTCCATCCGGCCGTCGCGGATCACGGGTGCGGCGCCGGCACCGAGCGACATCGCCAGGCCGGCGTCCCGGCCGATCGCGCCGGTGGTTTCGAACAGCAGGCCGGCGATGTGCTGCGGGATCAGTCCGTACTCGTCCTCCCAGTGCTCGATCTGCGGCCGGGTGATCGCGGTCTGCAAGTACTGGCCGTGGTGATGCTCGGTGTTCCACGCGCTGGCCGGCTGGTGGAAGCGACCGGCCCAGCCGAAGAGGTTCTCGGAGAACTCCCAGCCGAACTGCAGGCGCTCGATCTCGACCTCGTCCGGCGAGACCACGGTCTCGGCGAGCGCGCGGAAGCGGCCGGCTGAGTGCGACAGCAGCACGTCGACCAGCAGATTGTCGTAGTCGTTCTTCGGCGACTGGCCGGTCGTGTCGGACCGCCCCACCAGCTGGCCGGCCGGGAACAGCAGCCAGTCGGAGTCGCTGTCGTCGTGATGTTCCTGCGCGGCGGTGTTTGCTGGCACCGCCGCGAGCCCAACGGCTGTTGCGGCGCAAAGGGCGACTCGCACCCTTCGGGCGAGGTCGAGGAGTGTTCGCATTTCGGACTTCCCCATCGGCATCAGGCGGTAGCGCGAGGCGCTCCGAAACATGAAAAATCAAGGTAGCACGGCCTGCCGCGGCCGAACTGTGAAGCACGGCCGGTCAGGTGATGCGAACGCTGCGTTGCAGCAATCCGGCCACTGCGGCGGCGGCGCGAGGCACGCCCGGACCGCGCCGCGCGGCCCCCGATCAGCTGCCGGGGCCTGCGTCGCGTCGCGCATGCGCCGCTGCGTGCGCGCGCTGCAGCGCGGCCTCGCGGCGCAGCCGCCAGACGAGGTAGGCGAGGATCGCCGCATTGAGCACGATGACCAGCACCTTGTTCAGCGTCGGGTGGCGCACGAGTTCGTAGATCTCGACCGGTATCAGCGAGCTGGTCGCGACCACGGTCAGCACCTCGGCCCAGTGCAGCCCGCGCCACAGGCCCACCCCCTCCACCAGGAACAGCCCCGCGTAGGCGAAGGTCGCGATCGCGATGATCTGGATGCGCTTCGGGCTCATGCCGCTCAGGAAGGCGATGCCCTCACGGAGCAGCTTCTGCTCGAACGCGTACGGCAGGCCGCCGAGGAGCCGGTAGAGCCCGGACTGGAACGCCGGGTCGTAGAAGCGCAGCAGCCCGAGGCCGGTGACGATGACGAGGCAGGCTTTGACGAACTTGAAGCTCGCGATGACGCGCAGGACGCCGAGCGAGCGCAGCGGGGGCGGGGGACTGTCGCGCACGGCGGGCGGGGACCTCGGTGAACCGCCGGCAGTCTGCCGACCGCCGCCTGCCCCGGCAAGCGACGGGATCCCGAAGCCGCCGCCGCGCGCTCAGCCGTGGGCCGGCGCGGGCGCGGCGGCGTCGCCGGCGACCAGCTCGTCGATCATCCCGACCGGTGGCGGCAGCAACTTGTACATGACCGGCGTCACGAGCCGCGCCAGCAGCGTCGACGAGATCAGCCCGCCGATGATCGTGACCGCGAGCGGCGAGTACAGCCCTGAGCCCTGCACCGCGAGCGGCGTCAGGCCGCCGATCGCAGTTGCCGAGGTCAGCAGGATCGGCAGGAAGCGGATCTCGCCGGCCTTCTCGATCGCCTCGTCGAGCGCCGTGCCCTGCGCGCGCAGCTGGTTGGTGAAGTCGACCAGCAGGATCGAGTTCTTGATCTCGATGCCGATCAACGCAATCATGCCGATGATCGAGGTGAACGACAGCGTGTAGCCGGTCACGAGCAGCGCGAGCAGCGCGCCGGTGATGCCGAGCGGGATCACGCCGGCGACGATCAGCGTCGAGCGGAAGCTGCCGAACTCGAGCACCAGCACGGCCAGGATGCCGAAGATCGCCACCATGACCGCCGGCAGCAGCCCGCCGAAGCTCTCCTGCTGCTGCTCCACCTCACCGGCGACCACGAAGCGGTAGCCGGGCGGCAGCTCGATGGCGCGGATCCGCTTGAGAACCTCGGCCGTGACGTTGCCGGTGTTGAAGCCGGGCCGCACCTCGCTCGACACCGTCACCTGCCGCTCGCGGTTGTAGCGCGTGATCGAGTTGGTCGCGGTCTCGAAATGCGGCGACGAAATCTGCCGCAGCGGCACCTGCCGGCCGGTCACCGAGCTCACCTGGATCAAGTCGAGCGCATCCAGCGTCGGCCGCTCCTTCATCGGCAGGCGCATCGTGATGTCGTACTCGTCGCCGTTCTTGGCGCGGAACTGGCCGGCGACCTGGCCGGCGACCGCGAGCCGCACGGTGCGGTTGGCCTCGAGCGCCGAGACGCCGAGCAGGCCGGCCTTCTCGTTGTCGATGCCGAGATTGAGGTCGGTGCGCAGCAGCCGCACCGGATTCTTCACGTCGCGGGTCCCCGGCGTGTCCTTGAGGACCTGCTCGAGCTGCGCGGCGATCGTCCGCAGCTCGTCGAGCTCGGGGCCGACGATGCGGATCGCGACTGGGTTGTCGATCGGCGGACCCTGCTCGAACTGCTTGAGCACGATGCGCGCCGCCGGGTAGGCGCTGAAGCGACCGCGCAGCTCCTCGAACAGCAGCAGCGTGCGCCGGGCGTCGAAGCTGTCGAGCTCGACGAACACTTCGCCGACGTTGGCGACGCGGCCCGCCGGGAAGATGTTGTAGTACATGAACGGCGAACCGTGTCCGACGTGCGTGAACCAGCGCTTGATCTCGGCGTGGCGGCCGAGCTCGGCCTCGACGTAGCGCAGCGCGCGGTCGGTTTCGGCGATGCTGGCGCCCTCCGGGGCGTCGACGTGCACCAGGAACTGTGGCACGTCGGCCTTCGGGAACAGGCTGAAGCCGATCAGCGGCACGCTGCAGGCCACCAACGCGAACAGTCCGAGTGCCGCCGCCAGTGTCGCCCGCGGCCGGCCGAGCGCGTAGTGCAGCGCCGGGCCGTAGATCGCGTGGATCGCCGCCATGACCCGCTGCAGCAGCCGATCGGCGAGCGTGTCGAAATGCTGGATGGCCCCCGCCAGCCGCGCCCGGAGCCGGCCGGCCGCGCCAGGCGCCGGCGGCGCAGGCGGTGCGTGGCTGCGCAGCATGCGGCTGGCGAGGAACGGGATCACCGTCAGCGCGACGAACAGCGAGGCCAGTACCGTGAACAGGATCGCCGCCGGCAGCGAGCGGATGAACTCGCCGGCGCCCTCCGGCAGGAACAGGAGCGGCAGGAAGGCGAGCAGCAGCGTCGCCGTGCAGCCGAGCACCGCGAGGTAGATCTGGTCGGTCGCCTTGATCGCCGCCTCGACCCGGCCGTAGCCGTTGCGCACGAAGCGCGCGATGTTCTCGACCACGACGATCGAGTCGTCGACCAGCAGGCCGAGCGCCAGCACGAAGCCGGCGATCGACAGCTGGTTGAGGCCGAAGCCGGCCAGGTACAGGAACGCGAGCCCCATCGCCAGCGACAGCGGGATCGAGATCATGACCACGCCGGCGGCGCGCAGGCCGAGCGGCAGCAGCGTCAGCAGCACGAGGCCTACAGCGATCGCGAAGTCGCCGCCGAGGCGGTCCAGCCGGTGGGCGACATTGCGCGACTGATCGAAGCCGCGCTCGAGACGCACGTCCGCTGGCAGCGCGCGCTCGAAGTCGGGCAGCTTGGCGTAGATGCCGTCGCGGACCTTGAAGATGTTGGTGCCATCCTTCTGGTTCGCGGTGATGAACACCGCGCGCTTGCCGCTGAGCCGGCCGGTGTAGGCCTGCTCCTCGGTCGCCCACGAGACCGCGCCGATGTCGCGCAGCTTGACGATCCGCCCGCCGCTGCCGCCGACGACCGTGTTCTCGACCTCCTCGAGCGAGGCATAGCTGCCGGAGGTGCGCAGGTTGTAGCGCCGCAGGCCGACGTCGACCGAGCCGCCGGGCACGTTGACGTTCTGTCCCTGGATGGCTTGCGTAACCTGGCCGAGCGTCACGCCGGCGCGCGCGAGCCGCTCGAGGTCCACCGCGACGCGGACCTCCGGCTTCGGGTAGGCCCAAGTCTCGGCGGTACGGACCCCCGGCACCGTTTCCATCAGGTCGCGCAGGCTTTCGGCGCGCTCCTTGAGCTCGCGGTAGCTGGCGGTGTCCGAGACCAGCGCCATCTGCACGATGTTCACGAGGCCCGGGTTGTTCTTGACGATGTCGATCTGCGCGATGTCGCCCGGCAGCGTCGAGCGGATGCGATTGAACTCGCGGATCACCTCATCCTGCTTCTTCTCCGGGTCCGAACCGTAGTGGAACTCGACGTGCACCGTCGCGATGCCGTCGAAGGCGGAGCTGACGATCTTCTTGACGTTGTCGAGCGAGTTGACCGCGTCCTCCAGCGGCTTGACGACCACGCGCTCCATGTCGCTCGGGTCCGCGCCCGGCCAGACGATCGTGATGGTGGTGGCCGGGAACGGGAAGGTCGGATCCTCGGAGCGGGCGATGCTGAAGAAACTCGCGACACCGAGCGCGATCAGCAGCGCGAACAGCACCAGCGTGAACTGCCAGCGCCGGACCGCGAATGCCCAGATGCTCATGCGGGCCTCCTTCAGCCGGCGCGCGCCGGGACGCGGCCGTCGTCGGCCGCGATCCGCACCGCCTCGCCGTTTTCGAGGAACGCCGCGCCGTCGACGACCACCTCGGCGCCGGCCGCGAGCCCCTCGAGCACCTCCACCTCGCCGTCGTTCATCCGGCCGATGCGGATCGTCACCCGTCGCACGACCTTGCGCGCCGGATCGAGCACGAACACGCTCGCTTCGTTGCCGTTGGCCTCGACCAGCGCCTGCACCGGCAGGATGTTGACGATCTGCTGGTTCTGCGGCGACAGCGTCACCTTGGCGACCAGGCCCTGCACGAAGCGCGCGTCACCGGGCTCCACCCGCACTTCGATCGCGAAGGTGCCGGTCGCAGGATCGGCGCTCGAGGCGACGTTACTGATGCGACCGGCGAACGCCCGTCCCGGCCAGGCGTCGAAGCTGACGCGCGCCGCGTCGCCCGGCCGCACGCGCACTGCATCGCGGTCGGCGAGCCCGAGCCGCACGATCCAGCCGCGGCCGGCGCCGCCGAGCACCAGCACCGGCTGCCCGGCCTGCACCAGCTCGTGAGCCTCGGCGAGCTTGCGGAGCACGACGCCGTCCGCCGGCGCGACGATCCGGGCGTAGGAGGCGTTGAACTCGGCGCTGCGCTGCGCCGCGGCCGCGATGCGCGCCGCGGTCGACAGGTCCTGCACCTGTTCGAGGGTCGCGACGCCGTCGGCGTAGAGCGCCTGCGCCCGGGCAAGGTCGCGGGCGGTCTTGTCGGCCGACTGCCGCGCCTGCTCGACGGAGGCCTCGATCTCGGCCTGCCTCAGCACCGCGAGCAGCTGGCCGGCGCGGACCTGCGCGCCTTCCTCGACGCGGACCGACTCGAGCACGCCGCCGACCTTGAACGACAGCCGCGCCTCATCCTTCGGCGTCAGCAGCCCGACGGCGTGCACGCCGTCGCCGAGTGCCGCCAGCGTGACCGGCGCGACCCGCACCGGGCGCAGCGGGTTGGCCGCGGCCGCGTCGTCGTGCGAGCGGCTGCAGGCGGCGATGCCGGCGAGCGCCAGCGCGAGCGCGGCGAGGCCGAGAAGCGCAGTGCGACGGGCGTTCATGGCAGCGGCTCCGGCAGGGGTGAGCGGGCGCCCGCGCCGAGTGCGTATTCGAGCTCGGCGAGGCTCTCGAGCGCGGCGAAGCGCGTGACGTTCTGGTTGAGGTCGGCGTCGGTCAGCACGCGTCGCGCGTCGATGAACTCCGCCTGGTTGATCTGGCCGAGGTCGCGCTTGCGCTCGGCGATGCGGAACGCGCCGCGTGCGGCCTCGAGCCGCTTGGCGGCGGTATCGAGCGAGGCGACCGACACCTCGAGATCGTCGAGCGTGCGCTCGACCTCGAGGCGGATGCGCTGCTCGGCGAGCTCGCGCTGAGCGCGTGCCTCGCGGCCGGCGGCGTGTGCTGCGGCGACTCCGGCGCTGTCGCCGCCGCCGGCGTACAGACTGAAGCGCAGCACCAGCGAGGCGAGCACGTAGCGATCGTCGGCCGACAGCCCGTAGCGATCGCCCTGCGTGCCGGCGTCGACCGCGAGCGCGAGCTGCGGCCGGAACGCGGCGCGCGCGAGCCGTTCGCTCGCGCCGGCGGCGGCGATGGTGGCGTCGAGCTGCCGCAGTTCCGCGCGCTGCCCGACCGCCGTCTCGGCGAGCGCCGCCGCGGCAAGCTGCGGTTGGCCGAGGCGCCGCGCCAGCGCGGCGCGCAGCCGCTCGAGATCGGCGTCCGCCACGGCCGCGAGTGGCAGCGGCCGGTCGAAGGGCACGTTGCGGATCAGGTTCACGTAGCTCTGCGCCAGGCGCACGCCGTTGTCGGCCGAAAGCAGCGACTGCTCGATCTCGAGCACGTCGGCCTCGGCCCTATAGACGAGGTCACGGGTGATCTTGCCGTTGAGGTACAGGCTGTCGTTGACCCGGCGGTTGGCGCGGGCCAAATCGAGAGTGGCCTCGAGGATGCCGCGCCGGGCGCGCGCCTCGAGCCAGCGGTAGTAGGCGCTGCGCAGGTCGCGCTCGACGCGGCCCGCCAGCGCCGTGCGGGCGGCGCCAGACGCCTCGTACTCGGCCGCGCTCGCGTCGCGCGCGGCGCCGATGCGCGCGTCATAGAGCGGCTGGGTCAACGACAGCTTGGTCTCCTGCTCGCGGCTCCTCAGCAGCGAGATCCGCTGGTTGGCGACCATCGGGAAGCGGATCTGCCCGGTCAGCTGGTTGAGACTCGCGTACACCGGGTTCAAGAGGTCGCCGACCGGGAAGTCGATGACCCGGCCGCCGTCGGCGGCCGAATAGCGGGCGTTGAAATCGAGCACCGGCAGATAGCGCGCGCGCGCCTGGTCAAGTGCCGCGAGCCGCCGCGCCGACGCGGCGCCGGCAGCGTCCAGCTCGAGATTGGCGGTCAGCGCTTCGCGCACCAGCGCATCGACGACCACGTCCACCGCCGGAGCTGGCAGCTCGAGGGCGTCCGCTGTCGCGGCGCGGCTGAGCGGCGTTGCGAGCAGCAGGCCAAAGGCGAGCCCGAGCGCGGCAAGCTCGGCGGCCCAGCGCAGATAGTCACGTGTTGAACGTCTGGACATGTGTCAATTCCGTGACAAAAAAAACTCAGCCGGCCGGGCGCGGGGCGCCCATCGAGCGCAGCAGCGCGAGCGCGTTGTCGCCGAACCGCGGGATCGAGATCCCGAGGCGCGCGAGGTCCGCGCCCTTGGCCATCGCCAGCTGGATCACGCCGTGCGTGAACGCCCACAGCGTCACCGCGAACAGCATCGGATCGCCGATGTCGGCGCGGACGCTGCCGTCGGCGATGCCGGTGCGAATCGCGTCGACCACCACCAAGATCGCCGCGTCGCCGGCCACGGCGCAGGCGCCCTCGTTGGAGCCCGGCTGGGCGGACATCTCATGCGCCTGGAATCGTGCGCAGACGTCGAAATAGTGCGGAAAATCCTGAGCGTACGTCATGTATGCGCGGCCGATCGCCTCCACCTGATCGAGCCCGCGCACGTGCCGCGCCACGGCCTCGATGAAACGCGTGCGCAGCATCTCGAGCGCCCGCTCGCCGATCGCGAACTGCAGTTCGTCACGGTCGCGGAAGTACACGTAGAGCAGCGCGCGCGACAGCCTGGCGGCCTTGGCGACCTGGTCCATCGTCACCGAGTCCCAGCCTTTCTTGGCGTAGAGCCGCTCGGCCGCGTCGACGATTTCGGCGCGGCGGCGCTCCTTCTCTTCCACTCGGCGTTCGGCGAGATACGACATGAAGTGAGTCTAACGTGAGACTGACATAGTGTCAATAGATAGACATACGTCCAGATTCGAGCCCCTACACCACCCGGTTGCGGGACTCACCCCTGAGGAACGCCTCAACGTTGGCCGCGAGCTCGTCGATCGCGCGCTGTCGGGACTCGCGCGCGGACCAGGCGGTATGCGGGGTCACGATCAGGTTTCGCAGGTCCGGCGCGAGCAGCGGATTGCCGTGCACCGGCGGCTCCTCCTCGAGCACGTCGATCGCGGCGCCGCCGAGCTGCCCGGCGCGCAGCGCCGCGGCGAGCGCGGCCGCGTCGACCAGCCCGCCGCGGGCGGTATTGACCAGCACCGCGTCAGGCTTCATCGACGCCAGTTGCCGCGCGCCGATCAGGTGCCGGGTCGCGGGCGTGATCGGGCAGTGAAGCGACAGGACGTCCACGCGCGGCAGCAGCTCGCCGAGCGCCAGCCGCTCACTCTGTGGCGCGCCGCCGGCGCGGCTCGCGACCAGCACCTGCATGCCGAAGGCCTCGGCGATGCGCGCCACGCCGCGGCCGAGCGTGCCGTAGCCGACGATGCCGAGCGTCCGGCCGGCGAGCTCGCGCACCGGATAGGCCGGCGCCGCGCCGTCCGCACGCTCCCAGCCGCCGGCCTTGAGCGCGCGATCGTACTCGCGCAGGCGATGCGTCAGCGCGAGCAGCACGGCGAAGACGTGCTGCACGACCGAGGCGGTGCAGTAGTCGGCGATATTGCAGACCGCGACGCCGTGCGCCCGCGCTGCGACCAGATCGACGTTGTTGGTGCCGGTCGCGGTCAGCGCCACGAGCTGCAGCGCGGGATTGGCGGCGATCCGGGCGCGTGTGATCTCGGCCTTGTTGCACAACACGACCGCGGCGCCGTCGATCCGGGCGTCGATCGCTGCGTCAGGCGTGTCCTCGTGGATCTCGAGCGTCGGCAGCGCCGCCCGCAGTCGGGCCAGGTCGAGGTCGCCGGCGACGGCCACCGAGCCGTAGTCGAGGAAGACGGCGCGCATCAGCCGCGGCGCCCGTCGGCGGGTGGTCCCCAGTGGCGGTCGGCGATCAGGCAGAGGATCTCGAACATCATGGTCGCGCCGACCAGCGCAGTGTTGCCGGTCTGGTCGTAGGGCGGTGCCACCTCGACGACGTCGCCACCGATGAGGTTCAGGCCGCGCAGCCCGTGCAGCAGGCGCTGCGCGTCGAGCGTCGACAGCCCGCCCACCTCCGGCGTGCCGGTGCCCGGCGCATAGACGGGATCGAGGCCGTCGACGTCGAAGGAGATGTAGGTCGGCCCGTCGCCGACCACCCGGCGCGCCTCCTCGATCACCCGCTCGACGCCGAGCGCCGCGAACTCCTCCATGAACACAACGCGCATGCCGTGCTCAAGCGAGAAGTTGACGCCGTCCATGAGGTTCTGGCCGCCGCGGATGCCGATCTGGATCGTGCGCTTAGGATCGAGCAGGCCGTGTTCGACGGCGAGCCGGAACGGCGCGCCGTGCGTGAACTTCGAACCGAACAGGTCACCCCAGGTATCGGTGTGCGCATCGATGTGCACCATGCCGATGGGGCCGCCGGCGGCGATCGCCTGGAAGATCGGAAAGGTGATCGAATGATCGCCGCCTGCGGTCACCGGCAGGATGCCCGCGCGGTGCACGTCGCGGTAGTAGTCCGCGATCTGCGCGGTCTGCAGCTCCAGGTCGTAGCGCCCGGTGAAGCGCACGTCGCCGAGGTCGGCGACGCGGCACAGCTCGTAGGGATTCATGCGCAGCCCGAGGTTGAAGCCGCGCATCAGGCTCGACGAATTGCGGATCTCGCGCGGACCGTGGCGCGCGCCCGGCCGGTTGGTGACGCCGAGGTCGGTCGGCACGCCGATGAGGCCGATGTCGACCTCGTCTAGGCTGGTCGCGAGCGGCGCGCGCATGAAGGTCGCGAGCTCCGCGTAGCGCGGCTCCTTCATCGGCTCGTACTCGCGACCGTCGACGACGCCCTGCTTCTTGTAGCTCATGGTGGCCTCGATGTGCTCAGGGGACGTCGGTCACGGATCGGCTCGTGTCCGGGCGCAGGTCGCGGCCGAACAGGCTGAACGCCATGTAGACCGCGAAGCTGAGCCCTAGGCCGCCGTAGATCGGCGCATCCGAATCGATGCCCATGACCAACAGCAGCGCGACGACCGCGACGCCTCCGACGGCGATCGACGCCAGCGCCCCCGTGCGGCTGCCGCGCCGCCACAGGATCGCGCCGATCACGGGCACGAACAGCGCGCCGACGAGCAGATCGTAGGCCACCGTGAGCGCGGCGATGACGTCGGCGGTCAGGCAGGCGATGGTCGTCGCCAGCACGCCGAGCACCAGCGTGAGGGCCCGCGTCTGGCCGATGGAGCCGATGCTGTGCAGCCGGCGCGCCGGCAGGTAGACGTCCTCGAGCAGCACGGTCGAGGACGCGAGCAGGCAGGCGCTGCAGGTCGACATGATGGCTGACAGCGTCGCGGCCAGCAGCAGCCCGCGCATGCCGGCCGGCAGAACTTCGTTGACGATGGTGGCGAAGGCGAGGTCCGGATCGGCGAGCGGTGGCAGGAACGCGTGCCCGGCCGCGCCGATGGTCGCGCCGGCCACGGCGTAGACCAGGCAGTACAGGCCGACGAACAGTCCGCCGTTACGGGCCACCTTGACGCTGCGCGCGGTGAAGACGCGCTGCCAGCCGTCCTGGCCGATGAGGATGCCGAAGAAATAGAGCGTGAAGAACGACAGGATCTTCACGCCGCCGATGTGCGTCAGCGAGAAGAACTCCGCGGGCAGCCGCTCGTGCATGCCCTGCAGGCCGCCGGCGTGCAGGATGGCCGCCGGCAGGAGCACGAACACGATGCCGATCGTCTTGATGACGAACTGCACGATGTCGGTCGTGGTCAGCGACCACATGCCGCCGAACACCGAGTAGGCGACCATGACCGCGCTGCTGATCAGAATCGACGGGGTCCGCGGGATGCCGACGATGACCTCCATCACGGCACCGACCGCGATCGTGCCGGTCACGACGATCATCAGGTCGTAGGCCACCATGACGAGTCCGCCGGCGATGCGAGCGCTGGCGCTGTAGCGCCGCTCGAGCAGCTCCGGGATCGTGAAGAGCTTGAGCTCCAGGATGCGCGGCACCAGCACCACGCCCATGACCACCATGCCGAGGCCGTACATGAACACCAGCCACATCCCCGAGATGCCGTACTGGTAGCCGAGCTTGACGCCGCCGACCGTGGAACCGCCGCCAAGGATCACCGCGGCCAGCGTCCCGGAATAGAGCACCGGACCGACCGAGCGACCGGCGACCAGGAAGTCCTCCTGGGTGGTCGCCTTGCGCTGCGCCCACAGACCCACCGCCAGAATCCCGATCAGGTAGGCGGCGAGTACCAGCAGATCAAGAGTGACCATGAGTCCGGGTCCTGCGCGGAAGTCGCTGCGCTCGGCCGGCAGGCGGACGCGGAGCGCCGCTTGTCTGGCACGTCGCTCCGGCACCCCGCCACCGCCGGACACGAACACCGGATCATACGGGTGGCCGACGACCGCACCCAAGGATTTGCGGAAGGCTCGGAGGGCGGCGCCGCGGTCCGCCATCTCGCCGTGTCGGCGCTGCGACGGCGGTGCGCCGTCCGCCGACCGGCAGGCTGCGACGATGCTCTCAGTCGCGCTGCCGCCCTGACCGAGGAGCCGGAGGCGGCCGTCGCCGCAACGGCCTGCAGCCTCGACCGCTCGTCTGGCGCACTGTCGGCGCCCTAGCCGGAGCGCAGCGCCGTGGCCAGACGGTCCATGAACAGATCAACGTGCTCGAGGCCGAAGCTCAGCGGTGGCCGGATCTTCAGCGTGTGCCCGGCCTTGCCGCTCGCCGAAATCAGGATGCCGCGGTCGCGCAAGCGGTTGACGAGGCGATTGGCGCGCTCGGTATCCGGCGCGCCCGCGTCCGTCAGCAGGTCAACACCGAGCATCAACCCGGCCGCTCGCACCGGCCCCAAGCCGGCGGTGCCGCGCAAGGCCGCGGCAAAGGCCTGCCCGACCCGGGCGGCGTTCTGGACCAGGCCCTGGCGCTCGATCACGTCGAGCACGGCGCCGGCCGCGGCGATCGCGACGCTGTTGCCGCCAAAGGTATTGAAGTAGCGCGCCTTGGCGCCGAACGATGCGACCACGCGCGGCTGCATCGCGACCGCGGCCACCGGATAGCCGTTGCCCATGGGCTTGCCCATCGTGACCAGGTCCGGAACCAGGCCGTGCCGCGCGAAGCACCACAGGCCTGCGCCGGTGCGCCCGAAGCCGGGCTGCACCTCGTCGGCGATGAACAGGCCCCCGGCCGAACGGATGGCCTTTACCGCTGGCGCGAGGAACCCGGCCGGGTCGGCGGCCACGCCGTCGCTGGTGAAGATCGTGTCGATCAGCAGCGCGCAGGGGCGGATGCCGGCGACGCGCAGGTCCTCGATGGCGCGCGCGACGTCGGCGGCGAAGCGCGTGCCGTCGCCGTGCAGCGGCGCCGGGACCACGCGGGCCCGCGGGCTGAGCGCGACACCTGCACCGAGCGAGGGCGACAGGCCGGCGATCAGCTGGGTCGTGCCGTGGTAGGCGTTCTCGGTGACGATCACGCCGTCGGCGTCCGTGAAGTCGGACGCGATCCGCAGCGCGAGGTCGTTCGCCTCCGACCCAGAGCAGGTGAACATGACGTGGCCGAGCGCGTCGGGCATGGTCGCAAGCAGCCGTTCGGCGTAGTCGACCACCGCGTCCGCGAGGTAGCGCGTATGCGTGCAGAGCGTCGCGGCCTGGGCGGCGATGGCGCCGACCACGTGCGGATGGCAGTGCCCGACCGAGACGACGTTGTTGTAGGCGTCGAGGTAGCGGCTACCGTCGGCGTCGTACAGCCAGACGTCCTCACCGCGAACGAGGTGCAACGGCCGCTGGTAGAAGAGCCGGTAGGCAGGCCCGAGCACGGCCCGGCGCCGGTCGATCAGCGCTTGCTCCGCGGCCGGTAGCTCGACCGCGCCGGGAATGAAGGCGTTCAGCATCGAGCGATCGGCGGGCGTCATTGGCAGGCACTCCGGAGGAAGTCGACGACGTCGTCGTAGCCGAGCGGCAGCAGCTGCGCGAGCCCCGCGCGGGTCGTCGGCTGGTTGCGCAGGATGTAGGCGGCGTTGTGCGCGTGCGTCAGCGCGCGCCGGCTGGTGATCACGATCGTGGTCGCCTGGCGGGCCACGATCAGCGCCGGCAGCGCCTCGAACTCGTCGTCGCCGAGCGGCCGGACGGCGTGAAAGGCCGCGACGTACTCGCTCACGGTCTGCAGCGGATGCGCGCCGGGCAGGACGTGGTAGGCCGCGGCGACGCCAAGATCGCAGGCGACGGGGCTGTGCACCAGGTCGCCGAAGTCGAGGATCCCCGACATGCGGTCGGTGTCGTGCTCGTCGACCACGACGTTGTGCGGCTGGATGTCGTTGTGGACGAATTGACGCGGCAGGCGCGCCAGCAACGGCGCGGCCCGCATCTCGAAGCAGTCGAGCGCCGCCACGACCTGCGCCTGCAGCTCGGGCGGGACCGCGCCGAGCTGGCCGCGAAGCGTGGCCGCGTGCTGCACGTCCCATTGCAGTGGCGCGGCAAGCTGGTCGCTCACGAAGCCGGCCAGCGCCAGCACCAGCCGCGCATGACCGGCGGCAACCGACCGGCGTTGCGCGCGGCTGGCCGGCGTCAGATGCCACGGCACGCCGTCCATCCACGTCAGCAGCCGAATCGCCGATCCGGCGGCGAACGCCTGGTCGACGCCGGTCCGCGTCGGCATGATCCGCGGCACCGGCACGGCCGGGTCGCTCACCGCCACGTGCCGGAGCGCGGCGCTCTGCAGCCGCGTGACGCCCGGCGGCTCGGCGCGATTGGCGATCTTGAGCACGAAGCGGCCGGCGGCGGCGTCGACGCGAAAGTTCTGGTCGCGCTCGCTGGCCAGCGGCGCGATGGCCAGCGGCTCGAGCGCCCAGTGGCGGCGCACGAGCTCGCGGGCCTCTTCGAGGGTGAAGGCAGGTGCTTCGGCGCTGAGGACTGCTGCTTCGATCAAGAGCGCCTGACCTCCGCAGCCCGGCTCCGGGACCTGCCGTCGCGCGGCAACGGAGCGCGCCGCGGCGCAACCGGCTGCCGGTCTCAGTCCCGGAAGTTGTTGAACTGCAGCGCGACCTCGAGCTTCTGCTGCCGCAGCAGCGCCATCGCCTCTTGCAGCTCGTCGCGGCTCTTGCCGACGACGCGCAGCTTGTCGCCCTGGATCGAGGCCTGCACCTTGAGCTTCGAGTCCTTGATCGCGCGCTGGATCTTCTTGGCGTTCTCGGCGTCGATGCCCTCGCGCAACAGCACCTTCTGCCGCGCGCGCGCCAGGTTGACCTCGGCATCCTTGATCTCGAGGCAGACGAGATCGACGCCGCGCTTGGTGAGCTTGAGCTTCAGGATGTCGAGCATCTGATTGAGCTGGAACTCCGCCGGCGCCTCGAGCGTGACCTCGGTCGCCACGCGCTCGAACTTCGCGCCGGTGCCGCGGAAGTCGAAGCGGCTCTCGAGCTCGCGGCTGGCCTGGTCAACCGCGTTCTCGACCTCGTGGTGATTGAGTTCGGAGACGACATCGAACGACGGCATCGCGCAGCTCCTAGGCCTTGGTCGCGGCGCCCAGCCGCCGGAAGTAGATCGAGGTCGGCTCAAATGCGCCGCTCGCTGCCTGGCTGAAGCCCGGGATCGAGCCGACGTACTCGTAGCCGCAGCGCTTGCAGAGACGCTCGGCGTCGTCGCCGCCGCGCACGTCGAGTACCAGCAGCGTGAGTCCGCGTGCCCGCGCCGCCTTCTCGATCGCGCCGATCAGCGCCAGACCGATGCCGCGGCGCCGGTACTGCGAGTGCACCATCAGCTTCTGCACCTCGCCGCGGTGACGCGCGTTCTGGCGCGGCGCGAGGCCCACCTGAATTGCGCCGGCGCAGACGTGGTTGTCGGTCGCGACGAACAGCATCCGCTCGCCGCGGCCCACCGCCTCGAGCACCTGGGTCCAGTAGTTACGCGCTTCCTTGGTGGTCGGTGGCTGCGTCCAGCCGATCGACCCGCCGCCGCCGACCGCGTCCTGCAGCAGCTCCACGAGCTCGCTGAACAGCTCGAGCGACGGTGGCGCCTTCAGTTCCTTGATTTCGAGCATGCAGTTCTCCGCTGTCGATCGTCGATGGGCGTCCAGCCGGACCCCGTGGAGTCTACCCTCTGCGGCAACCCGGCCCGCAGCGGCGCATCACAGCACCGGCAGCTCGACGCCCTCGAACAGACGGTCAAGCTCGGCGCCGGAGCCGGCGCGGATCGCCTGGTCCACCAGCCGGCGCGTCAGGTGCGGGGCAAACGCCTTCAGGAACTCGTACATGTAGCCGCGCAGCAGCCGGCCGCGGCGCAGGCCGATCCAGGTCACGTGAGGCGCGAACAGATGCGCGGCGTCGAGCACCACCAGGTCGCGGTCCTCGACCGGATCCAGCGCCATGCTCGCGAGGATGCCGACGCCGAGGCCGAGGCGGACGTAGGTCTTGATGACGTCGGCATCGCTGGCGGTCAACGCCACCTTGAGCTTCAGGCCCGCGCTCTCGAACAGCGCCGGCAGCGATGAGCGGCCGCTGAAGCTGAAGGTGTAGGTGACGATCGGGTGCTTGGCGAGCGCCTCGAGGCTGACGGCGCGTTCCTTGGCGAGCGGGTGGTCGCGCGGCACGACGATCCGGCGCTGCCAGCGGTAGCAGGGCAGCAACACGAGCCCCGGGAACAGCTCGGCGCCGCCGGTCGCGATCGCGAAGTCGACGCGATCGAGCTTGGCGAGCTCGGCAATCTGCTCGGTGCTGCCCTGGTGCAGGTGCAGGTCGACGTCCGGGTAGCTGGCGCGGAACTTCTGCACGATTGACGGCAGCACGTAGCGCGCCTGGGTGTGCGTCGTGCCGATCGACAGCGAGCCGCTCTTGTCGTCCTTGAGGTCGGACGACAGCCGGCGGATGTTCTGCACCTCCTCGAGGATCCGCAGCGCCCGGTCGACGACCTGCTGGCCGGCGGCGGTGACGCCGGTGAGGTTACGGCCGTCGCGCTCGAAGAGCGGGAAGCCGAGCTCGTCCTCGAGCAGCTTGAGCTGCTTGCTGACCCCGGGCTGCGAGGTGTGCAGCTTGCGGGCCGCCGTCGTGATGTTGAGGCCGTTCTGCACGACCGCGGCGAGGTAGCGGAGCTGGTGTAACTTCATCGGTCACCGTCTGGCAGGTCGTCAGTATAGAAGCGGCCGCGCCTCAGCGGTAACCGCGTGCCTGCAGGGTGAACAGGCGCGCGTAGCGGCCGTCGAGCTGCATCAGCGCCTCGTGCGAACCGCGTTCGACGATCCGGCCGCCCTCCAGCACGGCGATCTGGTCGGCCATCCGCACCGTGGAGAAGCGGTGCGAGATCAGAATCGTGATCCGGTCGCGGGTCAGCGTGCGGAAGTGCGCGAAGATCTCGGCTTCGGCGGCCGCGTCCATCGCCGCGGTCGGCTCGTCGAGCACCAGCACGTCGGCGCGCGAGCGCATGAAGGCGCGGCTGAGGGCGATCTTCTGCCACTGCCCGCCGGAGAGCTCGCGGCCGTCCTTGAACCACTTGCCGAGCTGCGTGTCGTAGCCGGCCGGCAGTTCGCGGATGAAGGGATCCGCGAGGCCCTTCGCCGCCGCCTCGGCCCAGCGCGCCCGGTCGTCGAACTCGCTGACGTCGCCGGCGCCGACGTTCTCGCCGACCTTGAGCTGATAGCGCGCGAAGTCCTGGAAGATGACCCCGATCCGTTCGCGCAGCGCGGCCTCGTCCCACTCCTCGAGGTCGCGGCCCTCGAACAGGATCCGGCCCGCGGTCGGCCGGTACAGCCGCGTCAGCAGCTTGATCAGCGTCGTCTTGCCCGAGCCGTTCTCGCCGACCAGCGCCAGGCTCTCGCCCGGCCGGATCGCGAGGTCGATGTCCGACAGTGCCGGTCGCTCCGCGTCGGGATAGCGAAACGCGACACCCTCGAAGCGAATGCCCTCCTGCGGTGCGGGACCGCGGCGCACCGCGCCGCGCGGCGGCGGCACCTGCTGGTCGAGGTATTCGTAGAGGTTCGACAGGTACAGGTTGTCCTCGTACAGGCCGCCGACCGCGGCGAGCCCGGCCGACAGCGCGGACTGCCCCTGGCGGAAGAGCGCGAGGTACATGGTCATCTGGCCGAGCGTGATCGCGCCGCGGATCGCGCCGACCGCGATCCAGCCGTAGGCGCCGTACAGGCTGAGCGTCGCGATCAGGCCGAGGCCGAAGCCCCACAGGTCGCGCTTCAGCGTCAGCTCGCGGTCCTCGCGGTACAGCTTGGTGTAGATGTCCTCGTAGCGCTTGAGCAGCAGCGGTCCGAGGCCGAACAGCTTGACCTCCTTGGCGTGGTCCTCCCGCGCCAGCACCGTCTCGAGGTACATCTGCATGCGCGTCTCCGGCGAGCGCCAGCGGAATAGCCGGAACGCGTCGCCGGAGAACTTGGCCTCGGCGAAGAACGACGGCAGGCCGGCCAGCGCCAGGATCGCGACCGCGAGCGGCGAGAACTGCACCAGGATCGCGCCGTAGCTGACCAGCGAAATGCCGTTCTGCACGAGGCCGAAGGTGCGCATCACCATCGACAGCGGGCGCGTCGAGGCCTCGCGTCGCGCCCGCGTCAGCTTGTCATAGAACTCGGAGTCCTCGAAGTGCGTGAGCTCGAGCGTCAGCGCCTTCTCGAGGATCATGACGTTGACGCGCTGGCCGAGTTGGGCGCGAAGCAGTGACTGGCAGGTCGACAGGCCGCGTTGCGCCGCGGCGACCAGCGCCACCAACGCGGCCTCGAGCGCGACGTAGCCGAGCGCCGGCCCGTAGGCCGCCTGGCCGCTCGTCGGATAGGCGCGTACCGCCGCAACCACCGAGTCGACGATGTGCGCGCCGACCCAGGCGACGCCGGCCGGCAGGGTGCCGGCCGCGACCGTCAGGAGCGCGAGCAGGACCGTCACCGTCCGGTTGGTCGTCCAGGCCAGCGTCAGCGCATGCCGCCCGAAGCGGAACACGCTCGACGCTCTCCGGCCGGGGGTCGCGGCCGACGGCTGCGACGCCTGTCGCAGCAGTTCCTTGAGGTTCAAGCGGGACTCCGGGACGGCGCGACGGCGCGCCTGCCCTCATTATAGGGGCGGCCGTCTTGTGGCCTTCGGCCGAACTAGGCAATGTGCCCGGCACGGGACTGGAGCCGTCATGAGCGACGCAGTGCAACGGGTCAAGAGTGCGGCCAGCCTGCCGGACGCGACACGACTCGCCCGCTACCTCGAGCCGCGGCTGCCGGGCGGCGGCAGCCTTGCCGTCGAGCCGCTCGGCGGCGGCCAGTCGAACCCGACCTTTCTGCTGACGGTGGGCGGGCTGCGCTACGCGCTCAGGACCAAGCCCGGCCGCGCCGCGGAATTGCTGCCGTCCGCCCACCAGATCGAACGCGAGTTCCGCGTCCTGGCGGCACTCGGCGGCGCCGGCGTCCCGGTGCCGGGCGTGCACCTGCTGTGCACCGACGAGGACGTCATCGGCCGCGCGTTCTACGTCATGGATTTCGTCGACGGCAGGGTCTTCCAGGACCCGCGCCTGCCCGAGCTCACGAGCGCCGAGCGCGGCGCGCTGTTCGCCGACATGAACCGGGTGCTGGCGCGACTGCACGGCCTCGACTACGCGGCGCTCGGGCTCGGCGATTTCGGCAAGCCCGGCGACTACCTCGCGCGCCAGATCGCGCGCTGGTCAAAGCAGTATCGCGCCAGCGAGACCGAGCCGATCGAGGCCATGGACCGGCTGATCGCGTGGCTGCCGAGCTGCATCCCGGCCGACGACGCGACGACACTGGTGCACGGCGACTTCCGCCTCGACAACCTGGTGATAGACGCGCGCGAGCCGAAGGTGGTCGGCGTCCTCGACTGGGAACTATCGACGCTCGGCTCGCCGCTCGCCGACTTCGCCTACCACTGCTGCGTATTCCACTTCCCGGCCGGCCGCCACCGCGGGCTCGGCGACGTGGATCCGGTCGCGCTCGGCATCCCGACCGAGGCCGAGTACATCGCGACCTACTGCCGCAACAGCGGACGCGCGGCGATCGGCGACTGGGACTACTACCTCGCCTACAACTTCTTCCGCATGGCGGCGATCGTGCAGGGCATCCGCAAGCGCGCCGAGCAAGGCACGGCGGCGGCCGCCAACGCGCTCGAGATGGGTCGCGGCGCGCGCCTGCTCGCGGAGACCGGATGGCAGCGGGCCCAGCGCATCGGCGCGGGCTGAGGGCTTGGTAGCGGAGGGCAACGACATGCAGCTAGACGCAGGATCCGGTGTGGCGACGGGCGCGCCGTCGCGCGACGAGCGCCAGTGGGCGATGCTTTGTCACGTGAGCGCGATGCTGATGTACTGCACGCTGATCGGCGGCTTCATCGCACCGCTGGTGATCTGGCTGCTGAAGCGTGACGAGATGCCGTTCGTCGCCGATCAGGGTCGCGAGACGCTGAACTTCCAGATCACGACGCTGGCGGCGATGATCGCGGGCGGGCTGCTCGCGCTGCTCGGCGGTGTGCTCGCGATCCTCATCCTGCCGCTCGTGCTCGTGCCCGTCGGCTGGGCGCTGATCGGTGGCGCGCTGCTGTTTCACTTCATCGTGACGATCATCGCCACGGTGCGGGTGTCCGAAGGCGTGCTCTACCGCTACCCGATCTGCTGGCGCGTGATCCGCTAGCGCCGGCGGTAGTAGTCCGGATCGCCGGGCCCGAGACCCTTGAAGCGGCGGTGGATCCACCAGTACTGCTCGGGCATGCGGCGCACCTGCGCCTCGATCGCGCCGTGGTACTCGAGCGTGTCGGCGGCCGGGTCGCCGCTCGGCCAGTGTGCGAACGGCGGGTGGATCACCGCGCGCCAGCCGCGCGTCCCCGCCAGCCGCTCGGTCTCGTAGTAGAGCACCTGCGCGCCGGTCATCTGCGCCAGTCGCGGCGTGAACACGTTGGTCGCCGCCGGGTGGCCGAAGAAGGGCACCATCGCCGCGCCCTTCTTGCGGTAACTCTGGTCGGTGGCGTACCAGACGACCTCGTTGCGCTTCAGCGCCGAGATCATCGCGCGCACGTCGTCGCGCTGAATCGCCTTGCGTGCCTGGCGGGCGAAGCTCGCGCCCGAGACGTGCGCCAGCAGCTCGTTCTTGGTCGGCTTGTAGAGGAGTGCGATCGGCCGGCGGTTGTTGAGGATCCGCGCGCCGATCTGTAGCGTCGTGAAGTGCGCCGTCAGCAGGATCGCGCCGCGGCCGCAGGCGAGGGCGGCCTCGAGATGCTCGAGACCCAGCACCTCAGAGCGGCTGTTGATCTCGTCGTCATCGGCCCACCAGGTCATCGCCGACTCGAACAGGCCGATTCCGAGGCTGTCAAAATGCCGGTCGAGGAGCGCCTCGCGCTCGGCCGCGGACAGTTCCGGCAGGCACAGCTCGATGTTACGGCGGGCGATGCCGAGATAGGGGAGCGGCAGCCGACGGGCCAGTCGGCCGACGCCGCGACCGAGCGCGAGCACGCCGCCGAAGGGCAGCAGCAACACCAGCCTCAGGAAACCGAGGCCGAGCCACGTCGCCCAGTAGCGGGGCGCGAAGAAGCGGGCGGGCATCGTGCGGCTCGGCTCTGGCATGCGGGGATCCGCGGCGAAACTAGCACGACTCGCGACCCGGCCGCCCGCGGGCAGGCGAATCGCTCGGGCCGGCGGCTTGCCGCCGTGGCCGGGCGCGGTGACGAGGCGGACGATCCACGACCGCGGCAACGCCGCTTGACCGGTTTTCCGCGACCGCGCCATACTGCAGCCATGACCTCGAGCCTCCAGAACCAGCCCTGCCTGACGGCCGCGCCCGCGCGCGCCGGCTGGTGGTGGCGCCACTCCCAGGAGTGGGCGCGCGGCACGCAGGCTTAACCGAAAGATCTCGAGCTCAACCGCGAACCCATCTCCGACCAGTGCCGGGGATGGGTTTTTTATCGTCCGCTCCCCGGCGCCCCCGACGAGGAGCCCATGCATCCGCCGTTCGACATCGCCGCAGACCTCGATACGCCCGTGTCGGCGTACCTCAAGCTGCGCCCCTTCAAGCCTCGTTTCCTGCTCGAGAGCGTCGAGGGCGGCGAGCGCATCGCGCGCTATTCCTACATCGGCTTCGGTGACGCGCTCGAGATCCGCCTCGACGCCGGCGGACTCGCGGTGCGCCCGGCCGGCGGTCCGACCGAGCGCCAGCCACGGCCGGCGGATCGCGCCGCGCTGCTTACGGCGTTGCGCGCCGCGCTCGCGCGCGCACCGCGGCTGAGTCCCGAGATTCCAGGCCTGCCGCTGGCCGGCGGACTGGTCGGTGCCGCGGCCTACGACCTCGTGCGCTACTTCGAGCGCGTGCCGGCGCAGCTGCCGGTTGAGCCCGGCATGCCCGAGGCCTGCTACCTCGCGCCGTGCTCGTTCCTGATCTTCGACCACGTGACCCGTGGCATCGCGCTGCTGCACGCCGGCCCCGAGGCAGAACGGCAGGCGCTGCGGCGCGAGATCGTGCGCGCCTTGCGCGGCGGGCTCATGACCGGCCGGCCACTGACGCGTCTCGAGGCGCCGCGGGCGAGCCTGTCGCGCGACGCGTACGTCGCCGGCGTCAAGCGCGTGCAGGAGCACATCGCCGCCGGCGACGTCTACCAGCTCGTGCTGGCGAGCCAGTTCGAGGGCGCCTGCGAGCTCGATCCCTTCGAGGCCTATCGGGCGCTCAGGATCCTGAACCCGTCGCCCTACATGATCTATTGCGAGCTCGGCGACCGGACGCTGGTCGGCTCGTCGCCTGAGGCGCTGGTGCGCCTGAACGGCCGCGCGGCGCAGCTGCGGCCGATCGCCGGGACGCGGCCCCGCGGCGCGACGCCCGAGTCGGACCTCGCGCTCGAGCGCGAGCTGCTCGCCGACGTCAAGGAGAACGCCGAGCACGTGATGCTCGTCGATCTCGCGCGCAACGATCTCGGCCGCGTCGCGAGCGCCGGCAGCGTGCACGTTGACCCCTACCGCGTGATCGAGCGCTACAGCCACGTGATGCACATCGTCAGCGGCGTGCAGGGCGAGCTCGCCGCCGGCCGCGACGCCTTCGACCTGTTCGCCGCGGCGTTCCCGGCCGGCACGCTGGTCGGTGCGCCAAAGGTCCGGGCGATGGAGATCATCGAGGAGCTCGAGCCGGTGCGGCGCGGCTTCTACGGCGGCACCTACGGCTACTTCGGGCACAGCGGCGACATGGACCACGCGATCACGATCCGGACCCTGACCTTCCACGAGGGGCGCTACCGATTCCAGGCCGGCGCCGGCATCGTCGCCGACAGCGTGCCGGAGCGCGAGCACGACGAGGTGCTGGCCAAGAGCGCGGTGCTGCGGCGCGCGCTCGAGCTCGCCAAGGAGGGCCTCTGACATGACCTCCGCGCGACCGCGACTGCTGCTGATCGACAACTACGATTCGTTCACCTACAACCTGGTGCAGGCCTTCCTCGTGCTCGGCGCGGAGGTGCTCGTCTACCGCAACGACGAGCTCACGCCCGCGGCCGCCGACGCCCTGCAACCCTCGCACCTGTGCATCTCGCCGGGCCCGGGCACGCCCGACGACGCCGGCGTGTCGATGTCGATGATCGGCCACTTCGCCGGCCGGATCCCGGTGCTCGGCGTCTGCCTCGGCCACCAGTCGATCACCGCGGTGTTCGGTGGCAAGGTGGTGCGCAACTGGCGGCTGATGCACGGCAAGACCTCGCTCGTCGGGCACGATGGCCAGGGCGTGTTCGCCGGGCTGCCGCAACCGCTCGAGGTTGGCCGCTACCACTCGCTGGTGGCTGATCCCGGTTCGCTGCCGACGGAGCTGCTGGTCACGGCGCGCACCGAGGAGGGCGAGATTATGGGCGTCCGCCATGCGCGCCTGATGGTCGAGGGCGTGCAATTCCATCCGGAGAGCGTGCTGACGCCGGACGGCCCGGCGCTGATGCGCAACTTCCTCGCGATGAGCGGCGGACGGCGCGCGTGAGCGTGGGCCCGCATCCGCTGCGCGCCACGCTCGAAGCGCTGGTCGACGGCCGCGCCCTGCCGGAGGCGACCGCCTACGAGCTGCTGGTCGCGCTGACGGATGAGACGCTGTCGCCGGCGCTGGCCGGTGCCCTGCTCGCGGCGCTGCGCGCCAAGGGCGTGACCGCCGACGAATTGCGCGGCTTCGCGCGCGGCATGCGCGCGCTGGCGCGCCGGCCGCGCCTGCCGGACGTCGGGCCGACGATCGACATCGTCGGCACCGGCGGTGACGCCTCCCATACCTTCAACCTGTCGACCGGCACGGCGTTGCTCGCGGTCGCCGCCGGGGCGAAGGTCGCCAAGCACGGCAACCGCTCGGTCTCGAGCCGGTCCGGCAGCGCCGATCTGCTCGAGGCGCTCGGGCTCACGATGCCGCTCGACGAGCGTGCCGCCGGCGAGTGCCTCGCGGCCACCGGCTTCACGTTCCTGTTCGCGCCGCACTACCACCCGGCGATGAAGGCGATCGCCCCGGTGCGCGCCGCGCTCGGCATCCGCACCGTCTTCAATATGCTCGGCCCGCTGACCAACCCGGCAGAACCGCCGTATCACGTCATCGGCGCCTTCAGCCGCGACGCGGCGCGTCTCATGGCCGAGACGCTCGCCGGGCTGCCGATCCGCCGCGCGTTCGTGGTGCACGGCGAGCCAGGCTGGGACGAACCGACGCCCGCGGGCCCGTTCCTGCTCTACGACGTGCGTCCGGGCCAGTGCCTCGAGAGCACGCGCAGCGCGGCCGACTACGGCTTGCCGGGCTGCCGGCCGGAGGACCTCAAGGGCGGCGACGCGACCCACAACGCGCTCGCGCTCGTCAATGTGTTCAGCGGCCGCGATCGCGGCCCGCATCGCGACGCGCTCGTGATGGGTGCGGCGCTCGCGCTGGAGGTCACGGGCCTCGCGCCGGATGCCCGCGCCGGCGCGGCGCGCGCCGCGGCGGCGATCGACTCAGGCGCGGCCAGCGGCGTCGTCGCGGCGCTGGCGGCCTTCTCGCGGGGTCGGCGATGAACGCGCCAGCGGATTTCCTGGCCTCGATGGCGCGTGCCAGCGCGGCGCGCGTCGCCGCGGCGCGCGCCCGCGAGGCGGACGCGGCACTTGCCGTACGGGCGGCGGCCGCGCCGTCGCCGCCGCGCCTGAGGCTCAACGGCCGCTTCGACCTGATCGCCGAGCTCAAGCTGCGCTCGCCGGCGCAGGGCGTGCTCGCCGGCCAGGCCGGCGACCTCGAGGCACGGGTCGCGGCCTATGCGCGCGGCGGCGCCGCGCTCGTGTCGGTGCTGACCGAGCCGGAGAGCTTCGACGGCAGCCTCGAGCATCTCGCTCGCGCCAGTGCCGCGCTCGCGCCGCTCGGCGTGCCGGCGATGCGCAAGGATTTCCTGGTCGACCGGTATCAGCTACTCGAGGCGCGCGTCACCGGTGCCGCCGGCGTGCTGCTGATCGTGCGCATGCTCGAGCCCGGTCGGCTCGCCGAGCTCGTCGCCTTCGCCGGCACGCTCGGCCTGTTCGTGCTGATCGAAGCCTTCGATGCGCAGGACGTCGCGGTGGCCGCGGCGCTCGCGCCGCAGTGGCGGGGCCTGCCGGACGCCTTCCTGATCGGCGTCAACAGCCGCGACTTGCGGACGCTGCAGGTCGTGCCTGACCGCCTCGAGGCGTTCGCCGCGCTGCTGCCAGCGGCTAACCCGCGGGTGGCCGAGAGCGGAATTGCGAGCGCCGCGGACGCGGCGCGGGTCTCGGCCGCGGGCTACAGTGTCGCGCTGGTCGGCACGGCGCTGATGTCGGCCGCGGATCCGGCAGGACTCGTGCGGCAGATGCTCGATGCCGGCCGTGCCGCCGCGCGCGAGGCGCGGCCGTGACGACCTGGGTCAAGATCTGCGGGCTGACCTCGGCGGAGGCCGTCAGCGCCGCGGTGGAGGCCGGCGCGGACGCCGTCGGCTTCGTGTTTCACGCCGCTTCGCCGCGCCATCTCACGCCGGCCGCGGCAGCGGCGCTTGCGCGCGCCGTGCCGCGAGGTGTGCTGCGCATCGCGGTCACGCGTCACCCGACGCAAGCCGAGCTTGACGCCGTCGTCGCGGACTTCGCGCCGGATGTGCTGCAGACCGACGCCGCCGACTTCGACGCTCTGCGGCTGCCGCTGGCGCTCGGCCGCCTGCCGGTACTGCGCACCGGCACGCTGCCGCCCGCGCAGCTGCCGGGACGCTGCCTGTACGAGAGCGCCGACAGCGGCCGCGGCGCGACCGCCGACTGGCGGGCGGCGGCGGCGCTCGCGCGCCGCAGCGAGCTCGTGCTCGCCGGCGGCCTGACGCCGGCCAACGTCGCCGCCGCGATCGCCGCCGTG
>JANYAE010000124.1 GCA_025355105.1 Pseudomonadota bacterium | reverse complement strand
GAGCGCGACCTGGCAGGCGCGCCAGAACGGCGTGAAGACGCGAAACGCCTCGCCCTGGCCATTCTTGATGGTCCACGGCTCGAGCAGCAGGTTGCCCGGATGACTCGCGGCCGCGATGCCGGCCGCGCGCAGCGCCGCCTTGATCGCGGTGTCGCGCGCCACCAGCGCGGGCTCGTAGCTGCGGTTCCAGTGCACGCTGCCGGCACCGGCCGCGCGCGCGACCTCGAGCAGCGCCGGCAGGCTCGCGCCGGCGGCGATCGTGAGGCGGCCGCCGCGCGCGGCGAGCGCGGCGGCCAGCGCCGCGAGGCTGTGATGCAGCCACCAGCGGCTCGCGGCGCCGGGCGCCCACGGCGCCTCCTCGTCGGGCGCGTGGATGTAGAGCGCGACCACCTGGTCGGCGCAGGCGAGCGCCGCCGCGAGCGCCGGGTGGTCGATCAGGCGCAGGTCGCGGCGGAACCAGACGACCGCGGTCGTCATGAGCGGGATCCGGGCGCGCGCCTCAGGCCGCCTGCTGCAGCGCGGTGATGCGCTCGTCGAGCGGCGGATGGCTGAGGAACAGCCGCTTGAATCCGCTGATCTGGTCCGGACCCTTGATGCCGAAGGCCTGCATCCGCGCCGGGAGACCTTCTGACTGCACGCGCTTCAGCGCCTCGAGGGCGCCGATCATCGCGCCGCGGCCGGCGAGTCGCGCGCCGCCGGCGTCGGCGCGGAACTCGCGGCGTCGCGAGAACCACATGACGATCAGGGTGGCGAGGAAGCTCAGGATGACCTGCGCGACCAGGGTCATGACGAACGCACCGATGCCGGGACCGCGGCTCTCGCCGTCGCGGCGGAACAGCAGCCGGTCGGCGAGCTCGCCGATGACCCGCGACAGCACGAACACGAAGGTATTCACGACGCCCTGGATCAGCGTCAGCGTGACCATGTCGCCGTTGGCGACGTGCGTGATCTCGTGGCCGAGCACGGCCTCCGCCTGGGTGCGGCTCATGCGCGCCAGCAGCCCGGTGCTCACCGCGACCAGCGCGTGGTTGCGGCTGGCGCCGGTCGCGAAGGCGTTCGGCTCCGGCGAGTCGAACAGGCCGACCTCCGGCGCACCGATGCCGGCCGCCGCGGCCAGGCGCTGCACGGTCGCGACCAGCCAGGCCTCGGTCTCGTTGCGCGGCGCCTCGATCACCGCGACGCCCATCGCGTGCTTGGCGGACCACTTCGAGATCGCGAGCGAGAAGAACGCGCCGCCGAAGCCGATGACCGCGCCGATGGTCAGCAGCGGCCCGAACTGGATGCCCTGCTGGTTGAGCCACGGCCCGACACCGAGCAGGTTCAGCGTCACGGTCGCGAGCAGCAGAACCGCGAAATTGGTGGCGATCAGCAGTAGCACGCGCATGGGTCGGTGTCCTCTGGTCGGCGATCGGACGGCCTGAGCGGCAGGTCGTCGCGGATGGTAGCAGCGCTCGTCGCGATTCATGGGGCGGCCGGCAGGCATTTCAAGGGGCGCGGTGCGCGCCGGCCGGCCGGCGATTGACGCGCGCCCGGCGACTACCGAAGATCCCGACGTGCAACGACTTTCGCCGATCGTCACCCGGAGTCCCGCATGACGCGTCCAGCGCCCGCGGCGCCGGCCGGCCGGCGCGCCGCGCCGCCGCCTGCCGCCCGCCAGTGGACCTTTCTGAGCAACCACGGCCACGTGCTCGTGTGCCTGGCGCAGGATCCGCAGGCGCGGCTGCGCGACGTCGCGGCGCTGGTCGGCATCACCGAGCGCGCGGTGCAGAACATCCTCGCCGACCTCGACCAGGCCGGCGTCGTCGAGCGCCGCCGGGAAGGTCGTCGCAACCGCTACCGGCTGCGCACCGACCGGCCGCTGCGCCATCCGCTCGAGGCGCATCGCACGGTGGCGGCCCTGCTCGGCATGCTGCTCGAGCGGGCCGAGCTCAAGCGGCTCGGGCAGTGAGCGACTAGAGCGCGGCGCCCTGCAGCGCGAGCGTCCCGCTGCGACCCGGCAGCTCGCCGAACTCGACCGCGTGGCGCGGCAGCCGCGCCGGATCGAGGCCCGCCCGCAGGCGGGCCAGCGTGACGAGCTCCGCGCCCCGGCTGCGCCAGGTGTCGACGAGGCGCATGAACGGCGCCCGCAAGCGCTGCCCCTCGAGCTCGGCGTGCAGCGTGAAGACGTGCGCGCCGGCGGCGGGCGGCGCCGCCGTCAGGTCGAGCAGCCGGTCGATGGCGCCGTCGACCGTCATGCCGTCGACGCCGACCAGCTCGTCGAGCGTCGGCAGGGTGGTGGGCAGCTGCGGGCAGGCGGCGTCGATGCCACCCATCGACGGCCGGAAGGGATGGCTGCCACGCGTATCGCTCGCGTAGTCGAGGCCGAGCGCGTCCTCGAGCGCGAACAGCTCGGCGTTCAGCTGCCAGCCGGCGGCGCAGTGGCCGCGGGCGCTGTCGCCGAACACCTCGCGGTAGGCCTGCGCCGCGAGCCGCACCTGGCGCTCGGTCCAGGCACGGTCGCGGCGCGCGACGTTGTCCTGCCAGTAGACATGGTCGTAGCAGTGGATGCCGGTCTCGTGGCCGGCGGCGCGTGTCGCGCGCAGCACCTCAGGCGCGCGACGCGCGATGTGCGGGCCGGGTAGCAGCACGCCGTACAGCAGCGTCTTCAGGCCGTAGTGGCTGACGACCGAAGTGCGCTGCACCTTCTGCAGAAAACCCGGCCGGAACACGCGCCGCAGCGCCCAGCCGGTGTGGTCCGGGCCGAGGCTGAAGTAGAAGCTCGCCGTCACGCCGCGCCGGCCGAGGTCGGCGACCAGCGCCGGCACGCCCTCGAGCGTGCCGCGGTAGGTGTCGACGTCGACCTTGAGCGCGATCTGCATCGAGGCCGCGACGCCGCCGTCAGGCGCCGGCGCGCGGGCTCGTGTCGATCAGCGCCGCGGCCGCGGTGACTTCCGCGGCGTAGGCATCGAATACCGACTGCAGGATCTCGTCCATGCCGCCCTTCGGCGCCCAGCCGAGGTCCGCCTTGGTGTTGTCGATCCACGGCACGCGGCTCTGCACGTCCTCGTAGCCCTTGCCGTAGAACTCGGCCGAGCCGACCTCGCGGATCTTGACGTTCTGCGCCTGGCGCGCGTACGCCGGGTGCTTCTTGCCGATCTCGATCATCCGCTCGGCCAGCTCGCGGATCGAGAGGTCGTTCTTCGGGTTGCCGATGTTGTAGATCTTGCCGCTGGCGATGCCGCCGTCGTTCTTGATGATGCGCATCACGGCGTCGATGCCGTCATTGATGTGCGTGAAGCAACGCCGCTGGCGGCCGCCGTCGACCAGGCTGATGTCCTGGCCGGCAGCGATGTGGGCGAGGAACTGCGTCGCGACGCGGCTCGAGCCCTCCTTGGCGGTGGCCAACGAGTCGAGGCCTGAGCCGACCCAGTTGAACGGCCGGATCAGCGAGAAGTCGAGCCCGTCGCGCACGCCGTAGGCCCAGATGATCCGGTCGAGAAGCTGCTTGCTGCAGGAATAGATCCAGCGCTGCTTGTCGATCGGGCCGAGCACCAGGTTCGACTTCTGCGGGTGGAACTCGTTGTCGCCGCACATGCCGTAGACCTCGGAGGTCGACGGGAAGATCACGCGCTTCTTGTACTTCACGCACTGGCGGATCAGCGGCAGGTTGGCCTCGAAGTCGAGCTCGAAGACCCGCAACGGCTCCTTGACGTAGGTCGCGGGAGTCGCGATCGCGACGAGCGGCAGGATCACGTCGCACTTGCGAATGTGGTACTCGACCCATTCGTGGTTGATCGTGATGTCACCCTCGAAGAAGTGAAAGCGCGGGTCGCTCTGGAAGGGGCGGACCCGGTCGTCCTGCATGTCCATGCCCCAGATCTGCCAGTCGGTGTTGGCGAGTATGGTGCGGGTCAGGTGGTGACCGATGAATCCGTTGACGCCGAGGATCAGGATCTTCTTCATGGGCTTTACGCTCTCGCTTGGGCCCGCGATTGCGGGCGGGCGGGCACAGGTCCGTGCCCGAACGTCTTGATGAAACGCGCGGGATCGAGCCGCGCCTCGTCCAGATAGGCTTCGACGATCTCGAGCCGCGCGCCGTCGCCGCACTCGGCGAACAAGCGACCATCGTCGAGCGCGAGGCAGGGGGCGCGCGTGGCGGGGCGCGCCGCCTCCTCGAGCCGTCGCGTGCGGTGTACCCGCAGCACGAGCTCACCGAGCCGCAGGTAGGCGCCGGGGAAGGGCGGGGCGACGGCGCGCACTAGGTTGTGGATCCGCGCCGCCGGCCAGTCGAGCTGGAACTCGCCGTCGGCGGGCTTGCGGCCGCCGAAATACGAGCCGCGCGCGAGGTCGAGCGGGGTCGCCGTGGCGGTGCCGGCGATCAGCTGGGGCAGGCTGCGGCGCAGCACCGTGACCGCTGCATCCGCGACCCGGCCGGCAACCTCGAAGGCGGTGTCGTCGGGGCCGATCGGCACGGCTTGCTGGTCGACCAGCGCGCCGGCGTCGGGCTTGGCGACCATGTAGTGCAGGCTCGCGCCGGTCTCGGTCTCGCCGTTCAGCACCGCCCAGTTCACCGGCGCCCGGCCGCGGTAGCGCGGCAGCAGCGAGCCGTGCATGTTGAGCGCGCCGCGGCGTGCGAGCGTCAAGACCGCGGGCGGCAGCATGCACCGGTAGTAGAACGAAAATACGAAATCCGGCGCCAGCGCTGCCAGCCGGCTGAGCAGCGCCGGCTCGGCAGGATCGGCGGGCGTCACCACCGGGCAGCCGGCGCCGCGGGCGACCTCGGCGACGCTCGCGAACCAGCGCTGCTCGTTCGGATCGTCCTCGTGCGTGACCACCAGGCGCACGTCGACGCCGGCCTCGAACAACGCACCGAGGCAGCGCGCGCCGACCTCCGAGTACGCGAACACGACGCAGCTGGCGGCGGCGTTCACGGCGCGCGCCGCTCGATGCCGTTGGTGCCCGCGGCGGGCACGTGCGGGGTCTGTTCGAGCACCGCGCCGATGATGTAGCGCGGCCGCTGGCGGACCTGGACGTAGATGCGGCCGATGTACTCGCCGAGCAGGCCGATGCCGAACAGGGCGATGCCGAGGAAGAAGAACACGATCGCGAACAGCGTGAACACGCCGTCCACTTCCGGGCCGAGGACCAGGCGCCGGCCGAGCAGGTAGACGACCAGCGCGCCTGACAGCATCGACAGCACCAGGCCGGCGAGCGAGAACGCCTGCAGCGGTACCGTCGAGAAGCCGGTCATCAGGTCGAAGGTCAGGCGGATCAGCCGGTACAGCGAGTACTTCGAGGCGCCGGCGGCGCGCTCGTCGTGCTTGACCTCGATCTCGGTCGGATTCGCCGCGTACAGCGAGGCCAGCGCCGGGATGAAGGTCACGTTCTCGCGCGTCGCGTTGATCGCGTCGATGACGCTGCGCGCGTAGCCGCGCAGCATGCAGCCGTGGTCGGTCATCTTGATCGGCGTCATGCGCTCGCGGATCAGGTTGACGAACTGCGAGGCGATGCGTCGCCACCACAGGTCCTGGCGGTTGGCGCGCCAGGTGCCGACGTAGTCGTGGCCGGCCTCGAGTTCCCGCAGCAGCTTGCCGACTTCCTCCGGCGGGTTCTGCAGATCGGCGTCCAGCGTGATCAGGTAGGCGCCGCGGGCGCGGGCAAAGGCAGCGAGGATCGCGGCGTGCTGGCCGAAATTGACCTGCAGCAGGATCACGCGCGTCTCGGCCGGGCGGCGCCGGAACTGATCCTTGAGCAGCGCCACCGAGCCGTCGCGGCTGCCGTCGTTGACGAACAGCACCTCGTACGGCCGGCCGAGGGCATCGAGCGCCGGGTACAAGCGCTCGAACAGCGTCGGCAGGACCTCTTCCTCGTTGTAGACGGGGATGACGACCGACAGGACCGGGGCGGTATCGTTCACAGGCTTGCCTTCAGCGCTTCACGAACTCGAGCAGGGCATCGCAGACGCGGTCGACGTCGCCGATCGTCATGGCCGGGAACAGCGGCAGCGTCACCGTCTCGGCGCCGATCCGGGCGGCGTTCGGGAACGCCGCCGGGTTCCAGCCGAGCTGTCGATAGTAGGTGAGCGCCGGTACCGAGGGGTAGTGGACCCCGACGCCGATGCCGCGGCTCTTCATCGCGGCGATGAAGGCGTCGCGGGTCGTGCCGAGCCGGCCGAAGGGCACCAGCACCACGAACATGTGCCAGCTGTGGCCATCGTCGCCGGGCGCCGGCAGCATGTCGGGGTCGAGCCGCGGGCCGAGGCGCTCGAAGTAGTGCTGCGCCAGCTCGCGGCGGCGGGCATTGAAGCCCGGCAGGCGTCGCAGCTGGCCGATGCCGACCGCCGCGGCGACGTCGGTGAGATTGTACTTGCCGCCCGCCTCGAACACGTCGACGTTGCCGGCCGCGTCCTTGGTGATGCCATGGAAGCGCTCGCGGTCGAGCGGCAGCGCCAGCGCCGGGTCGGCGAAGGCGAGCGCCCCGCCCTCGACCGTGGTCATGTTCTTGTTGGCGTGGAAGCTGAAGGAGATGATGTCGCCGAAGCTGCCGATCAGGCGGCCCCGGTCGCGTGTCCCGACGGCGTGGGCGGCATCCTCGATGACCCTGAGGCCGTGGCGCGTGGCGAGCTCGTTGACCGGGTCCATGTCGACCGCCAGTCCCGAGAAGTGCACCGGCATCAGCGCGCGGCTGCGCGGCGTCAGCGCCGCGGCGAAGGCCGCCGCGGTCGCGTTGCGCGAGCGCAGCTCGACGTCGATGAACACCGGCCGCGCGCCGACGCGCACGACGACGTTGGCCGAGGCCGCGAAGGTCATGGCCGGCACGATCACCTCGTCGCCGGCGCCGACGCCGGCCGCGCGCAGCGCCATCTCCATGCCGCCGGTCGCGCTGGTCATGACCCGCACCTGGCGGCCGCCGCCGAGATAGGCGGCGAGTGCGCGCTCGAGCTCGAGCACCTTCGGGCCGGAGGTGATCCAACCGGAGCGCAGCACGGCGATCACCTCGGCGATCGTCTCGTCGTCGATCGTCGGCCGCGTGAACGGAAGGAAGTCCTGCATGGCGGTCACCGGCGGCTGACGAACACGTTGTCGAAATCCTGCGCCAGCACCCGCATCGGCACGCCGTCGCGGGCGAGCGCAGCGGCGGTCGGGTGCGGCACGAGTGCGTACGCCGACTCGGCCGCCTGCCAGCGCGCCTTGAACTCATCGAGCGTCGCGATGCCGCGCGCCGGTTCTGCGGCGAGGCCGAAGTCGAGCTCACCGCGGTAGGCAACCGGCACCACCAGTCGACCGGTGTAGAACGGCAGCGTCCAGTCGAAGGTGTCGACCGTGTAGAGCGGCGCGCCGGCGGCGAGCGGCCCGGCGGCCGCCAGCAGCGGCTGCGCCGACCAGCGCCTCGCCACCGCGGTGCCGCCGCCCGCGATCAGCGTCAGCGCAAACACAAAGCCGGTCGCCGCGACCACGCGGCGCGCGCTGCCCGGACGCGCGCGCCGCAGCCCGAGCGCCGCCAAGCCGCCCGCGATCAGCAGCAGCGACAGCGCCGCGATCCACGGCGTCAGCGTCGCGAAGGTCCAGGCCGGGTCGCCGCTGAGCGGTCGCCGCGCGTAGCTCACGAGGCCGAGCAGCAGCGCCGCACCGAGGCCTGCCTGCAGCGCCGCGGCGAGCGTCAGGTCGCGCGCCGCGGACGGTCCGCGCGCCGCGCCGAGCAGCGCCAGCGGCGGCAGCGCCGGGACGACGTACGGCGCCAGCTTGGAGTCCGACAGCGAGAAGAACAGCAGCGTGAACGCGGCGCTGACCCACAGGACGCGCGCGGCGTCGAACTGGCCCCACGGCCGGCTGCGGCGCCAGCCGGTCAGCAGCGCGCGCGCGACCTGCGGCAGCCACGGCAGCGAGCCGGCGGCGAGAATCATCAGGAAATACCACCACGGCTGGTAGCGGTCGTGCACCTTGGTCAGATAGCGCTGGAAGTGCTCGTGCACGATCAGGAAGTCGAGCGCGCCCGGCTGCGCCCGCTCCACCAGCAGGAACCACGGCAACACGAGCGCCAGCAGCAGCGCGAGGCCCTTGCCGAGATGCAGATGGCGCCACGCCGCGGCGTCGCGCTGCAGCAGCGTGTAGAGCACCAGCACCGCGCCCGGCAGCACGACGCCGATCAGGCCCTTGGTCAGCGTCGCCGCCGCCATCGCCGCCCAGCAGGCCAGCATCCAGTTGCGCGTCAGCCGCGGCGCGCGCTCGCGTTCCAGCTGCGCGAGACAGAAGGCGACGCTCGCGATCGTCAGGAAGCACGACAAGGCCATGTCGAGCGTCAGCAGCTGGCCCATCAGCACGTAGAGCAGCATGCTCGCGCCCATCGCCGCGGCGCTGAGACCTCGCTCGAGTCCCCAGGCGCGGCGGCCGAGCAGGAAGATGAAGCCGAGCGCGGTGACGGCGCTCGCCGCAGTCACGAGCCGGGCCGCCCATTCGTGGTGGCCGAAGGCAGCGAGCGCGAGCGCGGTCGCCCAGTACTGCAGCGGCGGCTTCTCCAGATAGACGAGCCCGTCGAGATGCGGCACGATGAAATCGCCCGTGGCGAGCATCTCGGCCGGGATCTGCGCGTAGCGACCTTCGTCGGGATTGAACAGCGGCCGCAGGCCGAGCACCGCGAACCAGACGATGCCGCCGGCGATGAGCAGCAGCGTCCAGGCACGGGCTTCGTGCCGGGCATCGAGGTCGCGATTCATGAGGACGCAGCCAACAAGTGCAAACGCGAAGTCTACCGTCCGCGGCAGGCGCGGGCCAGCAGCGTGACGACCGCGCATGAAGCGCCGTTAATGCCTTGCCGGGCGGCGGCGGCCGGGCGCTTTTAGTCTGCGCGAGGTGTCCCGATGCCAATGCCGCTCACGTTCCTCGGCGCCGCGGGCGAAGTCACGGGCTCGCGCTACCTGGTCGAGGCCGGCGCGACGCGCCTGCTGGTCGACTGCGGGATGTTCCAGGGCGGTCGCGACGCCGCGGCACGCAACCGCGGGCCGTGGGGCTTCGCGCCGCGCGACCTGGATGCGGTCGTGCTCACGCACGCGCACATCGATCACAGCGGCCTGCTGCCACGGCTGGTGCGCGACGGCTTTCGCGGCCCGGTGCACGCGACACCGGCGACGATCGACCTGCTCGCGGTGATGCTCAAGGACAGCGCGCACCTGATGGCCGCCGAGGCGGCCCGTCACGAGCGCCACGGCCGGCGCGAGCGTGACTTGTGGGAGCCGGTGTACGGCCTCGCCGACGTCGACGCGCTGCTCGAGCGCCTGGTGCCGCTGCGCTACGGCGAGTCGCTCGCGCTGGCGCGCGGCGCGCGGGTCGTGCTGCGCGATGCAGGCCACATTCTCGGCTCGGCGATCGTCGAGCTCGAGCTCG
>JANYAE010000082.1 GCA_025355105.1 Pseudomonadota bacterium | reverse complement strand
GCGCTGGTCGTCGAGACGCGCGCGGCGCCCTTCTTGGCCGCCCTGGCGCGCGGCTCGGCCTCCGGCCGCGCCGCCGGCGCCGCCTCGCGGCGTCGCGGGTGAAACGCGGCCTCGGTCTTGCCGACGAGCTCGAAGTCGATCTTGCGCTCGGAGGGATCAACGCGCGCGACCTTGACGCTCAGCTTGTCGCCGAGCGTGTAGCGCTCGCCGCTGCGCTCGCCGACCAGCGCCTTGCGATCTTCCTCGTAACGGTAGTAGTCGCGGCCGAGATTGGCGACGTGCACGAGGCCGTCCACCTGCAGGCCGACCAGCTGCACGAACAGGCCGAAGTCGGTGACGCCGGTGACGACGCCGGCGAAGGTCTCGCCGAGGCGGTCGCGCATGAACTCGCACTTCAGGAACGCCACCACGTCGCGCGAGGCCTCGTCGGCGCGGCGCTCGCGCATCGAGCACTCCTGGCCTAGCTGCTCCATCTCGCGGGCCGGATGCTCGAAGTTCTCCGGCGCGCCTTCCGCCAGCACGTGACGGATCGCGCGGTGCACCAGCAGGTCCGGATAGCGCCGGATCGGCGAGGTGAAGTGGGCGTAGGCCTCGAGCGCGAGGCCGAAATGGCCGATGTTCTCCGGCTGGTACACGGCCTGCGCCAGCGAGCGGATGATCATCCCCTCGAGCATCGCCGCGTCCGGCCGGCCCTGCACCTGCCGCAGCAGCTTGGCGAGCTTCAGCGGATCGATCTCGCCCTCGGTCTCGAGCAGCAGGCCGCGCGTCGCGAGGAAGCGCTTGAGCTCGAGGATGCGGTCCTCGTCGGGCTGCGCGTGCACGCGGTACAGCGCCGGCATCTTGTGCTTCTTCAGGAAGCGCGCCGCCTCGACGTTGGCCGCGATCATGCACTCCTCGATCAGCCGGTGGGCGTCGTTGCGCGGGTAGGTCCTGAGGTCGGCGACGCGGCCGTCTTCGCCGACGACCACCTTGACCTCGGCGGACTCGAAGTCCAGCGCGCCGCGCACCTCGCGATGGCGCCGCAGCGCGCGGTACAGGTCGTGCAGCGACTCCAGCGAGTCCAGCACCGGCTGCGACAGCGTCGCCCGCACCTCCGCCTTGCGCTCGATCAGCGCTTCGGCGGCGCGGCTGTAGGTGAGACGCGCGGCGGAGCGCATCAGCGCGGCGTAGAAGCGCGCCCGGGTCACCTTGCCATCGCGGCCGACGGCGAGCTCGGCGACCAGGCAGGCGCGATCGACGTCGGGCATCAACGAGCAGAGGTGATTCGAGAGCTGCTCCGGCAGCATCGGAATCACGCGGCTCGGGAAGTAGACGCTGGTCGCGCGCTCGCGCGCCTCGGTATCGAGCGCGGTGCCGGGCCGCACGTAGTGGCTGACGTCGGCAATCGCGACCAGCAGCCGCCAGCCGCCCTTGGTGGGCTCGGCGAACACCGCGTCGTCGAAGTCGCGGGCGTCCTCGCCGTCGATCGTGACCAGCGGCACGTCGCGCAGGTCGATGCGCGCGCCGAGGCCCTTGGCCTCGACGGTCTTGCCGTAGCGGCGCGCCTCGCGCACTACCGCCGCCGGGAATTCGTGCGGCAGCTGGTGCGAGGCGACCGCGAGCTCGATCGCGGTCTGCGCGACGCCCTCCTCCGGCAGCACGCGCGAGATCCGCCCGACCGCGAGCGCATCGCGGCTCGGCGGCTCGACGATCTCGGCGACCACCAGGCTGCCGTGCGCCGCGCCGTTGCGGTCCTTGGCCGGGATCACGACGCGCTGGCTGATGCGGCGGTTGTCCGGAGCGACGAATCCGACGCCGTGCTCGAGGTGGAAGCGCCCGGCGACCTGGCGGGTGCGGCGCTCGAGCACCTCGACCACCGCGCCTTCCTTGCGGTTGCGGGCGTCGACGCCGACGACCTTCACCGCGACGCGGTCGCCGTGCATGACGGCGCGCATCTGCGACGGCGGCAGGAAGGCGTCATCCGAGCCGTCGTCGGGGATGAAGAAGCCGAAGCCGTCCTTGTGGCCGGTCACCTGGCCGGTGCGGACCGCGACCCGGTCGAGCAACAGGAACTCGTTGCGACGGTTGCGCAGCAGCTGGCCGTCGCGGGCCATCGCCGCGAGGCGCTTGTCGAGCGCGGCGCGCAGGCCCTTTTCCTTGAGCTTGAGCGTCTCGGCGAGGCTGTCCGCGGTCTGCGGCGCGCCGGACTGCCGGAGCGTTTCGAGCAGGTATTCGCGGCTCGGGATGGGGCGCGCGTACTTCTCGGCCTCGGTGGCCTGATGGGTATCGGCGCGCCGCCAGTGGGGGGGTTGTGTCATCGGTAGTGTGGGCGGGAGCCCGGGAGGGTCCGCCGATTTCCTTAAGGGGTGCCGGCCCACCCGATGTGGGGGCACAAGTAGTTGATTGACAGGGGGTAGACCACTGCGTAAATTTCCGCGTCCCCGTGGCCGGGTATCACCCCGGCCCGCACCTTGCCCAGGTGGCGGAATTGGTAGACGCACTAGTTTCAGGTACTAGCGGGTAACACCGTGGAGGTTCGAGTCCTCTCCTGGGCACCACTGCCGCTCCGCGCCCGGCGCCCGCACGACAGGGCACCGCGGACGCGGGGCCATTCTGCTGCATAGGGCGGCCCTGCGCAGCGCATTTTTGACCAGCGAGGGATTTCCGATGCGAATCGAGGCGCTGCTCCTGATCCTTAGCTTGGCCGCCTTGGGAGCCTCGGCCGCCGAGCCGACTGCGCCGGCCGCACAGGCCGCCCCCGTGGCGGCCCCGGCGGCTCAGGCCCCGCCCGCCCCTGCTGCCGCTCCGGCGGCCGCGGCCGCGCCGACGCCGACCGCGACGCCGGGCGGCGTATCCCCGGAGACCTTCAAGAAGGCCACGCGCATGGGCCTTAGGCCGCGCCAACGCAAGGGCACCACGATGTTCTGCAAGGACGACGCGGATATCGGGACCCGCTTCGTCACGGAGCACTGCTACGCCGCCGACACCGTCGACGACGTTATCCGCCAGATGGAACAGATGCAGGACATGAAGCGTCGCGCCGGGGCCTGCCCGAACAACGCCTGCGGCGGCAACTAGCCCGGCTCAGTCGAACGGATGCCGGCGCACGATCGTGTGTTCACGGTCGGCGCCGGTGCTCACGATGTCGAGCGGCACGCCGGCCAGCACCTCGATCCGCTCGAGGTAGCGCTGCGCCGCCCCCGGCAGATCCGCGTAGCTGGTCACGCCGACCGTCGACTCCTTCCAGCCCGGCATGTCCTCGTAGACCGGTTCGCAGTCGGCGTAGTGGTCCGACAGCAGCGGCGGCTCGTCGCTGACCGCACCGCGCATTCGGTAGCCGGTGCAGAGGCGGATCACGTCCAGGCCGTCCAGCACGTCGAGCTTGGTCACGCACAGCCCCGTCACGCTGTTGTGCAGGATCGAGCGCCGCAGCGCCACCGCGTCGAACCAGCCGGTGCGCCGGCGACGGCCGGTCACCGCGCCGAACTCGTGGCCGACCCGCGACAGGTGCTCGCCGTACTCGTCGAACAGCTCGGTCGGGAAGGGCCCGGAGCCGACGCGCGTCGTGTACGCCTTGACGATGCCGAGCACGTAGCTGAACGCGCGCGGCCCGATGCCGGTGCCGGTGGCGGCGTTGCCGGCGGTGGTATTCGACGAGGTCACGTACGGATAGGTGCCGAGGTCAACGTCGAGCAGCGCGCCCTGCGCGCCCTCGAACAGGATGTTCTTGCCGGCGCGGTGCAGATTGCGCAGCAGCAGGCTGACGTCATCGACCAGCGGCTTGACGCGCTCGCCCTGCGCCAGCGTCTCGTCCAGCACCTGCTGGAAGTCGACGGTTTCGGCGCCGTAGTAGTGGCGCAACATGAAGTTGTGCAGGTCGAGGACCTCGCCTAGCTTCGAGGCGAGCCGCTCGCGCTGGAACAGGTCCGCGATCCGCAGCGCCCGTCGCGACACCTTGTCCTCGTACGCCGGTCCGATGCCGCGACCGGTGGTGCCGATCGCGTTGACGCCGCGCGCACGCTCACGGGCGCGGTCGAGCGATACGTGCGAGGGCAGGATCAGCGGGCAGGCGGGACTCACCTTTAGGCGCGCGAACACCGGCACGCCGCGCTCGACCAGCATGTCGGCCTCCTTGAGCAGCGCCGGCAGCGAGACGACCACGCCGTTGCCGATCAGGCACAGCGAGTCCTCGCGCAGGATCCCCGAGGGGATCAGCGACAGCACGGTCTTCTGGCCCTCGATGACCAGCGTGTGGCCGGCGTTGTGGCCGCCCTGGAAGCGCGCGACGGCGGCGGCCCGCTCGGTCAGCAGGTCGACGATCTTGCCCTTGCCCTCGTCACCCCACTGGGTGCCGATTACGACGACGTTCTTGCCCATGTGCCTTCCGCAGTCCGAGTGCCGCGGCGGTCAGCCGCGAATCCAGTAGAGCAGCGCGCAGCCGATCGCCATGCTCGCCAGGCCCATGGCCCGCAGCGGCCGGCCGCCTGCCTCGGCCATCGCCCGGAATGCGCGCTGCGCGGTCGCCGGACTCAGGAACGGCAGCAGTCCCTCGAGGACGAGGTACAGCGCGAACGCGGTGCCGAGGTCGTGCCAGTCGATGCTCATGTGATCGGCGAGCGGCTCTCGCCCGCCGGCGCTCACTTCCCGGCCGGGTCGCGCAGGTACTTGAAGAACTGGCTTTCCGGCGACAGCACTAGCACGTCGCCGTCGCGGCCGACGGTCTTACGGTAGGCCTGCAGGCTGCGGTAGAAGGAGAAGAACTCGCCGTTCTTCGAGGTCGCCGCCGCGAAGATCGCCGTCGCCTTGGCGTCGCCCTCGCCGCGGATCTTTTCGGCGTCACGCGCCGCCGCCGACAGCGTGCCGGTGCGCTGGCGCTCCGACTCGGCGCGGATCTTGATCGCCTGCTCGTCACCCTCGGAGCGCAGCTGCGCGGCCTGGCGCGCGAAGTCCTGGCGCATGCGGTTGAACACCGAGTCGCTGACTTCCTCGGGCAGCAGGATGCTCTTGACGCGCACGTCCACCAGCGTGATGCCGAGCTGCTTGACGCTGTTGCCGGCGAAGGCGAGCACGTCGCCGATCAGCTCGGCCCGCTCGGCTGCCACCACCTGCTGGATCGTGCGCTTGGCGATGGTGCCCTTCAGGCCGTCCTTGACGCTCTCGGCGAGCCGCGCGGTCGCGACGTCCTCGCTGCCGCCGGTCGAGCGGTAGTACTGCGCGACGTCGGCGATCCGCCACTTCACGTAGAAGTCGACGTTGAGGATCTTGCCCTCGCTGGTCAGGAACTGCTCGGCGGGGTAGTTGCGGGTCATCAGCCGCTTCTCGAACTTCTTGACGTCCTCGACGAACGGCTGCTTGAAGTGCAGGCCGGCCGCGTAGTCGGCGCCCATGATCCGGCCACCGACGTAGATCTTCAGCGCGTATTCGGTCTCGCGCACCAGGAACGTGCTCTGCCACAGCAGCAGCAGCGCGGCGGCGGTCGCGAGCGCGGCGATTAGCGGACGCGAGCTCATCAGCGGTTCCCCCGCGTGCGACTGCGCGCATCGGCGGCGGCATCGACCGCCTCGCCACGCGACGGCGCCGGCGTCACGGTCACCTCGGGCAGGGTCGGCTGCGCACGCGCGTCAGCGCCGCGCCGCTCGAGCAGCTTGTCGAGCGGCAGGTAGATCATGTTGCCCGTGCCCTTGATGTCGACCAGGACCTTGGCGCTCTTAGAGTTGCCGAACACGGTCTCCATGGTCTCGAGGTACAGCCGCTGGCGCGTCACGGCCGGCGCTTTTTCATAGGCCGCGGCCAGCTGCGCGAAGCGCGAGCTCTCGCCCTCGGCGTCGGCCACCACGCGTTGCCGGTAGGCCTCGGCGTCGAGGATCTGCTGCTGCGCGGTGCCGCGGGCGCGCGGCAGGATGTCGTTGGAGTAGGTCTCGGCCTCGACCCGCAGCCGGTCCTTGTCCTCGCGCGCCTTGATCGCGTCCTTCTGCGATGGCGCGACCTGCTCGGGTACGCTGACGTCCTGCAGGTTGACGCTGATGATCTCGAGGCCGGACTTGTAGCTGTCGAGCGTGCGCTGGATCAGGATCTTGGTCTTGAGCGCGATGTCCTGCCGACCCTTGGCGAGCACGTATTCGAGCGTGTTCTGGCCGATGATCTCGCGGATCGCGCTCTCGGAGGCGTCGCCGAGCGTCTGCTCCGGGTAGACGACGTTGAAGGCGACCGCCTTCGGGTCGACGCGGCGAAACTGCACCGCGATGTTGATGTCCACCAGCGCCTCGTCCTGGGTCAGCATCCGCGTGTGGTCGGTGGCCGAGAGGACTTCCTGCGTGTTGACGAGCTGCTTGGACTCGATCGGCCACGGCAGGCGGATGTTCAAGCCGGACTCCTCGAGGCGATCGAAGCGGCCGAAGCGGGTCACGACCGCCTTCTCGGCCGGCCCGACCGAGTACACGCCGGTCGCGACCCAGATGCCGAGCAGCGCGAGCGCGATCAGCGAGTACGAGAAGCCGCCGAAGCCGCCGTGCTCACCGTCGCCGTCGCGCGGCGGACCCTGCCGCTGGCCGAACAGCGAGCCGAGGCGGCGCTTGAGGTTGCGCACGATCTCGTCGAGGTCCGGCGGCCCGCTCTCGGGCTTGCGGTCCCAGGGGTTGCGGGAACCCGGGTTCTTGTTGCCGCCCGAATCGTTCCAGGACATGGGGACTTCCGTTGACCGTCGAGGACCGCGGGCTCAGATGGAGGGGGACGCGGCGGGCCGTGATTGTAGGAACCCGCCCGCGGTGACACAAGGCGAGGATTCCGGGCGGTCCAGACCCTCCCGCCGGCACAGCGCCTCCAGGTCGCGCTCGCCGAGCTCGATGTCGATCTGCCAGCCGCCGTCCGCGGTCGCCTGCTCGCCAAGCACCGCGCCGCGGCGGTAGAGCTCCGCCCGGGCCCGGCCGTGTCTCGCCGCCAGCGTCAGCGTCAGCCGCACGAGGCGCGCACCGAAGCGCTCCGCCAAAGCCTCCCGCAGCAGGTCCAGCCCGGCGCCGCTCGCGGCCGACAGCCACACGCGGCGCACGACGCCGTCGGCGTCACGTTCGAGTCGCGGCGCCTCGCCGAGCCGATCGATCTTGTTGTAGACCTCGAGCTGCGGCACTTCGCCGGCACCGATGCCGGCCAGCACCTCGTTGACCTGGCGAATGCGCTCGCCGCGCTCGGGATCGGCGGCGTCGATGACGTGCAGGTGCAGGTCCGCCTCGCGCGCCTCGAGCAGGGTCGAGCGGAACGCCGCGACCAGCTCGTGCGGCAGGGCGCGCACGAAGCCGACGGTGTCGGCGAGCACGATCTCGGGGCAATGCGCGAGCTTGAGGCGCCGAACGGTCGGATCGAGCGTCGCGAACAGCTGGTCGGCCGCGTACGCCTGCGCACCGGTCAGGACGTTGAACAGCGTCGACTTGCCGGCGTTCGTGTAACCGACGATCGCCGCGCCCGGGACCGGCACTTCCTTGCGGGTCTGGCGGCCGGTGTCACGCTGCTGCGCGAGCCGCTCGAGGCGGCGGTTGAGCGTGCGGATGCGGTTGTTGATCAGCCGCCGGTCGGTCTCCAGCTGGGTCTCGCCTGGGCCACGCAGGCCGATGCCGCCTTTCTGCCGCTCGAGGTGGGTCCAGCCGCGTACCAGGCGCGTCTGCAGGTGCTTGAGCTGCGCGAGTTCGACCTGCAGCTTGCCTTCGTGGCTGCGCGCGCGCTGCGCGAAGATGTCGAGAATCAGGCCGTTGCGGTCGAGCACGCGCCGACCGGTGAGCTTCTCGAGGTTGCGCTCCTGGCTGGGCGACAGCGGGTGGTCGACCAGGATCAGCGCCGCGTCGGCCTCGTCGGCACGCACCTTGAGCTCCTCCGCCTTGCCGGAGCCGACGAAGAAGCGCGGATCAGGCCGTTGCCGGGCGCCGGTGACCAGTCCGACCGGAACGGCGCCGGCCGACTCGGCCAGCGCCTTGAACTCCTCAAGTTCCGCCGCGGCCGGCGGCTCGCCGAGGCCGATCCGCACAAGCAGCGCGCGCTCGCCACTCTTCGGGCGATCAAACAATCGGGCACTCCGGGGCCGGCCAGCGGCCGCGTCGCGTCATTCGACGACCGGTTCCTCGCCGGCCTCGGCACCCTCGGCACTCGGCAGCCGCACGTTGCGGGCCGGAACGACGGTCGAGATCGCGTGCTTGTAGACCATCTGGCTGACGCTGTTTCTGAGCAGCACCACGAACTGGTCGAAGGAGTCGATATGCCCTTGCAGCTTGATCCCGTTCACAAGGTAGATCGAGACCGGCACCCGCTCCTTGCGAAGCGCGTTGAGGAAGGGGTCCTGCAGGGACTGGCCTTTGGCCATGGTCATATCTCCTTGTTTTTCGTCAACAAAATGCAGCCAAGGCCGGCGCCTTCCCTGGTCCGCGACGACACATCCGGGGTGCTCTTGCCCCGGACATGGGGTCAGTGCCCAAAAATACTAGCACAGCGATCCTGAGGGCTTGATTAACGAATTCCCCACGCGTCGATGCGTTGCGCTAGCTCGGCCGCCGCCGCCGCGCCGCGTCCGGCGACCCACTGTGCGCCCGGCTCGGCCCGCAGCCAGGTGTACTGGCGCTTGGCGAGCTGGCGCGTCGCGCGGAGCGCCTCGGCCCGCGCCGTCGCGAGGTCGCAGCGCCCGTCCAGATGGGCCCACAGCTGCCGGTAACCGACCGCGCGCAGCGCCGGAAGTTCGGCGTCGAGGTCGCCGCGGCGCCGCAGCGCCCCGACCTCGGCCAGCAGGCCGGCGGCAAGCATCGCGTCGAAGCGCCGCTCGAGCCCTGGCTCGAGCTCGCTGCGCGCCGCCGGCGCGAGGACCAGCTTCAGGTAGTCCCCGCCCGGCGCACCGCGCAGATCCTCGCGCTGCAGCTCGCTGAGCGGACGACCGGTGAGCGCGTGCACTTCAAGCGCCCGCTGGATGCGCTGGCCGTCGCTCGGCCGGATGCGCGCCGCGGCGGCAGGATCGAGGCCGGCGAGCTCGGCGTGCAGCGCCGGCCAGCCCACGGCGCGCGCGCGCGCATCGAGCGTTGCGCGCAGCCCCGCGTCGGCACCCGGCAGCGTCGCGAGTCCGGACTGCAGCGCCCGGAAGTAGAGCATCGTACCCCCGACCAGCAGCGGCCAGCGGCCGCGGGCACGGATCGCCTGAACGAGCTCGCCCACGTCGCGCAGGAACTCGCCGACCGAGTAGCGCTCGGCCGGATCGCGGACGTCGATCAGGTGGTGCGGCACGCGCGCGCGCAATGCCGCGGCGGGCTTGGCGGTACCGATGTCGAGGCCGCGGTAGACCATCGCGGAGTCGACGCTGACGATCTCGAGCGGCAGCCGCTCGGCGAGCGCGAGCGCGGCGTCCGTCTTGCCGGCGCCGGTCGGCCCCATCAGCAGGATCGCGCGGCGGTCCATCAGCGCCCGCGCAGGAACAGGCGGTCGAGCTCCTCGAGCGTCAGGCGCACCCAGGTCGGCCGGCCGTGGTTGCACTGGTCGGCGCGGTCGGTGCGCTCCATTTCGCGCAGCAGTGCGTTCATCTCCGTCAGGCTCAGCCGGCGGTGCGCGCGGACCGCGGCGTGGCAGGCCATCGTCGCCAGCATCCGCTCGCGCCGCGCCTCCACCGCGAGCGAGCTGCCGCGCTCGGCGAGCTCGTGCAGCGCGCCCTGCAGCAGACCGCCGGGGTCACGGCCGCCAAGGGCCAGCGGCAGTTCGCGAAGCGCGAGCCGCGTCGGGCCCAGCCGGTCGACGACGATGCCGAGCGCCGCCAGCTCGGCGGCAAGCTCTTCGGCAAGATCGGCCTCGGCCTCGCCGACTTCGAGGATCGCCGGCACGAGCAGCGGCTGGCGCGGCGGCGGCGCGCCGGCCTCGAGCGCCTGCTTCATCCGCTCGTAGATGACCCGCTCGTGGGCGGCGTGCATGTCGACCAGCGCGACACCCTGCGCGGTCTCGCTGAGGATGTAGATGCCGTGCAGCTGGCCGAGGGCGAAGCCGAGTGGCGGCACGGTCGCGGCCGCGGCGTCGGCCAGGGTGGCGGCCATCGGCGACGGCATCGGCGCCGCCGGCGGCGTCGCGAGCTCAGTCCAGTCGAGCCGCCCGCCGATCACTTCGCCGACCGCGAGCGGCATCGGCGCCTGGCGCGGCACCGCTGCGCCGGCGAGCGCGGCGGCCGCGATCGGGCCCGCGCCGGCGGCACCCGGTCGGGTCGTGGCCAGCGCGATCTCGACGCTGCGGCGGACGAAGTCATGCACCGTCTGGCCGTCGCGCAGGCGGATCTCGAGCTTTTGCGGATGCGCGTTGACGTCGACGCGCGCCGGATCGAGATCGAGATACAGCACGTAGGCCGGATGCCGGCCGTGGAACAGCACGTCGCGGTAGCCGAGCCGGACCGCGGTGCCGAGGAAGCGGTCGCGCAGCGCACGGCCATTGACGACCAGGTGCTGCTGGTCCGGCTGGCTGCGCGAGTAGGTCGGCAGGCCGAGCCAGCCGCGCAGGCTGAGGCCGAGCGCGGCGTGCTCCACGTACAGCGCGTTGCTGACGAAATCCTCGCCGAGCAGCGCGGCCAGGCGCTGCTCCTCGGCGGCACGGCCGGCGGCCGGCGCCACCGCGAAGCTGCGCCGGCCGTTGTGGGTCAGCAGGAAGCCGACCGACGGCCGGCTGAGGGCGAGCCGCGTCAGCATGCGCTCGACGTGCTGGAACTCGGTCGCCGCGCTGCGCACGAACTTGCGCCGCGCCGGCACGTTGTAGAACAGGTCGCGCACCTCCACCGAAGTGCCCGGCGGATGCGGCGCCGGACGCGGCGCGGCGGCCCGGCCGCCGTCGACGTCGATCTGCTCGGCGTGCGGCGCGTGACCGTGGCGCGAGGTGAGCCTGACGCGTGCCACCGAGGCGATGCTCGGCAGTGCCTCGCCGCGAAAGCCCAGGCTGGCGACGTGTTCGAGGTCGTCGAGGCTGGCGATCTTGCTGGTGGCGTGCGACTCAAGGGCGAGCGCGAGTTCGCCGGCCGGGATGCCGGCGCCGTCGTCGCGCACCGCGAGCAGCGCCACCCCGCCCTGCTCGGCGGACACTTCGACGTGGCGGGCGCCGGCGTCGAGCGCGTTCTCGACGAGTTCCTTGGCGACCGACGCCGGGCGCTCGACCACCTCGCCGGCAGCGATCTGGTTGACGAGGTGCGGGGGCAGGACGCGGATCGGCATGCGCGGGCCGCGCCGGACGGGAGGCGGCGCTCGCTTCAGTCTAGCAGCCGCTCAGCGCCTCAGCGCGTGCGCGGCGCCGCCGCCCGCCGACGATGCCGGCGCCGCGGCCAGCGTCGCGAGCCGCGTGCCGGGCGGCGGGTTGTCGCGAAAGTAGCCGCGCACGCCCGCGAGGATCGCGTCGGCGAGCCGCGCCTGGTAGCGCGCGTCGCGCAGGTGCCGCTCCTCGCTCGGGTTGGTGATGTAGGCGGTCTCGACCAGCAGCGACGGGATGTCCGGCGCCTTGAGGACCACGAAGCCGGCCTGCTGGACCCGGCCCTTGCGCACCTCGCCGACCTCGTTGAGCTCGCCGAGCACCTTCTCCGCGGCCGCCATGCTGGCGCTCATCGCCGCCGACTGCGACAGATCGAGCAGCACCGAGGCGATCACCGGATCCTTGTCGTCGAGCGACACGCCGCCGACCAGGTCGGCGGCGTTCTCGCGGTCGGCCAACCGCTTGGCGGCCTCGCTGGTCGCGCCGCGGGCGGAGAGCACGTAGACCGAGGAGCCGGCGACGCTGCGATCGGCGATCGCGTCGGCGTGCACTGAGACGAACAGGTCAGCCTGTGCCTCGCGCGCTCGCTGCACGCGCTCCTTGAGGGGCACGAACGTGTCGCTTGCGCGGGTCAGCATCGCGCGCATGCCGGGCTCGGCGTTGATGCGCTGGGCGAGCACGCGCGCGATGGCGAGCGTCACGTCCTTCTCGTGCGTGCCGTCGTGGCCGGTCGCGCCCGGATCGACGCCGCCGTGGCCGGCATCGACGGCGATCAACAGGTCACGGGACGGCGGTGCCACGCGTTCCGCGGCGGCCGGGGCGCGCGCCCCGGCCGGCGGCAGGTGCGTGTCCGGCGAGCCGAGTTCGACGACGAGGTGGCGGCCGCTGCCGTCGGCGGACGGCAGCGCGTGCGCGACCAGCGCGTGATCGAGCTCGAGCACCAGCCGCAAGCCGCTGCCGCGCGGGCCCGAGCGCACGCTGCGGACCGGCCCGGTCGCGGCAGGCAGGGGCACGCGGCGGCGGTCAAGGGTCGCGGGCTTGAGGTCGATGACCACGCGGGCCGGGTGATCCAGCGTGAACACCGAGCTCTTCGCGGTGCCGGAGAGGCTGAGGTCGAGCCGCGCGCCCTCGCCGGCGGCGGACAGACGCAGCTCGGTGACCTCGGCGCCGCCGGCGGCGAGCGCACAGCCGAGCGCCAGAGGTGCAACGAGCCCCCAGCAGATCCAGGCGCGCGGACGGGCGGCGGTCATGATGCGCTGACTGTACGCGTCGAGGAACAAAAACTCAAACTGGATTAGGGACCTACGCCGCCAACCTCATGCAATGCCTTCCATCCAGCGACGCAGCGCCGCCGCGCCCCTTGAAGTCAGCGCCGCAGCGCTCAGCTGCCGCGCGGCGCCGTGATAGTCGAGCCGCAGCGCGAGATCGGCCTGCGCGGCCACGCCCGCCGCGCGCTCCGGCCATTCGGCGAGCACCCAGTGACCCGGCGCGAGCAGCTCCCGGAAGCCGAGCCCATCGAGGTCGTCGGCCCCGCTCAGCCGGTACCAGTCCAGGTGATGCAGTTGCCGGCTGCCGGCGTGGTAGCTCTCGACCAGTGTGTAGGTCGGGCTGCGGACCGGGCCGCTGACGCCGAGCGCCTCGAGCAGGCCGCGGACCAGCGTGGTCTTGCCGGCGCCGAGTTCGCCGGCAATGGTGACGAAGACGGCCTGCAGGTCGGCGGCCAGCAGCGCGGCCGCGAGCTCTGCCCCGGCCCGGCGGGTCGCCGCCTCGTCGGCCAGCGCGCGCGTCAGCTGGACGGGTTCACGCATGCCGGCAGCTGCGCGATGAGATCGCAAGCCAGGATGCCGCGCTCGCCGCCGCGCGCCGCGAGGTCGCCGGCCTGGGCGTGCACCAGCACGCCAACCGCGGCGGCCGCGCCGAGGCTGCCGAGCACGTCCGGCTGCTGGGCGGCAATTGCGGCGATGACGCCGGTGAGCACATCGCCCATGCCTGCGGCGGCCATTCCCGGGTTACCGCGTTCGCAGACCCAGGGCACCGCGGCGCCGCTCGCGACCAGCGTGCCGGCCCCCTTCAGCACCGCGACGCCTCCATAGCGCGCGGCGAGGCTGCGGACGGCACCGAGCCGGTCTGCCTGAACGGCGGCGATGTCGACGCCGAGCAGTCGCGCGGCCTCGCCGGGATGCGGCGTGAGGCACCAGTGCGCCGACGCCCGCGGCTGTTCGGCGAGTGCGTTGAGCGCGTCGGCGTCGACCACCAGCGGCTTGCCGGCCGCCCACACCGCCTCAAGCAGGCGCAGCGCCCACGGCGTGCGCCCGAGCCCGGGGCCGACCGCCACGACGTCGGCGGTCGCGAGCGCCGGCGCGAGGTCATCCGCCGTCTCGACCGGCAGGCCGATCAGCTCCGGCCGGCCAGCGACGAGCGCGGCCGCGTGCGCCGGCCAGGTCGCGACCGTGACCAGCCCGGCGCCGGCACGCAGCGCCGCCTCGCCGGCGAGCCGCGCCGCACCCGGCATGCCCGCGCCGCCGCCAACCACCAGCACGCGGCCGTGCACGCCCTTGTGCGCGGTGCGCGCGCGTCGCGGCAGCAGCGCCTTCAGATCGCTGTCGGGAATGCGCCGCAGCGCGGGCGCGGCGCCGGCGAAGGCCGTCGGCGCGACGTCGAGGTCATCGCACACCAGCCGCCCGACGAGCTCAGGCCCGCTGCCGAGGAAGAAGCCCGGCTTGAGGCCGACGAAGGTCACCGTGAGCGTCGCGCGTACGGCGGCGCCGCGCACCTCGCCGCGGTCGCTGTCGAGCCCCGACGGCACGTCCAGCGCGACCACCGGCCGAGCGCTGGCGTTGACGGCGTCGATCACCGGCGCGAGCGGCGCGCCGACCGCACGCACGAGCCCGGTCCCGAGCAGCGCATCGATCACGAGGTCCGCGGACTCGAGCAGCATCGTCGTCCACGGCAGCACCGTGCCGCCGGCCGCGCGCCAGTCGGCCGCGGCGCGCGCCGCATCGCCGGAGCTCGGCAGGCCGGCCGGCGCCGTGACCGTCACGTCGAGGCCGGCGGCCCGCGCGAAGCGGGCGACGACGTAGCCGTCGCCGCCGTTGTTGCCGGCGCCGGCGAGCACCAGCAGCCGGCGCGCCAGCGGCCACTGGCCGCGCAGCGCGGTCAGCGCCGCCTCCCCGGCCCGCGTCATCAGGGTATAGCCCGGGATGCCGAGCACCTCGATTGCGTAGCGGTCGGCCGCGCGGATCGCGGCGGTCGGGTAGATCAGGGCCGGGAGTGCCTGCATGGGCGGATTATCGCGTAGCCGGGCGTCCTATACTCAGCGGAAAGTCATGACAGACGTCGCCGCCCCGGAATTCGCTGCGCAAGTGAAGCGCCTGGCGCTCGGCCTCGGCTTCGACGAGGTCGGGATCGCCGGTGTCACGCTCGCCGCCGACGAGGCCCGCCTGCTGGAGTGGCTGGCGGCCGGCTTTCACGGCGAGCTGCACTACATGGAGCGCTTCGGCGCGCGCCGGGCGCGGCCCGCGGCGATCAAGCCGGGCACCTTGCGGGTGATCTCGGTGCGCCTCGACTATTGGCCGGCGACGGCGCGCGACGCGGCCGAGGTGCTCGCCGACGGCGGTGCCGGCTACGTGTCGCGCTACGCGCTCGGCCGCGATTACCACAAGCTGATGCGCAACCGCCTGCAGCACCTCGCCGACGCGCTCGGCGCGCGCATCGGCGAGTTCGGCCACCGCGTGTTCGTCGACACCGGACCCGTGCTCGAGAAGCCGCTGGCACGCGACGCGGGCCTCGGCTGGATCGGCAAGCACACCAACCTGATCCATCCGCGCGCCGGCTCCTACTTCTTTCTCGGCGAGCTCTACACCGACCTGCCGCTCGCGATCGACCTGCCGGCCTCGGAGCACTGCGGGACCTGCAGCGCCTGTCTGCCCGCCTGTCCGACCGGCGCGATCGTCGCTCCCTACCGCCTCGACGCGCGCCGCTGCATCTCGTACCTGACCATCGAGCTCGAGGGCAGCATTCCCGAGCCACTGCGCGCACCGATGGGCAACCGCATCTACGGCTGCGACGACTGCCAGCTGGTCTGCCCGTGGAACAAATTCGCGCGGGCCACCAAGGAATTCGCCTTCGAACCGCGCCACGGCCTTGACGGCGAGCGCCTGACGAGCCTGTTCGCGTGGACCGAGAGCGAGTTCGACACGCAGCTGGGCGGCAGCGCGATCCGGCGCATCGGTCACCGGCGCTGGCTGCGGAACATCGCCGTCGCACTCGGCAACGCGCCGCCTGACGTCAAGGTGGTCGCGGCGCTCGAGTCCAGACGCGAGCACCCCTCGGCGTTGGTGCGCGAGCACGTCGCCTGGGCGCTGGCACAGCAGGCCGGCAAGGCCCACGGCTGATCAGCCCGCGGCGCGGGCCCGCGGCGGCAGCGGCGCCGGCATGCAGTCGACCAGCCGTGTCGAGCCGAGCCGAGCCGCCGCGAGCACCACGACGTCGCGCGTCTCGAAGCGCGGCGGCAGCAGGTCGCCGGCCTGGCGGATCGAGAAGTACTCCGGCGCGAAGCCTGCGCGTTCGAGTTCGCGGTAGCCGGCATCCTGCAGCAACGCGAAATCGCGCTCGCCCTCGCCGAGGCGTCGCTTGGCGTGCTTGAGGCTCTCGTAGAGCCGCGGCGCGAGGTTGCGCTCGCGCGGCGTCAGGAATCGGTTGCGGGCGCCGTAGGCGAGGCCGTCGTGGTCGCGCACCACCGCGACCGCCGCGACCTCCACCGGCATGCACAGGTCGGCGACCAGGCGGCGCGCGATGATCAGATGCTGATAATCCTTCTCACCGAGCACCGCGACGTCCGGCTGCACGATTTGCAGGAACTTGGTGGTGATGGTCGCCACGCCCTCGAAATGCGCGGGCCGCGACTGGCCCTCGAGGATCCGCGACAGGTCCGGGACATCAACCCGCGTCGAGCGCTCGAAGCCGGTCGGGAAGATCTCGAAGGTGGTTGGCGCGAACAACACGTCGACGCCCGCCTCGCCGGCGAGCTCCTTGTCGTGCTCGCTGGTGCGCGGGTAGCGACCGTGGTCCTCCTGCGGCCCGAACTGCAGCGGATTGATGAATACGCTGACCACGACGCGCTTGGCGCGCTGGCGCGCCTCGCTGATCAGCGCGAGGTGGCCCTTGTGCAGGCAGCCCATGGTCTGCACCAGCGCGACCGATTGCGCGGCCGTACGCCACTCCGCGACTCGCTCGCGGACCGACTGGATGCGGGTGACGGACTCCACCTCAGCCTCGGAACGGGTTGAAGTAGTGCCGGCCGCGACGCGGCCGGCTGACCTCGGCCTCGAGCTGCGCGAAGTGCGCGTCGTTGTCGATGAAGTCGACTTCGGCGGCGTTGACGATCAGCAGCGGGCCTGCGTCGTACAGGTGGAAGAAGCGCGTGTAGGCGTCGACCAGGCGCTCCAGATACTCGCGCTCCATCGCCTGCTCGTAGCGGATGCCGCGGCGTGCGATGCGCTCCTGCAGCACGTCGGCGGGCGCCTGCAGGTAGACGACGAGGTCCGGCACCGGCGCGTCGATCGCGAGACGCTCGTAGACTTGCTCGTAGAGCGCGTATTCCTCGTCGTCGAGTGTGACGCGCGCGAACAGCCGGTCCTTCTCCAGCAGGAAGTCGGCGACGCGCAGCGGCGAGAACAGGTCGCTCTGTCTCAGCTGCTGCATCTGGCGCGCGCGCTGGAACAGAAAATAGAGCTGCGCCGGGAATGCGCCGGTACGCGGGCTGCGATAGAAGCGCTCGAGGAACGGGTTCTCCTCGGCCTGCTCCAGCACGAGGTCGGCGCCGTACTGCGCCGCCAGCCGCCGCGCAAGACTGGTCTTGCCGACGCCGATCGGTCCTTCGATGACGACGTAGCGGTGGGCGAAGGCCGGCGGAGGCGGTGCGGGGGCGGTACTCACGCGTCCTGGGTCACTGCGGGGACAGACCGTCGCCCGCGACCGCGGCTTTGAGCGCGGCCACCCGGCCGCGGCCCGCAATCCACAGCTCGGGCGCGAGTTCGCAAAGAGGATACAGCACGAACGCGCGCTCGTGCAGGCGCGGGTGCGGCAGCTCGAGGCTGTCGGTCTTCAGCGTCAATGCGCCGAACGCCAGCAGATCGAGGTCGATGCAGCGGGCGCCGAAGCGCACCGCCGGCGGGCGTTTGCCGAGTTCGGTCTCGAGCGCGCGCAGCGCCGCGTGCAGCTCGGTGGCGCTGAGCTGCGTCACGAGCGCGGCGGCGGCGTTGAGGAAACGCGGCTGATCCTGCGGCCCGACCGGGTCCGACCAGTAGCGGCGCGAGACGGCCACGAGGCGGCTGCGCGGCAGCCGCGCGAGGCCGGCGGTCGCGGCGTCCAGCTGGCGGGGCGGCTCGTCGAGGTTGCTGCCGAGGCCGATCCAGGCCGGCGTCCACGGCGGCGACGCGCGCATGTCAGGCGGCGGGGTCACCTGCTCCACCGCTGCGGCGCCGACGCCGACGGCGGCGGCGCGGCTCGCCGTCGGTGCCCTCCGCCGACGACGCCGGCGCGAGCTGGGCGACCCGCTCGAGCCGCTCCTCGGCGCTCAGCGTCTGGAGTTCGGTCCACCAGCTGGCGAGCTCGGCGGGCACCAGGCCGGCCTCGGCCCGCAACAGCAGGAAGTCGTAGGCGGCACGGAAGCGCGGGTGGTGCAGCAGCGCGAGCGCGCGGCGACCGTCGCGCCGCTCGAAGCGCGCCTGCAGCAGCAGCAACTCGCGCAGCGGCAGAGTGAAGCGCTTCGGCACCGCGACGCGTCGCACCTGCTGCAGCACGACGGTGTCGATCGCCTCCAGCATCGCCTGCGACTCCGGCTGGCCGGCGGCGACCTTGTCGGAGGCGAGGCGCGCGATCGGCCCGTACAGCAGCACCGCGAACAGGAAGGTCGGCGTCACGGCGCGATCGGCCGCGACCCGGGCGTCGGTGCCGGCGAGACCGAGGTGCAGGAGCCGCGAGGCGGCACCGGCCGGGTCCTCCTCGAGCTGGCGCGCGACCGCGGGCATCAGCTGCGGCAGCAGGTCGAAGTCGCGCAGCTGCTGGAGCGAGGCCACCGCGTTGCCCGACAGAAACAGCTTCATCGATTCGTCGAACAGCCGCGCCGCCGGCACGCCGGCGAGCGCCGTGGCGAGTTCGGTCATCGGCGCGCGCGTCGCGGCGTGCAGCGTGAAGCCGAGCTTGGCGGCGAAGCGCGCGGCGCGCAGCATGCGCACCGGGTCCTCGCGGTAGCGGACTTCCGGGTCGCCGATCAGCCGCAGCACGCGGTTGCGCACGTCCTCGACGCCGTCGGTGTAGTCCCAGACCGAGAAGTCGGCGATGTTGTAGTAGAGCGAGTTGGCGGTGAAATCGCGCCTCCAGACGTCCTCGTCGATCGTGCCGTAGACGTTGTCGCGCAGGATGCGGCCGCTCTGGTCGTGGGCGCGCGCGTCGTCAACCTCGCGATGATCCTCGTCGTCGACCTCAGGCGGCGCGGCGGCGGCACGGAAGGTCGCGACCTCGATGATCTCGTCGCCGTAATGCACGTGGGCGAGTCGGAAGCGTCGTCCGATCAGGCGGCAATTGCGGAACAGCCGCCGGATCTCCTCGGGCAGCGCGTCGGTCGCGACGTCGAAGTCCTTCGGCTGGATGCCGAGCAGCAAGTCGCGGACGCTGCCGCCGACGAGGAAGGCCTGGTAGCCGCCATCCTTGAGGCGATAGAGCACCTTGAGCGCCTGCGGCGAGACTTGCGCGCGGGAGATCGAGTGCGAAGAGCGCGGGATGATCACGGGGCGGGCCCGTGGGGTCGCCTGGGCGGAATTCCCCGCTGCCGGGGTGGTACTGGTCGCGGAAGTGCTCAGGTCAGGCTCTCGCTTGGCTTGTCGTTCGGTCGAAGCATCGTATAATAGCAGGCTAACGTCCGTCGGTGCCTCCCCGCCGGACTCCAGCGCTCCCATCGTCTAGAGGCCCAGGACACAGCCCTCTCAAGGCTGGTACGAGGGTTCGAATCCCTCTGGGAGCGCCACTTTCACCTGCCCTTTCGCCGCCGGCGTCGCGCCGTGCCGGTAGCGGCCGCCGAGCGCCGACGATCTTCCAACGCGCGGCGCCGCGCTCGCGCCGCCGGTTGCGGTATCGTCGCTCGGCTCTCGTCAAAGGCGACCCATCTTGGCGCTCAGTGCGACGATCTATACCTTCGAAGTGACGCTGAACGATTCCGACCGCGGCGTCTACGAGACGCTGGAGTTCCGGGTGGCCCGGCACCCCTCCGAGACCGAGGAATATCTGCTGACGCGTGTGCTCGCCTACTGCCTCGAGCACTGCGAAGGTCTCGCCTTCTCGAGCGGGCTGTCGGATCCGGACGCCCCGGCGCTCGCGATCCGCGACCTGACGGGACAACTGCTCAGCTGGATCGAGATCGGCACGCCGGAGGCCGCGCGGCTGCACAAGGCCACCAAGGCGGCCGGACGCGTCGCCGTCTACTCGCACAAGAGCGCCGCGACCTTGCTCGCGCGGCTTGACGCGGAGCGCGTGCACCGTCGCGAGACGATCGAGATCTACGAGATCGACCGCGAGCTGATAGCCGCGCTCGTCGCCTGCCTCGAGCGGCGTATGCGACTCGACATCGCGGTCACCGACCGCCACCTCTACGTCTCGATCGGCGATCGCACGCTGGAAGGCCGCGTGACCGAACATCGCGCCGACGCAGGCCGCTGACGCACGCGCGCCCTCGGCGCGCGCCGAGGGCGACACGCGCGACACGCGCGGCGCGCACGGAGCGTCGGGCGGCCGCAAGCCGTCGCGTGCCGCGCCGCGCAGCCGCTCGCGGTGCTAGCCTTGCCGCGTCGCCCCTCCGGCCGCTGCGAGACATGCCCATGATCCGATCCCTGCCCCTGGCGGCCCCGTTGACCGCAATCCTGCTGGCCGCCGCCGCGTCCGCCACCGCTGCGCCGTTCGACGTCGTCATTGCAAACGGCCGAGTGATCGACGGCAGCGGCTCGCCGTGGTACGCCGCCGACGTCGGCATCAGCGGCGGGCGGATCGTGGCGATCGGCCGCCTCGGCGGCGCACCGGCGCGCCGGCGCATCGATGCCGCCGGGCGCATCGTCGCGCCGGGCTTCATCGACATGCTCGGCCAATCCGAGCTCACGATCCTCGTCGACCCGCGCCTGCCGTCGAAGATCTACCAGGGCATCACCACCGAGATCACCGGCGAGGGCAACTCACCCGCACCGCTCGCGGGACACTACCGCGCCGAACTGCAGCCGACCCTCGACCACCTCGGCCTGCGGGCCGACTGGACCGATTTCGCCGGCTACTTCGGCCGGCTCGAGCGCCAGGGCATCGGCATCAACCTCGCCGCCTACGTCGGCGCGACGACGGTGCGCGGGATCGTGATCGGCGGCGACAACCGCGCGCCGTCGACCGACGAGCTCGACCGCATGCGCGCGCTGGTGCGCGAGGCCATGGAGCAGGGTGCGATGGGCGTGTCGACCTCGCTCGAGTACGCGCCAGCACCGTACGCGACCACCGAGGAATTGGTCGCGCTGGCGCGCGAGGCCGCGCCTTACGGCGGCATCTACGCCACGCACATGCGCTCCGAGGGCGACGCGATCGACGCGGCGCTCGAGGAGACGTTTCGCATCGGCCGCGAGGCCGGCATCCCGGTGGAGATCTGGCACCTCAAGGTGGCCGGGCGAGGCAACTGGGGCCGCATGGGAGACATCGTCGCGCGCATCAACGCCGCGCGCGCCGCCGGCGTCGACGTCGCCGCCGACACCTACGCCTATACGGCCTGGTTCAACGACATGTCGGCATTCGTGCCGCCGTGGGCGCACGACGGCGGCACCGCCCGGTTGCTCGAGCGCCTGCGCGATCCCGCGACGCGGGCACGCATCCGCACCGACATGCTGACGCCGAGCACCGCATGGGACAACGAATGGTCCGAGATCGACGGCCCGCAGGCGATCCTGGTCGGTGTCGTCTCGAACCCGGCCTTGAAGCCGCTGCAGGGCAAGACGATCCAGCAGATCGCCACCGCGCGCGGCGCGGACCCGCTAGAGACGCTGCTCGACGTGCTGCTCGAGGACGGTGCGCAGACCGGCTGCGCGGTGTTCGGCATGAACGAGGCCGACGTCGCACTCGCGCTCGTGCAGCCGTGGACCGCGGTCAACAACGATAGCTCCGGCACCTCCACCGAGGGTGTGCTCGGCGAGGAGCATCCGCACCCGCGCGCCTTCGGGACCTTCCCGCGGATCCTGCGCAAATACGTGCGCGAGGAGCACCGGCTGACGCTCGAGGACGCGATCCGCAAGTTTTCGGCGCTGCCGGCCGCCCGCATGCGACTGGCCGACCGCGGCCTCGTCAAGCTCGGGCTGTGGGCGGACCTTGTGGTTTTCGATCCGGAGAAGATCAGCGACCGCGCGACCTTCGCCGACCCCAATCAGCTGTCGAGCGGCATGGACTGGGTGTTGGTCAACGGCGTTCCGGTCATCGCCGACGGCAAAATGACCGGCGCGCGCCCGGGCAAGGTGCTGCGCGGCCCCGGCTTTCGCGCGCCGGCGGCCCGTTGAAGGTCAGCGCTTCTTCGCCGACCGGGAGCGCTTGGCCGACGGCCGCGACCGCGTGGCGCCGCGGCGCCAGCCCTCGGCGACGATGAACTGCTCGAGGGCCGACTCGAGGCGTCGGCAGACGTCGCTGCCCATGCGTTCGATCTGCTGCAGCCGCGCGAGCGCCGCACTCGACAGGCGGCTGGCCGGCGCCTTCGACACTTCCCGCCCGAGCAGCACGTCGGTGGAGACGCGGAACAGGTCGGCGAGCAGGCCGAGCAGCGCGCCGGGCGGTCGGCCGCTGCCGCTCTCGTAATAGGCGATCTGACGGCGGGTGACCCCGAGGCGGTCGGCGAGCTCGCGCTGCGTCAGCGAGGCGGCCGAGCGAAAGCCCGCGAGCCGGGTCCCGAAGTCCCGGTGCGGGGCCTTCGGCTTCGACGCGCGCAAGCCGCTCTTTCGCGTCTGCTTGTGCCTGGCCTGAGCCATGACTCCGAGGCTACGCCTGGGGCTGGAACGAGGCAATTCCGGACGGTATCCAGAAGGGCCCGGTTTGCGGACAATGCAGCGTTCCAATCCACCGGGGGACAGCACTGATGACGACGGCACTCTGGTGCGTGCTGCTGGCAGGCCTCCTGCCCTACGCCGCGACGCTGACCGCCAAAGGCGGCGCCCGATTCGACAACAGAAACCCGCGCGCCTGGCTGGCGCTGCAAACGGGCTGGCGCGCGCGCGCGCACGCCGCGCAGCTCAATAGCTTCGAGGCCTTCCCGCTGTTCGCAGTGGCGGTCCTGGTTGCCCACCAGCTCCACGCGCCGCAGGCCAGGGTGGACCTGCTGGCGATGCTGTTCGTCGCGGCGCGGGTCGGCTACCTGATCACCTACCTTGCCGACCTGCACCTGCTGCGCAGCGTCGTCTGGTTCGTTGGCATGGGCTCGGCGGTCGCCATCTTCCTGGCTGGGAGCTAGTCGGTGGCGGCAGTCAGGCGATTTGGCTAGGGTGGCGCGGTCACCACCCAGGATGGGCCCGCCATGAATCCGGCCGACCAGCGCGTCACCGAGCTCGTCGACAAATGGGTCAGGAGCCTCGAGCTCCACCTCAAGTACGTTGCGCTGACCGATGAGGCCTACTGGCAAGTGCAGCCATGGGCGCATCACCAACGCCCGGCGCGCTGGATCCTCGATCTGGCTCAGACTCGCGCGCGGGAGCTGAAGCGTCAGCTCGGGGAGCGGATCGCGTCTGGCGACACGAGCTTCGCCGAGGCGCTCGAACTGATGGCGTTCCTCGCCAACCTCGTCGGCGTCCAGAACATCGAGCGCTTCATTCCGCTGGCCGAGCTCGAGCGCGAGAACGCCGAGGCGCTCGGCCAGACGCACTCGACCCTGTCACCGCTGTCGAACACCTCCACACAGACCCGCACGATGCTGGAACCGACGCGCGAGATGCGCATTCCGGAGCCGCCGCCGGCACCGGTGCCGGCGCCTGTCCCCGCACCGCGCGCAGCGCCACCGCCACCGCCACCGCCACCGCCGCCATCGGCCGTGTCGCCGCGCTTTGTGCCCGCACCGCCTGCGCCGCCACCGGCGCCGCGCGCAGCGCCACCGCCTGAGCCGCCGCGCGCCGCGCCACCGCTTGCGCCGCAGTCACTGCCGCCTGCACCGGCACTTCGTGCGACGCAGGCACCGCCGCCGCCGCCGGTACCGACGCGCGCCGCGCCGCCAGCCGCGAGCGCCAGCGTACCGAAGCCGCAAGCCCCCGCGGCGCCGGTCACGAAGGCCGCCGCGCGCGGCGGCGCCAAGCGGGAAACGCGCACGTCGACCGGCAAGCACGCGCGCGCGGCGTCGCCATCCGCATCGACGCCGCCGCCGCCCGGCTCACCGGAGGCACAAGTCATTGCCGACGCGGTGCGCCTGCTGAAATGGGGTCGCCAGTGGCACGAATTGCCGGAGTCGATCGCCCGTACCGCCGGCCGGCCGGGGGTCGTTGAGGTGCGCAAGTGTCTGCGCAGCTACAAGGCCGAGATCGAGAAGGCGGCGGCGGAATAGCCGACCGGCGGCGAGCGGTTGGCAGCCGCCGGGTCGTTGCGTAGTCTGCGTTCCTCGGCGCCGCCGGCGCCGTCCCCTGAGGAATGCCGCATGCCGTTCATCCGCCCAGCCCTTCTGGCGCTCGCCGTGCTTCTGGCCGCCGCCGCCGCCGCCCACCCGGCAGGACCGTCCGCGGCCGAGCGAGCCATCGACTACCGGCACTCCGTCTACCACGTGATCAACTGGAACGTGCACAAGCTCGGCGACGCCGTTGACGGCAAGGTGCCGTACGACAAGGAGGCGTTTGCCCTGCAGGCCGCGCGCGTGGCGATGCTCGCGCCGCTGCTGCCGGAGGGTTTCCCCGAGGGCTCCTACGTCAAGGGCAAGACCGCGGCCAAGCCCGAAATCTGGACCCACCGCGCCGAGTTCGATGAGCTCATGAAGAAACTTGCCGCCAAGAGCGCCGCGCTCGCCGACGTTGCCAAGAGCGGCGAACTCGACAAGGCGAAGGCGGCGTTCGGCGAGCTGACGCAGGTCTGCAAGAGCTGCCACGACAAGTTCAAGGCCAAGGACGACTGAGCCGGACTACAGATCGAGCGTGATCTCAGGCGCCGTCCGGATCAGCCACAGCAGCAGCGCGGCCAGGATTGCGACGATCAACAGGGCGCGCCCGATGTGCTGCCGGTCGATCGCCGCCGCGGCGCCGACCCCGCGTTTGTAGCCCGTCACGAGCGGACGCACGAGGTCGTCACCGAGCGCGACCCGGTAGTAGAGCGCCGCGGCCACGTGCAGCACGACGGCGCCGAGGATCAGGTAGGCGATGCGCGCGTGCCAGGCACTCAGCCGGTTGCTCCAGCGGCCGCCGACATAGCCGTAGAGCGGCCCGGCGTGGGTAATCTCGTCGTTGGCAAAGAGCCCGAGTCCGGCCTGGACGCCGATCAGCACGAGCAGCGCCAGCACCATCCAGCCGCCGAGCGGCGTGTGGCCGGCGGGCCGGCGATGCGCCGCGCGCGTCAGCCGCGGCAACGACTTGAGCACTGCGCGCGGACCACGGACAAAGTCCGAAAACCGTGCGTGCGCCGGACCGGCGAAGCCCCACGTGACCCGAAACAGCACCAGCACCAGCGCGCTCGCGCCGCACAGCACGTGGGCGCCGAAGGCGTTGCCGCCGATCCAGCCGCTGACGAACGAGCCCGTCACCGCGATCGCCAGGGCCCAGTGCGCGAGGCGCAGCGGCAGGTCCCAGACCAGGCGGGGCTGATCGTCGACGGGCGCGGGCGAAGCGGAACAACCTGGTCTCATGGCGTGCCGTCGGGACAGAGACCGGTATTCTACGCACCCGGCACCGCGCGGCGGGCAGGCGGCGCCCCGGCGCGACCGGCCATTGCGTCACGGCCGCCGCTTTTGCAAAATCCGCCGCCCCGGCTCGATGGAACTCGCCGGGACACCGCGAGTCACAGGCGACGAGATGATCGAAGTCAGCGCCCTCACCAAGAACTTCGCCGAGATCACCGCGGTCCGTGAGCTCACGTTCCGGGTCGGACCCGGCGAGATCCTCGGCTTCCTCGGCCCGAACGGCGCCGGCAAATCGACGACGATGCGTCTCATCGCCGGCTTCATCTCGCCGACCTCCGGCGCCGCCGCGGTCTGCGGCCACGACGTCAGTCGCGAGCCGCTCGCGGCGCGCCGGGCGCTTGGCTACCTGCCGGAAGGCGCGCCGGCCTGGCCGGAAATGACGCCGCGGGCCTTCCTCGGCTTCATCGCCGACGTCCGCGGCCTCGCCGGCGAGCACCGCCGCCGCCGCCTCGACGACACGATCGGCCGGCTCGGCCTCGCACCGGTGCTCGACCGGCCGATCGAGATGCTCTCGAAGGGCTTCAAGCGCCGCGTCGGGCTCGCGCAGGCGATCCTGCATGACCCGCCGGTGCTGGTGCTCGACGAGCCGACCGATGGCCTCGACCCGAACCAGAAGCACGAGGTGCGGACCCTGATCGGCGAGATGGCGCCCGGCAAGACCATCGTCATCTCGACGCACATCCTCGAGGAGGTGCACGCGGTCTGCACCCGCGCGATCATCATCGCGCGCGGCCGGCTGCTGGCCGACGAGCACCCGGCCGGGCTCGAGGCGCGCTCGCGTTACCACCGCGCGGTGACCGTGGCGGTGAGCGACCGCGCCGACCTCGGCCGCGTCGAACAGGCGCTCGCGGCGCTGCCGGGTGTCGCCGCGGTCGAGGCGGACGCCGCCGAGGCGCGCCTTACGGCGCTGCCGTCGGCCGGCGCCGACCTCTACGCCGCGGTCACGGCGCTCGCGGCGCGTGAACGGTTCGCGCTCAGCGAGATCCGCCTCGAGGCCGGGCGGCTCGACGAGGTATTCCGCAGCATCACGACGGCCGCGGAGGCTGCGCCATGAGCGGCCTCGGCGCGATCTATCGCCGCGAGCTCGCGAGCTACTTCGCGACCCCGCTGGCCTATGTCTTCATCGTGATCTTCCTGCTGCTCGCGGGCGCCTTCACGTTCTGGCTCGGCGGCTTCTTCGAGCGCGGCCAGGCGGATCTCGCGCCGTTCTTCAATTTCCACCCGTGGCTGTACCTGTTCCTCGTGCCGGCGGTCGCGATGCGGCTCTGGGCCGAAGAGCGCCGCAGCGGCAGCATCGAGCTGCTGCTGACGCTGCCGGTCCGGCCGGGAGTCGCGGTGCTGGCGAAGTTCCTCGCCGCCTGGAGCTTCGTGGCGATCGCCCTCGCCCTCACCTTTCCGATCTGGATCACCGTCAACTACCTCGGCGCGCCCGACAACGGCGCGATCGTCGCCGGCTACATCGGCAGCCTGTCGATGGCCGGCGGCTTCCTGGCGATCGGCAGCTGCCTGTCGGCCGCCACCCGCAGCCAGGTGATCGCCTTCATTCTGACCGTCGTCGTCTGCTTCCTGCTGCTGCTCGCCGGCTTCCCGCTGGTACTCGACGCGTTCCGCGGCTGGGCGCCGCCGGTGCTGATCGACGCGATCGCGAGCCTGAGCCTGCTGACGCACTTCCAGGCGATCTCGAAGGGCGTGCTCGACGTCCGCGACTTCGTCTACTTCGCGATGACCATCGGTGCGTGGCTGTACGCGACCACGCTGGTGCTGGAACTGCGGAAGGCGGACTGACGCATGGGAATTCTGCGCAGCAGGGGAATCGGCGCCGCCACCTTCGTCGTGCTCGCGGTGCTGTTCGTCGGCCTGACGATCTTCTGCAACCAGGCGCTGCGCGGCGCGCGCCTCGACCTGACCGAGAACCGCCTGTACACGCTCGCGCCCGGTACCGAGCGCCTGGTGCGCTCGCTGCAGGAGCCGGTGACGCTGCGCTTCTATTTCTCGCAGCAGGCCTCGGTCGCCGTGCCGCAGCTGCGCGCCTACGCGACTCGCGTGCGCGAGCTGCTCGAGGAGCTCGCGGCGCGCTCCGCCGGTAGGATCCGGCTGCAGGTGATCGACCCGCAGCCCTACTCCGACGACGAGGACCGCGCCACCGAGCTCGGACTCAAGTCGGTGCCGCTCGGCGCCGGCAACGAGCCCGTCTGGTTCGGGCTCGCCGGCAGCAACTCGACCGACGGCCGCTCGGTGATCGAGTTCTTCCAGCCTGACAAGGAGGAGTTCCTCGAGTACGACCTGGCGCGCCTGATCCACGAGCTCGGCGCGCCGTCTCGCAAGGTGGTCGGCCTGCTGAGCACGCTGCCGATCGCCGGCGGCTTCGATCCGGCGAGCGGCGCGATGCGCCCGCCGTGGATCATCGGCGCGCAGCTGCGCGAACTGTTCGACGTCAAAAACGTCGCGACCGACGCGACCGCGTTGCCGGCAGGACTTGATGCGCTGCTGATCGTGCAGCCGAAGGGCTTGGCGCCCGCGCTCAGCTACGCGATCGATCAGTTCCTGATGGCCGGCGGCCGCGTACTGCTGTGCGTCGATCCTGACGCGCAGCTCGAGTCGGCCGCCGGGCCGGCCGCCGCCTTCGCCGGCAACGACCGGAGTTCGACCTTCGAGCCGATGCTGGCGGCCTGGGGCATCGCCTACAACCCGCGCGAGGCGGTCGGCGATCTCGAGCATGCGCTGCTGGTCGGCAACCCCGCCGGCGGCCAGCCGGTGCGGCACCTCGGCTTCGCCGGCCTCGGCGAGGGCAGCCTCGCCAAGAGCGACGTGATCACCGCGGCGCTCGGCACCATCAACTTCGCGACACCCGGCGCCCTCGAACCGCGCCCGCTGCAGGGTGTCACCTTCGAGCCGCTGATCACGACCGGCACCGAGGCGGCGCCGATCCCGGTCGAGCGGCTCGCGCTCGCAGCGACGCCCGACGCGCTGCGGCAGGGCTTCAAGCCGACCGGCCGTCGCTACGTGATCGCGGCGCGCATCTCGGGCGCGCTGCCGAGCGCCTACCCGTCCGGCCCGCCGACCGGTGTCGCCGCCAGCGCGCCGCACCTCGCCCGGGCCGCGCAGCCCGCGAACCTGGTGGTGGTCGCGGACACCGACTTCCTCGCCGACATGCTCTGGGTGCGCAGCGGCAATCTCTACGGGCAGCGCTACGCGGAGCCCTGGGCCAACAACGGCGATTTCGTGCTCAATGCACTCGACAACCTGACCGGCAGCGCCGACCTGATCGGGATCCGCGGCCGGCCGACGTTCTCGCGCCCGTTCACGCGCGTCGAGCGACTGCGGGCACAGGCCGATGAGCGACTGCGCGGCCAGGAGACCGAGCTCGAGAAGCAGCTCGCCGAGACCGAGCGCAAGCTCGGTGAGTTGCAGAACCGGCGCGAAGACCGCCAGTCGCTGGTGCTGTCGCCGGAGCAGCAGCGCGAACTCGAGCGCTTTCAGCAGGAGAAGCTGCGCGTCCGCAAGGAGCTGCGCGCGGTGCGTCACGGCCTCGACGAGCAGATCGAGCGCCTCGGCACAACGCTGAAGCTGCTGAACGTCGTCGCCATGCCGCTCGTGCTGTCGATCGCGGCGCTGGTGCTGACCTTGCTCGCGCGCCGCCGCCGGCGCGCCCGTGTCGCGGCTGCCGGATGAGCGCGAAGCGGCTGTTGGCCCTCCTGGCGCTGGCGCTGGCCGTGCTCGGCAGCGCGTTCTGGCTGAGCGCGCGGCGGCCGCTGACGCGCGACCCGGTCTACGGCACGCCGGTGCTGCCGGGGCTCGCCGCCGAACTCGACGCCGTGACCCAGCTGCGCCTGGTCGGCGCCGGCGGCCAGACGCTGGTGACGCTCGACCGCGACGGCGGACGCTGGCTCGTCACCGAGTCCGGCTACGCGGCGGATCCGCAGCGGCTGCGACGCCTGCTGGTGGCGCTCGGCGAGCTGCACGTGCTCGAGCCGAAGACCCGGGACCCGGCCCGCTACGGCGCGCTGGCGGTCGAGGACGTCGAGGACCCGAAGGCGCAGTCGTTGCGGGTCGAGCTGCGCGGCTTGCGCCAGCCGGTCGCGCTGCTCGTCGGCCGCGCGGCCGCCGGCCAGGGAGCGTACGTGCGCGTGCCCGGCGATCCGCAGGCGCTCGAGGCGCGGCCGGCGCTGGACGTCGCGCGCGCGCCGCGCGACTGGCTGGCGCGAACCATCGTCGACCTCACGCCGGAGCGCGTCCAGTCGGTCGAGGTCGAACGCAGCGATGCGCCGGCGTGGCGCGCGGTCAAGGCCGCGCGGGAGTCCGCGCACTTCGACGTGCCGGGCCTGCCGAAGGGCCGCGAGCTCGCGAGCCTCGGCGCCGCCGACGCCGCCGCCAGCGCGTTCGGCCATCTCGAGTTCGACGAGGTGCGTCGGTCGGCGGCGGCCGCAATGCCTGGTCACGCCGAGCGCGCGATCGTGCGCTGCTTCGACGGCCTCGTCATCACACTCGACGGCCGCGCCGACGGCGAGGCCCGCTGGATCGCGCTCGCGGCGAGCGTCGACCCCGCGCTCGCCGCGCGCTTCGCGCCGGCCGCGAGTACGGCGGCGCCGGGCGCCGCGGCGGTCGGCGTCGATGCCGAGCGCATCAACGCCACTGCGCGCGGCTGGGAGTACCGACTGCCGCCCTACCGCTTCGACGCGATCTTCCGCAAGCGCGACGAACTGCTGAGACGCTGACTTGCCCGCACCGCAAGCCGGCCTCTTTCGCCGCCTCGCGGCCGCGGGTTACGACGGCCTGCTGGTCGCCGCGGTGCTGTTCCTGGTCACGGCGCTGCTGCTGCTTCCGACCCGTGGCGAGGCGCTCACGCCGGCCAGCGTCGGCGCCTGGGCCTACGCCTACGATGCGCTGCTCGCGCTGATGGTCGCCGGCTACTTCGGCGTCGCTTGGACGACGCGTGGCCAGACGCTCGGCATGAAGGCCTGGGACATCCGCGTCGAGACCACGAACGGCGCGCTGCCCGGCTGGCGCGCGGTACTGGTGCGTCTCGCCTGCGCGGCGCCGCTGTACCTGCTGCTGGTCGGCGCGACGCTGATGTTCATGGCGCGCCGGACTGGCTGGCTCGGTCTGCTCGCCGCGGCGCTGCCGCTGGCCGCGAACCTCGCGGTCCACGCGCTGACCGGGCGCGGCACGCTGCACGACCGGCTGTCCGGCACGCGCGTGGTGCGCGCCGGCGCGCCGGCCAGCGGCGCCTAGCGCACGCGCGCGATCGCGACGCCGGTGACCGCCGCGAGCAGCGCCGCCGGCGCCCACGCCACCAGCAGCGGGTTCAGTCCGTAGACGTCACCGCTGTTCTCGAGCGTGCGGTTGATCAGGAAGTAGACGACGCCGACGATGATGCCGATCACCATGCGCGAGCCGGCGCCGGCCGAGCGCAGCGGGCCGAACACGAACGGCACCGCGAGCATGCACAGCAGCACCGTCGACAGGCTCCTCGAGATCCGCGACCACAGCGCGACCTCCCAGCTGCGCGACTCGAGCCCGTTGGCGCGCAGGTGTTGCACGTACCGCCACAGACCGCGGATCGGCAACGACTCGGGATCGACCACCGCGATGCCGAGGAATTCCGGGCTGATGCCGCCGTCGACCGACAGCGTCGGCAGGTGCCGGACCGTCACGCTGTCGGCGCCGAGCGCGGAGTCGGCGTAGTTCCACAACCGCCAACCATGGCCAGCGACGACCTCGGCGCGATCCGCGCGCGCCAGCGCGGCGAGATGCTGGCGGCCGTCCGCGCCGGCCTCGACGGTGTAGACGAACAGGCCGCCGTAGACGTTATCGGCCGATTGCTGCTGGATACTGACGATCCGATTGCCGTCCTTGACCCAGATGCCGGCCCGGCCGGCGAAGCTGAAGTTGTTGTACTTGCCGAAGGTCTTGATCTGGTGCGCGTAGGCCTCGAGCGGCGGCGCGAGCACCTCGCCGAGCACGCCGCCGAGCGCGAGCAGCAGCACGCCGGCGCCGGCCGAGGCGAGCGCGACGCGCACGACCGACACGCCGGCAGCGCGCACCACCACCAGCTCGCTGCCGCGGGCGAGGTTGCCGAGTCCGACCAGCGCGCCGATCAGGGCGGCGACCGGCAGCAGCTGGAACGCTTGCTGCGGCACCCGCAGTGCGGTGACGAACATCGCGTCGAGCATTCCGTAGCTGCCGACGCCGACGTCACCTTGCTCGTCGATGAAGACGAACAGCGCGGCCAGCATCACGAGGACACCCATCACCAGCAGCGTGTACCACAGCACCTGGCGCGCCAGGTAGCGATCGAGCAGCCTCATCGGGTGGCCCAGTCCGGCGGCGAGTGCCGCCACCAGAGCCAGAGCGCGCCGAGCAGCACCAGCGCGTGCGTCCACCAGACGCCGACCGACGGCGCGACCCAGCCCTTTTCGATCCAGGTCTGGGCCGCGGACAGCAGGTTCGCGTACACGAAGTAGACCAGGATCACGACGCCGATCCGCGCGTAGCGCCCCTGCCGCGGCCGCAGTTCCGCGAGCGGCACGGCGAGCACCATCAGCACCAGCGCCATCAGCGGCAATGACACGCGGCGCTGGAACTCCGCCTGCGCAGCCAGCGCCGGGTCGGCCCACAGGTCCAGCGTCGGTCGGGTCTCGACGCGCGCCGGCCCGGCGTTCTGCTGGCCGACCCGCACCGGGACGCCGTGCTCGGCGAAGCGCACGCGCCGCATCGCCGGCTGGCCCGGCGCGCCCTCGTAGCGCTCGCCGTCGTACAGCACCAGCACGTGCAAAGCGCCGCCCTCCTGCACCAGGTGGCGGGCCCGGTCGGCGAGCACGATCTCGACGCGATCGGCGACGCGCCGTTGCAGGAACACCCGCCGCAGGGTGCCGTCCGGATCGCTCGACTCGGCATAGAACACGGCGCTGCCATGCGCGAAGGTGTGGAACTTGCCCGGCTCGAGCATGCCGAATTCAGCGGCCTTGAGCGCCTCGCGCTGGATCTGCTGGGCGCGGCCGAAGGAGTACGGCGCGGCGTCGAGCGCCAGCCAGCCGAGCAGCGCCGTGACCGCGAGCGCGAGAATCCCGACCGGCCGCAGCAGCCGTCCCGGCCCCACGCCGCAGGCGCGCAGCGCCGCCATCTCGCTCTCGTGGTAGAGCCGGCCGAGCGCCAGCACGATCCCGAGCAGCAGGCCCACCGGGATCACGTAGGTACCGTTCTGGATCGACATCAGGCCGATCAGCCCGAAGATGACTTCGCGCGGATAGCCGCGCTCGGCGGCCTGGCCGAGCACCTGCGCGAGTTGATTGCTGACCAGGATCGCGAGCAGCACGGCCGTCACCGCGAGCCACGACAGGCCCACCTCGCGCAGGATGTAGCGGTCGATGATCCCCAATCTGCCTCCGGATCCTGCCGCCTGAGCCCGTGCCCCACCCGCGCCGGGGGGCCCTTGAAGTACACTCTCGACCTGGGACGAGAGCGCCGGCCCGCTACAGCCGCGCCCCGTAACTTAAACCGAAAGCAGCGCGCGCAGAAGGGCGGGTCCGCCGTCCCGACCGGGCCGGTCGCAACCCGCGCGTGACGGAGAGACGCGATGGAGTTCCAAGCTGAGACCCGCGGGTCGCGCCGGGCGCGCACCGAGTGCGCCGTGGTCGGCGTCCGCGACGGCGGCACGCTGCCGCCGGTTGCCGCCAGCCTCGATAAGGCGCTCGGCGGGCGCCTGTCCCGGGTCATCGGCCAGGGTGACTTCTCTGGACGGCTCGGCGAGACGCTGCTGCTGCCGGACCTCGGCAGCGGGCCCGCCGCGCGAGTCCTGCTGGTCGGACTCGGCGCCGTCAAAAGCTGGAGTCGGCGGTCCTATCGCCGCGCGCTCGCGGCGGCGACGCAGGCGCTGCTGCGCTCGGGAGCGCGCGACGCACTGATGCTGATCGCCGCCGAGCACGTCCCCGACGTCGACCCGTACTACCGGGCGCGCTTCGTCGCCGAGGCAGTCGGCGGCGGCCGCTACCAGATTCCAGACCTCAAGACCGCGCGCCGGCCGGCGCCGCCGCGACTGAAACGGGTCCGGGTCGCCTGCGCCGACCGCGCCGAGCTGGCCGCCGCCAAACGCGGTCTGGCGCACGGCGCAGCAGTCGCCGCAGGCAGCGCGCTGACCCGCGACCTCGCGAATCTGCCGGCCAACGTCTGCACGCCGAGCTACCTCGGCACGGTCGCGAAGCGGCTCGCCCGCGAGCATCGCACGATCCGCACCCGCGTCCTCGGCACGGCGGAACTGAAGCGCCTCGGCATGGGCGCGTTCCTGTCGGTGACACACGGTAGCGAGGAGCCGGCACGCTTGCTGGTCATCGAATACCGCGGCGGCGCGCGTGGCGCGGCGCCGGTGGCGCTGGTCGGCAAGGGCGTGACCTTCGACTCCGGCGGCATCTCGCTGAAGGACCCGCCGGGCATGGACGAGATGAAGTTCGACATGACCGGCGCCGCGTCGGTGCTCGGCACGCTCAAGGCGATCGCCCTGCTCGGCGCGCCGATCAACGTCGTCGGCATCGTCCCGGCCTGCGAGAACATGCCGAGCGGCCGCGCCACCAAGCCCGGCGACATCGTCCGCTCGATGTCCGGCCAGACGATCGAGATCCTCAACACCGACGCCGAGGGCCGGCTGATCCTGTGCGATGCGCTGACCTACAGCCGCCGCTTCCGACCGGCGGCGGTCATCGACATCGCGACGCTGACCGGCGCCTGCGTGGTCGCGCTCGGCCAGCACATGAGCGCGGTCATGAGCAACGATGAAGCGCTGGCCGCGGCGCTGCTGGCCGCCGGCCGCCGCGCCGCGGACCCGTGCTGGCGCCTGCCGCTCGCCGACGAGTACGGCGAGCAGCTGAAGAGCAACTTCGCGGATTTCGCCAACGTCGGCGGCCGCGAGGGCGGCGCCGTCACCGCGGCGTGCTTCCTGTGGAAGTTCGTCGACGGCATGAAGTGGGCGCATCTCGACATCGCCGGCACCGCCTACCTGTCGGGCGCCAACAAGGGCAGCACCGGGCGACCGGTGCCGCTGCTGGTCGACTACCTGCTGTCGCAGAGCTGATGGCGCCACGCATCGACTTCTACGTGCTCGAGGGCGCCGACGACCGCGCCCGGCTCGTGTACGCGTGCCGGTTGATCGAGAAGGCTTACCTGCAGAACCTGACCGTCTGCGTCAGCCTCGATACGCCCGCCGAGGTGGAGGCCTTCGACGCGCTGCTGTGGACCTTCGGCGACCGCAGCTTCGTGCCGCACGAGGCGGCCGCGGGCGCCGCGGCCGGACCGCCGCCGGCGACCCCGGTCGTGGTCGGCTGCCGGACAGCGGTGGCGGCCGACCTGCTGGTCAACCTCGGCGGCGAGGCGCCGCCGTTCTTCTCGAGCTATGCGCGCGTCGCCGAGTTCGTCGACGCCGAGCCCGCGCGGCGCGACGCCGGGCGGCGGCGATTCGCGGTCTACCGCGATGCCGGCCACACGCCCGAGACCCACCGCGTGAACGCCTGACGAGCCATGGACAAGACCTATTCGCCGCGTGACATCGAGCAGCGCCTGTACCAGCGCTGGGAGGCCGAGGGCCGCTTCCGGCCGAGCGGCCAAGGGCGGCCGTACTCGATCGTGATCCCGCCGCCGAACGTGACCGGTACGCTGCACATGGGGCACGCGTTCCAGGACACGATCATGGACGCGCTGACGCGCTACCACCGGATGCTGGGCGAGGACACGCTCTGGCAGCCCGGCACCGACCATGCCGGCATCGCGACGCAAATGGTGGTCGAGCGCCAGCTCAACGCCGAGCAGAAGACGCGCCACGATCTGGGGCGTGAGGCCTTCGTCGCGCGGGTCTGGCGCTGGAAGGATGAGTCAGGCGGCACGATCGCGCGCCAGATGCGGCGGCTCGGCGCGAGCGTCGACTGGTCGCGCGACCGCTTCACGATGGACGAGGGGCTGTCGCGCGCGGTCACCGAGACGTTCGTGCGGCTGCACGACGAAGGACTGATCTACCGCGGCAAGCGCCTCGTCAACTGGGACCCGGTGCTGCACACCGCGCTCTCCGACCTCGAGGTGCTGTCGCTGGAGGAGCCCGGGCACCTCTGGCACCTGCGTTACCCGCTCGCAGACGGCAGCGGCTCGCTGGTGGTGGCGACGACGCGGCCGGAGACGATGCTCGGCGACACCGCCGTGGCCGTGCATCCTGAGGACGAGCGCTACCGCCAGCTGATCGGCCGAACGCTGCGCCTGCCGCTCGCGCAGCGCGAGATTCCGATCGTCGGCGACGACTTTGTCGATCGCGAGTTCGGCAGCGGCTGCGTCAAGATCACGCCGGCCCACGACTTCAACGACTACGAACTCGGCCAGCGGCACGGCCTGCCGCTGATCAACATTCTCGACCAGAACGCCGCGCTCAATGACGCGGTGCCCGCGGCCTACCGCGGCCTCGACCGCTTCGAGGCCAGGAGGCGCGTAGTCGCCGACCTCGAGGCGCTCGGCCTGGTCGACAAGATCGAGCCGCACGCCCTGATGGTGCCGCGCGGCGACCGCAGCAACGCCGTGATCGAGCCGTGGCTCACGGACCAGTGGTATGTGCGCATCGAGCCGCTCGCCGGACCGGCGATCGCGGCGGTCGAGAGCGGCCGGATCCGCTTCGTGCCGGAGAACTGGGACCGCACCTACTTCGAGTGGATGCGCAACATCAAGGACTGGTGCATCAGCCGCCAGCTGTGGTGGGGCCACCGGATCCCGGCCTGGTACGCGCCGGACGGCGCGGTCTACGTCGGCCGCAGCGAGGCCGAGGTGCGCGAGCGGCACGCGCTGCCCGCAGGCCTTGCGCTGCGCCAGGACGAGGACGTGCTCGACACGTGGTTCTCGTCGGCGCTCTGGCCCTTCTCGACGCTCGGCTGGCCGGAGCGGACGCCGGAGCTCGCCAAGTTCTACCCGACCTCGGTGCTCGTGACCGGCTTCGACATCATTTTCTTCTGGGTCGCCCGGATGATCATGCTGGGCCTCAAATTCATGGACGAGGTGCCGTTCCGCGAGGTCTACGTGCACGGCCTGATCCGCGACGCGGAAGGCCAGAAGATGTCGAAGTCGAAGGGCAACGTGCTCGACCCGCTCGACCTGATCGACGGCATCGACCTCGAGACGCTGGTGCACAAGCGCACCGGCGGCCTGATGCAGCCGCACCTCGCCAGGGGCATCGAGAAGTCGACCCGCAAGCAGTTCCCGGACGGCATCGCGCCGTACGGTACCGATGCGCTGCGCTTCACCTTTGCGGCGCTCGCGACGCTGTCGCGCGACATCCGCTTCGACGTCGGCCGCATCGAGGGCTACCGCAACTTCTGCAACAAGCTGTGGAACGCCGCGCGCTTCGTGCTGATGAGCGTCGAGGGCCAGGACCTCGGCCCGGGCGAGGAGCGACTGTCGCTCGCCGACCGCTGGATCCGCTCGCGACTCGAGGCGGTCCTCGAGGCGACGCGCGCCGGCTTCGCGGCCTATCGCCTCGACCTCGCCAGTCAGGCGCTGTACGAGTTCACCTGGTACGAGTTCTGCGACTGGTACCTCGAGCTCAGCAAGGCGGTGCTGCAGTCGGAGACGGCGAGCGACGCCGAGCGCCGCGCGACGCGCCGCACGCTGGTCGGCACGCTCGAGGCGCTGCTGCGCGCGCTGCATCCGCTGATGCCGTTCATCACCGAGGAGATCTGGCAGCGCGCCGCGCCGCTCGCCGGCTGCGGCGGCGCCTCGATCATGCAGCAGCGCTGGCCGCAGCCCGACGCCGCGCGGCGCGAGCCGGCGGTCGAGGCCGAGATGCGCTGGCTGATGGACTTCATCCTGGCGGTGCGGCAGATCCGCGGCGAGATGGACATCGCGCCGTCGCGCCGCTTCGAGGTGCTGCTGGCACAGGCCTCGACCGCCGACCTCGAGCGGCTGGCGCGCGGTGGGCATTTCGTCGAGCGGCTGGCGAACGTCAGCGGCCTGCGGCCGCTCGCCGGCGGCGAGGCCGAGCCCGAGTCGGCGGTGGCGATGCTCGGCGAGCTGCGCATCCTGGTGCCGATGGCCGGGCTCATCGACGTCGCCGCCGAGGCCGCCCGGCTTGGCAAGCGCATCGGCAAGCTGCAGCAGGACCTCGGCAAGACCCAGGCCAAGCTCGGCAACTCGAGCTTCGTCGCCAATGCGCCGCCGGCGGTGGTCGAGCAGGAGCGCGCGCGGGTCACGGAATTCCGGCGCGAGCTCGACAGCCTCGGCGCTCAGCTCGAGCGCGTCCGGCGCCTCGGCTCGCCGCCATGAGCCACGCCGCCGACACGCGCCGTGCACTCGAGCCCGTGATCGCTGCGCTCAACGGCATCGTGCTCGGCAAGGACCGGCAGGTGCGGCTCGCGCTCGCGTGCCTGCTGGCCCGCGGCCACCTGCTGATCGAGGACCTGCCGGGCGTCGGCAAGACCACGCTCGCGCAGGCGCTCGCCCGGACCCTCGGCCTCAGCTACCAGCGCGTGCAGTTCACGAGCGACCTGCTGCCAGCCGACGTCATCGGCGTCTCGGTCTACGACCGCGACAGCGGCCGTTTCGAATTCCACAAGGGCCCGGTGTTCGCGCAGCTGCTGCTCGCCGACGAGGTCAACCGGGCGACACCGAAGGCACAGAGCGCGCTGCTCGAGGCGATGGAAGAGCGGCAGGTCACCGTCGACGGCCACACGCACCCGCTGCCCGAGCCCTTCTTCGTCGTCGCGACCCAGAATCCGAGCTACCAGCTCGGCACCTACCCGCTGCCGGAGTCGCAGCTCGACCGCTTCCTGATGCGCATCGAGCTCGGCTACCCCTCGGCTGCGCTCGAGCGCGATCTGCTGCGCGGTCGCGACCGGCGCGAGCTGCTGGCCGGGCTCGAGCCGCTGCTGGACGGCGCCGCGCTACAGTCGCTGCAGGCGCACGTGCCGAAAGTGCACGTCGCCGAGCCGCTACTCGATTACGTCCAGGCGCTCGTCCAGCACACGCGCGACTCCGGCCACTTCGAGGCCGGACTCTCGCCGCGCGCGGCGATCGCGCTGCTGCGCGCGAGCCAGGCGTGGGCGCTGCTGCACGGCCGACCCGGCGTGGTGCCGGAGGATGTGCAGGCGGTGGCGCGCTGCGTCGCCGGACACCGCCTCGAGCTGCGCACGGCCGTCGACGGCTCGCACGCCGCCGATCTCGACCGGCTGCTGCTCGAGGCGGTCGCGGTCCCCTGAGCGCCGTCGTGCCCGCCACGCCCAGCGCCGTCGGCGGACCGCTGCGGGCGCTGCGGCGCGCGGGCAGCGAGCGGATCGCCGCCTGGTCGCGGCGCCGCCACGGCCCGGACCGCGGCACGGTGACCATCACCCGGCGTCGCGTCTACATTCTGCCGACCGGCCTCGGCCTCGCGTACGCGGCGATGCTGTTCGCGATGCTGCTGGCCGGACTCAACTACGGCAACAACCTCGCGCTCGCGCTGACCTTCCTGCTGGCCGCGGCCGGCTGGGTGGCGATGCACCAGTGCCACCACAACCTCGCCGGCCTGCAGATCAGCCCGGCCGGCACGCGCGCGCCGTTCGCCGGCGACGACGCCGAGTTCGCCTTCGCGCTCGCGGCACACAGCAGCCGCGAGGACCTGGTGCTGCGCGCGGACGGGCGCGCCGCGGCGGCCGTCAGCCTCGGCGCGGCACTCAGCGCGACCGCCGCGGTCAGCGTGCCGACCACGCGCCGCGGCCGCGTGCGCCTCGTGCGGTTGCGGGTCGAGTCGAGCTTCCCGCTCGGCTTGTTCACCGCGTGGACCTGGACGCACCCGGAACTCGAATGCCTCGTCTACCCGCGGCCCGCGGCGCGCGACCGCGAGGGACCGCCGCCGGCGGCCGAGCCCGGCGCCGCGCACGATGGCCGCGCCAGCGGCGAGGAGGACTTCGCGGGGCTGCGCGCTTTTCGCAGCGGCGACCCGCCGCGGCGCATCGCGTGGAAGGCCTGGGCGCGCGGCGGCGAGCTGGTGGTCAAGGAATACGTCGGCTCGGCGCGCGCGCCGATCCTGTTCGACCTCGCCGCGGCGCCGGGCCGCGACCTCGAGGCGCGGCTCGCGCGCCTGGCGCGCTGGGTCGTCGACGCTGAGGAGCGCGGCGACCGCTACGGCGTGCGGCTGCCCGGCAGCGAGGTCGGCGCCGGGGCGGGGCTCGCGCACCGCAACCGCTGCCTGGCGCGGCTCGCGAGCTTCGGCCTGCCGGCGGAGCCGCCGTGAAGGCGCGCTCGCCCGGGCTGCGGCGCCTGTTCGTGACCTGCGGCGCGCTCGCGCTCGCGCTCGCACCGCACCTCGCGCAGCTGCCCGTGTGGATCAGCGCGGCATTCGCCGGCACGGTGCTCTGGCGGCTGCTCGCCGAGCAGCGTGGCTGGGCGCTACCGCCGCGCGCGCTGCGCGCCGGCGCCGCGCTCGGCGCGACGCTCGCGGTGTTCGCCGGCTACCGGACTCTGAACGGCCTCGCCGCCGGCACCGCGCTGTTGTCGATCATGGCCTGCCTGAAGCTGCTCGAGACGCGCGCGCCGCGCGACCATGCGGTACTGGTGTTCGTCGGCTACCTGCTGTGCCTCGCGACGCTGCTCTACGAACAGTCGTTCCTGCGCCTCAGCTATGTGCTGGCCGCGGCCTGGCTGCTGACCGCGGCACTGGCCCGCGTCCACCGGCCGGTCGAGGCCAATACCGAAGTGCGGCCATTCCGGCTCGCGGCCCGGCTGCTGGCGCTCGGCCTTCCGCTCGCGGTCGTATTGTTCCTGTTCGTGCCGCGGATCGAGGGCCGCTTCTGGGCGCTGCCCACCAGCACGCCACGGCACATGACCGGCATCGACGACGAGATGAGCCCCGGCGACGTGGCGCAGCTCGGCCTGTCGGATGACCCGGCGTTTCGCGCCTGGTTCGAAGGCCCGCCGCCGCCGCCCGAACAGCGCTACTGGCGGATGCTGGTGCTGGAGGACTTCGACGGCCGCAAGTGGCGCCGCTATGCGACCAGCGCCGACTCCGGCGCGCCGGAGGTGGTCGCCGGCGGCGCGCTCTACGACTACCGCATCGTGCTGGAGCCGACCAGCCGCGAGTGGCTCGCCGGCCTCGACACCGTGGTCCGCTGGCCGAGCGGCGAGGCCTTCCGCAGCCGCGCCACGACCCTGGTGCGCATCGACCCGCGGATCGCCGAGCGGGTGCCGGTGACGGCGCCGTTCAGCTATTCGCTGCGCTCGGCGATCGACGCCGCGGTGATGCCGACGGCGCTGCCGCGCGACCTGCAGCGGCGCGACCTGCAGCTGCCGGACGGCCGCGCGCCGCGCGCGCGCGCGCTGGCCGTCGAGCTGCGCACCCAGAGCCACGACGACCGTGACTTCGTCGCCCGCGTGCTCGATCGCTTTCGCCGCGAGGCCTTCGAATACACCCTCGAGCCGCCGCCGCTCGGCGCCGAGCCGGTCGACGAGTTCCTGTTCGCGACCCGGCAAGGCTTCTGCGAGCACTACGCCTCGGCTTTCGCCGTGCTGATGCGCGCCGCCGGCATCCCGGCGCGGGTGGTCGCCGGCTATCAGGGCGGCGAGTTCAACGCCTATGGCGGCTACCTGCTGGTGCGGCAGTCGAGCGCGCACGCCTGGAACGAGGTCTGGCTCGCCGGGGCAGGCTGGGTGCGGGTCGATCCGACCGCCGCGGTCGCACCCGACCGGGTCCGCCGCGGCAGCCTGCCGCGGGCGCTGACCGAGGTTGCCGGTGCGCGCCTATTCGGCGACCTCGCCTGGCTCGCCCGCGCGCGGGCGATGTGGGATGCGGGCCGCACGGCCTGGTACGAGGCGGTCGTGAACTTCGACCCTGCCGGCCAGCAGCGGCTGCTCGATCGGCTCGGCCTCGGCGAGCGCAGCTGGCAGGGACTCGCGATCGCGCTTGCGACCGGCTTCGCGCTCGCGGCGCTGGCGCTGGGCGCGTGGCTGGCGTGGGAGCTGCGGCCGCGCCACCGCGATCCGCTCGCGGCCGGCTGGAACGCCCTCTGCGAGCGGCTCGCGAGCGCGGGCGTGCCGCGCGCGCCGGCCGAAGGACCGCTCGACTACGCGCGCCGCGTCGCCGCCGCGCTGCCCGCCTTCGCGCCGGCGATGGCGGCCCTCGCCGACAGCTACGTCACCGCCCGCTATCTGCCGGGCGCCAGCGCCGCCGACAGGACCCGCTTCCTGGCGCTGGCCCGCGCGCTGCGGCGTCGACTGCGCGTTGCCCGGCCGTGACCGCCCTGCTCGTCGCGCTGGCGATCGGGGCGCTGGTGCTGGTCTGGCTGGCCGGCGCACCGCTGCTGCGGCGGCGGCGCCGCGGCCGGCTGCTGGCGAGCCCGCCGACCGGCCGCGAGCGCGCGGCACTCGCGCGCAGCCGCGCCTGGCGCCGCCTGCCGAGGGCGCTGCGGCCGCGGCTCGCCGCGCGGGTGCGTGTGTTCCTCGCCGAACGGCAGTTCGTCGGCTGCGGCGGACTCGCGGTCAGCGACGACATGCGCACCGAGATCGCCACCCAGGCCTGCCTGCTGATCCTCAACCGCAGCGAGCACGTGTTCGACGAGCTCCGCTCGATCCTGGTGTATCCGGACGAGTTCGTCGTGCGCGACGACGTCGAGGAGCACGGCGTGGTCACCGAGCGCGAGCGCACGCTCGCCGGCCAGTCGTGGGACACGAGCAGGATCCTGCTGTCGTGGCGCGACGTGCGCGACTCCGGCGACGGCTACAACGTCGTGATCCACGAGTTCGCGCACTATCTCGATCACGAGGAAGGCGCCGCCAACGGCGCGCCGCTGCTCGACGGCCCGCGCGACTACGCGCGCTGGGCCGAGGTCATGCAGCAGGCCTTCGCGGCGCTCGAGGCGCGCACCGAGGCCGGTGAGGACACGCTGCTGGACCCCTATGCGGTCGAGGACGAGGCGGAATTCTTTGCGGTCGCGAGCGAGGCGTTCTTCGAGCTGCCGCGCGAGCTGCGCGCCGAGCACCCGCAGCTGTACGCCGAGCTCGCCGGCTTCTACCGGCTTGACCCGGCGCTCTGGTAGCCGCCGTCAGCCCATGTGCAGGCCGCCGTTCAGCGAGAAGTCGGCGCCGGTCGCGAACGCCGAGTCCTCCGACGCCAGCCAGGTGACGATCGCGCCGATCTCCTCGGGCTTGCCGAGCCGCTTCACCGGGATCGTCGCGATGATCTTCTCGAGCACCTCGGGCTTCATCGCCGTGACCATGTCGGTGGCGATGTAGCCCGGCGAGACGGTGTTGACGGTCACGCCCTTGCTCGCCACCTCCTGCGCCAGCGCCATCGTGAAGCCGTGGATGCCGGCTTTCGCGGTCGAATAGTTGGTCTGGCCGAACTGGCCCTTCTGGCCGTTGACCGACGAGATGTTGATGATCCGTCCCCAGCCGCGGTCGAGCATGCCGTCGATCACCTGCTTGGTGACGTGGAACAGGCAGTTGAGGTTGGTGTCGATCACCGCGTGCCAATCGGCGACCGTCATGCGCCGGAAGGTGCCGTCACGCGTGATGCCGGCGTTGTTGACCAGGATGTCGACCGGGCCGACTTCGTTGCGGACCTTCTCGAAGGCGGCGCGGGTCGATTCCCAGTCGCCGACGTTGCCTTCCGAGGCGTGCACGTCGTAGCCCTTGCCGCGCATCTCGGCAAGCCAGCGCTCACGGCGCGGCGAGCCGGGCCCGCAGCCGGCGACCACCGTGTGGCCTGCCTCGCACAGCCGCGTCGTGATCGAGGTGCCGATGCCGCCCATGCCACCCGTGACGTACGCAATCCGCTTCGCCATCGCTGTTCCCCTGTCGTCGGCCGTTGCTGCAGTGGATCAATGATTGACGATCGCCGGGGGCGGCACAAGCGACCTTGGTCGTAGCCCGCCCGGTCGCCTGTCTTGCAGTGCACCAACGCCTGCTCGGATTTTGAGCACTCCTCAGGCGGCGCTGGCCAGGTGCTCGCGCGTCTCCCGGAAGCGCACCGCCGGCCAGCGCTCGATCGTCAGCTCGAGGTTGACGCGCGACGGCGCGAGATAGACGAGCTCGCCGGCGTGGTCGAGCGCGAGGTGCTCGTAGCAGCGTTCGCGGAACTCGGCCAGCTTCTTCGGATCGGCGCAGTCGATCCAGCGTGCCGTCGCCACCGAGATGCCCTCGAACACGCACTGCACGCTGTACTCGTCCTGCAGCCGGAACGCGACCACCTCGAACTGCAGCGGGCCGACCGCGCCGAGGATCGAGTCGTTGTTGCGCAGCGGCCGGAACAGCTGCGTCGCGCCCTCCTCGCAGAGCTGCGCCAGGCCCTTCTGCAGCGCCTTCGCCTTCAGCGGGTCCTTCAGCACCGCGCGGCGGAAGAGCTCAGGCGCGAAATTCGGGATACCGGTGAAGGTCACGCTCTCGCCGTCGCTGAAGGTGTCGCCGATGTTGATCGTGCCGTGGTTGTGCAGGCCGATGATGTCGCCGGCGTAGGCCTCCTCGGCCTGCTGCCGGTCCGCCGCCATGAAGGTCAGCGCATCGGCGACCCGCACCTCCTTGCCGAGCCGCACGTGGTGCAGGCGCATGCCGCGCTGGTAGCGCCCGGAGCAGATGCGCAGGAACGCGATCCGGTCGCGGTGCGACGGGTCCATGTTGGCCTGGATCTTGAACACGAAGCCGGAGAAGCGCGACTCGGTCGCGACCACCTCGCGCGTCAGCGTCGCGCGCGGCCGCGGTCCCGGCGCATGCTCGACGAACGCGGCGAGCAGTTCCTCGACACCGAAGTTGTTGATCGCCGAGCCGAAGAACACCGGCGTCTGGCGCGCGGCGCGGTAGGCGTCGAGGTCGAACTCGGCGGTCGCGCCGCGCACCAGCTCAATCTCGTCGCACAGCGCCTCGCGCCGGTCGCCGAGCAGTTCCTGCGCCGCCGGCGAGCGCAGCCCGTCGATCACCAGGTTGGTGCCGGCACGACCCTTCTCGGCGGCGGTATAGACGTAGATTCGGTCTTCGCGCAGATGATAGATGCCGCGCAGCTCGCGCCCCATGCCGATCGGCCAGGTCACCGGCGCACACTTGAGGCCGAGCACGCGCTCGACCTCGTCGAGCAGCTCGACCGGCTCGCGACCCTCGCGATCGAGCTTGTTGATGAAGGTCATGATGGGCGTATCGCGCAGCCGGCAGACCTCCATCAGCTTGATGGTCCGCTCCTCGACGCCCTTGGCGCAGTCGATCACCATCAGTGCCGAGTCGACCGCCGTCAGGGTGCGATAGGTGTCCTCGGAAAAATCCTCGTGGCCGGGCGTATCGAGCAGGTTGACGATCCGCTCGCGGTACGGGAACTGCATCACCGAGGAGGTCACCGAGATGCCGCGTTGCTGCTCGAGCCGCATCCAGTCGGAGGTGGCGTGGCGCGCGGCCTTGCGCCCCTTGACCGTCCCGGCCATCTGGATCGCGCCGCCGAACAGCAGCAGCTTCTCGGTCAGCGTCGTCTTGCCGGCATCCGGATGGGAAATGATCGCAAAGGTGCGGCGCCGCTCGATTTCGGCGGTGAGGAGTGACTCGTTCATGGGGGGACTACGGCCTCGCGGGGCCGCAATGGTAGCCGGTCAGCCGTCCCGCCGCACAGCGGGCGCGACCCGGGCGCGGGCCTCCCCCCACAGGTCGAGGTCCAGCCGGTAGACGATCGCGTCTTCGCGGCCGCCGACCGCCTGGTAGTAGCCGCGCCGCAGCCCGACCGGCGCGAAGCCGAGCGACTCGTAGAGCAGGATCGCCGGTCGATTCGACGGCCGGACCTCGAGGAACACCCAGCCCTGGCCGGCGGCCCGCGCCTCGTCGAGCAGCCAGACCAGCAGGCGGCGGCCGACGCCGTGGCCGCGCAGGTCGGCGCGGATGCAGACGTTGAGAATGTGCGCTTCGCCCGCGCCCATCGACATGATGCCGTAGCCGCCGATGCCGTCCGCGACCTCGATCACCCGGCAGGTGTAGCCGACCCGCAGGCAGTCGCGAAAGATTCCGAGGCTCCAAGGGAACATGTAGGCGGAGTTCTCGAGCGACACGACCGTCGGCAGGTCCGCTTCCGCCATGCGCCGGTGAGTGACGCGCGGCTCCCGCAGTTCGTCATGCGCCGCGGCCACGTGCCACCTCCATCGCCAGCTTGAGGTCCGCCCAGCTCTTGCGCTTCTCGCCCGGCGAACGCAGCAGGTACGCCGGGTGGTAGGTCACGACGACCGGCGTGCCGAAGGGCTTGAGCTCGTGGCTGCGGCCGCGCAGCTGGCCGAGCGGCGTGTCGACACCGAGCAGGTTCTGGGCCGCGATCCGCCCGACGCACAGGATCAGCGCCGGATCGATCAGCGCGATCTGCCGGTGCAGGTACGGCAGGCAGCAGCGCACCTCCTCGGGCAGTGGGTCGCGGTTCCCGGGCGGGCGGCACTTCAGGACGTTGGCGATGAACACCTGCTCGCGGGCCAGACCGACCGCGCGCAGCATCGAATTGAGCAACCGACCGGCCCGGCCGACGAAGGGCTCGCCCTGGCGGTCCTCCTCCGCACCAGGCGCCTCGCCGACGACCAGCCAGCGGGCGCCGCGGTCGCCGACCCCGAAAACGGTCTGGGTCCGGGTCGCGGCGAGCCCGCAGCGGGTGCAACCGGCGACCGCGGCGGCGAGACCGTCCCAGTCGAGGCGATCGGTGGCGGTGGCCGGCGCTGCGCCCGCGGCCAGCAGCGGCGTGCGGGCCACGAACCGGTCAACGCCGATCGTGCCGAGGATCGCCGCGCGCCGCGCATCCATCAGGACCTACCGGCACCGACCGATGGCCGGCGCCGCAGCCCGCGCCACGCCGCCGCGCAGGGCGCGGTGAGCGCGAAGGTGCCGAACAGCGCCAGCAGCACGACGGGCGGATTGACGGAGATCACGACGAAGACCAGCGGGATGAGGATCGCGTAGGTGAAGCGCACGCGGCCGGTCAGCTTGAAGCCCTTGAAGCTCGAATAGTAGAAGCGGCTCACCATCAGCAGCCCCGCCACCGCGGTCACGACGAAGGCGAGTACCAGCCCGTAGGGGCCGCCGAGCTCGTAGCGGTGCGCCGTGCCGATGAACGCCGCGACCACGGCGGCGGCGCCCGGGGACGGCAGGCCCTCGAAGTAGCGCTTGTCGACCGATGCGGTGCGGGTGTTGAAGCGCGCCAGGCGGAACGCGGTCGCGACCGCGTAGAAGAACGTCACCAGCCAGCCGACCCGGCCCCAGGCGGCGTTGTACTCGGCAAGCCGGGCGACGCCCCACTGGTAGACGATGATCGCGGGCCCGAGGCCGAAGGCCACGAGGTCCGAGAGGCTGTCGTATTCCTTGCCGAACTGCGTCTCGGTATGGGTCCAGCGGGCGATCCGTCCATCGAGCCCGTCGAACACCATGGCCGCGAAGATCGCGACCCACGCCCGGTCGAAGTTACCGTCGATCGCGGCGACGATGCCGTAGAAGCCGGAGAACAGATTGGCCGTGGTCAGCAGATTGGGCAGCAGGTAGACCCCGCGCCGCGGGCGCGGCGAGCGGTCAGGGGCATCGTGGGTGGCGTCGAGATCGGACATGGCGGAATGATAGGGCCCCCGGCTGTCGCCAACAACCGCGCCGCGGGCGGCGTGCCCCCGCCTGATAAGATGCCGCTCCGTCGCGCTCCCCCGGGCGCACCCCTTCGACCGAGGCCCTGCCCCGCATGCGTCTGTCCGCCTACCCGATCCAGAATCTCAAGGAACTGCCGGCCGACGCCGAGATCGTCAGCCATCAGCTGATGCTGCGCGCCGGGCTGATCCGCCGGCTGGCCGGCGGACTCTACACATGGCTGCCGATGGGCCTGCGCGTGCTGCGCAAGGTCGAGCAGATCATCCGCGAGGAGATGAACCGCGCCGGCGCCCTCGAGGTGCTGATGCCGACGATCCAGCCGGCCGAACTCTGGCAGGAATCGGGGCGCTGGGAACAGTTCGGGCCGGAGCTGCTGCGCCTCAAGGACCGCCACGAACGCAGCTTCGTCTACGGCCCGACGCACGAGGAGGTCATCACCGACATCGCCAGGCGCGAGCTCAAGAGCTACCGCCAGCTGCCGGTGAACTTCTACCAGATCCAGCTCAAGTTCCGCGACGAGATCCGGCCGCGCTTCGGCGTCATGCGCGCGCGCGAGTTCATCATGAAGGACGCCTACAGCTTCCACCTCGACGAGGCCTCGCTGGAAGCAGGCTACCGGCTGATGTACGACGCGTACACGCGCATCTTCAGCCGGATGCAGCTGAAGTTCCGGGCGGTGCTGGCCGACCCGGGCGCCATCGGCGGCACCGGCTCGCAGGAGTTTCACGTGCTCGCGTCCTCCGGCGAGGATGCCATCGTGTTCTCCGACGGCGACGACTATGCCGCCAACATCGAGAAGGCCGAGGCGCTGGCGCCGCCTGGAGCGCGCGCCGCGGCGCGCGAGGCGGTGCAGAGCGTGCCGACGCCGCACGTACGCACCATCGCCGAGCTCGCCGCGCTGCTCAAGGTGCCGGCCGAGCGCTGCATCAAGACGCTGATCGTCGAGGCCGCCGACGGCGGCCTGGTCGCGCTCGTGCTCCGCGGCGATCACGAGCTGAACGCGCTCAAGGCGCAGACGCTGCCGCTGGTGGCGAACCCGCTCAAGATGGCGGCCCCGGACCGCATCGCGCGCGAGCTCGGTGCCGAGATCGGCTTCCTCGGGCCGGTCGGCCTCAGCTGCCCGATCATCGCCGACCACTCGGCACTCGCGCTGTCCGACTTCATCTGCGGCGCGAACGCCCCCGACGCGCATCTGACGGGCGTCAACTGGGGCCGCGACCTGGCGCAGGCCGCCGCGGCCGACCTGCGCAACGTGGTCGAGGGCGATCCGAGCCCAACCGGCCGGGGGCGCCTGTCGATCGCCCGCGGCATCGAGGTCGGCCACGTCTTCAAGCTCGGCGCCAAATACAGCGCGGCGCTCGGCGCCACCGTGCTCGACGAGCAGGGCAAGGGCGTCGAGATGCTGATGGGCTGCTATGGCATCGGTGTGACGCGCGTCGTGGCGGCCGCGATCGAGCAGAACCACGATGAGCGCGGCATCATCTGGCCGGAGCCGCTCGCGCCCTTTGACGTCGTGATCGTGCCGATCAACTTGCAGAAGTCGGCGCGGGTGCGCGAGGCCAGCGAGCGGCTGTACGCGGAGCTCGGCGCCGCCGGCTTCGAGGTGCTGCTCGACGACCGCGACGCCCGGCCCGGCGTCAAGTTCGCGGATGCAGAGCTGTATGGAATACCGCACCGAATCGTCGTCGGCGAGCGCGGGCTCGACGCCGGGCGGCTCGAGTACCGCCACCGCCGCGCGACGGAGAGCGAGGATTTCGCGCTCGCCGATGCCGTTGCCTACCTGCGGTCGCGCCAGGCCCCCTGAGCGCGGCGCGCGGCGCGCGCGCCGGCTGCTCGGCGCGCTCGCGCTCGGCGCGGCACTGGCCGCGCCGGCACACGCCGACCGCCAGGAAGACCCCGGACTCAGGACGATCCTCGAGCAGGCGATCGCCACGACGCGCTGCGACGGCCACGAGGACCGCTTCGGCGAGGAAGTGTTCTTCAAGCTGCAGGAGCCGCGGCTGCGCAAGCTCGTCAACGACCCGGGCCTGCGGGTCGAGATCCTGCGGCAGGTCTATTGCGAGGCGCACGCGGTGGTCAGCCGCTACCACGACGAGCGGCGCTTCGACCTGCTGCTGACACCGGAGCTGGTGCTCGCCGTCATCGACGTCGAGAGCCATTTCGACCGCTACGCGGTCTCGCACGCCGGCGCGGTCGGGCTGATGCAGGTGATGCCTTTCTGGCCGCGGCGCCTCGGCGTCGACAACCGCCTGTTCGGCAGCGTCGACTTCAACGTGCGCCTCGGTTGCGAGATCCTCGGCTACTACATGCACCTCGAGCGCAACGACTATCGTCGGGCGCTGGCGCGCTACAACGGCAGCGTCGGACGCCGCGAGTACCCGGACCTGGTGCTGACGCGCCTGACCCGCCGCTGGCGCGGCTAGCGCGAACCGTTGGCGGCGTTGCGCTGCTGCGTCGCGGCGAGCGCATCGGCCGCGCTCTGGCGCGCTGCCGCTGCCGCGCGTCGCGCGCTGCGGTAATCGCCGACTCGGATCTCGGCCTCGGCGCGCTTCAGACCGTCGCGCGCAGCCGCGAGCGCTTGCGGCGCGACCGCATCCGCGCCGGCCGCCTCGGCCGCCTTGATGGTCTGGCGCGTGTCGCTCATCGTCTGCACGGGCGCGGCCGCGCAGGCGCCGATCATTAGCGCCGCCACCACGAGCCCGCAGAGTCGCGAACGACAAAACATGCGATCATCTTCCCCCAGACATCGCCAATGACGCTAGCAAGCGCCAGATTCCTGCGTCAAGCAAGCCCGACCGCCGCACCGCCGCCAAGACCTGATGCCGACTGTTCTTGTGTTGTATTACTCGCGCAACGGCAGCACCGCCGCGCTCGCGCGCCATGTCTGCCGCGGCGTCGAAAGCGTCGCCGGCGCGACCGCGATGCTGCGCACGGTGCCGGCAGTTACCACTGTAATTGATGCTCCGGCGTCGCCGGTGCCGGCCAGCGGCCCGCCTTATGTCAGCCACCAGGACCTCGCGCAGTGCGACGGCCTGCTGCTCGGCAGTCCGACGCGTTTTGGCAACATGGCCGCGCCGCTAAAATATTTCCTCGACGGCACGAGCGCGGCCTGGGCAAGCGGCGCGCTGGTCGGCAAGCCGGCGGGGGTGTTCACCTCCACCAGCACGCTGCACGGCGGCCACGAATCGACGCTGCTCTCGATGATGCTGCCGCTCCTGCACCACGGCATGCTGCTCTGCGGCCTGCCGTTCACCGAGCCGGCGGTGGCCGGGACGCAGCGTGGCGGCGGGCCGTACGGCGCGGGGACGATCGGCAGCGGCGAGGACCACCGCCCCACCGACGACGAGAAGACCCTGGCGCAGCTGCTCGGCCGGCGGGTCGCGGAGCTCGCCACACGGCTCGCGCCGCGCCTGACGCCGTGACCGGCCGCGCCGCGGCCGGCAATGTCGCGCGCCGTGCCGTCTCCGGCCTGGTCGGTCTGCTGTGCGCGTTGTTCGTCAGCTGGCACGTCGCGCGCTACAGCGCGCCCACCGCCGCTCTCGCCTGCGCGCTCGGCGTGCTGCCTTGGCTCGCGATCCTGCCGGGGCTGTGGCGCGGCGACCGGCAGCGCCAGGTCG
>JANYAE010000063.1 GCA_025355105.1 Pseudomonadota bacterium | reverse complement strand
GAGCGCGGCCGGCGCCGGGCGCGGCGGCGCCGTTGCCGGTGACGCCGGCGCCGCACTGGAGCTGGCCTGCGGACGGCGTGGTCGCGGGGACCGTCGCCAAGCCGGCCGGCGGCGTCGGTCTGCAGATCGACGGCGCGCGCGGCAGCCCGGTGCGCGCCGCCGCCGCCGGGCGCGTGGTGTACACCGGCGCCGGCCTGCGCGCTTACGGCGAGCTCATCATCATCAAGCACGACGACACCTGGCTCACCGCCTACGGCTACAACGACTCGCTGCTGGTGCACGAAGGGGACGCGGTGCGCGAGGGGCAGCCGATCGCGGCGATGGGCGCCGGCCCCGGACGGCAGCCGATGCTGTACTTCGAGATCCGGATGAACGGCCGGCCGGTGGATCCGCGCGCGCAGCTGCCGCCGCGAGGTTAGGGCGCGCCGAGGATCGCGGCCAGCGCGACCTTGCGCTGGTCGCCGACCAGCAGGTTGAACGTCCGGCAGGCCGCACCGAGGTCCATGACCTCGAGGCCGACGCCGCGCGCGGCGACGTGCGCGAGCACCGCCGCCGGCGGCCAGAGCTGGCGCGTGCCGGTGGCGAGCAGCACGACCTCGACGCCGAGCCCGAGTACCGGATCGAGCTGCGCCGGGGTCAGCGACGCGGCACTGGTGGCCGTCCACGGCAACACCTCGGCGGCGGTCACGATCGAGCTCGAGGTCAGCACGCGGTTGCGGAGCCGCAGCTCGCCGGGGGCGTAGCCGGCGATCAGGTTCGCCTGGCCATGGGTATCGGGGGCAAGCTGCATGCGGCTACGATACTCGGTTCATGCCCGAACTCTACGCCGCGCTCACCGACCTCACGCCGCCTGACGGCGACGCGCTCGACGGCCTGCCGCGCCTGCCGCTCGCCGAGCGGCTGCTGTCGCGCGCCGAGCGTCGCCCGGCGCCGCCGGACTGGCGCCGCTGGCTACTGGGGGTCGCCGGCCTCGAGCTGCCGGGCGGCGATCTGCCGGTCGGGCTGACACTCGCCACGCGCCACGGTCAGCCGCCGGCGCAGGCCGGCAGCTGGTTCGTGGCGACGCCGGTGCACCTGGTGGCCGGCCTGACGCGGCTGCAGTTCCACGCGCGCGGCGCGCTCGCGCTGCCGCCAGGTGAAGCGGTCGCGCTCGCCGCGCGCTTCGCGCGCGACTGGCACGATCCGTCGCTCGCGCTGGTGCCGGCTGGCGAGCTGCTGTTGCTGCGCGCCGCGGAACGCTTCGACGTCGCGACCGCGGATCCGGCCGTGCATGCCGGTCGCGACGTGCGCGAGGCCTTGCCGCGCGGCGTCGATGCCGGCCGGCTCGAGCGACTGATGACCGAGCTGCAGATGTGGCTGCACGGCACGCGACAGTCGAGCGTCGAGGGACTGGCGGTCAACGGACTGTGGTTGTGGGGCGGCGGGCGCACGCCGCTGGCCGGTCGCGCGGCCTGGCCGACGAGCGCTGCTGCCGATGCCTTCCTCGATGCGGCCGCGGCGCTGTTGCCCGGGACGGTCCGCGACGCGCGCTTCCAGGCCTGGAGCCTCGCTGCGCTCGCGCGTTCCGGTCAGGCCTTCGCCGACTGCGACGCGCTCTGGTTCGGCCCGCTGGCCGCGGCGCTGCGTTCCGGCGCGCTCGGCAGCGCGCGGATCCACGCCGGCGCGCACGAGTTCGTGCTGCGCCGCGCGCAGCGCTGGCGGGGCTGGCTGCGGCCGCGGCCGTGGTGGGAGATCCTGCGGTGACGCCACGGCCGATCGCGCGCCGGGCGGTGCCGGCGACGGAGCTGCCGGCGACGCTGGACCCGGTGCTCGCGCGCATCTACGCCGCGCGCGGCGTCGAGCGCGCCGCCGACCTCGAGCTCGGGCTCGAGCGCTTGCTGCCGGTGAGCTCGCTGGACGGCGCTGAAGCGGCTGCCGAGCTGCTCGCGGTGCACATCGGCCGCGGCGCTCGCATCCTGATCGTCGGCGACTACGACGCCGACGGCGCCACCGCCAGCGCGCTGATGGTGCGAGCGATTCGTCGCTTCGGGCACGCGGAGGTCAGCTTCCTCGTCCCTGACCGCTTCCGTTTCGGCTATGGCCTCACGCCGGAGATCGTCGCGCTCGCTGCCGAGCGCCGCCCGGCGCTGCTGGTCACGGTCGACAACGGCGTCTCGAGCGTCGAGGGTGTTGCCGCGGCGCGCGCGCTCGGCATCGAGGTGCTGGTCACCGACCACCACCTGCCTGGGCCGGAATTGCCGGCGGCCACCTGCATCGTCAACCCGAACCTGCCCGGCGCACGCTTCGGCAGTCGCGCGCTGGCCGGCGTGGGCGTGGCCTTCTACGTGCTGCTCGCGCTCGGCCGGCGCCTCGGCCGGCCGACCGGGCTGACGGCCGAGCTTCTCGACCTGGTCGCGCTCGGTACCGTGGCCGACGTCGTGCCGCTCGACCACAACAACCGCGTGCTGGTGCAGGCCGGCCTCGAGCGGATCCGCGCCGGCCGCTGCGTCGCGGGCATCGCGGCGCTGTCCGCGGTGGCCGGCCGCACGCTGGCGGCCACCGGCACCGCCGACCTCGGCTTCTTCATCGGCCCGCGGCTCAACGCCGCCGGGCGGCTGGAGGACATGTCGATCGGCATCGAGTGCCTGCTGACCGACGATCCGGCTGAGGCGCGCACGCTCGCCGAGCGGCTGGACCGCCTCAACCGCGAGCGGCGCGTGATCGAGGCGCGCATGCATGCCGAGGCGGTCGAGATCGTGCGCCGGCTGCAGTTCGGGGAGCAGGGCACCCAGCTGCCGGGCGCACTCTGCGTCTACGACGCCGACTGGCATCAGGGCGTCGTCGGTCTGGTTGCCTCGCGCATCAAGGACCAGGTGCACCGGCCGGTGATCGCCTTCGCACCGGTTGACGGTGGCCTCGCGCGGGGTTCGGCGCGCTCGGTGCCGGGCATTCACGTGCGTGATGCGCTCGAGGCGGTGGCCACCCGCTCGCCGGGGCTGATCGACAAGTTCGGCGGCCATGCGATGGCCGCGGGCCTGACCCTCGCGCGCGAACGGCTGCGCGAGTTCGGCGTCGCGTTCGCCGCCGAGGTCGCGCGCCGCGCCACGCCGGGGATGCTGGATGGGCGGCTGTACACCGACGGGGCGCTCGAGCCTTCGGAGCTGACGCTCGCCACCGCCGAGCGGCTGCGCGCCGCCGGCCCCTTCGGCTCGGCGTTCCCGGAACCGTGCTTCGACGGCGAGTTCACCGTGGTCGAGGCACGCGTGCTCGGCGACAAGCACTTGAAGCTGTGGTTACGGACCGCGCCGCGCAGCCCGCCGCACGAGGCGATCGCCTTTGGCTGGCTGACCCGTCCTGGCGCGCACCTGCCGCGGGTCGCGGCGCGGCTGCGGGTCGTCTACCGGCTGGACGTCAACGAGTATCAGGGCCTGAAGCGCCCGCAGCTGCTGCTCGAGTACCTCGAGCCGGTGTGAGAGGCGCCGCGTGCTATGATTCGGCACGTTTTTCCGCACGAAGTCCCGCGTCCATGCCCGTCGAAGTCGCCCCGCTCGTCACCCCCATCCGCCGCCAGCTGAAGGACCTCGAGGAACGCCTCGCCTCCTTAAGGGGGTATCTTTGAGTACGACCTCAAGAGCGAGCGGCTCGCCGAAGTAAGCCGCGAGCTCGAAGACCCGAAGATCTGGGACAACCCGGACAAGGCGCAGACGCTCGGCCGCGAGCGCGCGCAACTGGTCGCGATCACCGAGCGACTCGATCGCGTCAGGAGCGGCATCAACGGCTCCCTCGAGCTGCTCGAACTCGCCGAGAGCGAGGCCGACGCCTCGGCGATCACCGAGGTCGAGCGGGATGCCGGCAAGCTGGAAAAGGAGGTCAAGAGCCTCGAGTTCCAGCGCATGTTCCCCGGCCCGATGGACTCGCACAACGCCTTCGTCGACATCCAGGCCGGCGCCGGCGGCACCGAGGCGCAGGACTGGGCGCAGATGCTGTTGCGCATGTACGTGAAGTGGGCCGACTCGCACGGCTTCAAGGTCGAAACCATGGACCAGAGCGACGGCGAGGTCGCGGGCATCAAGGGCGTGTCGCTGCGCTTCGAGGGCGACTACGCCTACGGCTGGCTGCGGACCGAGACCGGCGTGCACCGCCTGGTGCGCAAGTCGCCGTTCGACTCCGGCAACCGCCGCCACACGTCCTTCGCCTCGGTGTTCGTCTCACCGGAGGTCGACGACGACATCAACATCGACATCAATCCGGCCGACCTCGAGGCCGACACCTTCCGCTCCTCGGGCGCCGGCGGCCAGCACGTCAACAAGACCGAGTCGGCGATCCGCATTCGCCACCTGCCGAGCGGCATCGTGGTTTCGTGCCAGAGCGAGCGCAGCCAGCACAAGAACCGCTCGAGCGCGATGAAGATGCTGAAGGCCAAGCTCTACGAGCTCGAATTCAACAAGCGCAACGCGGCCGCCAAGGTGCTGGAGGACTCCAAGTCCGACGTCAGCTGGGGCCACCAGATCCGCTCCTACGTCCTCGATCAGTCGCGGATCAAGGACCTGCGGACCAACGTCGAGGTCGGCAACACCACCGCCGTGCTCGACGGCGACCTCGATCAGTTCATGGAAGCCAGCTTGAAGCAGGGGTTGTGACGATGGCCGACGACGTGACTCCGGACGCGCCGGACGAGAACAAGCTGATCGCCGAGCGCCGCCAGAAGCTCGCGGCGCTTCGTGCCGAGGGGCAGGCGTTCCCGAACGACTTCAAGCGCGACGCGCACGCCGGCGACCTCGCCGCGAGCTTCGGCGACAAGCCGGCCGAGTGGTTCGAGGCGCATCCGCTGCGGGTGCGGGTCGCGGGCCGCATGCTCGCCAAGCGCGACATGGGCAAGTCGAGCTTCGCGAAACTCGCCGACGCCTCGGGCAGCATCCAGCTGTTCCTGCAGGCGAACCTGCTCGGCGAGCACTACCAGGCGTTCAAGGGCTGGGACGTCGGCGACGTCCTCGGCGCCGAGGGCGAACTGATGCGCACGCGCACCGGCGAACTCTCGGTGCGCGCCGACAAGCTGCGCCTGCTGGTCAAGTCGCTGCGGCCGCTGCCGGACAAGTGGCACGGCCTGACCGACACCGAGGCGCGCTACCGGATGCGCTACGTGGACCTGATCGTCAACGCCGAAAGCCGCGCGGTATTCGAGCTCAGGACGCGGATCGTGCGCTACCTGCGGGACTTCCTCGACGCCGGCGGCTTCATGGAGGTCGAGACGCCGATGATGCAGCCGATCCCGGGCGGCGCCGTCGCCCGGCCGTTCGTGACCCACCACAATGCGCTCGACGTCGACATGTACCTGCGGATCGCGCCGGAGCTCTACCTCAAGCGCCTCGTGGTCGGCGGCTTCGAGCGGGTCTACGAGATCAACCGCAACTTCAGGAACGAGGGACTGTCGACGCGCCACAACCCCGAGTTCACGATGCTCGAGTGCTACCAGGCGTACGCCGACTACCACGACTTCATGGACATGGTCGAACGCATGTTCAAGGGCCTGTGCGACACGGTGCTCGGCCGCCGCTCGGTCAGCTATCAGGGCGTCGCGATCGACTTCGACGCGCCGTTTCGCCGCGTGACCATCGAGGAGCTGCTGGTCGAGCACAACCCGGGCCTCGACCCGCTCAGCCTTCGCGACGCGGCCTACCTGCGGCGCGTGCTCGACGCGCGCGCCATCCCGCACACGCCGGGTGACGGCCCGGGCAAGCTGCAGATCGAGCTGTTCGACAAGACCTGCGAGCACGCGCTGGTGCAGCCGACCTTCGTCTACGCCTACCCGACCGAGGTCTCGCCGCTGTCGCGCTGCAACGAGACGGATCCCTTCGTCACCGACCGCTTCGAGTTCTTCATCGCCGGCCGCGAGTTGGCCAACGGCTTTTCGGAGCTCAACGATCCGGAGGAGCAGGCGGCGCGCTTTCGCGAGCAGGTGGCGCGCAAGGACGCGGGTGACGTCGAGGCGATGTACTTCGACGCCGACTACGTGCGCGCGCTCGAGTACGGCCTGCCACCGACAGCAGGTCTGGGCGTCGGCGTCGACCGGGTCGTGATGCTGTACGCGGATGCGCCGTCGATCCGCGACGTGCTGCTGTTCCCGCAGTTGAAACCCGAGTCCTAGCGGCGGGTCATCTCGGGACCTGCGCCGCGAGCTGCCCGGCCGCCGCGCTGATCGCGAGCGCGCCGCGCATCGTGACGCTGTGCCCTGGCGTGGAGCAGAAGAAGGCGTAGCTCTCGCCGCTTTTGAGCGCGGCGGTCGAGAAGCGCACGGTCGTCGTTTCGCCGCCGCCGACCAGCGGGGTCGCGGCGATGATCCGCGCGTCGCCTGACGGCTGGAAGTTCTGGGCGCGACCGGCGCGCAGGCCGGCATTTGCGACCGGCGCGACGTCGCCGCTGCGCACCAGCACCCAGTTGTGTCCCATGACCGCGGCCGGCTGCTTGCCGACGTGGTGCAGCGTGAGCTCGACCTCGGAGCAGTCGGCGCCGAGCATCAGCCGCGGCGTATTGAATTGCATCAGGTCGTTGGCCTCGATCGTCAGCGGACAGGTCGTTGCGCGTGCCATGCCGGCGGGCAGCGCCGCGGCAAGCAGGGCGATGGCAGCGAGAGCGTGCCGGCGGGTCATGTGGTCTCCTCAGGGCGGTGGTGCGGCGATCGCTACAGGATCAGCCAGAAGTACGCGAAGAGCGTGTCGTTCTGGCCGGCGTTGCGGCCGTAGCCGTCGTAGTTCGTGGTGCCGCCGTTGAATTTCTGATAGCCGACGTACTGCAGGCCGACGCGCACGTTGATCCACGGTCGGGCGAAAGAGTCGGCCTTGCCGAACGGGATGTACTCCACCTGCAGCGTGTAGCCCCGGCTGTCCGGCGAGCCGTTCGCGCTACCCGACAGCGGCGCCGGCGCGTACAGCGCGCCGTTGCTGGAACCCCGCATGTCGAAGCCGCCGATCGCGGCGGACCAGGTGCGCGCGTAGGCATAGGTCAGGTCGGCGTTGACGAACGAGAGCTGGTTGCCGACCGTGTCGGACGCGCCGGTGGCGAAGCTCGAGTCGAGGTGGCGGCGCTCGTGCGTCAGCGCCACGTTCGCCGCCAGCTGGTGCGCTCCCGGCGGCGCGTACTGATAGGTCGCGTCGAGGCCGAGGTCGCGGTAGGAATCGGTCGCGGCGACGGTGGGGTCCGGGCGCAGATCCGCGCTCAGACCGAAGGTCCCGACCGAGGCGTGGTGCACGGCGCCGTCGAACTGCCACGCGGCGCGCCAGTACGGCGCCACGCCGTCGAGGTTGGCGTTGTTGTCCGCGTCGAGGCCGACGTTGCGCAGCCACCGGTTCGACAGGCCGCGATAGCCGCCGGCTTCGAGATAGAGCCGATCGTTGACCATCACGTAGGCCGTGGCGCCGAGCACCGACTGGCCGAGGCCGGTGATCAGCGGCGCGGCCGCGGGTCCCGGAGCGAGCGCCGAGGAGATGTACGGAAAGCCCCAAGCGGGCGTCGAGTTCCACAGGTCCTGCACGGTGGGGTTATTGTTGAGAGACACTCCGACCACGAGTCCGTAGTTGCCGAGCGACAGCGGCGTCGCGTAGCGCACATCCAGGTTGTCCCAGGTGACCTTGCGCTCGGTGCCGCTGTAGGTGACCTGCGCGAACGCGCCGAGGTGGCTGCTGATTCGCCCGGCGAGGAACAGGCTGGTCTGGTCGAGCGAGGCGTTCTCGTTGCTGCTGTAGTGCTCCGCCGGGGGCTCCGGCTGGTCGGCGGCGGTGCGGGTGAAGCCGCCCTGGACCATCACCGCGACCGGCACAGCGGTCGGTGAGTCGCCCCAGGCGTAGCCGTTCAACTTGAACTGGCGGCCGTAGGGGGTCAGCGCCGGACCGAAGCCGATCGTGTGGCAGCGGTCGCACGGCATGCCGGTCTGGGTCGCGAAGCTCGGCAGCGCCATCGCCGGCGCGCCGGCGCCGAGCAGCGCGAGCCCGAGTGCGAGCCGCGGCAGGAGGCCGCCGGTGCTACGCCGGAAAAATCGCCGCGAGAATCGAGTCGCCATCGCTCCCTCCGTCGTCCCGGCGCGACCGCACCCGCAAGTCGCGTCTGGAGAAGGCGCAGAGCACTGTGCGCAAGCGGCGTCGGCGCGGTCGAGTGGGGCGATGGCCTATCGGGGCAGGGGATGACAGTAATTTGCAGTTGCACGTGAACCGGCGGCACGCATCGCGGTACGTACCGCGTGGCGTGCGGGGTGTCCCTCGGGTCCGTCGGCGAGCGCCGCCCGCCGCCGCCGGTCCACGGCACGGCAGCGTTCAGGGCACCGGGTATGGCAGCGGCAGCAGGGTGCAGGCGGTGCCGTCCTCTAGCCGCAGCGCGGCAGCGCGGCTGTCGAGGTTGACTACGGCGAGCAGTTCGATGCCGCCGCCGACCGCGGCGGCCAGCACCACCTCGCCGCACTTTTGGCCGTCGCGCAGCAGTGCGGCCAGCGGCGGCGGCGGCAGGGCTCGCGCCGCGGCAAAGCGCAGCATGCGTCGTTTGATGCGGCCGAGGTGCTGGGTGCGCGCCACGATTTCCTGGCCGGTGTAGCAACCCTTCTGAAAGCTGATCGCGCCGACCAGGTCGAGGTTCAGCATCTGCGGGATCCACGCCTCGCTGGTGGCGAGGTCGATTTCGGGGAGCCCCGCGCGAACGAGCGAAAGCGTCGTCGCGGCGGCGGTGAGGTCGCCGCCCGCTGTCAGCCCGGCGCGGCTGCAAAACGCGGCCTCGAGCGCAGCGTCGGGGTCGGCCAGCGCGAGGCTCAGCTTGGCGCGCAGCACGAAGCGTTGCAGCCGGTCGCGCAGCGCCGCGGCGAGCGCCGCGGCCAGCAGCAGGTCGAAGCCATCCGGCTGGCGCCAGAGCCATCCGGTCGCGATCACGCGCCCCTGCGGCGTCAGCAGCGCCGCCAGGCCGAGTTCGCCGGCCGCGAGCGCCTCGACGTCCCGCGTCAGCTGCCCCTGCAGGAAGCTCGCCGCGTCGCGGCCGCGGACCGCGAGCACGCGGTAGCGGTCGGCAGCGGCGACGGACAGCGGGGCAGAGGTGGACATCAGCTGCGGTGCCTCAGGCCCGCTCAGGCCGAGCGGTGCGGAATCGAGAACGTCTCGCATCCAGTTAAACCTGCGCCCGGGTCGCGGTCAACGCTGCGCACCGAGGCGGCGTCGCGTCCACGCGCGGTGCAAACAAGGGCCCGAGAAACAAAGGCTTGGGGTGGTGCTGCACTGCCGTATTGTGGCACTATCTCGCGCCATGCCGTCGCCCCTGAAGCCTGCCGCCGAGGTCCTGCCGCAGTCCGCAGTCCCGAGCGCCGGTCCGCGGCCGGAACTGGTGCCGGAACCGCCGAAAGGCGCGCCGCGCGAGATCGGTGGCCGCGACGGCCCGGAGCCGACGCGTTTCGGCGACTGGGAAAAGTCAGGCCGCTGCATCGACTTCTGACACCCTAGAGCCTGTGCCGGCGCCGGGGCTGACCCCGAGGTGCGCCACGGCCGAGGAAGAGACCACCATGGCAACGCGTCCGAGGCCCTTGTCGCCGCACCTGCAGGTGTACCGCCCGATGTACACGATGGTGCTGTCGATCACGCACCGCGCGACCGGCTTCGGGCTCGCGCTCGGGCTGGCGCTGCTGGCATGGTGGCTGCTCGCGCTGGCCTCAGGGCCGGCCGCTTACGCGCGCGTGTACGGTCTGCTCGGCTCACCGCTCGGCTTCATCCTGCTGGCAGGCTTCGTGCTCGCGTTCTGGTACCACTTCTGCAACGGCCTGCGCCACCTCAACTGGGACCTCGGCCGCGGCCTCGAGAAGGCCAGCGCGCGGCGCTCCGGCGCGGTGGTGGTGGCGGCGACGCTCGCGCTCTCGGCGGCGACGCTGGTCGCGATGCTGCACTTCGGGGCGCGGTCATGAGCCTCAAGACGCCGCTCGGCCGGGTGCTCGGCCTCGGCGCCGCCGGCGGCGGCTCGCATCACTGGTGGCTGCAGCGCGTCAGCGCGGTGGCGCTGGTGCCGCTCGGCGCCTGGTTCGTGGTCGCGCTCGTGACCCTGCCGGAGCTCGGCTATGGGACGGTGCACGGCTGGCTCGCGCAGCCCGCGCACGGGCTCGCGATGGCGCTGCTGGTGCTGGTCGCCGCCTACCACTCCTCGCTCGGCGTGACCGTGATCATCGAGGACTACGTGCCGCAGCCGGCGAAGAAGCTCACCGCGCTGCTGCTCGCGCAGTTCCTGCACGCAGCGGTCGGCGCGAGCGCCTTGTTCGCGGTCCTGAAGGTGGCGTTCGGGAGCGCGGCATGAGCGAATACGAATTCATCGACCACACCTACGATGTCGTCGTGGTCGGCGCCGGTGGCGCCGGCCTGCGCTCGATCTTCGGCATGGCCGAATCCGGCCTCAAGGTCGCGGCGCTGACCAAGGTGTTTCCGACCCGCAGCCACACGGTCGCGGCGCAGGGCGGCATCTCGGCGGCGCTCGGCAACATGGGCGAGGACGACTGGCGCTTCCACTTCTACGACACGATCAAGGGTTCCGACTGGCTCGGCGACCAGGACGCGATCGAGTACATGTGCAAGGAGGCGCCGAGCGCGGTCATCGAGCTCGAGCATTACGGCGTGCCGTTCTCGCGCACCGAGGACGGGCGCATCTACCAGCGGCCGTTCGGCGGCATGACGACCCACTACGGCAAGGGCATCGCGCAGCGCACCTGCGCCGCGGCCGACCGCACCGGCCACGCGATGCTGCACACCCTGTACCAGCAGGCGCTGAAGCACGAGGCCACTTTCTACATCGAGTATTTCGCGCTCGACCTCATCATGGAAGGCGGCGCGTGCCGCGGCGTGGTGGCGCTGGACCTCGCCACCGGCCGCCTGCACCGCTTCCGCGCGCACGCCGTGGTGCTGGCCACCGGCGGCTATGGCCGGGCGTACTTCTCCTGCACCTCGGCGCACACCTGCACCGGCGATGGCGGCGGCATGGTGGCGCGCGCCGGGCTGCCGCTGCAGGACATGGAGTTCGTGCAGTTCCACCCGACCGGCATCTACGGCGCCGGCTGCCTGATCACCGAGGGCTCGCGCGGCGAGGGCGGCTATCTCACCAATTCCAAGGGCGAGCGCTTCATGGAGCGCTACGCGCCGAACGCCAAGGACCTCGCGAGCCGCGACGTGGTGTCGCGCTCGATGACGGTCGAGATCCGCGAGGGCCGCGGCGTCGGCCCGCACCAGGACCACATCCACCTGCACCTCGAGCACCTCGGCGCGGAGGTCATCAAGGAACGCCTGCCCGGCATCGCCGAGACGGCGCGCATCTTCGCGGGCATCGACGTCAACAAGGAGCCGATCCCGGTGCTGCCGACCGTGCACTACAACATGGGCGGCATCCCGACCAACGTCCACGGCGAGGTGGTGACTCGCCAGGGCGACGACCCGGAGCACCGCGTGCCCGGCCTGATGGCGGTCGGCGAGGCGGCCTGCGTGTCGGTGCACGGCGCCAATCGCCTCGGTTCCAACTCGTTGCTCGACCTCGTCGTGTTCGGCCGCGCCGCGGCGCGGCGCGCGCGCGACAACATCCGCGCCGGCAGCACGCCGCCGCCACTGGCGAAGGGTGCAGGGGATGCGGCCGTCGCGCGCCTCGATGGCCTGCGCCACGCCAAAGGCGGCCGCCCGACCGCCGAGGTGCGCCTCGAGATGCAGCGCATCATGCAGGCGGACGCCGCGGTCTTCCGCACCGGCGCGACGCTCGCCGAGGGTTGCGACAAGCTCGCCCGGACCGTCAGCTCCTTCGGCGACGTCGGCATCCGCGACCGCTCGCTGATCTGGAACACCGACCTCGTCGAGACGCTGGAGCTCGCCAACCTGCTGCCGCAGGCGATGGCGACCATCCAGTCGGCCGCCAACCGCGAGGAGAGCCGCGGCGCGCACGCCCGCGAGGACTTCGCGGCGCGCAATGACGCCGACTGGCAGAAGCACACGCTGTGCTGGGTCGACGACGCGGGCAAGGTGCGCATCGATTACCGGCCGGTCCACATGCAGACGCTGACCTCCGACGTCGAGCCCATTCCGCCGAAGGCGCGGACCTACTGACTGCGCCGCAAAGGCTCTCACCCATGGCCGACTTCACGCTGCCCGCCGCTTCCCGCTACAACGATGTCCCGGGCGTCAGCCACGCCGCGCCGGCCGGCGCGACGCGGGTCAAGACCTTCCGCATCTACCGCTTCGACCCGGACGGTGTCGAGAAGCCGCGCCTCGACAACTTCGGCATCGACCTGGACCACTGCGGACCGATGGTTCTGGACGCCCTGCTCAAGATCAAGAACGAGGTGGACCCGACGCTGACCTTCCGCCGCTCGTGCCGCGAGGGCATCTGCGGCAGCTGCGCGATGAACATCGACGGCGTCAACACGCTGGCCTGCACCAAGGCGATCGACGAGGTCCGCGGCGACGTCAAGATCTTCCCGCTGCCGCACCTGCCGGTGGTCAAGGACTTGGTAGCGGACCTGACCAACTTCTACGCCCAGTACGCGGCCGTGAAGCCCTGGCTGCAGACCCGCACGCCGCCGCCGCCTGACCGCGAGCGGCTGCAGTCCAAGGAGGACCAGGAGAAGGTGGACCGCCCCTCGGCCTGCATCCTGTGCGCCTGCTGCTCGACCAGCTGCCCGAGCTACTGGTGGAACAGCGACCGTTATCTCGGGCCGGCGGCGCTGCTCGCCGCCTACCGCTGGATCGTCGACTCACGCGACGAAGCCACCGGCGAGCGCCTGGACGCGCTGGATGACCCGTTCCGCCTGTACCGCTGCCACACGATCATGAACTGCACCGAGGCCTGCCCGAAGGACCTCAATCCGGCCCGCGCGATCGCCGAGATCAAGAAGCTGCTCGTTGAACGGCAGCACTGAGGGGGCGCTGCCGGGCGCGGCGGACCCCGAGCTCAACCGGCTGCGCTGGCGCTGCCGGCGGGGCTTGCGCGAGCTCGACGTGCTGCTCGAGCGCTACCTGCGGGATCGCTGGCCGACGGCCGGCGCCGGGCGCCGGGAGGCCTTCCGGGCGCTGCTTGAGCTGCCGGACCCGGAACTGGCCGCCCTGTGCCTGCGGCGTTCCGTGACGCCGGTCGCGGAGTTGGCCGATCTGATTGCGGAAATCACTGAGTCGCCGGCCGGCGAACTTTCTGCCGCGGCCCCGGTCTATAACGGCGACTTCGGGTGCACGGACCGTCCGAAGAGGGAACCGTGACCGCCGAACAGAGCGATCTCGCCCTGGTCGAGCGGGTTCAGCGCGGTGACCGGGCAGCTTTCGATGTGTTGGTGCTTCGGTACCAGCACAAGGTGCTGAAGCTCGTCATGCGCTACATCCGCGACGCGATGGAGGCGGAGGACGTGGCCCAGGACGCCTTCGTCAAGGCCTACCGGGCGCTGCCTTCGTTTCGTGGCGACAGTGCCTTCTACACCTGGCTGTATCGAATAGCGATCAACACTGCGAAGAACGCCCTCGTGTCCAGCAAGCGCCGTCCGCTCGAATATGACCTCGATCTGCAGGATCCCGAGCAGTACGAAATGCATGCGCGCCTGAAGGACGACGAGACTCCCGAGCACCTGTTGCTGACCGACGAGATCCGCGAGACCGTCAACGGCGCCATGGGCGAGCTGCCCGAGGACCTGCGCACGGCGATCGTGCTGCGCGAGATCGACGGCCTCAGCTACGAAGAAATCGCCGCGACCATGGACTGCCCGGTCGGTACGGTGCGCTCGCGGATCTTTCGCGCCCGCGAGGCGATCGACAAGAAGCTCCGCCCGATCTTTGCCGCCGGCCTCGGCCGGACCGAGGAATGACGTATGCTCCGCCCGCCGCGCCTGCCGTGGTCGAGATGACACCATGAGCGAACTCCTGAACGAACAGCTGTCCGCACTCCTCGACGGCGAGCTGCCGCCGGAAGAGACCGCCCTGCTGCTGCGGCGCCTCGGCCGCGAGACCGATCTCGCCGGGCGACTGACGCGCTATCGGCTCTGCGGCGACGTGCTGCGCGGCGAGCGCAGCCAGCCACGCGCCGACTTCACGCTGCGCGTCAGCGCCGCGATCGCCGCAGAGCCTGCGCTGCTTGCGCCGCGCGGCGCGGCGCGGCGTCCCGTCGCGGCGCGCTGGCTGCGGCCGCTCGTCGGCGTCGCGGTCGCGGCAAGCGTCGCGGTGGTGGCGGTGCTGGTGCTGCGTCTCGGCGCGCCGGACGGCGCGGCGCTGCAGGCCGCGAACACCGCAGGCATCGCCGCCGCGCCGACGGCGGCCCGGCTGCCGGACGTGCCCGGGGTACGCGCGTCGCGCACGCTCGCGCGCGGCACCGGCGAGCCGGAAAGCTACGTCACGCCGAGCGCGCGGCCGCGGCTCGGCACGATCCCGCAGGGCGCGCTCGCCAACTATGTAGTCGCGCACTCGCAGGTCAGCGCCCCGCTCGCCGGCCGCAGCGTACTCATCCACCTGGTCGCCGACGAGGCCGGCGGCGACGTGCGGGTCCCATGACCCGCCCGCTCGCGGCGCTCGGCACGGTCGGCGGCTGGCTGCTGTGGATCGCCGCGCTTGCCGCGGCACCGGCGCTCGCCGACGAGGAGGCCGCGCGCTGGCTCGCCGCGATGAACGACGCGCTCGCCTCGCGCAACTACCAGGGCGAGTTCCTGCACCTCGCCAATGGCCGGGTCGAGAAGCTGCGCATCCTGCACCGCGTCAAGGACGGCCGGGTGGCCGAGCGGCTGGTCAACCTGTCCGGTAGCGGCCGCGAGATCATTCGCAACGACGCCGAGGTGCAGTGCTACCTGCCGGACGAGCACGAGGTGCTGGTCGAGTCGCAGGCGGAGCCCGGCGTGATGCTCGGCACGCTGCCGGTGTTCGAGGCCTCGCTCGAGGCCAACTACCAGCTGGCGCTCGGCGAGCGGACCATGGTGCTCGGCCGGCCGGCGCGGATCCTGTCGGTCAGTCCGCGCGACGGCTACCGCTTGTGGATCGACGAAGAGAACAAGATGCCAGTGCGCACCGATCTGTGCGACGAGGACGGCCACATGCTCGAGCAGGTGCTGTTCACGGCGCTGCGCGTCGGCGGCACGCTGGCCGACGCCGCCTTCCGCCCCGACGTCGACGCCTCGACCTTCGCCTGGGTGCGGCAGGCCGCCAGCCCGCAGAAGCGGCGTGCCGAGGAGCTGGCGTGGCGGCTGGTGCAGCTGCCGCCCGGCTTTCGAATCAGCTCGTCGGTTGAGCAGCGGCTGCCGGGCAGCGATCACCCGGTGACCCACGTCGTGCTGTCCGACGGCCTGGCCTCGGTGTCGGTGTTCATCGAGGGCCCGCCGGAGCCGCCGCGACAGGCCAGCGAAGGGCAGGGCCGCGTCGGTTCGGCCTTCGCCTACTCGAAGGTGATCGCCGGTCACCAGGTGACCGCGGTCGGCGAAGTGCCGCCGCAGACGGTGGAGTACATCGCCTCCGGGGTCGCGCCGGCGAAGCCGCGCCGCCTCGGCTTCGGCGCCACGGCCTCGGTGCCGGGCGCGCCGGCGCAGTGAGCCGCCTGACGCTGTATACGCGCGACGGCTGTCACCTGTGCGAGGAGCTGCTCGCCGAGCTGGCGCCGTGGGCGGCGGCGCACGATACGAGCGTCGCGCTCGCCGACGTCGACGCCGATCCGGTCACGCGGCGGCGTTTTGGTCACCGGATCCCGGTGCTGCTGGTGGACGGGGAGCTGGCGGCTGCCGGCCACCTCGATTGGGACGCGCTTGAGCGCCTCTGGAACGCGCCGGCCTGAGGGGTCCGGCAGGTCCGGCTGCTATAATCCCGAGGCTGGCCCTGCTGCCCTTGCCGGCAGGAGCCGTCACGCCGAATGCCCCCGATCCGCAACTTTTCGATCATCGCCCACGTCGACCACGGCAAGTCCACGCTCGCTGACCGCCTGATCCAGCTCTGCGGCGGCCTCGAGCAGCGCGAGATGCAGGAGCAGGTCCTCGACTCCATGGACCTCGAGCGCGAGCGCGGCATCACGATCAAGGCGCAGAGCGTCACGCTGCACTACCGCGCCCGCGACGGGGTCGACTACCAGCTGAACTTCATCGACACGCCCGGCCACGTCGACTTCTCCTACGAGGTGTCGCGGTCGCTGGCTGCCTGCGAGGGCGCGCTGCTGGTGGTCGACGCCGCCCAGGGTGTCGAGGCGCAGAGCGTCGCCAACTGCTACACGGCGCTCGAGCAGGGCCTCGAGGTGCTGCCGGTCATCAACAAGATCGACCTGCCGTCGGCCGACCCGGCGCGGGTGACGATCGAGATCGAGGAGATCATCGGCATTCCGGCCGGCGACGCGATGCGTATCTCGGCGAAGACCGGCGAGGGCGTCGGCGAGCTGCTCGAGGCGATCGTGGCACGGATTCCGCCGCCGACCGGCGACGCCGAGGCGCCGCTGCAGGCGCTGATCATCGACTCGTGGTTCGACAACTACGTCGGCGTTGTGTCGCTGGTGCGCGTCAAGAACGGGCGCCTGAAGCGCGGCCAGAAGATCCGCGTCTGGTCGACCGGCCGGGCGCACGAGTGCTCGCGCCTCGGCCGCTTCACGCCGAAGCGCGTCGACGACGTCGAGCTGCACGCCGGTGAGGTCGGCTTCATCATGGCCGGCATCAAGGAGATCGACGGCGCGCCGGTCGGCGACACGATCACCCTCGAATCAGATCCCTGCGAAGTGCCGCTGCCGGGCTTCAAGAAGATCCAGCCGCGGGTGTTCGCGGGGCTCTTTCCGGTGTCCACCGACGACTACGAGCAGTTCCGCGACGCCTTGCAAAAGCTCAAGCTCAACGACTCGGCGCTGCAGTACGAGCCGGAGGTGTCGACCGCGCTGGGCTTCGGCTTTCGCATCGGCTTCCTCGGCCTGCTGCACATGGAGATCGTGCAGGAGCGGCTCGAGCGCGAATACGGCCTCGACCTCGTCACCAGCGCGCCGACCGTGATCTACGAGGTGAAGACCACCGACGGCAAGGTCGGTTTCGTCGACAACCCCTCGAAGCTGCCGCCGGTCGACCGCATCGACGAGATGCGCGAGCCGATCATCACCGCCAACATCCTGGTGCCGCCGGAGCACGTCGGTGGCGTGCTCGGCCTGTGCACCGAGAAGCGCGGCGTGCAGAAGAAGATGCTGTACGTCGGCAATCAGGTGTCGCTGCAGTACGAGCTGCCGCTCGCCGACGTGGTGCTCGACTTCTTCGACCGCCTGAAGAGCGTCAGCCGCGGCTACGCCTCCTTCGACTACGAGTTCAATCGCTTCCAGGCGGCCAACCTCGTCAAGCTCGACGTGCTGATCAACGGCGACCGGGTCGATGCGCTGAGCCTGATCGTGCACCGCGACAACGCCTACCAGCGCGGCCGCGAGCTGGTCGACAAGATGCAGGAGCTGATCCCGCGGCAGATGTTCGAGGTCGCGATCCAGGCGGCGATCGGCAGCCAGGTCGTGGCGCGCGCGTCGGTCAAGGCGATGCGCAAGAACGTGCTCGCCAAGTGCTATGGCGGCGACATCAGCCGCAAGCGCAAGCTGCTCGAGAAGCAGAAGGCGGGCAAGAAACGGATGAAGCAGGTCGGCTCGGTGGAGATCCCGCAGGAAGCCTTCCTCGCGGTGCTGCAGATCGGTAAGAAATAGCGCGCGGACAGCCAGGGGACCCTCGATACCATGCAGGTCATCTACGATTTCTCGTTCCTCCTCGTCGCGCTCGCGACACTGACCGGGCTCGTCTGGGGGCTCGATCACTGGCTGTTGCGCCCGGCGCGGCCGCCGGGCGCCGCCGAGCCGTGGCCGGTCGAATACGCGCGCTCGTTCTTTCCAATCATCCTGATCGTGCTGGTGGTGCGCGCCTTCCTGTTCGAGCCGTTCCGAATCCCGTCCGACTCGATGATGCCGACGCTGCTCGACGGCGACTTCATCTTCGTCAGCAAGTTCAGCTACGGGCTGCGCCTGCCGGTGGTCAACACCAAGATCCTCGCCACCGGCGAGCCGCAGCGCGGCGACGTGATCGTCTTCAGAAAACCGAGCGATCCGTCGGTGAACTACATCAAGCGGCTGGTCGGCCTGCCGGGCGACCACATCGAGGTGCGCGGCGACGCGATCTGGGTCAACGGCAAGCCGATGCAGGCCAAGGACACCGGGCTCTTTACCGAGGACACTTGCTACGAGCGCTTCCGCCAGGGCGTCGAGCGCCTCGGCGACGCCGAGCACCGCATCATGTTCTGCCCGGGTGACGTGCATCGCTCGCAGTGCACGAGCCACCGGGCGCTCAATTCCTGCCTCGCCACTGCGCAGACCGGGCCGTGGCCGGAGGGCGACGACCGCGGCGCCGCCGGCGCCTGGGACGTGCCGGCCGGCCAGTACTTCTTCATGGGCGACAACCGCGACAACAGCGACGACAGCCGCCTCAACCTGGGCTTCGTGCCGGAGGCGAACCTGGTCGGCAAGGCGGTACGGATTTGGGCGAGCTTCGACGGCTTCCCGGTGCCGCGCTGGCGCCGAATCGGCATGGCCGTTCACTGATCTTCACGAGGGGGCACAAGATGCGCGATCGAACCCAACACCGCCAGCGGGGCATGACGACCGCCGGGCTGCTGATCATGGTCAGTTTCGTCGGCTTGTTCGTCTACGCCGGCATCCGGCTGCTGCCCGTCTACCTCGAGTACTTCAACGTCATCAAGTCGATCGAAGGCATGAAGTCCGACCTCGAGCAGGGTCCGCCGGCGATGCGCAACTCGCTCGAGAAGCGCTTCGACATCGAGGACATCAAGTCGATCAACTACAAGGAGGTCGAGATCACTAAGGAAGGCGGTGGCTACGTCGCGCACGCCAGCTACGACGCGCAGACCTCCTTCATCGGCAACATCGGCTTCGTCGTCCACTTCGAGAAGACGGTGGTGCTGTCCGGTTCGGCCGGGCCGTGACGCTCGCGGCGCCCGGCGCCGACCTCGACTGGCTGCAGGGCCGGCTCGGCTGGCGCGCGCGCGACGCGGCGCTGATCGCCCGGGCGCTCACGCATCGCAGCGCCGGCGGCGCCGACAACGAGCGCCTCGAGTTCCTCGGCGACGCGGTGCTGTCGTTCGTGGTCGCCGAGCTCTTGTACCGCGAATTCGGCGACGCCCCGGAAGGCGACCTCAGCCGCTATCGCGCGGCGCTGGTCAGCGGCGAGGCGCTGGCCGACGTCGCCGAGACGCTCGACATCGGCGCGCGACTGCGGCTCGGACCGGGCGAGCTGCGCTCCGGCGGCTTCCGCCGGCGCTCGATTCTGGCCGACGCCTTCGAGGCGCTGCTCGGCGCGATCTACCTCGACGGCGGGCTCGAGGCGGCGCGCGACGTGGTCGAGCGGCTGTGGCGGCCGCAGCTGGTGGCGCTGCGCGCCTCGCCGCCCCCCAAGGATCCGAAGACCCGGCTGCAGGAACACCTGCAGGCGCGCTCGCTCGGCCTGCCGGCCTACAGCGTCGAGAGCGTGACCGGCGAGCCGCACGAGCAGCAGTTCGCGGTGCGCTGCAGCGTCGGCGCGCTCGGCGTCAGCGCCGAGGGACGCGGCTCCAGCCGGCGGCGCGCCGAGCAGCTGGCGGCCGAGCGCGTGCTCGAGGCGATCGAGTCCAGGCGGGCGGCGCAGTGACCAGCGGCGTCGCGCACCGCGCCGGCTTCGTCGCGCTCGTCGGCCGGCCGAACGTCGGCAAGTCGACGCTGCTGAACGCGCTGCTCGAGCGCAAGCTCAGCATCGTCTCGCCGAAGCCGCAGACCACCCGTCACCGCATCGTCGGCCTGCTGAACCGGCCGGACTTCCAGATCGCGCTGGTCGACACGCCGGGCATCCACGTCGGCGAGCGGCGCATGCTGAACGTCGTCATGAACCGCACCGCCGCCTCGAGCCTCGCCGACGCCGACCTGGTGGCGTTCATCGTCGAGGCGCTGCGCTTCACGACCGAGGACGAGCGCGTGCTGCAGCGGATCCGCGACGCCGGCCGGCCGACGCTGCTGGTGGTCAACAAGTCCGACCGCGTCCACCCGCGCGACCGGCTGCTGCCGTTCATCGCCTCGATCGCTTCGCGCCACCCCTTCGTCGAGGTCGTGCCGCTGTCGGCGCTGAAGCGCGACAACGTCACGGCGCTGCCGCTGGCGCTCGCCAAGCACCTGCCGGAGTCGCCGCCGCTGTTCCCGCCGGAGCAGCTCACCGACCGTTCCGACAAGTTCCGCGCCGGCGAGATCATCCGCGAGAAGCTGACGCTGCGGTTGCAGCAGGAGCTGCCGTACGGCGTCACCGTCGAGATCGAGAACCTCGAGGAGACCGAGGACGGGCGGGTGGCCATCCACGCGGTCATCTGGGTCGAGCGCGAGGGCCAGAAGGCGATCGTGATCGGCGAGAACGGCGCGATGCTCAAGGAGGTCGGCAAGAGCGCGCGACTCGATCTCAACCGGCTGTATGGCCGGCGCACGCACCTTGAGCTGTGGGTCAAGGTCAAGGACAACTGGGCCGACAGCGCCAACGCGCTGCGGGCGTTCGGCTACGACGGGGAGTAGCCGGTGACCAGGGCGCAACGGCGATGACGGCCGCGCGGCGCGTACTGCTCGAACCTGCCTACCTGCTGCACCAGCGCGACTGGCGCGACTCCAGCCGGATCGTCGAGTTCTTCACGCGCGACCACGGCCGCGTGGCGCTGTTCGCCAAGGGCGTGCGGCGCCAGGGCAGCGCCTATGCCTCGCTGCTGCAACCGTTCGTGCCGCTGCTGGTGTCGTGGGTCGGTTCCGGCGACGGCGGCACGCTGACCGGCGCCGAGCTCGCCGGCAGCCCGGTGCTGGTCGCGCCACAGTGCCTGATGAGCGGCTTTTACATGAACGAACTGGTGCTGAAGTTGATGGCGCGGGTCGACCCGCATCCGGACATCCACGAGGCCTACGCGCTGTCGCTTGCCTCGCTCGCCGACCCGGCCGCCGAGCATCGCGCGCTGCGGCTGTTCGAGAAGCGCCTGCTCGATGCGCTCGGCCTCGGCCTCGACTACTCGCACCTCGCCGCCGACGGCGCCCGGGTGCTGGCGGACAGGTACTATTATGTGGATCCCGATCGCGGCGTGACCGGCCTGGCCGCGGACGCGGACTCCGCAGGCGCGTGCCTCGGCGCCGACCTGCTGGCGCTGGCCGCCGAGGAACTCGGCGGCACGAGCCTCGCGACCGCCCGCCGGCTGCTCGGCGCCGCGCTGTCGGCGGCGCTGGACGGCCGCGAACTCGAGAGCCGCAAGGTGGCGCGCGCGGTGCGCAGCGTGCGGGCCGGTACAGAGGAGCGCTGACGATGAGCATGAATCCGATCGGGGCGCGCGACATCGCGCTCGGCGTCAACATCGACCACGTCGCCACCGTGCGCCAGGCGCGGCGCGCGCGCTTCCCGGACCCGCTGCTCGCGGCGCTGACCGCGGAGCAGGCCGGCGCCGACTCGATCACGTTGCACCTGCGCGAGGACCGGCGCCACATCCAGGACCACGACGTCGAGCGCTTCGCGGCCTCGCTGCAGACGCGCATGAACCTGGAGATGGCGGCGCTGCCGGAGATGATCGCGATCGCGACCCGGCTGCGTCCGGCCGACGTCTGCCTGGTGCCGGAGAAGCGCACCGAGGTGACTACCGAAGGCGGCCTCGACGTGGCCGGCGCCCGCGCTGCGCTGACCGCGGCGACCGCGGCGCTTGCCGCCGCGGGCGTGCGCGTGTCGCTGTTCATCGACCCGGAGCCGCGCCAGATCGAGGCCGCGGTCGCGGTCGGCGCACCGGCCATCGAGCTGCACACCGGCGCCTACGCCGAAGCCGGCGGCGAGCGCCGCGCCGAGGAACTGCACCGGCTGGCGAGTGCCGCGCGCATGGCTTGCGCCGCCGGCCTGGTCGTCAACGCCGGCCACGGCCTCGACTACCACAACGTGCAGCCGGTGGCGGCGATCCCGGCGATTGCCGAGCTCAATATCGGCTTCGCGATCGTGGCGCGTGCCCTGTTCACCGGCCTGGATGCGGCGGTGCGCGAGATGAAGCGACTGATGCGCGAGGCGCGCGCGTGATATTCGGCATCGGCACCGACCTGGTCGCGATCGACCGGGTCGCCGCAACCTACCAGCGCTTCCAGCGCCACTTCGTCGAGCGGCTGCTGATGCCGGCCGAGCTCGAGCGCTTCGAGCGCCTCGCGGCGGGGGACCGCCGCCGCGTGCGGTTCCTGGCGCAGCGCTTCGCCGCCAAGGAAGCGATCGTCAAGGCGCTCGGCACCGGGTTCGGGCACGGCGTGTGGATTCG
>JANYAE010000056.1 GCA_025355105.1 Pseudomonadota bacterium | reverse complement strand
TGCCTCCGGTTCACGGGGCCTGCTGTTCTACCGCCTCCTCACGCAGGCGCTCGGGGCCGATCCGGTCACCTACGCCGACGTCGCCGGACACAACAGCCCAGATCCTTAAGGGCCCGGTGGAGCTAACCGGATATCCCTTATGTTTATACAGTTTGAATGCAAAAGAAAAGCGGGGCGACCAGGGGAATGGCGGCCCCGCTCTGAGCACCGGGCCAAAGGGGGAGGGGAACAGGCCCGGTACTGAATAGATTGCTGCGCCGCCAGAAAGTTCAACCCGGATTGCGTTCCGAACGGCGCGCCCCGTACGGTGCGGGCGTGGGCTACCCCAGTCCCGCAACCGATCGCGGCCATGGCCATCGATGAGCTTGAGTTCCGGACCTGCGTGCCGGCGAACGCCGGCCTGCTCCGCCAGGTCGCGATCAGCTGCTACGCGCCGTACTACCAGGATCTGTGGGAGCCGGGCGGCATGGATGTCTACCTCAACACGCTCTACGAGCCCGTGGCGCTCGCCTCCGAGCTCGCGGATCCCAACCTTCGCTTTGAGATTGCGTACCTCAGGAGCGAGCCCGTGGGCTTCTCGAAGGTGCACTTCCGATGCGACCGCGCCGGCACCGCGAACGCGGCCTATCTCGAGCGAGTCTACGTCGCGCCCGCAGTCACCGGCGCCGGCGTCGGTCGGCGCCTCATCCAACGGATGATCGACGGCGCCCGTGGCAAGGGTCGCGACTGGATCTGGCTGCAGGCGATGGCCGACGCCGAGAAGCCGCTAGAGCGTTACCGGGCACTCGGATTCGTCGAGTGCGAGCGCACGCGGCTGGACCTGCCGAAGGTGCGCCCGGGCCGCGCCGGCATGGTCGTGCTGCGCAAGGACTTGCGCGCCAACGGCTGACCGTCGCAAGGTCGCCATCGATCCATAGCTCAACGAACGCGACAGATTCGCGAATCGCCGCCGCGCCCGTGCGTTGCGACGATCCCGTCCATCGTACAGCGTCGTCGAGTCCCGCCGCGACGGATCGCTGCGGAACGCGCCGCGCCCACGGACGGGCCAATGGCGATCATGTTCCTCAATGTGCGTTCGGTGTCGCGCGGCCGTGGCGGCAGCGCGGTGGCGAAAGCAGCCTACATCGCGCGCGAACGCCTTGCGGATGCGCGCACCGGCACGGTCCGCGACTACCGCCGCGTCGCGGGCCTCGAACACGCGGAGATCCTGTTGCCGGCGACCAGCGGGGTCAACGGCGCCGAGTGGGCCCGTGATCGCGCGACGCTGTGGAATCGGGCCGAAGCGAGCGAGCCACGGTCAAACGCCCGCGTGGCGCGCGAGTACACCGTCGCGCTGCCCCACGAACTGTCGCGCGAGGCCCGCCACGCGCTCGCGAAGCAGTTCGCGCAGCACATCGCCGATCGCTACGGTACGGCCGTGGACCTCGCCGTGCACGGGCCGACGGCGCGCGGCGACTCGCGAAACTTCCATGCGCACATCCTCGCCACCACGCGGGAACTGACGACCGACGGCTTCGGCCGGAAGGCGACGATCGAGCTCGATACCCGTCGCCGAAAGGCGCTGGGCCTGCAGCACATCGCGTACGAGTTCCGCGAACTGCGCACGAACTGGGCTGAGCTCGCGAACGACAGGCTCCGGGAGGCGAATCTCGAGGTGCGTCTCGAGCCACGCTCGCGCGCGACGCTGGCACGAGAGCGCGAACTGCCGCGGCAGCTGCGGGCCGAGCGCGAACCTGAGCCGGCCCTTCGAGCGACCGCTACCGCGACGACCGTGCTCGAACCGCAGGAGGCGCCGGCCGCGGCGCCCGGACCTCGCGACCACCGGCCGACGCCCGAGTCCGTGCAACAGCATGCCGCCGAACAGTGGCTCGCCTACCGGGCAGTGCGCAGCGCCGAGCCGCCGGTGCGCACGGAGCGCGAGCGCTCGCGCGATCGAGGTGCCGACGCCGGAATCGAGCTGTGACGCTGCGGCGAAGCGTCAGGCGACGTGCATCTCCTCGAACAGAGTGACGCCGATCGAGTAGCTGCCGCAGCGGCCCGCGAACGGCTCCTGCACGTGCAGCAGCGTGATGCGGCGCGCGTCCTCCATAGTGAAGGCCAGGAAGCCCTGGCCGGGCTCGCAATAGGTCTCATGATCGCCGAACGGCGCATCACAATACTCGCAGCGGTTCATCCAATAGAACGAGCCGGTGTCCTCGCTGTACGCGTATCCGTAGTGACGGGTGAGCGTTGTGATCCGCGCCACGATCTCGGGTGAGAGCCAATCGAGGTAGCAAAGCAGGGTCGGCTCCTCGCTCGGTTCCCATACGCCGTCCTCGGCATCATCGTAGCAATCGAAGGTCTCGTGGCCCGGCGGCAGCATGAAGCCGTGCACCGGGCTCGCCGTGCCGCATCGCCAGCACGGGCGCGTCGAGGCGCAGATGAAATAGCTGTCCGCGCGCACGTTCGGCGTCTCGTCCGGTGGCAGCCAGCGTTCGAAGCGCGCCGGTTCCAGTTCCTCCGGCACGAACCAGACACGCGCCGCAGCATCCCAGCGCGCGCCGAGGCGCTTGGCCTCGTCCTTGTCCTGAAAAGGGACCCGCAGGTTGACCCGAGGCATCGGCGTGGCTCCACAACGGCGCGCAGCTGCGCGGTGTCATGGAGTCTCGCCGACCGGGTGTGAGCAGGTCACGCCGCTTATCCGCCGCGGATCTGCAGTAATTGCGCTGCCGAGCCTTCAGATCACCCGCGTCTTCTTCGGTCCCGGTCGCCCCGAGAAGCGGATCCTCGCGTCAAGCACTTCGACTTCGATCTGTGCCGCCCGACCGCCGTAGACGGCAGCCTTCAGCCACTCGCTCTCTTCTTTGGCAGCGGCTTTCGTGACCACGCGGTGCCAGCAACGGCGGTCGGCGTCCCAGCGATAGCCGCGCTCGCGCAGGATGTCCTTGGTGTCAAATGGTGACCCGGTCGCCCACAGCCGCAACGCGGGTTCGGCGGCGGCGTCGAGCAACCGCTTGAACGCGGTCTGGCCAGACTTCGGCAGCGGGCGGCGCAGGACTTCGAGCAACGCGCGGCAGTCGGTCTCGCTGCGATGCGCGTCGTAGAAGAACCCTGAGACCCAGCCCAGGTACTCGAGCTTGGCACCGCGGAATCCCTCGTCCGCCCAGGGCACCTGTTCCAACGAGCAGCCCCACGGCAGAGTCGCGAACAGCGGCAGGCGGCCCTCCACGAACGGTCGGTCGAAGCCCGCGTTGTGGGCGACGATCAGCGTTGCACCCTCAACGACGGCAGCGATGCGCGCATCGTCGAGCTGCTTGCCGGCGACCATCGCGTCGGTAATGCCATGGATCGCGGTGGATTCAGGCGGAATGGGGCGGCCGGGGTCCTCGAGGCCTGAATAGACCTCCGTGACGCGCGCGATCTCGCCGCTCTCGACGCCGAACTCGAAGCGAAGCAGTGCGAGCTCGATGATCTGGTCGTTGTCGCGGTTCATGCCCGTCGTCTCCGTATCGAGCACGACTGCCGCCGCGGTTGGCCCCGCGGGCCGCACGCCGAAGTCCGAAACGACCGGGAGGCGCCGAAGCACGCGGTAGTCCGGATGCGATTCGAGCAGCGCCACGGCGTCGCGCACCGACTGGTCAGGGCCGCTATTCGCAGGTCCGCTCATGATTCGCTCCTACCGCCGGCGACGAGTGCCATCAGAAATCCATCGTATCCCTTGACGCCGACCGTTTGGATTGCGGTCGCCGCGAGCTGGGGGTGTGCGTCGACGAGCTCGTACGCGCGACGCGTGCCGCGCACGGCGGCATCGCCGCTCGCCGCGTCGAGGCCCCAGCCCTCGCGCACGACGTTATCGAGGAGGATCAACGTTCCGGGATGCCCGAGGCGCTCCGCCCACTCTATATATGACGGACTGTTCGACTTGTCGGCGTCAATGAACACCAGGTCGAACGGCGCACCCTGCTCGCGCCCGAGTTCCGCGAGCGTCTCGAGCGCCGCGCCGGTACGCACCTGGACCAGCGTCTCGAGGCTAGCCCGCGCGAGATTTCGCCGCGCGACTGCCGCATGCCGCGGGTCCACCTCGAGCGTTACCAGGCGCCCGCCCGGCGGCAGCGCGCGTGCGAGCCAGATCGCGCTGTAGCCGCCGAGCGTGCCGACCTCGAGAATCCGCGTCGCGCGAGCTAACCGCGCGAGCAGATGCAGCAGCTTGCCTTGTGCCGCGGACCCCGCGATCGGCGGCAAGCCCGCGGCGGCGCTTTCGGCGATCACCGCGGCCAGCGTCGAATCGTGCGACACGAGGCACGCCTCGATGTAGCCGTCGACGCGCGACCACAGATCTGGGTTCATCGGGCAGCGGTCCTCTGATGTCACGAGTCGGCCCTGTCGGCCGCCGCCCCGGCGAGCCTACGGCGCGACCGGCAGGTCGGCAAGGCGCGATTGGCGGCGAACGCCTGCGCGAAACTGGTCGAATGCGCCACAAATCCCGCTATCACGCGCGAGCGGTGCGCACCCATAGTGCCGGCATGAGCGCGAGCCACGGCACGACGGGACTGCTGGTTGGCTATGGGCTGGCGGTAATCGGAACTGCCGCCGGACTCATCGTCGCGCGGGCGCCCGTCCGGCGTTGGCTGGCCGTGCCGATCCTCGCCGCCCCGCTGGCCCTCGGGTCGGCTTTCCTCTGGAGCCTCGTCGTCGGCGCTGCGCCGCAGTTCGCTGTGGTGCTCGGCCCGCGGCGGACGCTGGTCGGAGGCGCCATCCTGACATTCGCGTTGGGTGCGCTCGCCGGGATCGTCGCGCGACGACAGGCAGCCGACCCACGTGTCGCGCGAGGCGCCCGGGTCGTCGATCCGCCGTGGGGTACTCATGACGCGGCGCGCGAACAGGTCGAATTGGCCGGCCAGGCGGTGCCGGCGCTCGATGAGACCAAGCACTTCAAGCTCATGGGGACCACCGGGACGGGCAAGAGCACCGCGATTCGCGCGTTGCTCGGCGGCGCGCTCGCGCGCGGCGATCGTGCCGTGGTCGCGGACCCGGATGGCGCCTACGTCGCCGCGTTCTACCGGCCGGCACGAGGCGACTTGATCCTGAACCCGTTCGACCCGCGCTCCGCGCGCTGGGATCTCTTCGCCGAGCTGCGAGAGAGCCACGACAGCGACCTGCTGGCCCGCGCGCTCGTCCCGGACCAGGGTGGCGACGACCGCGCGTGGCGCGCCTACGCGCGCACCTTCCTGAGCGCGGCGTTGCGCCAGCTTGCACGGGCCGGCTGCCGTGACATCGCGGTGCTGCATCAGTTGATGAGCTCGGCGCCGGTCGCGGAGCTACGGCTGCTGCTGGCGCCGACGCCGGCCGGGCCCTACCTCAGCGATGACAATGCGCGCTTCTTCGCCTCGGTGCGCGCGATCGCCACCGCGCAGCTCGCGCCACTTGAGCACCTGGCACGGCCCGACGCTGCGCCGCCGCTGTCGCTGCGCGACTGGGTCCGGGATGGGGCGGCGTCGCCCGGCGGTGGCGTCGTGTTCCTGCCGTACCGCGCCAGCCAGATCGCAACGCTGCGAAGCGTCATCTCGACCTGGATGCGGCTTGCGATATTCGAGGCGATGGACCTCCCCGAGAAGGATCATCGACTGTGGTTCGTCATCGACGAGCTCGACGCGCTCGGGCCGATCGACGGGCTCAAAGACGCCCTGGCCCGGCTGCGGAAGTTCGGTGGCCGCTGCGTGCTCGGTTTCCAGAGCATCGCCCAGGTGTCCGGTACCTACGGCGCAGCGGATGCCCAGACCATCGTCGAGAACTGCGGCAATACGCTGATCCTGCGCTGCTCGGCGGCCGAGAACGGCGGCACGGCGCGCTTCGCCTCGCGGTTGATCGGCGAGCGCGAGGTGCTGCGCGAGCAGGTGAGCCGGGTGCAGGGCGGGATCTTCGACAGACCCCAACGCTCACGCACCGTCAGCCTGCAGCGCGTGACCGAAAGCGCCGTGCTGCCGTCGGAGATCGAGCAGCTGCCGGACCTGTGCGGCTACCTCAAGTTCGCGTCCGACGGTGCCTGGCGGCGCGTGCGAATGACGCCGTCCTAGACCGGCCTGACTCGCGGTCCCGGGCGGCCAGGCCGCTGTGCGCCACGCCAGCAATCGCACCGGGCAACGTTGCGCCGTGTCCCGGGGTCAAGCATCCTCCCTCCCCGGGCGACGACCGACCACCCAGGGGATCCAGTGACAACCGGAGCGGGGGACACCGACCACGCCGCCGGCCCGGCCGCGGACGTGTTCATCAGCTATGCGTCGACCGACGCAACGGTCGCAACTGCGATCGTCGACGGGCTCGAGCGGCACGGACTTCGCTGCTGGATCGCGCCGCGAGACGTAGTCCCCGGATCTCTCTACGCCGACGGCATCGTCCGCGCCATCAACGGCGCCAGGGTATTCGTGCTCGTGCTCTCCGAGCATGCCGTGGCCTCAGGCCACGTCGGTAAGGAAGTGGAGCGGGCCTCGTCCAAGCGGCGCCAGATCATCGCGCTACGCACCGACCAGGCGCCGCTCACGCCGGCGTTCGAATACTTCCTGAGCGAGTCGCAGTGGATCGACGTCGGAGCAGGCGGCGTCGTCGCCGCCGCCGCCAAGCTCGCCAACGCCGTTGGCAACTATCTCGCTGCTGCCGCGCCGGCGACTGCGGGCGCCGACGCCCACCCACCCGCGCATCTGCCGATGCCGGTGCCCGTCGGACGCAGCGGCGCGAGCCCCCGGCCGAACTGGGTGGCGATCGGTGCATTCGCCGTCATCGGCTTCGCGCTGGTCTGGTTGCTGGCCGACAAGTTCTGGCCGTCGCGGCGCGTCAGCCCGCAATCGCCGGCGGCGCCGATCGCTGCCGTCGCGCCGGCTGCTCCGACGATCTCGCAGAAATCGGTGGCCGTGCTGCCGTTCATCGACCTCAGCGAGAAGAAGGATCAGGAGTATTTTTCGGATGGCTTGGCCGAGGAGCTGATCGATCTGCTCGCGAAGGTCCCGGACCTCAGGGTCACCGCCCGCACCTCATCGTTTTCGTTTCGTGGCCGGGCGGTCACGGTCGGCGAGATCGGCCAGGCACTCAAGGTTGCGCACGTGCTCGAGGGCAGCGTCCGCAAGTCAGGCCACACGCTGCGCATCACCGCACAGCTGGTGCGCGCCGACGACGGCTATCACCTCTGGTCGGAGACCTACGAGCGCGACCTGAAGGACGTGTTCAAGGTGCAGGACGACATTGCCCGCGCCGTGGTGGAGAAGCTGAAACTGACGCTGCTCGATCAGGTCCCGGCAGCTCCGACCCGCACGGACAACGTCGAGCTACACAACCTCTACTTGCAGGCCCGCTACTACGCCGAGACCGAGACACCTGCCGGCCTCGAGAAAGGCGTGGCCTTCTACCAGCGCGCGATTGCGAACGATCCTGGCTACGCCCCGGCATGGTCCGGCCTCGCGCTGGCCCATTTTCGCCAGGTGGCGAACGGCTACATCCCCGTCAAGTCGGGATACGAGATGACGCGGGCGGAACTGCAGAAGGCTATCACGCTCGACCCCGCGCTGCCGGAGACCTACATCGTCCTGGGCACACTGAAGATGACGGCCGACTCCGACTGGGCCGGGGCCAGGGCGATGGTCGACAAGGCGCTGAGCCTCGATCCGAACAGCGTGCTCGCGCTGGTCAACTCGGGGCACCTGACGCGCGCCGTCGGCAGCAACGACGACGCCCTCAAGCAGTTCCGGAAGGCCCTGGAGCGCGATCCGCTCAACCTGCTGACGCGCCGATACATGGCGCGCGCTCTCTACTACGGCGGACGGCTGGAAGAGGCGGAGGCCGCCGTACGTCAGGTGCTCGAGCTGAGTCCTTCGTTCCCTGCCGCGCACTACGAGCTCGGCCGGATCCTGCTCGCGCGCGGTCAAGTGAATGCGGCGGCCGTCGAGTTCCAGGCCGAAGCCATCCCCGGCTGGAAGGAGCTCGGCCGCCCGCTGGCCTTCCACGCGCAAGGCAGGATGGCCGAGGCCGACGCCGCGCTCGCGGCGATGCTGCGCCGCTCCGCAGGAGCCGAGTTCCAGGTGGCAGAGACGTATGCGTACTTCGGCGATACGGACCACGCGATCGAGTGGCTGAACCGTGCCGTCGGCAACGATCCGGGGACGCTGTGGATCCGCGGCGACCCGCTGCTCAAGAGCGTCACGGCAGATCCGCGCTACCGCGCGGTGCTGAAACGGCTCAATCTGACGCCCTGAGCGCGGCGCGAGTGGCGAGGGCTGCGCTGAGCGTCGCCAACGCCGCGCGGGCGAACGAGGATCAGCTGCTCGCGCTGGCGAGGATCTCGCAGTACTTGTCGAGGTCGATATTGCCGCCCGAGACGATCGCGACGATCGGACCGGGGCCGGTCTCGCCGGTGAGCGCCGCGGCCAGCGGCAGCGCGCCCGCACCCTCGGATATGACGCGAGCCTTCTCGGCCATCAGCCGCATCGCGCGCTTCGTCTGCTCGAGCGTGACGACGATGCTGCCGTCGACGACCGGTCGCATCCGCTGCCACATGCGCGGGAAGACGCTCTTGCCGCCGGCACCGTCGACGAACGTCGGCTGCCACTCCGGAAACGCCTGCGGCGAGCCGGCGGCGAACGAGCGCGCGGCGGGCGCCGCGGTCTCGGGCTCGGCCCCCCAGACCCGGATGTCCGGCCGCAGCGCCTTGATCGCGCTGCCGAGGCCGGTCACGAGACCGCCGCCGCCGATGCCGGCGATCACCGCCGCCGTGTCCGGCGCATCCTCGAGGATCTCGAGTCCCATCGTGCCGTGGCCGGCGATGAAGTCGTGGTCGTCGAACGGATGCACGAACACGCCCTCGATGCCGGGGTAGGTGCGGGCCTCCATCGCCTGCCACGCGACCGCGAACGGTACCGGGACGAGCTTCGCGCCGAGCGCCTTCATCCGTTCGATCTTCGCGGTAGGCGCGGTGTCGATGACCACGACCGTGCACGGCACGCCGGCCCTGCGGGCGGCATACGCGACGCCCTGGCCGGCATTGCCGGCGCTGATCGTCCACACGCCGCGACGACGCTCGGCATCCGGCAGCATCGCCACCGCGTTGGCCGCGCCGCGCAGCTTGTAGGCATTGATCGGTTGCAGGTTTTCGAGCTTGAGGCGGATGTCCGGAAAGCCGGGCCCGAGCTCGAGCCGCACGAGCGGCGTTCGGACGATGATGCCCGCGATCCGCTGCCGGGCGGCCTCAATCTCGGCGAGCTGGATCGGGCGAACGGGCTCAGCCGTGCTGCTCATTGAGAACTTCCTGTTGCGGCCGTCGTGCGGTGACGCCGGCCAAAGTCGCGGATCGATGGTCGAGCGTTATGGTCGCAGGCGGATGTCGCCGGCATGCTGCGGTCGCCGGCCATGCTTGTCGGCGTAGAAAGCGCGCAGCCGCGCGAAGTCCTGCGCCGGATCGCCGCTGAGCACGAAGTAGGTATCGACGCCAACGGTGCGGGTCGCGTAGTCGATGAAGCCGAGCCCCACCGGCAATTGCCCCGCCACCGCGATCTGGTAGAAGCCGGACTTCCAGTGATCGGTGCGGGCCCGGGTTCCCTCCGGCGCGAGCGCGAGCCACATCCAGTCGTGGCGCTCGTACTCGGCGAGCAGCGTGGCGACGAATCCGCTGCGTTCGCGGCGGTTGATCGGGATGCCGCCGAGCCGGCGCAGCAGTCCGCGCACCGGCCAGCGAAACAGCGTGTCTTTGCCCATCCACCGGGCAGGCAGGCCGACACCGATCTTGAACAGCACGCCGATGATGAAGTCCCAGTTCGACGTGTGCGGGTAGACGACGATGATGCCCTTCGGAGCCGGCGGCGGTACGAGGACGCAGCGCCAGCCGAAGGCCCCGAGCAGCGCGCACGCGCCGCGTTGCACGAGCGACGCGTGGTCCGCGGACGGTCGGGATGCTGGTGACGCCATAGCTGATGGTTGCACAGATGAACGCCGGACGACATCCACAGGTCGAGCCGGCAGGACCGCGGCGGCACTCAGCGTGCGGTCTGCCAGCCGCCGCCGAGCGCCTTGCCGAGCGCGATGTAGTCCTGAGCCAGCTGACTGACGCTCGCCACGCGCTGATCGGCGGCGAGATTCGCGGCGCGCTCGGCGGCGAGCACGTCGATCATCGACGCATCACCCGCCTCGAAGCGCCGCCGCTCGAGCGCCAGGCTCGAGTCGAGACTGGTCGATGCGGCTGCCAGGCTCGCCTCGCGGTGGCGTTCGTTCGCGAACCGGATCAGCGACGATTCGGTGTCCGCGAGTGCCCGCCGTACCGTCGCGCGGTACGAGGCGAGGGCGGCGTCACGACCGGCCCGGGCGGCGTCAGCGCGCGCACGTAGCTGCCCGCCAGCGAACAGCGGCAGCGTGAGCTGCGGTGCGACGTTCCAGTAACGGCTCGCCGCACTCATCAGGTCGCCGGAGCGGACCGAGTCCCAGCCGAAGTCGCCGACCAGAGAAACGCGCGGAAACTGCGCGGCGATCGCCGCGCCGACATCGGCCGTCGCCGCCGCGAGTTCTCGCTCCGCGCGCCGGACGTCCGGCCGGCGCCGGAGCAGCTCCGACGGCAGGCCCACCGGCGTCGTCACTGGCACCGCCGGAATCGGTCGCGATGCCTCGAGCCGCTGCGTGAGCGCATCGAGAGGCTCGCCGGTCAGGGCTGCGAGCCGGAACAGGGCTCCCTGTGCGATCGCCTCGAGCGGTGGGATGGCGCCGGCGGCACTGGCACGGTCGGCCTCGGCGCGGCGCAGGTCGACCTCGCCGACGACGCCGGCGCGAACCTGGAGTGTGACCAACCGCCGGGTCTCGTCCAGGCTCGAGAGCGTGCGCCGCGCGAGCGCGACGCGCTCGGCCGCCGCGCGGTAGGCGACGTAGGCATCGGCCACGTCCGCAGCGACAACCAGTCGTGCGTCGTTGCGGCTCTCGGCGGTGCCGCCGAGACGCGCGACGGCCGCCTCAACCTCGCGGCGCGTACGACCCGCGAGGTCGATCTCCCACGCGGCGTCGAAACCGACACGATAGTCGGTGAACTCCGTGGTGCTCGGCCTGATGGGGATCAGCGCGAGGTTCTCGCCGTTGAGGCTCAGCCTGTCGCGGCTCACCCGGCCGTCGAGGTTGGCCGTCGGGTAGAAGGCGGCGCCCGCCATGCGGGCGCCCGCGCGGGCCTGCTGCACGCGTGCCTCGGCGGATGCCAGGTCCGGGTTGCCGGCGAGCGCCTGGTCGACGAGCTCGTCGAGCTGCGGGTCGCCGAGCGCGGTCCACCAGCGGTCCACGGGCGCGCCGCCGGAGAACGTCGGGTCGGTGACCGGGTAGGCGGAAGGGGCCAGCGCGCCCGGTTCGGGGGCGACGTAGCGCGGACCGGCTGCGCAGCCGGCGAGCTGCAGAGCGGCGAGAACGGCGAACAGAGCGGCGCCACTTCGGGCGCAGGCGGCGACACGGGAGGAGGATGACATGGCATGCGCTCCGTTCAGGCGATCCGGCGCCGGAACATCCAGTAGGCGGTGGAGATCGTCAGCAGTGAGATCAACAGCAGCGGCCACAGATTCGGCCACACCTGGCTGATCCCGAAGCCTTTCAGGAAGATGCCCTTCACAATCAGAACGAAGTGGCTGAGCGGGTCGATCCAGCTCAGGCCCTGAAAGAAGAGCGGCATATTCTCGACCGGCGAGATGAAGCCCGAGAGCGTGATCGCCGGCACCATGAATGTGAACACGCCGAGGAAGGCCTGCTGCTGCGTCTCGCACAGCGACGAAATGAACAGTCCGAAGCCCGCCAATGCGAGCGCGTAGAAGAACATGCTGAAGTAGAGCAGCGCCACCGAGCCCTGAAACGGGACCCGGTAGAGGAATACCGCCGCGAGCGCGATCAGCGTCGCCTGGCCGAAGGCGATCAGAATCGCCGGGATGGTCTTGCCAAGCATGATTAGGCCGGGTGTCAGAGGGGAGACGAGCAGCTGGTCGAAGGTGCCCTGTTCCCGCTCGCGCGCGATCGACAGCGCCGTGACGATCAGGCTGCCGAGCGTCGTGATGATGGCGACCAGCACCGGCAGCATGAACCAGCGGTAGTCGAGGTTGGCATTGAACCAGTTGCGCACGACGACGCGACTCGGCGCCGGCCGACCGGCCGCCGCCGAGCGCTCGTCGCTGTAGCCCTGGATGATGGCCTGCGCGTAGCCAAGGGCGATCTGCGCGCTGTTGGAGCGTCGCCCGTCGACGATCGCCAGCAGCTGTGCGCCGCGGCCGGCGGCCAGCGCCCGCGAGAAGTCGGACGGGATCTCGAGCGCCAGCAGCGCCCGCTGCTCGTCGACGACCTGCTCGAGTTCCGCCTGGCTCGTGACCAGCATCGGCGTAGGGAACGCGCGTGCCGCCGCCAAGCGCTGCACGAGCTCGTTCGACTCCGCGCCGTGGTCCTGGTCGAGGATCGCGAGTGTCGCGTTCTTGACCTCGAGTGTGGCCGCAAACGGAAACAGCACGAGCTGCAGGATCACCGGGAGGATCAGCAGCTTGCGGCTTTGCGGATCGCGGAACGCGAGCTGCAGCTCCTTGGTGATCAGTGTGAGCAGACGCTTGAACATGGTCAGTCGAGCCGGCGCCGCGTCTGCAGCGCGGTGAGCCCGAGGAAGAATGCCGCCGAGACCACCAGGAACAGGAAGTCCTCGAGCAGGATGCGGCCGACGAAGCCTGCCTGGAACAGGGTCTGCAGCGCGCTGATGAAATAGCGCGCCGGGATGATGTAGGTGACGGCACGGATAGGCGCCGGCATGCTCGCGATCTCGTAGACGAAGCCCGAGAGCATCATCGCCGGCAGGAAGGCGGCGTTGAGCGCGGCCTGCGCGGCGTTGAACTGGTTGCGCATGACCGTCGACAGCAGCAGGCCGAGGCCCAGTGCGCTGCCGAGGAACAGGCTCGTGAAAAGGATCAGGAGCGCGAGCGAGCCACGGAACGGCACGCCGAATATGAAGACCGCGATGGCGAGGCAGATCAGCATCGACAGGATGCCGAGCACGTAGTACGGCAGGATCTTGGACAGCAGCAGCTCGGTGCGGGTCACTGGCGTCGACAGCAGGGCCTCCATCGTGCCGCGTTCCCACTCGCGGGCGATCACGAGCGAGGTCAGCAGCGCGCCGATGATGGTCATGATGATCGCGATTGACCCTGGAACGATGAAGTTCCTGCTCAGCGCAGCGGGGTTGAACCAGTAGCGGGCGATCAGGTCGATCGGCGGCGCGACCGCGACCCCCTTGTCGAGCGCCCGTTGGCGAGCCCAGCTCTGCCAGGCACCGCCGACGTACGCGGCAACGAAGCTCGCCGTGTTCGGCTCGGCGCCGTCGGCGATGAGCTCGAGCGGCGCGGTGCTGCCGGGACGCGCGAGGCGCGCTCCGAAGTCGGACGGCAGGATGACGATGCCGCGGATCCGGCCGGCAATCAGCCAGTCGGTGAGCTCGGCACGCGACGTCGAGGGGTGCGGCTCGAAGTACGGCGAGGCGCCGAGCGCGGCGGCGAACAGCGCGGCGTCGGGTCCGGAGTCCTCGTTCAGCACGCCGATGCGCACCCGTGCGGCGTCGAGATTCACGCCATAGCCGAAGATCATCAGCAGGATCACCGGCAGCGCGAACGCGATCACGATGCTCGAGGGATCGCGGACGATCTGGTAGCTCTCCTTGCGACAAAGGGCCGCCAGTCGCCGCCACGAAACGGAGGGGGAGCGGCTCATGCGGCGACCGCCGGCGCCTCGGTGTCGTGTCGCTCCACGAGCGCGATGAAGGCCTCCTCCATGCTCGGGTCGGGGACCTCCGCGGAGGCCGCATCGCGCTTGAGCTCGTCGGGCGCTCCGACCGCGATCAACTGGCCGCGGTACACGAGCCCGATGCGGTCGCAGTACTCCGCTTCGTCCATGAAGTGCGTGGTCACCATCACCGTCACGCCTTTTTGCACGACGCCGTTGATGTGCGCCCAGAACTCGCGGCGTGTGACCGGGTCGACGCCGGAGGTCGGCTCGTCGAGGAACAGCACCGCCGGGTCGTGCATCAGCGCGCAGGCGAGTGCAAGGCGCTGCTTGAACCCGAGCGAGAGGGCGTCAGGAGTGACCTCGACGTACGGGCCGAGCGCGAAGGTGTCCACCATCTCGCGGATCTTTGCCGCGCGGGTGGCGCCGTCGAGGCCGTAGATGCCGGCGAAGAAGTTCAGATTCTGGCTCACCGTGAGGTTGCCGTAGAGCGAGAACTTCTGCGACATGTAGCCGAGCCGCTGGCGCGCCCGCGCCGCGTGGCGGCGCAGGTCGATGCCCATCACGCTGGCGGCCCCGGCGGTAGGGACCAGCAGCCCGCACAGCATCTTGAAGGTCGTCGACTTGCCGGCGCCGTTTGGGCCGAGCAGGCCGAAGATCTCGCCTTGCGGGACTTCGAAGGTGACATGGTCAGCCGCGGTGAAGGTGCCGAAGCGCTTGGTCAGCGAGTCGGCGTGGATGACGGTGCGGGCGATCGCCGGGTCAACCGTCACGCGCGGCATCACCTCGGCGAGGGCGGAGTCTCCGCCCGGGCCGCCGCCGAGGATGTCGATGAAGGCATCCTCGAGCCGAGGCGCTACCACTTCGAGACGGGCGTCGGGACCGGCCTCGAGTGGCGCGAGCGCCGGTGCCACTCCAGCTTCCCGCAGCACAATCCGGACGCGGCTACCCTGGATGACGCCGTCCATGACCTCGCGAGCGTGCAGCGCACGGACGAGGACCGCACGGCGGTTGCCGGTGATCGCTGCCACCTGCAGACTGCGGCCCGCCATCCGCGCGGCGAGGGCACCCGGTGGTCCGGCGTAGGCCAGTCGGCCGGCATTCATCAGCAGGATGTGGCTGCAGCGTTCGGCCTCGTCGAGGTACGAGGTGCTCCAGACAACGGAAAGGCCATCGGCCGTCAGCGCCGTGACCATGCGCCAGAGTTCGCGGCGCGAAATGGGGTCAACGCCGACGGACGGCTCGTCGAGCAGCAGGATCTTTGGCCGGCCGAGCAGCACGCAGGCGAGACCGAGCTTCTGCTTCATGCCGCCGGACAGCTTACCGGCCGGGCGTTCCGTGAACGCCGCGAGGTCGGTGAACGACAGCAGCCGGGTGAAACTGGCGGTGCGCTGCGCGCCGAGCACGCCGCGCAGATCCGCGTACAGATCGAGGTTCTCCTGGACGGTCAGGTCCTCGTACAGGCCGAACTTCTGCGGCATGTAGCCGAGCATCGCGCGCAACTCGTCACCGGCGGCCACCGGGTTGACGCCACCGACGGTCAAGGTCCCGGCGCTCGGCCGCAGCAGTCCTGCCATCAGTCGCATCAGCGTCGTCTTGCCTGCACCGTCCGGGCCGACGAGCCCGGTGATGCATCCCGCCGGAATTGCCGCGGAGACGTTCTCGAGCGCGGCCGCGGTCGTTGCCGCAAAGCGGTGCGTGACGCCGGCGAGCTCGATCGAGTTGCTCACCGGACGCTCGACGGTGATCCGCCGTCGGCTGCCAGGCGTACCGTGACCGGCATGCCCTGGCGCAGTGCCGGGTCCGGGTCCGAGACCACGACGCGTGCGCGATAGACGAGCGCGGTGCGCAGGTCCGGCGTCTCGACGTTCTTGGGAGTGAATTCCGCGGTCGGCGACACGAAGCCGACCTTGCCGTGGTATGGCTTGCCCGGACGCGCGTCGGTGTAGAGCAGCACCGCCTGGCCCGGGGCGGCCCGTCCGAGGTCCGGCTCGCTTATGTAGACGCGGGCCCAGACCGGCGCGAGCAGCGACATCGTGAGCACCGGCGCTCCGGCGGCGATGATGGCACCGGGCTCCAGCGCGCGGGTCAGGACCGTGCCCTCGGCCGGGGCCTGCAACAGAGCGTCGGCGAGTCGCTGTTCACCCTGCGCGGCGGCCGCAATCGCGCGGGAGTGATTGGCCTCGGCCTCCACGACCTCCTGGCGCCGGTATCCGGACTGAAACTGCGCGAGTGACTGCTCCGCCGCGCGCACTCGCGCGCGCGCCTGGTCCGTCGCGGCGACGGCCTCGTCGTAGACGCGCTCCGCGACGGCGCCGGTTCCCCGCAGCTGCTGCTGACGCGCCAGCGTCTGCTCGGCGTTGGTCAGCGCAGCCTTCCGTTCGCTGAACGCCGCACGCGCCTGCTCGACGTCCTCGGCGCGATAGCCGGACTTGAGCAAGGCGAGCCGCGCGCCGATCGCCGAGGCGTTGGCCCGCGCCTCGTTGAGTTCCAGCTGGATGGGGGTCACGTCAAGGCGCGCGAGTTCCTGCCCGGCGCGGACCGTGTCGCCCTCGTCGACGCTGAGCGTCGCGAGCCGACCCGCAACCCGGAAACCGAGCGTGACCTCGCGGATATCGACGCTCCCGTACAGGACCAACTCGCCCGGGCCGCGACCGCGCGCCAGGAAGACGAAGGCGAGTGCCAGGACCACGATCGCGGTCGCCGCAATCAGCGCAATGCGTCGCTTCGGATTTGGTGTGTTCATCGGAATCCTTGCGGAGTGAGCCCGCGAATCGCCCAGTCGAGGCGCTGCACGATCCGCTCGCGATCGCGTGCGATCTGCCCGAGCGCGGCGGAGACGGTCTTGCTGAATAGCGACGGGCCCTGCCACGCGTTCGCGAGCAGGCGCGGCAGGCCGACGGAAGCCATCAGGAAGCAGAGCACTTGCAGCGGGTGCTCCTCGACGAGCGCGCCATCCGCCTGAGCCTCCGCGATCAGTGAAACGAGCAACCGCGGATGGCGGCCGGCAAGCGATCGCGCGAACTCGCGGGCAGCCTTTTCGCCGCCAGCCGCGGCCATCAGCAGGCGGCCCATGAATGCGTCTTGCTCGGCGCCGAAATCGACGAGCTGGAGGATCGCGCGACGCAGCCGGTCGATGGGGGCTCCGGCGCTATCGGCCACGACAGCCACGCGGGACAACAGCGGCGCGTACCACTCCTCGATCAGCGTCCGGATGAACGCGTCGCGGGTGCCGAAGTGATAGACGAAGCTGCCAAGGTTCGCGCCTGCGGCGGCCGCCACCTCGCGCACCGTCAATTCCTGAAAGCCGCGCTTCAGCACGATTTCGCGACCGGCAGTCAGCAGCTGGTCACGCGTCGAGCTGCGGGCGAGGGCTGCGATACCCATCGGAGCAGTTTATACGGCCGTATAAACCGACGCAATGCCGTAATTCGACGATCGCGCGGGTTTCGTGGCTCACGGCTGCGGAGCGCGCGGGGCGATGCTGGACCTACCCAAGAAGGAGGCCCGATGAACCGCCATTTCGCACGCCGTTCGGCCCTATGGCCGCTGCTCGCTGTCCATGTCTCGTCCGCCGCCGCGCAGACGAGTCCGTTTGCGACCGGCGCAGCGGCATTCCAGACAAACTTTCTGACGATCCTGACGCCGATCGCGGTGATCGCCGTGATGGCGCTTGGCGTCGGCGCCTGGTTCAACCGAATCAGCTGGAGTTGGGCCGCCGGCGGCGCCCTTGGGATCCTGCTGGTCTTCGGGGCGCCGCAGATCGTGGCTTGGGTGCGGGGTCTCGCCGGTGTCTAGCGCGGCGCACTCCGCCGGCGGCGTGACCGCCGACCCGTTGTTCGTAGGCGTCACACGGCCGGCGATGGCGCTTGGCGTGCCGTATGCGGCGCTGCTCGCGAATGCATTCATCACCCTCGAATTGTTCCTCGTCACGCGCAATCTGCTGTGGCTGCTCGTCGCCTTGCCGCTGCACGGGCTGGCGTGGCTCATTTGCCTCGCCGAGCCCCGTGCCTTCGAATTGCTCGCGGTCTGGGCGCAGGTCCGTGCGCGCGCCGGGTTCCGTGGGCGGCATCGTTGGCGGGCCATCAGCTACGGCCCCTTCCGCCCGCGAACAGCGGATCACGGCTCGACTCCTCCGTGGCCGATCGTCGGTTGGCGGGGTGAGCTATGACGCGCCGCATCGCCAACCCGATGGCCGCGGATGCGCCGGCCGCGGTGCAAATACCCTATCGCGCGCACGTCGCGCCACGCGTCCTCGTCACGGCGTCCGGTGACTACGTGCTGGCGTGGCGCCTGACCGGACTGAGCTTCGAGTGTGCGGACGACATCGAGGTCAATTCGGCCCACGAGCGGCTCAACTCGTGGCTTCGCAACATGGCGAGCCCGGAGGTCGCGCTTTGGACGCACGTCGTGCGGCGGCGGGAGCGCTCGCTGCCCGCCACCGACGCACCGCCGGGCTTCGCGCGGCGCCTGCTGCTGCGGTACCGGCGCCGGCTGCAGCACGAGACCTTGTGGGCGAACGAGCTGTACGTGACGATGCTTTACCGCCCGCTCGGAGCGCGCGCGGTGTCGGCAGCCCTGGCGTTCGCGGCTCGCCGCGACGCCGGCGCGGTGGCAGCCGACCGCGCCGCGAGCCTGTCGATCGCCACCAAGCTCGCGAGCCAGCTTGAAGCAGCGCTCGAGGCCTACGACCCGGTCGGGCTCGGTTGCTACGAGCGTCACGGCCACCAATGCTCGTCGTTGCTGCAGTTCCTGTCACTCCTGATCAACGGCGAGTCGCGGGACGTCCCGCTGCCGTTTGCGCCGGTTCACGAGGCGCTCGCGACCACGCGACTGCTGTTCGGGTGGGAGACGATCGAGTACCGGACGGCAACCGAGACCCGCTTCGGTGCCTTCCTCGGCATCAAGGAATACCCTTCGCCGACGACTCCCGGCCACCTCAACCGCCTGCTCACCGCGCCATTCCCTTTCATCCTGACGCAGAGCTTTGCCTTCCTCGCGAAGTCGGCTGCCCTCGGCCTGTTGTCACGGCAATACCACCGGCTGAGGAACGCCGCCGATGTCGCCGTGTCGCAGGCCACGGCCCTGAAGGTCGCACTCGACCAGCTCGGCAGCAACGAGTTCGTGATGGGGGACCATCACTTGACGTTGCAGCTGATGACCGAGCCCCGCGGCGCGTCGGATTCTGGTGCCGCGGACGCGCTGGCGCTCCTCGAGCAATCGATCGCCACCGCGAGGGCGGTGCTCGGCGACGCCGGCATCGTGACGGCTCGCGAAGACCTTGCGTTGGAGGCCGCATTCTGGGGGCAGCTGCCCGGCAACTTCGCCGCCCGACCGCGACGTGCCCCGATCACCAGTCGGAACTTCGCGGGCCTCGCGCCGCTGCACAATTTTCCGAGTGGGCGGGCGAGCGGCAATCATTGGGGTGAAGCATTGACGGTGCTGAAGACGAGCGCCGGCTCCCCGTACCATTTCTCCTTGCACGCATCCGACCCGCGCGACCCGGACGGTGGCAGCCGCCGCGACACCGGGCACACGTTCGTCTGCGGGCCAACCGGCTCCGGCAAAACCGTGTTTCTCGGCTTCTGCCTGTGCCTGTTGCTCAAGCACGGTGCGACGCAGGTTGTGTTCGACAAGGACCGGGGCCTCGAGATCCTGGTGCGTGCGATGGGTGGCCAGTACCTCACGTTCAGGCGCGGAATCACCACGGGCTGCAATCCGATGCAACTCGAGGCGACCCCGGCGAATCGCGCGTTCCTGCGCAGCTGGACCCAGGCGCTGGTCCACCGCGCGTCGCGCCCGTTGTCCGTCCGCGAAGAGGCTGAGCTCGAGCAGGCCGTCAACGGTGTTCTGACTCTGGAACCCGCATCACGCCGTCTGTCCCGCTTGCTCGAATTCCTCGATCCGACGCCCCCCGACGGGCTCCACGCGCGCCTCGCGATCTGGTGCGCCGTTAGCGGTGGTGAGTACGCCAATGTCTTCGACTCGCCACGTGACCGCATCGTGCCATTGCTCGGTGCGTCGCCGATCCTGGGCTTCGATATGACGGCCGTCCTGGACGACGACGTCGTGCGCGGGCCGCTGACGCAGTACCTGTTTCATGTGCTCGAGTCGCTGCTCGACGGTCGCCGCCTCGTCGTCTGGCTCGACGAGTTCGCGAAGCTGCTCGCCGACAGCGCCTTCGAGGCGCTGGCCAGCGACGGCACAAAGACCTGGCGCAAGCGCAACGGCGTAATTGCCTTCGCGACCCAGAGCCCGAACGATGTTCTGCGCAGTCCCATCGCGCGCACGCTGATTGAGCAGACACCAACCAAGGTGTTCTTCCCGAACGCGGACGCCCACCGTCGCGACTACGTCGAGGGCTTCGGCCTATCCGAGCGGGAATTTGAACTAGTCCGCACGGAACTTACGCCGGGCTCACGCCGATTCCTGATCAAGCAGGGCCGCGAAAGCGTGGTCGTCGAGCTCGATCTGAAGGGATTCGAAGCCGAACTCAAGGTCATCTCGGCACGCTCCACGACGGTTGCCGAGATGCACCGCCTGATCGCCGATGTTGGTCCGGATCCACAGGCGTGGCTCCCGCGCTTCCTCGGAGAGGACCTGTCCCCTAAGTCACAGGAGGTTCCATGAACAAGGTCATCAAGGCGTCCGCGATGTGCGTGCCGTTGCTGTTCGCGTCAATCGGCGTTGCCCGCGCGACGATGCCAGTCATCGACGTCGCCGCCATCACGCAACTGCTACAGCAAATCATGGCGTGGGACGAGCAGCTCCAGGGCATGCGAGAGCAGCTCGGACAGCTGCGCCAGACGTCCTCTGCGCTAACTGGAAATCGCGGCATGGAGCAACTGTTGCGCCTCAGCCCGGCGGCGCGCAACTACCTGCCCAACGACTGGCTCGGTCTCGCCAGCATCACTGGCGGCGGCGGCGCAGACCCGACGCTTGCTCGCGTCGCCCGCGCCCAGCGCGAAGCCAACGCCGTCCTTCCGCCAGAGGCCATCGCTCGCCTGCCGCCAGCCCTGCAGGCGTTGCTCCGCGGTGAGCGCGACGCGGTGGCCGCCAATCAGACCGTCGCGCGGGCCGCGTACGGGCGCAGCAGCGAACGGTTCGCGGCGCTGACGGTACTCATCGATCAGATCCGGGCGGCGCCGGATGCCAAAGCCATCGCCGAGCTCCAGAGCAGGATTGGGGCGGAGCAGGCAATGCTGACAAACGAGAATATCAAGCTCGCCGCACTCTCGCAGGCCACGGATGCGGAGCGGGGGGCGCGCGAACTCGCGCGGCGTGAGGCCGTACTGCAGGGTCACGGCGCGTTCAACACACGCTTCCAGCCCGCCCCGCCGGTGCCGTGATGGTATTCCAGACATTCTGGACGTGGCTGACGGCGCGGCTGACGGCGTACATCTCCGTTCACACGGCGGCTACTGCGGCGGCGATCGAGCCCGCCGCGGTGACGGTGGCGGTCGTGTACGTCATGGTGTGGGGTTACCTCCACCTGCGCGGCAAAGTGGACGAGCCCATCGTGACCGCGGCGGTGAGACTGCTCTCGATAGTGGCGGTCTTCGGGGTCGGGCTGCGGCTCTGGCTCTACCACAGCCTCATTGTCGACACCTTCTTCGTCGCGCCCGCCGAGCTCGCGGCGCGTTTGGTCGGCGCGACCGATCCCGTCGCCATGATCGACGCGATTTGGGACCGCGGCGGCGCTGTCGCCGGGTCGCTATGGGACAAGGGCGGGCTCCTGACGGGCGATCTCGGCTTCTACATCGCCGCCGCTGCGATCTACGCACTCGTCGGATTTGTCTGCGTCTACACGATGTTCCTGATCGCGCTGTCGCGCGTCGCGCTCGCGGTCCTCCTTGCGCTTGGGCCGCTGTTCATCCTGATGGCGCTGTTCGACGCGACCCGGCGGTTCTTCGAGGCCTGGCTTCACGAGCTCTCGAACTACGCGCTGGTCGCCGTCGTCACCGTGATGGTCTGCGCGCTCATGCTCGATCTCGTCGAGGCGTACGCGGCGCAGACGGCGGCACGCGGAGCCGCGCTGATGACGGTGGATGCGCTCAACCTTGCGCTCGCCGCGGGGCTGGTGCTGCTGGTATTGCGGCAGGTATTGCCGCTCGCCGCGCGAATCGCGGGCGGCTTCGCGCTGTCGGGCTTCGGTTCAGTGGAACGTGCCGCGCAGCGCACGGTCGGGGTCGCGCAGGTCGTCGCGATGGTGGCGTCGGACGCGGTGTCGGAGCCGGAGCCCGTGAGAGCGCCGCAATGGCGGACGGCGCGTCGCATGCGAACGGGAGATGGAACATGAAAAGGATGCGCAGCGCGCTCGTCGCGATGGTGGTGCTGGCGGCAACCTCAGCATGCGTCGGCACCGACCGGCAGCCGGAGTGCCACGGACCTTGGACGCCCATCAACGTCGTGCAGGCCAGCCGCCATGGATAGCGAGGTTCAGGAGTATTTCGCGGCGGCATCGCGCTGGGAGCGCGATCATGTGGCGCTCGTCCGGCAAGGCGCGCGGCGCGCATGGTGGGTGGCGATCGGCGCTTCGGTGCTCGCTGCGGTCTCGACCGCGGCGCTGGCGGCTCTGATGCCACTCAAGCACGTCGAGCCGTTCGTGATCCGCGTCGAGGCGTCAACGGGAGTGGTTGATGTTGTGCCGGTATACACCGGGACCGCCGACCTGCCGGAGTCGGTAACCCGGCACCTCGTCACGCAGTATGTCGTGCAGAGAGAGCGATACGTTCCGGCGATTGCCGAGTCTGACTACGAGCAGGTCGGCGCCTATCATTCGGCCGCGATGAACCAGCAGTGGGCCGCGGCGTGGAGCCGGGCCAACCCCGACTCGCCGCTGAGCCGCTATGCGGACGGCAGCCACGTCCGCGTGCAGGTTCAGGCCGTGTCGTTTCTGAAGCAGGGCCGCGGCGGTACGGCAGAGGTGTTGCAAGTGCGATTCCTCACCGCGACCCAGAAAAGCGCCGGGGCCGGCGAGGATCTTGCGCACTTCGTTGCGACGCTCCAGGCGGCGTATGGGCCGCCGTCGGCCGATGTGCGGCTGCGCGCGCTGAACCCTCTTGGCTTCAAGGTCCTCGAATACCGGCGCGAGCCGGAAGTCGCGGGTCCCGCGGCGGAGCGTCCTGCGGCCGCGGCCGTGACGATCGGAGCAACGCCATGATGGACATTGCAACGACCGTCCGCATCGCCCGCTGCCGGTCGTTCGGCACCCTGGTGGTGGCCCTTACCCTTCTCAGCGGGCCGGTGGTGCTCGCGGACGAAGGCGGTGATCCGCGGCTGCGGGTGATCGAGTATCGACCCACTCTCGTTGTGCCACTGACGGTCTTCGTTGGCTATCACGTCCATTTCGAGTTTGCCGCGGACGAATTCTTCGTCAACCTCGGGGCAGGCGACACGTCGAGTTTCGACGTCGGCGCCGAAGGCAATCATCTGCTGCTCAAGCCCAAGCAGGCGAACGGCGGTACCAATCTGACCATCCTGACCAACCGGCGGGCGTACTTCGTCGACTATCGTGCGCTCGCGCGGTCGCCGCGTGCGGATGAGGCGGTGTACTCCATCGTGTTCCGCTACCCCGAGGAGGTGCCGCCCGTTGCTGCCGGCGATCGTCTCGACGCGCCCCGGCCACGGCTGAACCAGAACTACTGGTACTGCGGCAGCCCCTCGTTGCGCCCGACCGCCGCGGCGGATGACGGATTGCAATTGCGGCTCACGTTCGCTGCGCACGCGCCGCTGCCCGCCGTATTCGTGGCGGAGGCTGATGGCCAGGAGATCCTTGTCAATACGCACGTTGAGGACGACGAGGTCGTCGTTCACCGCCTTGCAGAGCGCTTTGTGCTGCGCCGGGGCCGTCAGGTTGGCTGCGTAGTCGACCGCGCCACGCACCCGAGTCTGCGGCGGGCAGGTACGGGGACGATTGATCCGGACGTTGACCGGGCGACGCGGGATCTGGCGCGATGACGAAGGAATCCGTGGTCGAAGGTGAGCGGGCCGGCGCCCGTGTGATCGGCGCACGCTCCTTCGCCGTGCGCATGCAACGGAACCTGGCCGCAGCGCTGGTGCTGTTCGTCGGCGTGGCGGTGCTCGTCTGGTACTACTTTCACTTGGACGACAACGTCAAGGTGCAGGCGGCCAGCGGCACGGGCGGCGTGCGAAGCGCCATAGCGACTGAGATGAAGCTGCCGGCCTTCGAGGGGCCTCCGCCGGTGCAGCCGCCGGCCGCCCCGATACCGAGTGCGGAAGGAGAGACACGGACCGTCAGCGACGCTCTTGCAGCCCAGGGACGGGCTGCTCCGCACGCCGAGCCGCCGGCGCGGCTCGGCCGCCCAACGCTCGCCGAATCGCGCGCCGACCCTCGGCTCACGCAGTCGGCTCCGGTACTCGCGCGTTCGACGACCTCGTCACGGTCGAGCGCCGACGCCTGGTCGGCCGCGCTGCGTGACGTGGGCGCAGCCGCGCAGACATCGCAACATTCGGAGCGCGGTGGAGGCCCGCCGACGCTCGTCGATGCGCTGCAGCCGACCGTCGCAAAGGTCGCCGACGCCGGTGTCCTTCCAAGCCGGCGCTGGCTGCTTCCCAAAGGCTCGTTTCTCGATTGCACGCTCGAAACGGCTATCGACTCGACCTACGCGGGCCTCACCACCTGCCTGCTGGCGACCGACGTGTACGGGGCCGACGGCCGGGTCGTGCTGATGGAGCGCGGGACGAAGCTAGTTGGTGAGACACGCAGTGAAGTCCGTGCCGGGCAGGCGCGCGTCGCCGTGCTCTGGGACGAAGCACGGACGCCGACAGGTGTCGTCATCAGCCTGGTGTCACCGGGCACCGACGCTCTGGGCCGTGCCGGTGTGCCGGGGACGCTTGACCGCCACACGGGTGAGCGTTTCGGTGCCGCCGTGCTCCTATCGCTTCTGGACGCCGCCGTCGCCGACTTCACGGCGCGCAGGCAGGGCGGCGGCGCGGTCGTCTATAACGCGCAGGACTCGCGCGACGTTGCCGCCGAGGTACTTCGAAACACGATCGGCATTCCACCGACCATCCGTGTCGCTCCAGGCGCTCGCCTGTCCGTCACCGTCGTGCGCGATGTCGACTTCCGGACGGTCTACAGACTGCTTCCGCATGCCGAGCGGTGACTGCGGCGAGGTGATGGAACCGGCGTCGTCGCTCGATCACTTCGCCCGTCCACTCCACGCGCTGCTGAGCGATGCATCGGTGACTGAACTGTGCGTGCAGGGGGCAGGGGAGGTCTTCCTAGAGCGTAGCAGCGGCTGGTCTCGGGTCGCAGCGCCGTGGGCCACGCAGGTATGGGCGCGCCACTTCGCGCGCTTGGTCGCTACCGCGACGGAGCAGCGGGTCAATCCTGAGTCCCCGCTCCTGTCGGCGGCGCTGCCGAGCGGGGAGCGTGTACAGGTCGTGCTGCCGCCCGCGACATGCCGCGATCACGTAGTGATCGCGATTCGACGCCCCAGCGGGGACGTGTGGTCGCTGCGGCAACTCGCGACCCAAGGGGTCTTCGGCAGTTGCCGTGGCGTGGCTGTCGGCGGGCGCGTCCGCAGCGCGCTGTTGGCGGAGGCTTACAGCGCAGGGGACTGGCGGGCGTTCATGGCGGAGGCGGTGCGGGCGCGCCTCAATGTGCTGGTCGCCGGCGCCACCGGCTCCGGCAAGACGACGCTAACAAAGGCGCTGATTGACGAGATACCCACCCACGAGCGGCTCGTCAGCATCGAGGACGCAGCGGAATTGGCATTTCAAAAGCACCCCAATTCGGTCAGGCTGTTCTACTCGAAGGACGACCAAGGGCTGGCACGCGTGACGCCCAAGCAGCTGCTCGAGGCATCGTTGCGGCTGCGGCCGGACCGGATTCTGCTCGCTGAGCTTCGTGGCGAAGAGGCCTATTACTTTCTGCGCAACGTCAGCTCCGGCCATCCCGGCTCCATCACCAGCATCCACGCTGGCAGCGCGGCCCTGGCGTTTGAGCAGCTGGCCCTGCTGGTCAAGGAATCTCCCGCCGGTCGCGAGATGGCGCTGGCGGACATCCATCGCCTTCTGCGGGCGGTCGTCGAGGTCGTCGTGCACTGCACCCGCGAATCGGGGGTTCGCCGGGTCGGCGAGATTTGGTGGCGCGACGCGCCGTCGTCGTGACCGACCCGATGTGCAATGATGGCGACGAAGGCACGGCGCATTCGACGCGGGCCTCTCTTGAGGAGGCCGGTCGATGCTTGCGATGAGGCCTAACTGCGAGTGCTGCAATCGTGACCTTGCCCCGGAATCCGACGCGGCATTCATTTGCAGCTTTGAATGCACGTTCTGCGAGGGCTGCGCCGCTGGCGTGCTCGGTGGGCGGTGCCCCAACTGCGGCGGTGACCTGGTTTCGCGACCGCGCCGCTCCGAAGCGATGCTTGCGAAGTATCCGGCGTCCACCGAGCGAGTCGTCAAGGCGGCGGGCTGCGCGTCGCGGGTCTGAGCGGATCGAGGCCTCCGATCGGCAACCGGTGCCGGCGACCATGGCGCCGCGGGAAGACACCTGCGCGCGACCAAGGCACTCAAGGTCTCGGCGAGCTAGGCCGCCACGGCGCCACGAGCCGCGACCGCGGGCTCCCGGATCGGCCAGTTCGCGGCGGCGGCGACGAGCGCGAGCAGCATGTCCGCGACCCAAACCCACTGGTAGCTGCCGGTCCGCGCCATCGCGACGCCGCCGAGCCAGGCTCCAAAGAACGCGCCCGTCTGGTGCGTCACCAGCGTCATGCCGAAGAGTGTCGACAAGTAGCGCGGGCCGAACAGCTTGCCGACCAGGCCGGCCGTTGAGGGCACGGTCGCGAGCCACGTGAAGCCGAGGACGGCGGCGAAGCTGTAGAGCGTGAGCAGCGTCTTGGGCGCCGCGAGGTACAGTGCGATTGCGATCACGCGTGTCGCGTAGAGCACAGCGAGCAGCGACTTGAAGCGGAAGCGGCTGCCGAGCCAGCCGAAGCTGATGCTGCCCGCGACGTTCAGAAGGCCAATCACGGCGAGCGCGGTCGCCGCTGCGGAGGGCGCTAGGCCGCAAAGCGCGACCTCATTCGGCAGGTGGGTCACCAGGAAGGCGATGTGGAAGCCGCACGCGAAGAAGCTCGCGTGCAGACACCAGTAGCTGCGGTCGCGGAAAGCCGTTCGCAGCATGTCGAACACGGGCGCCCCCGGCTGCGGTGCGCCACGCAGCTCTCCGCCGGCGGGCTCGCCCGCGGCGGGCCTCGCGAGCAGCGTCGAGAGGGCGGCCAGCGCCGCCAGGGTCCAGAGCGCCGCCTGCCAGCCGGCCCAGGCGATCACCCACTGGGTGAGTGGCGCGAGAATGAACTGGCCGAGCGACGCGCCGGAGTTAATGAACGCCGACGCGAGCGATTGGTGCTGCGCGGGCACGCGGCGCGCGACCGCCCCGATCAGAATCGCGAAGCTCGCCGCACCGGCACCGATCGCCGACAGGAAGCCAAGCGTCACGAAGAGTCCGGCCGCACTCGTGAACAACGGCGCCAGCGCGAGTCCGCCGGCGAGCAGTAGGCCGCCGAGGACGATCACGCGGGTCGTGCCGATGCGATCGGCGAGGATGCCGAACGCCGGCTGCGCCACGCCCCAGAAGAATTGCGCCACCGCGAGCGCGAGACTGACGCTCGCAATGCCGAGTCCGGTGGCGGCCAGCGGTCGCACGAACAGGCCGAGTGACTGGCGCGTCCCGGTCGTCACGGCAATCAGCGTCGCGCCGGCCAGCAGGATGGGCCACGGAATCGCCGCCGCCGAATTCCTCGGGCTCAAGCCGGCGCGACCGGCAGCCGCTCGCGCGGCACCTTGAGGATGATGGCCGTCGAACTTTCGGCCACTGCCGCGAAGCGGGACACGACGGTGTCGAGATGGGCGACGTCGGTCACCGCGATCTCGAGCACCCAGCTGTCTTCGCCGGTGACGTTGAAGGCGCTGATGACCTCCGGTGTCTTGGCAATCAGCCGCGAGACCCGCGGAAAGTCTGAGCGGCCGAGACGCACGATCGCCCGGATGCCGTAGCCGAGGGCCTGAAGATCCACCGCCGCGTGGTAGCCGCGGATGATGCCGGCGAGCTCGAGCTTGTGGACCCGCTCGCGCACCGCAGGCTGGGACAGGTGCACGCGGCGGCTGAGCTCGGCGATCGAGAGCCGCGCGTTCGCCTGCAGCTCGGCGAGGATCCGGCCGTCGAAACTGTCGATCCGCGGACGGGTTGCCATTAATAAAGTCCAAGTAATCTTCGCCCTTCGATTCGTAGGCATCATGCCATAGAAGCAAGCTTTCAGGAATGGTATCAGGCCGGCCGATTGCTTATGTTTCTGCCCATGGATGACACCCGCACGCCCCCCCGGCTCGCCGCGCGACTGCCCTCGGCGCTGGTGCTCGCCTGCGTCGCCGCGACCTGGTTCGTCTGGGGATCGACCTACCTGGCGATCAAGTTCGCGCTCGCCGGACTGCCGCCGTTCCTGATGATGGCGTCGCGCTTCGTGGTCGCGGGCGGCCTGCTGCTGGCCTACATGCGGATCCGCGGGGCGCCGTGGCCGAGTGCGGTGCAGTGGCGCAACGCCGTCATCGTCGGCACGCTGATGCTCGGCGGCGGCATGGGCGGCACGGCGTACGCGGAGCAGTCCATCGGCTCCGGCATCGTCGTGGCGTTCATCGCGGTGACGCCTCTCTTGATGGTGCTCGCGAGCCTGCCGTTCGGCATCCGCCCGGCCGCCAGCGAGGTGATCGGCATCCTCATCGGTCTCGTCGGCGTGCTGATGCTGGTGCAGGGCGCGGGCTTTCGGGCCTCGCCGGGCGGCCTCACGGCGATGCTGTTCGCCACGAGCGGATGGACGCTCGGCAGCGTTCTCAGCCAGCGCGTCTACCGGCTCGCGCCAGGCGCGATGGGCTTCGCGAGCGAGATGCTCTGCGGCGGCGTGATGCTGTTCCTCGCCGCAGCGTTCGCCGGCGAGGCGTTCCCCGCCACGGTGCCGATCGGCGCCGGGCTGGCATGGGCCTTTCTCGTCGTGTTCGGCTCGCTGATCGCATTCAACGCCTACATGTACCTGCTCGGGCGCGCCTCGACCGGCCTCGCGACCAGCTACACGTACGTGAACCCGATGATCGCAATGATGCTCGGCGTGGCGCTCGGCGGCGAGCACGTCACCGGCTGGGAGTGGCTGTCGGCGGGCGTGGTGCTGGCGGGTGTGGTCCTGGTGGTCTTCAGCCGGCGTTGACGCGGTAGACTGGCCGCTGGCCGGCGACTGCGGGCAGGGCGTCGTGATCATCGACTGGTACTTCGATTTCATCTCGCCGTTCGCCTACCTGCAGTGGGCACGGCTGGTCGAGCTGCCGCCGGCGGTCGAACTGCGGCCGAAGCCGGTGCTGCTGGCCGCCGTCCTGAAGCACTGGGGCCAGCTCGGGCCCGCCGAGATCGCCCCGAAACGCCGTTTCACCTACCAGCACGTGACCTGGCTCGCGGCGCGCGCCGGGCGGCCTTTCACGATGCCGGCTGGCCATCCCTTCAACCCGCTGCCGCTGTTGCGTCTTGCTTGGGCGCTCGGACCGACGCGGCCGATCGTCGATCGTCTGTGGCGCTATGTCTGGGTGGACGGCCACCTGCCGCAGCAGCCGCAACCCTGGGGTGCGCTGCTCGCCGAGCTCGGCGCGTCGGGCTCGGAGGGCGGCGCCGACGCCAAGCAGCAGCTCCGTGCCGTCACCGACGAGGCGATCAGCCGCGGCGTCTTTGGAGTGCCGACGGCAGTCGTCGGCGATCAGCTCATCTGGGGCTACGATGCAACCGACATGCTGCTCGACTACTGCCGCGATCCGCGGCTGCTGGACAGCGACGCCATGCGCCGCGCCGCCGACGTCCCGGTCGCCGCGCCGCGCGCGTGGCCGCCGGCATGATGGCGCGCCGCACGGCGGGCGGGGGTCGCCCGTGATACGGCTGGTGACGCTGCTGGCCGCGGTGGCAATCGGCCTCTCGACCGCGGCGATCGGTGCCGCGCCACCGCCGGCCTCGCTGCCGGCAGGCTATCCGCTCACTCTGCTGCACGGCACGCGGATTCTGCTGGCCGCGCGCGTCAACGGCCATGAGGTGACGGCACTGCTGGATTCAGCTGCCGAGGCGACCCTCGTCGACCGCGCCTATGCGCGGCGCATCGGACTCGGTGCCGGGCAGGCGGTGACCGGCCAGGGATCAGGCCAGGCGTCGTTCACCGCCAACCTCGTCGAGGGCGTCACGCTCGAGGCCGTCGGTCTCACACTGCCGAACCAGACGGTTGCGATCGCCGATCTGCGTGACGTCGGCCGGCGGCTGCTCGGCTGCCGCATCGACGTCATCCTCGGCCGCGAGATCTTCGACGCCGCGCGACTGCGCATCGACCTCGCGCACCGGCGGATCGCCGTGTTGCCGGCGGATGCGACGCCCGCTGGCACGCGACTTGATCTCGTCACCGAGAACGGCGTCGAGACCATCCCGGTGCGCGTCGAAGACGACGAGGTGGTACGGGCGACCTTCGATCTCGGTAACGGCTCGGCCGTGCTGGTCGGCCGGGCGTACGCGGATCGCGCCGGCTTGCTCACCGACGGTCGTCCGCTCGGGGTCGAGCGTGGCGGCGGACTCGGTGGCGAGACGGCCCGGCAGACGTTCACGCTGAAGGCGCTGGAGATCGCCGGTCGCCGCTTCACGGCGGTCCCGGCCGCAGTCGACCCGCAGCCGACCGCCTCGGCGCTCAACGTCGGTCTGCCGCTGCTGCGCGGCTTCCTGATCACCACCGACTTCGCCGGTCACGCGCTCTGGCTGCAGGCGCTGCCCGCGCAGGGCCCGGAGTCCGGCGCGTGGAAATAGTCCGGGCCGGCGACTACCGGCGCATGCGCTGGAAGAACGGTCTCGGCGAGACGGCGGAGATCGCGATCGCGCCGCCCGGCGCGACGCTCGAGCGCTTCGCATGGCGCGTCAGCATGGCGCGGGTCGAGGCGGCCGGATCGTTCTCGGCCTTTCCCGGCGTCGATCGCACGCTGACGGTGCTCAGCGGCGCGGGTTTCCAGCTGGCAGTCGACGGCCTCGCGGCGGTCGCTCTGACGCCGGCGTCGGCACCCTTTGCGTTTCCGGGCGACCGCCCGGCTGCCGCCACGCTGCTCGGCGAGGCGGTCACCGATCTCAACGTGATGACCCGGCGCGACGACTGGTGGCACCGCGTCCGGGAGCTCGTGCCCGGCGAGCGCGCGCCGATCGACGCCGCGACGGCACTGGTCGTCTGCGCCGGCGGTGCGGCGCGCCTGACGGCCGCCGCCCGGACGGCCGACCTCGGAGCCCTCGACACGCTGCTGCTGGCCGAGCCACCGGCGCTGATCGAAATCGACGTCGCCGCGAGCGGGCGCCTACTGCTCGTCGAGCTCGGGCCGCGTTGAGGCCGCGTCAGCGCCGACCGGCGACGCGGACGGCGCGAGCGGCATCACGACGAGCACGCGCGTGCCCGCGGGCACGCCCGGCTCGATCCGAAACGACGCGCCGATCAGGCGCGCCCGGTAGGCCATCATCTTGAGCCCGAAGCCGTCGCCCGACGCCGCCTCGGCGCGAAATCCGGAACCGTCATCGCCGACCGATACCGCCAGCGCGCCGTCGCCCTCCTGCAGCTCGATGGCGATCCGCTTACAGCCGCTGTGGCGCGCGGCGTTGGTGATCGCCTCGTAGACGATCCGGTAGAGATGATCCGCGGCGACGTCCGAGACCTGGATGTCCGCCGGATGGGAGTCGGTGACGATCTCGATCCGCAGCCGGCGGGCGGCCTCGATCGACAGCCGTTCGAGCGCCGCGCTCAGCGAACCGCGCTCGATCTGCACTGGCGACAGACCGCGCGCGATCTCGCGGGTCATGTCGATCGTGCGGTTGATGTGCGTGACGACGTCGCCAGCGAGCGCGCGGGCGTTCGGCTGGCCGCGCTCGACCGCGCGCTCGAGGCTGCGCGCGAGCAGCGCGATGCCCGTCAGCTCCTGGCCGAGGCCCTCGTGCAGGTCGCCGCTGAGGCGCTGCCGTTCGCGGCTGGCGACATCGATGACCTCGCGCTCGAGGCGCCGCAGCTCCGTGACGTCGAACGATCGCAGCGTCAGGCCGAGCAGGTGGCCGCCCTCGATGACCGGCGCGGCACGCATCTCGAAGTGGTGCGTGGCGCCGGCCGCATCCGCGAGGCTGGCCGTGAACGACACCGATGCCCGGCCGGCGACGGCCTGGTCGAGCGCCGCGTCGAGTGCGGGCCACGCCTCGGCCGGCACGCTCGCGCTCAGCGCAGTGCCGGCGAGCGGCGTCTGGCCGCCGGCGAACAGGCTGCGGTTGGCGAAGCGCACGCGCCGCTGGCCGTCGAGCAGCACCAGCGCGTCCGGCGCGTTGCGCGACGCGGTACGCACCACCGTCTCCTGGCGGCGCACCGTGCGCGCGTGCCGCCGGGTCAACCACAGCAGGTAGCCGAACAGGATGCTCGCCAGCAGCGCGACCACGGCGAGCGCAATTGACAGGCGCTGCGCGAGCTCGCGCTCGGCGAGCTCCTGGCGCTGCGTCGCCATGCGGCCCTCGAGCTCGCGGTTGGTGGCCACGAGCTTCTCGGCGTCGGCCGCGGCCTTGAGCACCGCCGCCGCGCGGGCGCGCTGCTCGACGTCGGCCGCTTGCTGCAGAGCCAGCGCGTGCGTCAGGTCGCGATAGGCCTCGCGGTGGCGGCCGAGGGCGCCGAGCGCCCGGGCACGGTCACGAAACAGCGACGCCTCGAGCACCGGCAGGATGTCGGCGGCGCGCGGTCCGAGCACTTCGTCGAGCTTGGCGAGCGCGGCGCCCGGGCGGTTGCGCGCCAGGTCGATCTTGGCCCGGTAGCCCAGCATCAGGGTTACGAGGTCGTTGCGTTTCGCGGCCACCAGCTCGCTGTCGCTGGCGCTGCAGACGCGCTCGGCCGCGTCCAGGTCCGGCTGGTCGATGAGCAATGGACAGAGCGCGACGTCGCTGAAGGCGGCGCCGATCCGATCGCCGAGCCGCTCCGAGGCCGCGCGGGCCCATTCCAGCGCGTCGCGTGCTTCGCCGTACTTGTGCTCCTCCCGCAGCAACTGCCCGCGCATGTACATCGCCGTGGCGAGCTGCGAGGTCTGGTTCGCGGAGCGTTGGTAGGCCACGACCTCGTCGACCAGCCTTTGCGCGTCGGCGTACAGGCCGCTGCGCCGGTAGACGGTTGCGAGCCCGGCGGCGGCGCGGATCCGCGGCGCGGTCCAGCCGTGCGCCTCCGCCATGCGATAGGCGGCGATGCCGTCCGCGGCCGCGAGGTCGAGCTCGAGCAGCTCGGCGTGCGTCTCGGCCCGCGTGCTCAGCGCGCAGCTGCGTTCGATCGAGTCGTCCCGGTAGCGCGCGAGCATCCTGTCCATCGCGCGCGCCGCCGCTTGCAGGTCGGCCTTGGTCTCGGCGTTCATGACGTCGCTCAGCACGAGGCGTAGGCGCAGCCGCTCGATGACCGGCGACGAAGGCAGGCGGGCCAGGCGCTCGAGCGCTGCGATGACGGCGGCATGGGCCTCGTCGGCGCGGCCTTCCTCGCCGCGAGCCTCGGCGACGATCGCATGGAGCTGGGCCTCGGCGAGCAGGTCGCTGCCCGGAGTCAGGGCCTTCAGGCGGGCCTGCGCCTCGGCGATGCCGCGCTCGGGGTCCCCCTCGGCGATCCGGTCGATCGCCTGCATGTCCACCGACGGTAAGGGCACGCAGATCGCCCAGGCGCCCGGCGCCAGCGCGAGCAGCGCGATCGCCCCGAATAGGCGTCGCGCGGCACGACGGCACGGTCGGGCGGACAGGGTCATGGGGCGCCGGGGTGTCTGGAACCAGCCAGTGACGGTAGTCGGGCGGGCGTGGCCGGTCCATGCGTCGCACCCCTAATCATGTCCGCGCCACCCCGAGTTGCCGGGACTATGCTGAGAGGTGGGTCACAGAGAAGCCGTATTACGTTATGAGCAGCCCGAACCGCAGCCTCATGCTGTGGCAGCGCCTGTCGCCTCTGCCGGCCGGGCGCTGGCTGTTCGCCCGCCTGGTGTGCCGACGCGCGCCGTATTTCGCGACGATCCGGCCGCGGATCGTCGAGCTGCGGCACGGCCGCTGCGAAGTGCGGATCCGCAAGCGCCGCGCAGTCGAGAACCATCTCGGCACCGTGCACGCGATCGCGATCTGCAACATGGCCGAGCTCGCCGCCGGGCTCGCGAGCGACGCGACCGTGCCGGCCACTCACCGCTGGATCCCGAAGGGCATGACGGTGGACTACCTGCGCAAGGCCGGCACCGACCTTCGCGCCGTGGCCGAGCTCGAGCTCATCCCGGCGCTCGGCGAGAAGGCTGAGCTTCCGGTGTACGTGACGGCGTACGACGAGTCCGGCGAGAGCGTGTTCCGCGCCACCATTCGCATGTGGCTTTCCGCGCGTCACTGACGGCGGCACCCGCGCCGCTGCCAGCCCGAACTCAATCGCCGGCGGCGTGCGACGGGAAGCCCTGCGTGCCGGCGGCGGCGTGCCAGCGACAGATCATCCGCCACGCCTGGTCCGCCGTCTCGGCATAGCCGAAGAGCTCGCGGTCCTCGGGATCGATCGTGCCCTCGCTGATCAGGTACTCGACGTCGAACACCCGTTCCCAGTAGGCACGCCCGACCAGCACGATCGGCACCGCCGGCATCTTGCGGGTCTGGATCAGCGTCAGCGTCTCGAACAGCTCGTCGATCGTGCCGAAGCCGCCGGGGAAGGCCACCAGCGCGCGGGCGCGGTTCAGGAAGTGGAGCTTGCGGATCGCGAAGTAGTGGAACGAGAAGCACAGCTCCGGCGTGACGTACGGGTTCGGGAACTGCTCGTGCGGCAGGGTGATGTTGAGGCCCACGCTCTTGGCGCCGGCATCGTTTGCGCCACGGTTGGCCGCCTCCATGATGCCGGGCCCGCCGCCCGTCATGACCACGACTCGGCCGCCCGTCGGGCCGATCTGTGCCTGCCCGACCAGCCGGCCGAACTCGCGCGCCTCCTGGTAGTAGTGGCTCTTGGCCTCGAGACGGCGGGCCGCGGCGAGGCGCTGCAAGCGTCGCGCGTCCGACGGCTCGGCCGCAGCCTCCGCCTCGCACGCGCTCCGGTGACGCGCGGCCGCCGCCGGCTCGCCGATCCGGGTGCTGCCGAACACGACAATCGTGTGCTCGATCCGGTTGCGCGCGAGCAGCAGCTCGGCCTTCTGGTAGTCGATGGCGAGGCGCACCCCGCGGACCGCGTCCCACTCGAGAAATTCCGGATCGCGGTCGGCCGGCCGATAGCTCGGGCTCGCGAGGATCGCTGCGACCCGCTGCGGGGCGGCCGGATCGTCGTGCGCCGGCTTCGGCGCCGAGCCGGGCAGCGGCTCGGCGCGCGGCTGCGTGGCGGCCAGCGTCGGTCGCATCGACGCGCGCTCGCCGTCGCGTTCGGTCGGATTCATGGGCGCACCTGCGAACAGTGGGTGTGGCGCATTCTAGCGGGCTAAGATGCGGCCATGCGTAATCAAAGGCCCACGGCCGCCCCCGCTTCGGTGGCACCCACTCTGCCGGCCGCTGGCGGCGTCGCGATGCGCGCCGCGGACCTCGAACGCTACCTGCACGAGCACATCCCGCTGTCGCGGGCGCTCGCGGTGTGCGTCGAGCAGCTGACGCCGGAGCTGGTGCGGCTCGCGGCACCGCTGGCGCCGAACCTCAACCACCGTCGCACCGCGTTCGGTGGCTCGGTCGCCTCGCTCGCGATCCTCGCCGGCTGGAGCTGGCTGCTCGCTCGGCTCGCCGACCGCAGCCCGCTGCCGAGGCTCGTGATCCAGGAGCAGACGGTCGAGTATCTCGCGCCGATCGGCGCCACGTTCGAGGCGCGCTGTCCGGCGCCGTCCGAGGCCGCTTGGCGGCGCTTCGTGCGGGCGCTCGACGAGCGCGGCCGGGGCCGGCTCGAGCTCACGGCGGAGGTGCTCTGCGAGGGCCAGGTCGCGGCGCGCTTCCGCGGCCTGTACGTCGCCATCGGCGGCGCGGAGCGGGTGGCACCATGACGGCCGGCGCCTGCCGCGCTTGCAAGTCATACCCGCACGCGCCATCTTGCGGACGCCACGCGCGCGACAAGTCCTGGGGGGCAGCGATGATCCACACGGCAACAGGCGGCGCGGGCCTGCGCCCGAGTTGGCTGATCGTGGCACTCACCGCGGCGTTGGCGTTCAGCCCGGCGATGGCGGACGGCGCGAGGACGCTGCGCTATTCGATCGTCTCCGGTGGCCGGGTCGCCGGCACCGAGACCGACAGCTACGACGCCGGTGGCGCGCTGACGAGCGACTTCGAGTTCAACGACCGCGGCCGCGGGCCGAAGATCCGGGCGCGCTACCAGTTCGGCGCTGACGGCCTGCCGTCGCGCGTCGACATCAGCGGCGTCAACTATCTCAAGGCCGCGGTCGACGAGCATCTGGCGAGCGACGCGGGCCGCTGGAGCTGGCGCAGCAATACCGAACACGGTGAGGCACGCGCCCGCGGCTTCTACGTCTCGAGCGAAGGCGCCGTCGGGCCGGAGCTCGCGGCACTGGTACGCGCGCTCGCCCGGCATCCGGGCGATCCACTGCCGCTGCTGCCGGGCGGCGAGGCGCGGCTCGAGTCGGTTGCCGACACCGACGTTGCGAGCCACGGCGAGAAGCTGCACGTGCGCGAATTCGCCATCACCGGCCTCGGCCTCGTACCGGTGACAGTGTGGCTCGACGACAACGGCGATTTCTTCGCCCAGCCCGGCAGCTGGTTCCCGACGCTGCGCGCGGGCTGGGAGGACGTCAACGACACGCTGACGGCGCTGCAGGACAAGGCGGAGGATGCGCGCTACGCGCGGCTCGGTCGGACGCTCGCGCGACGCCCGACCGGCCCGGTCGCGATCGAGCACGTGCGGCTGTTCGACGCCGAGCGGGCGACGTCGGTCGAGGACCAGACCGTCGTCGTGCGTGGCGCGCGGATCATGGTGGTCGGGCCCGCGGCGAGCGCTGCAGTGCCCGCGGACGCCGAGCGGATCGACGGTCGTGGCAAGACGCTGCTGCCGGGACTATTTGACATGCATATGCACGTCAATGCGGCAGACGGCCTGCTGTGCATCGCGAGTGGCGTCACCGGCGCGCGCGACCTCGGCAACGACGAGCCGAGCGTGAAGCGCCTGACGACCCAGTGGGATAGCGGCAACGCCATCGGCCCGCAGCTCTGGAAGGCCGGAATGATCGACGGCCACGGCACGTTCCAGGCGCCGGCCGGCTCGTATGCCGATACCCCCGGCGAGGCGGTGGCCGCGGTCAACCACTACGCTGACCTCGGCTACGCGCAGATCAAACTCTACAGTTCGCTCAAACCCGAACTCGTTCCGCCGATCGTCGAGGCTGCCCACCGTCGAGGCCTGCGCGTGAGCGGTCACGTCCCGAACGGCATGATCGCCGCGGAGTTCGTGCGCCAGGGCGCCGACGAGCTGCAGCACATCAACTTCGTGCTCCTCAACTTCCTCGCGCCGAAGGTCAAGGACACGCGCACGCCGGAGCGTTTCACCGCCATCGGCGACTACGCCACGGACATCGACCTCGATGGGCCGGCCGTCAAGGACTTCATCGCCCTGCTGCTCGAACGGCACACGACCGTCGACGTCACGCTGGTGGCGTTCGAAGGCATGTTCACCGGGCGGGCAGGGCATGCGTCGCCGGACTTCGTGCCGCTGCTCGAACGGCTGCCGGCGCAGGTTCGCCGCCAGGCCTTTGCCGGCGGACTGCCGGTGACGGCGGCGAACGAACGGCGCTACCGGGACGCCTTCCCGGTGCTGCTCAAGATGACGAAGAAGCTTTACGACGCCGGTGTTCCGATCCTGGTCGGAACCGATGCCATGGCCGGTGTCATGCTGCATCGCGAGCTCGAGCTCGAGGTCCAGGCCGGCATTCCGCCGGCGCGTGCGCTGCAGAACGCGACGATGGTCGCGGCGCGCGTGCTCAAGCAGGACGCGGAGCTCGGCTCGATCCGGGTCGGCAAGCGTGCCGACCTGTTGCTGGTGGACGGCAATCCGCTGACGAACATCGGCGACGTGCGCCGCGGCCGGCTCGTCCTCAAGGGCGGCGTGCTTTACGATCCGACGCAGCTGTACGCCGCGGTCGGCATCGGTCCGTCGAACTGAGCGGCGGCGCAGCGCCGGCGCGGCCCGTCGGCACGGTTGAGGTCCGGCTGCGAGGCAGGGTAGGCTCGGCGAGCCGCCGCGCCTGTCGCGCGACCTTCCCCGCGAGAATGCCGTGACGCTCCAATCGTTCCTCGGCCGGTTCACGCTCCTGCTGCTCGGCCACGTCGCGGCGGTCGGCGTCGCGGCCGGCCATCCTGCCGCCGACCTGATCGTCGAGCACGCCCGCATCTGGACGGTCGACGCGGCGCGGCCGGAGGCGGAGGCGCTCGCCGTGCTCGGCGACCGCATCGTCGCGGTCGGCTCCGACGCCGACGTGCACGCCTGGCGGGGACCCCGGACTCGGGTTGTCGACGCCGGCGGCCACCGGCTGCTGCCCGGCTTCAACGACGCGCACGTCCACTTCTCCGACGGCGGCGCCGCGCTGTCGGCGGTGCAGCTCAACGACGCGCGCAGTGCCGCCGAGTTCACGCGCCGCATCGCCGCGTATGCGAAGACGCTGAAGCCCGGCCAGTGGCTGCGCGCCGGCAATTGGGACGAGACCAAGTGGAGCCCGGCGGAGCTCCCGACGCGTGCGCTCATCGATGCCGTCACCGCCGACAATCCGGTGTCGATCGACCGCTACGACGGCCACATGGTGCTGCTCAATTCGAAGGCACTCGCACTCGCCGGCATCACCGCGCGCACGCCCGATCCGACCGGCGGCGTGATCGTCCACGACGCGCTCGGCGAGCCGACCGGCGCGCTCAAGGACGCGGCGATCGATCTCGTCGACCGGGTCATCCCGCCACCGGCGCCGGCCGAGCGCCGCGCCAATGTCGAGCGTGCGCTGCGCGAGGCGGCCTCGCACGGCGTGACCAGCGTGCAGGACATGGCGAACCCCCCGGTTGACTACAGCGACCTCGGCGTCCTCGCCGAGCTGCTGGCGGAGGGCCGTTTGACGACGCGGATCTATGTGGCGCCGCTGATCACGGGTGTCGAGGATCAGGCCAGGCTCGGCATCCGCCGCGCGTTCGGCGGCCCGTCGCTGCGGATCGGCGCCGTCAAGGGCTATGCGGACGGCTCGCTCGGCTCGCGCACGGCGTATTTCTTCGAGCCGTTCGCCGACCAGCCCGGCAATCGCGGGCTGCTATCGGACACCATGCAGCCGCTGTCGCGGACGCGTGAGTACCTCGCGCGTGCGGAGGCCACCGGACTGCAGGTCTGCATCCACGCAATCGGCGACGCCGCGATCTCGACCGTGCTCGACCTCTATGCCGAGGTCGAGACGGCCGGCGGCCCGCGTGACCGGCGCTGGCGCATCGAGCACGCCCAGCACATGGCGGCGCGCGACTTCGATCGCTTCGCGGCGCTCCGCGTCATCGCCTCGGTGCAGCCATACCACGCGATCGACGATGGCCGCTGGGCCGAAGCGCGGATCGGTCACGACCGGGCGTCACGGACCTACGCGTTCCGCACCTTCCGCGAACACGGCGTGCGGCTGGCATTCGGCACCGACTGGCCGGTCGCGCCGCTCGATCCGATGCTGACGCTGTACGCGGCGACCACGCGCGCGACACTTGACGACCGCAACCCCGAAGGCTGGTTCCCGGAGCAGAAGCTCACGATCGAGGAAGCGATCGAGTCGTACACGCTCGGCTCGGCGTACGCCGAATTCCAGGAGCGCGACAAGGGTTCGATTTCGCCCAGCAAACTGGCCGACATGGTGCTGCTCAGCGAGGACATCTTGAGACTTCCGCCAGCGCAGCTGCGGCGCGTGCGGGTGCTGAAGACGTGGCTCGGCGGCGCCGAGGTCTACAGCGCGCCGACCCGCTGAGCCGGCGCGCCTAGGCCGGATCCGGGCCTCCGCGGCGGAAAACCCCTAGAGACGACCGCCGGGGAGCGGCCAAGAATTGGCCTCGGCCCCTCGCGGGCCGCGTTACCGGAGCGTCTCATGGACCCGTTGCTGCACGAGTTGTTCTCGGATCCCGTCGGCCTGATGAGCCTCGTCACGATCGGCGGCGTGCTGGTCGTCGGCCTGGCGATCGCGATCATCATCCGCCGCAAGATGCGCGACGAGGGCCGCTAGCCCCGGCGGCTGCAGCCCGCGCAGCGGGCGGTTGCCGCGGCGCTAGGCCGTCCGCCCGAGTGCGGCGGGCAGCACCTCGAGGAAACGGTCCACCTCGACGTGCGTGCCGACGGTCACGCGCGCCCACTGCTCGTAGCGCTGAAACGGCCGCCCAACCCTGACGCCGCGGTCGAGCATCGCCTTGCGGAACGTGACGATCGGCATCGAGACGTCGAAGAACACAAAGTTGCCCTGCGAGCGCGTGTGTGCGCAACCGAGCCGGTCCAGCGTCGCCTCGATGCGCGTCCGGTCGGTGATCAGTGCGCGGCGCGTCTCGGTGATGAAGCCATGGTCGCCGAGGCTAGCCATGGCAGCGCGCAGACCCGTGACGTTCGGGAACGCCAGCTGGATGTTGCGCAGGCGCTCGGCGAGCGCCGTCTGGGCCATCCCATAGCCGATGCGAAGTCCCGCGAGGCCGTGGATCTTGGAGAACGTCCTGAGCACGATCAGGTTCGGGCAGTCGTGCGTCAGAGCGGCAACCGACGCGACGCCTTCGGCGTCGGCGAGGTCGATGTAGGCCTCGTCGACGAGCACCAGCGTCGGCGCCGGGACCGAGCGGATGAACGCCTCGAGCGCATCGCGGCGCAGCGCCGTCGCGGTCGGGTTGTTCGGATTGCAGACGTAGACCAGCCGCGTGCGCGGCGTGACCGCGGCGCGCATTGCCGCGAGGTCATGCAGGTGGGCGGCATCGAGCGGCACCCACCGGGTCTCGACGCCGACGTTGGCGGCGAACGCTGACAGCTGCTCGAAAGTGGGCTGCGCCGCGATCAGTTCGCCTCCAGGGCCGCCCTGGGCGGCGAGCATTGCCGCCATGTTGAGGAGTTCGGCGGAGCCGGAGCCGACGACGATCTGCGAGCGGTCCATGTGCTGGGCGTCCGCGAGCATCGCGATCAGTTCCTGGAACGCATCGTCGGCGTAGCGGGGCGCCTCGATGGCGCTCGCCAGAATCGCGCGTCGCGCCGCGGGCGAGGGCCCGTACGGGTTCTCATTGCTGTCGAGTCGGATCGGGCCGGCGCTAGGCTGCGGCGCGACGGCAGGTACGGCGGTGACAGGCGCTGCGGTCGCGAAGCGTGGCACGAACGGCGCGAGCAGCGCCGCCGCCCCGAAGAGCGCGGTACGGCGCGACAGGCGTGGCAGCGCGTCCGGCGGCGATGCGGATGAGTCGATGCGAAGATCGGCACGGATCGTGGCGGGGCCGGCTGGCATGGGAGCACCTCAGGCGATGGACGGCGGACGAGCATGCGGACCAGCTGAACGTACCACGGGGTCAGGGCGCTGGCGGAGAGGATTCGACTGCACGAGCGCGAAGATGATGCGCCGCAAAACTCGCCGCCCGGAATCTGTCGGCGTTTGGAGTCGATGCTGCGCCGCGACGAATACATCGCTGGCCAGCGAGCGATCGAACCGCGAGCGCGGCGCATGGTCGAACGGTGACAGTGCAGGTTTCATTGCGGCGGCCGACGCCTTGGAGGGCCTGATGAACGAGCTGAGCTTCTACGCAGCGCCGGCGGCGCGGGCATGCCTGCCGATCCCGGAAACGGCTCCGCCGCTGTCACCGGGTGCTCCGGCGCTCGAGGCGATGACCGATCTCGCCACCGCGGCGGCGCACGTCGTCACGCCCGGTCGGCAGATCGACGAGGCGCTGCGCGACATGGTCGCGCTCGGCGTGCGGCTCTTGCTCGTCATGGACGACCACGACTTGCTCGGCGTGATCACCGCGTCCGACATCATCGGCGAGCGGCCGATCCAGTTCCTGCAGGATCCCTTTGCGAGCGGCAAGCCGCTCCGCCACGCGGACGTGACGGTCGAGGACATCATGACGCCGGTCGCCGAGCTCCGGCCGCTGCGGCTCGCCGCGGTGGCGAGCGCTTCGGTCGCCGACGTTGCGGCACTGTTCCGTTCCAGGCCGGACTCGCACCTGCTGGTGGCCGACGACGGGCCCAGCGGCAGGATGGTCATTCGCGGCATCCTGTCGCGACGCCGGCTCGAGCGTCGGCTGGAGGGCCATTCCGCAGGGCGAGCTGCGCGCTGACCACGATGCGCGGTCCGGTCACCGGCCCCTATCATCGCCACAAGACTCAGGCCGACAGCCCCTTCGGCCAGCCGGGTCGCCGCCCGTGGAACCACGCGCCGACGGTTGCACGTGTGGCTACCGGCGGATGACCTCGGCCGGCGCGTTCCGCGCCTGCCGCCTGCAGGCTCTGGCACGTCGTGACGCTGCCGGACGGGATCGTCGGTGGCGCCGGGAGGTTCCGATGAATGCCCTGACGCGCGCCGCAGCCTTCGTCCAGGATGCCCCGCAGCTCGACAACCTATACTTGTCCGACCGGCTGCTGATCGGCCTGTTGCGTCGCAAGCTGCCGCCGGACCTGTATGCGCGACTGCAGGACGAGCTCGTCGAGCTCGGCGCCCTCGCTGCCGGCCCGCTCGCCGAGCAGCAACGCGCCGACCGCCGCCACGAGCCAGTGCTGACGCAATGGGACGCGTGGGGCAACCGCGTCGACCAGATCGAGCTATCGCCGCTGTGGCGCGAGGCGGAACGCACCGCGGTGCGCTTTGGGCTGACCGCGATCCCATACGAGCGGCGCGAGGCGCAGTGGTCGCGCCTCCGGCAATTCGCGCTCGTCTACCTGTTCCATCCGGTGACCGATGTCTATACCTGTCCGTTGGCGATGACCGACGGCGCGGCGCGCACGCTCATCGACGCCGGCAACCGCGCGCTCATCGACCGCGCGCTCGCGCGCCTGACGCACCGCGATCCGGCGCAGTTCTGGACCAGCGGCCAATGGATGACCGAGTCGAGCGGCGGCTCCGATGTTGGCCGCTCCGAGACCATCGCGGAGTGCGGCGCCGACGGCCGCTGGCGCCTCTACGGCCGCAAGTGGTTCACCTCGGCGGCGACCTCGCAGATGGCACTGACGCTGGCGCGCCCGTCCGGCAACGGCCCGGGCGGGCAGGGGCTCGCGATGTTCTACATCGAGTGCCGCGACGCCAGCGGGCGGCTCGACGGCATCCGCGTCGAACGCCTGAAGGACAAGCTCGGCACGCGCAAGGTGCCGACGGCCGAACTGACGCTCGATGGCACGCCGGCGCTGCTGGTCGCGGGCGCGAGCGGCGGCACGCGCGCGATCGAGCCGATGCTCAAGATCACGCGCACCTGGAACAGCATCGCGGCGGCGTCGTTCATGCGCCATGGGCACCGGCTCGCCGCCGACTACGCGACGCGGCGCGTCGCCTTCGGCGCGCCGCTCGCCAGCCAGCCGCTGCACCGCGCCACGCTTGCCGACCTCGAGGCGGAGTGCGCCGGCGCGACGCTGCTCGCGTTCCTGCAGGTCGAGCTGCTCGGCCGCGAGGAAGCGCGAGTGCTCGACGAGGAAGGCGCGGCGCTGCTGTGCGTGCTGACGCCGCTGGTTAAGCTCACGACCGGCAAGCAGGCCGTCGCCGCGGTCAGCGAGGCGATCGAGGCCTTCGGTGGCGCGGGCTACGTCGAAGACACCGGCCTGCCGACGCTGCTGCGCGACACGCAGGTGTTGCCGATCTGGGAGGGCACGACCAACGTGCTGTCGCTGGATCTGCTGCTGCGCGCCGACGTCGCGCGCGGCGTCGACGCGCTTGCGCGTCGCGTCGCCGTGGCCGTATCAGGCGCGACGCCACCGCTCGTCGCGGCCGCGGCGGGGGCGAGCGGCGCCGTGCAAGCGGCGATCGGCTGGCTGCGGGCGACATCGGATGCCGCGGTCCGGCAGTCCGAAGCACGGCGCTTCGCCCTGACGCTCGGCCGCTCGCTCGAGCTCGCGCTGCTGGTCGAGCATGCCGCGACCCTCGCGCCGGGCGCGGAGCGCGCCAGCGTCGAGGACCTCGCGCGGCGCCTCTACCGCGGCGGCGTGGACCTGCTGGCGGGCGCAGGTCGTTAGCGGCGGCTGGGCGACCGGCCGGGGCGCGGCTTGGCGGGCGCGAGCCACGAATCGCCGATACGCGCCTCGACGTACGTGCGGATGAGCCGCCGGACGACCTGCGACGGCGTGACGTCCTCGGCCGCGCACAGCTTCTCGAACGCGGCTTTCTTGCGCGGATCGATCAATACCGTCAGCCGCGCGGTCCGCTCTTTGTTGGGCGCCACGAAGCGCTCCCGAGTGAGTTGCATCGAGTTTACATCGAAGACGCTTCGGATGATAATCCAAACGTCATCAGGCTCGCAGGCCGCGCGCTGCGCGTGACCGATCGTCCATCGCCACGGCGGATCCGAATTGGATGTGTCGTTCTCCTATCTGAACGCCTGTCTGGCCGTATTGCTGGCGTGGGGAGCGATCGGCCTCGCCGGCATGATCCGGCCGCGCAGCCTCGGTATTGCGGCGCGGACCCTGTTCCCCCTCGGCGCCCTCTGCGGCATCGCGCTCGCGGTGCTGGCGGTGCTCAGCATCGCCACGCCCGCCGAGCGCGCCGTGCTGCCGCTCGGCTTGCCGGACCTGCCGTTCCACGTGCGTCGCGACCCGCTTGCGAGCGTGTTCCTCGCGCTGCTCGGTGCCGCGTCCGCCGGCATCTCGATCTTCTCGACCGGCTATTTCCGCAAGGGCGAGGGCGCACTGCCGGGCCTGCTATGCCTCGAGTACCACGTGTTCCTGGCCAGCATGGGCCTCGTTCTGCTGGCGGACGACGCCTACGCCTTCATGGTGGCGTGGGAGACGATGGCGCTGTCGTCCTACTTCCTCGTGACCACGCAGCACCGCATTCCCGAGATCCGCTCGGCAGGGTTCCTGTACCTGCTGATCGCGCACGTCGGCGCGATCAGCATCCTGCTCAGCTTCGGTGTCATGCAGGGCGGCAGCTGGCAGTTCACCTTCGACGCGATGCGCGCCGCGCACCTGAGCCCTGGCTGGGCGACGGTCGCTTTCGGCCTCGCGATGTTTGGCTTCGGCGCCAAAGCGGGGCTGGTGCCGCTGCACGTCTGGCTGCCCGAGGCGCACCCGGCCGCGCCGTCGCCGGTATCGGCGTTGATGAGCGGCGTGATGCTGAAGACCGCCGTCTACGGTGTGCTGCGCGTCAGCTTCGACCTGCTCGGCACGCCGCAGTGGTGGTGGGGCCTTGTGGCGCTCGGTCTCGGGCTGCTCTCGGCGTTCTACGGCGTGATCTTCGCGGCCGTGCAGACCGACATGAAGCGCCTGCTCGCCTGGTCATCGATCGAGAACGTCGGCGTGATCTTCACGGGCGTCGGGCTGACGATCGTGTTCCACGGCTCCGGCATGGGCGCGCTCGCGGCGCTGGCGCTGATCGCGACGCTCTATCACTGCCTCAACCACGCGTTTATGAAAAGCGTGTTGTTCCTCGGCACGGGCTCGGTGCTGCACGCGACCGGCGAGCGCAACCTCGGCCGGCTCGGCGGGCTCATCCATCGCATGCCGTGGGTCGCCTGGCTGACGCTGATCGGCGTGCTGGCGATCGCCGGGCTGCCGCCGCTCAACGGTTTCGTCTCCGAGTGGCTGTTGTTGCAAGCGTTCCTGTTCGCGGGCGATGTGCCGCGGACCTTCGTCAACATGCTGCTGCCGGTCGGTGCCGCGGTGGTGGCGCTGTGCACGGCGCTCGCCGGCTACGTCATGGTCAAGTTCTTCGGCGTGATCTTCCTCGGCCAGCCGCGCGAGGCGGCGCTCGCCGGGGCTCATGACGCCGGTCTGGTCGAGCGGCTCGGCCTGCTGTGGCTCGCGCTCGGCTGCGTCGGCCTCGGTCTGTTTCCGGTGCAGGTGATCGAGACCCTCGACGTCGTGGCGCGCGATCTGCTGAAGCTCCCGGCGGGGCGCTGGGGCGGCGACTGGTGGCTGCTCGCGCCCGCCGCCGCGCGTCACGCCGCGTACGGCCCGCTGGCGCTGTTCGGCGTGACGCTGATCGTGGTTGCGCTCGCCGGCCTCGGCGTTCGCGCCGTTTACCGGCGGCGCGTGCGCCGCGGCCCGGCCTGGGACTGCGGCTTCGTGCGCCTCGACGCGCGGATGCAGGACACGGCGGAGGGCTTCGGCCAGCCGATTCGCCACGTGTTCGAGCCGTTCTTCCAGATGGTGCGCGAATTGCCGACGCCCTTCGACTTCGCGCCGCGCTATCGGGTGACGGTCGGCGACCGACTCTGGACCTTGCTCTACCTGCCGCTCGGCGCGACGGTGCGCTGGACCGCGGACCGTGTCGCCCGGCTGCAGCAGGGGCGGATCGCAACCTACCTGCTGTACAGCTTCGTCACGCTGATCGCGCTGCTGGCGCTCGTGCTATGAGCACCCTCGGCGCGATTACCCAGCTGCTCGAGATCGTCTGCGCACTACTCGCCGCGCCCGCATTCCTCGGCTGGGTCAACCAATGCCGCGCGTGGTTGCAGAACAAGCGCGCGCCGAGCGTGCTGCAGCCGTACTACGGACTGCGCAAGCTATTTCACAAGGATGTGGTCCTGGCCGAGAACGCCTCGTCGCTTTTCCGGCTGGCGCCTTACATCGTGTTCGGCACCATGGTCGCGGCCGCCGCGATCATCCCCTCGATGGGTACGGGCTTGCCGCTGTCGATGGCCGCCGACGGCATTGCGCTCGTCGGCCTGCTCGCCACCGCGCGCGTGTTCCTGTCGCTCGCGGCGATGGACGTCGGCACGGCCTTCGGCACGCTCGGCGCGCGGCGCGAGATGATGGTCGGCTTTCTCGCCGAGCCGGCGCTGCTGATGGTGCTGTTCGTCGCGGCGATGATTTCCAAGACCACCTCGCTGCCGCTGATCGCGGAGGGGCTCACGACGCGCGCCCTCGGCCTGTATCCGAGCCTCGCGTTCACCGCGGTCGCGTTCACGATGGTGCTGCTCGCGGAGAACGCGCGCATCCCGGTCGACAACCCGGCGACGCACCTCGAACTGACGATGATCCACGAGGCGATGCTGCTCGAGTATTCCGGCCGCCACCTCGCAATGATGGAGTGGGCCGCCGCGCTCAAGCTGTTCAACTACGCCTGCATCGGCTTCGCGCTGTTCATCCCGTGGGGTACCAGCACCGAGGCCTCTGGCCCGCAGGGCCTGCTGCTGGCGGTGCCGGTGTTGTTCGCCAAGCTCGCGGTCGCCGGTGGAGGGCTGGCCCTCATCGAAACCCTGTCGGCGAAACTGCGCGTGTTTCGCGCGCCGGAGTTCCTCGCCACGGCGTTCCTGCTCGCCGTGCTCGGCCTGCTCGTGCACCTGCTGCTCGGAGACTGAACCGGATGTCGCCGCTGTCCTTCGACCTGCAACTGCTGAACGCCTGCGCGGCGCTGTTGCTGCTGCTGTCGTTCTCGATGCTTTCGCAGCGGCGCATCGTCAACCTCGTCAACCTGTTGGCGCTGCAGGGCGCGCTGCTGTGCGCCGCGACGCTGCTGGTCGCGTGGCGGACCGGCCAGGGGCACCTGTACCTGTCCGCCGCGCTGACGCTGGCGCTCAAGGTGATCGGCCTGCCGCTGTTGCTACACCGTCTGATCCGCCGTCTCAACGTCTACTGGGACGCAGAGCCGGTCATCAACACCTCCGGCACGATGCTGATCGGCTTGCTGGTCGTGGTGTTCTCGTTCGGGCTGGCGCAACCGATCTCGGCGCTGGCGAGCACCGCGACCCGTTCGACGCTCGGCATCGCGATCGCCGTGATCCTGCTCAGTTTCCTGACGATGATCACGCGCCGCAAGGCGATGTCGCAGGTGGTCGCTTTCCTATCGATGGAAAACGGCCTGTTTTTCGGCGCGATGAGCGCCACCTATGGCATGCCGATGGTCGTCGAGCTCGGCGTCGCGCTCGACGTGCTGGTCGCGATGCTGGTGCTCGGGGTGTTCTTCTTCCAGATCCGGGAGCAGTTCGACAGCCTCGACCTTCACCATCTCGAGTCCCTGAAGGAGGGTGAGTAGCGTGGAAGTGCTGCTGCTGCTCGGCTCGCCGCTGCTCGGGGCGCTGACGCTGTGGGCTTTCGGCGCCCGAAGCTGGGCGCCGGGCCTCAACGTGCTGTTCAGCGCCGCGACCTTCGCGGCCGCCTGTGCGCTGACGGCGCGCGTGATCGCCTCGGGGCCGATGGTGCTGGCGCGCGAGCAGTTCCTGGTCGACCCGTTCAACGTATTCCTCGTGACGCTGACGGCGTTCGTCGGCCTCACGACCTCGATCTTTTCGCGGCCCTACATGCGGGTCGAGGCGGAGCACGGGCGCGTCAGCCCGGGCCGGCTGCGGCTCTACCACAGCATGTACCAGCTGTTCACCGCGACGATGCTGATCGCGCTGACCACGAACAACCTGGGCCTCCTGTGGGTGGCGATGGAGGCCGCGACGCTGTCGACGGTGCTGCTCGTGACGCTGTACCGCACGCCGGCGAGCCTCGAGGCCGGCTGGAAGTACTTCATTCTCTGCGGCGTTGGCATCGCGCAGGCGCTGTTCGGTACGATGCTGCTCTACTTCGCGGCGGAGCGCGTACTCGGCGCCGAGGGCGTCACCGCGCTGCTCTGGACGCACCTCGATGCGGTCAAGGGCCAGCTGGAGCCGACGGTGCTCAGCCTCGCCTTCGTCTTCCTGCTGGTCGGCTACGGCACCAAGGTCGGGCTCGCGCCGCTGCACAACTGGCTGCCGGATGCGCACGCCGAGGGCCCGACGCCGATCTCGGCGGTGTTGTCCGGTCTGCTGCTCAACGTCGCGATCTACGCGGTGGTGCGCTGCAAGGTGCTGGTCGAGGGCTCGCTGCGCTCGGCGCTGCCGTCGCAGATGATGATGGGCTTCGGGCTGCTGTCGGTGGTGCTGGCGGCGTTCTTCCTGTGGCGCCAGCGGGACATCAAGCGCTTGTTCGCCTATTCCTCGATCGAGCACATGGGGATCATCACCTTCGCCTTCGGCATGGGCGGGCCGGTGGCGAATTTCGCGGCGCTGCTGCACATGACGGTGCACTCGCTGACCAAGTCGGCGATCTTCTTCGCGGTCGGCCATGCCGCGCAGAAGGCCGGTTCGCAACTCATCGAGAATATCCGCGGTCTGGTCACGATCAGCCCGACGATCGGCTGGGGCCTGATGCTCGGCTCGCTCGCGATCCTCGGCATGCCGCCGTTCGGCGTCTTCGCCAGCGAATTCCTGATCCTGACGACGGCGATGAAGCAGCAGCCGTGGGCGACACCGCTGCTGCTGCTCGCGCTCGGCGTCGCGTTCGCGGCGATTTTCGGCAAGGTGCAGCCGATGGTGTTCGGCGAGACGCCGATGCGCCGGCTACCGCATCCGCCGGCGCTGCTGCCGGTGTTCGTGCACCTCGCGCTCGTGCTGATGCTCGGGCTGTACGTGCCGCCGTACCTCGCGGGCTGGTACCGCGACGCGGCGCGCCTGATCGGGGGGCCGTGACGTGTCGCTGAAGCGCTGGTGGTCGCAGGCCGAGCCGCTCGCCGGCAAGCCGTCCGGTGCGCTGCTGGCGGTCGGCCCGGCCGAGTGGCATGCGGCCGCGACCGACGCGGCGGCGGCCGGCGCGCAGCTGGTGGCGCTGTGGCCGACGCTCTATCCGGGTGCGGCGGCGGGCGCGGTGATGCGCGCGGCGCTGCTGGTCGACGGCGGCCTGCTGGTGCTCGAACTAGCGCTCGGCGATCCGGGCCACCCGTACCGCGGGCTGCACGACCTCTTTCCGGCGGCGGCGCGGATGCAGCGCGCGGCGGCCGACCTCGCCGGCGTGCGCGCCGACGGCGCGGACCAGCGGCCGTGGATCCGCCACGCGGCGTGGGGTCCGGCCGAGTTTCCGCTGGCCCGGGCGCCGGCGCCGCCGGCGGCGGCGGCGCCGCCGGTCGACGACTACGCGTTCGTCCGCGTCGAGGGTGAGGGGGTGCACGAGGTGCCGGTCGGCCCGGTGCATGCCGGGATCATCGAGCCCGGCCATTTCCGCTTCTCGATCGTCGGCGAGAAGGTGTTGCGCCTCGAACAGCGGCTCGGCTACGTCCACAAGGGTATCGAGCGGCGCTTCACGGAGCTGCCGATCCTCGACGCGCACCGTCTCGCGGCGCGAGTCTGCGGCGATTCGGCGGTGGCGTACTCGTGGGCTTACTGCCAGGCCCTGGAGGGCCTGGCCGGGGTCAGCGTGCCGACACGGGCGCTCTGGCTGCGGGCGCTGTGCCTCGAGATCGAGCGGCTGCAGAATCACCTCGGTGACCTCGGCGCGCTCGGCAACGATGCCGGCTTCGCCTTCGGCCTCGCGCAGTTTTCCCGGCTCAAGGAGGAGCTGACGCGCACGGTCGCCGCGACGCTCGGCCAGCGTTACCTTCTGGACGCCATCGTCCCGGGCGGCATCGCGGTCGATCTCAGCGAGGAGGCGACCCACGCGCTCACGGTGCGCATCGGGCGGACGGCGCACCTCGTGCGCGAGCTGCGCACGATCTACGACGACCACTCCGGCGTCCGCGACCGCTTCGCCGGCGCCGGCATCGTGACACCCGAGCTCGCGCGACGGCTCGGGCTGACCGGGCTCGCCGGGCGCGCCAGCGGGCTCGGCATCGACTTGCGCGTCGATTCGCCGTGGCCGCCGTACCACATCATCACGCCCAAGCTTTGCATGCGCCGCGATGGCGACGTCGCGGCGCGCGTCGCGGTGCGCTTCGACGAGGTGGAGGAGTCGTGCCGCATCGCGCGCGCGCTGTTGAGCGAGCTGCCGGTCGGCGAACTGCGCGCGCCGCTCGAGGTCCCGGTCGGACCGCGGCCCGGCGTCGGGCTGATCGAGGGCTGGCGGGGACCCGTGCTGGTGGCGCTCGAGTGCCGCGAGCCCGGCCGCATCCACCGCTGCCACGCGCACGATCCGTCGTGGCAGAACTGGCCGGTGCTCGAGCACGCGGTGATCGGCAACATCGTCCCGGACTTCCCGTTGATCAACAAGTCCTTCAACCTATCCTACAGCGGCCACGACCTCTAGACGCCATGCTGAAGACACTCGGTACCATCGCCGGCATCGGCATCGTCTCGGAGCCACCGCCGGAGTCCGACGACTCGCTGCGCGTGCGCGCGGCACTGCAGGCCGACATCCAGGCGGTGCTCGGCCGAGCGCTCTGCATCCGCCAGGTCGACGCCGGCTCCTGCAACGGCTGCGAGCTCGAGATCCACGCGCTCAACAACCCGATCTACAACATCGAGGGCCTCGGCATCCGCTTCGTGGCCAGCCCGCGCCACGCCGACCTGCTGCTGGTCACCGGGCCGGTCTCGTGGCACATGGCGGCCGCGCTGCGGCGCACCTACGAGGCCACCCCCGATCCGAAGCTGGTGGTGGCCGTCGGCGACTGCGGCTGCAGCGGCGGCATCTTCGGCGACAGCTACGCGACCGCCGGCCCGGTCGCGACGATCATCCCGGTCGACGTCGCCGTGCCCGGTTGCCCGCCCGCGCCGCAGCGATTGCTGCAGGCGATCCTGACCGCGATCCGTCCGCCCCGCGAGCGCTGAGCGCCGGGCGCAGCAGCACGCACTGCGTTACAGTCGCGGGATGCTGGACGGTCCCTTAGCTCCCGCGCGCATCCCGCTCGGCCGCAGCGGCCTTGAGGTCGCGCCGCTCGGCTGGGGCATGTGGCGCTTCGCCGGCACCGACGTCGCGACGGCGCAGGCGCGTATCGAGGCCGCGCTCGAGTCCGGTTGCACGCTGTTCGACACCGCCGACATCTACGGCCTCGGCACCGCGGGCGGTTTCGGCGCCGCCGAGGCGCTGCTCGGGCAGGTGTTCGCCGCGGCGCCGTCGCTGCGTCCGCGCATGGTGCTCGCCACCAAAGCGGGCATCGAACCGGGTGCGCCCTACAACTCGAGCGCCGGGTATCTCGTCGACGCCTGCGAGGCCTCGCTCGCTCGCCTCGGCGTCGACCACGTCGACCTGCTGCAGATCCATCGCCCGGATCTGCTCGCGCACCCGGCGGAGGTGGCGCAGGCCTTCGACACGCTGTACCGGCAGGGCAAGATCCGTGCGGCCGGGGTGTCGAACTACACCGTCGCACAGACCCGGGCACTGCTCGGCTACCTCGCAATGCCGCTCGCGAGCGTGCAGCCGGAGTACTCGGCGCTCGCGCTCGAGCCGCTAACCGATGGCATCCTCGACCTCGCGCTCGAGCGCGGCGTGGCGGTGCTCGCCTGGTCACCGCTGGCGCAGGGGCGGCTCGGCGGGAACGGCGACGACGAGCGCAGCGCCCGGGTCATCGCCGCGCTCGATGCGATCGCAACGCGCAGCGGCGCCGCGCGCGCGGCGGTCGCCTACGCGTGGGTCATGGCGCATCCGGCCCGGCCGGTGCCGCTCGTCGGCGCGCAGTCGCCGGCGCACATCCGCGAGGCGGCCAGCGCGTGCCAGCTGGCGCTGAGCCGTGCGGAGTGGTACCAGGTGCTCGAAGCCTCGCGCGGCCAACGCATGCCCTAAGCGGCCGTGGCGCTGGCATCACGGGCAGGGATTGCGCAGAATCAGAGAGCCGCCGGAGCCCCAGCCGAACACTGCCATGCCGTTACAGACGCCCGCCGCCGCTGACTGTCCGCGATGATCCGGCCGCCGCCGCCGCGTCGCGCGACCACCGCTGCCGAGGCCCCGTCGCCTGGACGGGCGGGCCTTGGGCCCCTTGAGACGAAGGTGCTCGAGTTCCTGTGGGACGAGACGCGCGCCGTCACGGTGCGTCATGTGCGGGTTGCGTTCCCGCAGCTCGCCTACACGACGTTGATGACGACGCTCGATCGGCTGTTCCGCAAGGGATTGCTGCTGCGTCGACAGCGCGGCCGCGCCTTTGCCTATGAGCCGCGTTGCTCGCGCGGTGAGCTGCTGGGCGAGCTGGTGTCCGGCCACGTCACAGACCTGCTGGATACGTCCGGCGCCAGCACCGCGATACTGTCGACGCTGGTGCAGGCGGTCGGTCGGGCTGATGCGGCGCTGCTCGACGAGCTTGATGCCCTGGTGCAGGCGGAACGGCGACGGCTGAAGCTGGAGGACAGATGAGCTTCGCGCTGACGCTGTGCCTGGTGCTGCTGGCGGCCTATGCGCTGGCCAGCCTGCTGCTGTCGGCGCTGATCGCCGTCGCCTGCCGGGCCGGCCTCGGGCGCGCGCCGCTTGCGTCGCGCGACCTGCTCGTCATTCGCCTGCTGCCCGCGGCCGGCGCCGGCCTCGTCGCGCTGACGGTGGTGCTGCCGGCGTTCCTGACGAACGAGCCGGCTCGTGACGTCGAGGTGGTGGGTCCGTTGCTGGTGGCGCTCGCGCTGTTCGCGCTGCTGTTGATCGGTGCCGGCGCGTGCCGTGGCTACCGCGCGTGGGCGGCGGCTGAACGGTTCCTGCGCGAGGTGCGGTCGGTCGGTCGGTGGTCCGCGAGCGCCGGCCGGCGCGTGCACATCCTCGACCTCGCGGACCCGATCGTGGCCGTCGTCGGGGGCTGGCGCCCGTGGATCGTCGCCGCTCGGCGGGTGATGGATGAATGTACCCCGGAGGAGTTCGCCGAGGTCGTCGCCCATGAAACGGCTCACGTCCGAGCGCGGGACAACCTGAAGCGCCTGCTGCTGGTCGCCAGCCCCGACCCGCTCGCCTGGCTGCCGCTCGGCGCCACGCTGATCGATCGCTGGCGCACGGCGGTGGAGTTCGAGGCAGATGCTGCCGCAACCGGCGACGATCCGCGCCGGCGTATCGCGCTGGCGGCGGCGCTGGTTAAGGTCGCACGGCTGTCGAGCGGCATTGCCCGTTCGCGGCCGACGCTCAGCATGACCATCGCCGCAGACGACGTCGAAGGCCGCGTGCGCCGGCTGCTCGAGCGACTGCCGGCCGCCTGCAGACCGGCACGGATCAGGGGTCTCGCGGCGCTGGCGCTGCTGGTTCCGGTCGCGTCGCTGCCGCTACACGGGCTCGTGCAGGACCTGATCGAATTCCTGGTGGCCTTCGGCCGCTGAGTCGCTGACGCGGTGGGGCCGGCGTCAGCGCCAGGAATACCCGACGCGCAGCCATGCCGTTCTCGCCGGGAGCAGGTAGAAGGACTGGCTGCCGAATTCGCTGGACGTCACCGGCGGCCGCTGGTTGGTGAGATTCGTGCCCTGGATCGTGACGCGGTAGCGATCCCACGCGTAACTGAGGTTCGCCTCCAGCGTGAAATAGCCGCCCACTGGCGCCGTGTTCTCCTCATCGAGATAGCGTTGACCGACGTACCGGCCGACGACGGTCGCGCCCAGGCCGCGCGGCGGTTGCAGGATGAGCCCGGCCGCGGCGAGCAGCTGCGGCGACAGCGGCAGCTGCCGGCCCGCGACATCGACGATCGACGAGCCGTCGAAGAGGCCGTAGTGCGTGTAGCTCGCGTCGTGATACGAGGCGCTCGCGATGACAGCGAGCTCAGGCGTCACCGCAATGCGTCCCTCCGCCTCGATCCCCTTGAGTCGCTCGCTCGCGGCGTTGGCCAGCGAACCGGACTCGGTCGCCACCACGAGATCGCTGAAATCCAGCAGAAATAACTCGGCCTGGTAGGTCAGACGGCCGGCGGCGGCCGCGCCCTTGAGGCCGATCTCGTAGCTCTGCGTCGTTTCCGGGCTCAGCAGGTCCGGCCTGAAGTCAGGCCCGAAATCAATGGCGGCCGGCTTGAAGGCGTTGCGAAGATCGGCGAAGACCACCGTCTCGTCCTTGCCACTTGCCGCCAGGCGATAGCTGACACCGATGGTTTCGGTCGGGCGGATCATGGTCTTGCTGACACGTCGCGAATCCAGCGGCGGCAGCAGCAGCACGAGATCGCTCGAGGCTTTGCGCTCGTACGCCTCGTTGAGGCGAACCCCGGCGACGACATCCCAGCGATCGTCGGGCTTCCAGTCGATCTGCACGTACTCGCCGGCGAACACGCGGTGGTCATCGGTGGTGCCGATCTCCGTGATCGGGATCGTCGAGGCCGCCGGCGGTAGGGTTGAGCCGTCCAGCGGTACCGTGTAGCCGTCGTTTCCGTTCAGGCCCGTCTGCCGGCCCCGGCCGTACAGCAAGTCGGCACCGAGGATCAGCGCCGTATCCGCGCCGAGCTTGTGGACCAGGTGGGTGTCGAAGTAGCCGTCATCGATGTGGCGGCTTTGACTCTGCGTGTCGGCCGTGCCGCTCAGGTCCGGATGCAGAAACGCGCGGACGTCGGTGACATCCGAGAATGCGTAGGACACGAGCGTGTCCCACGTCCCCCAGCCGGTCGGCCGCGTATAGCCGATCGCGACGTGGTATCTGTCCTCGTCGATCCGGGCGTCGGACGGATTGAAGTTCGCATCGATCGGCGAGACCGCCGTCAGGCCGGCTCCGGCGCGCAGGACGGGACTTGGTGGGACATCGCGGACGCGCGTGACATCGGCGTCGATCCGCAGCGTACCGGTGCCTAGATCCACCGCACCGCGATAGAGGATGTGCTCGTTGGAAACATTCTCGCGCGCGTCGGAGAAGCCGAGCTTCTGGCCGTCAATCGCCAGCGACTGGCGGTAGCTGCCGGCCGCAGGCAATGCCACTGAGGCCGAGCCGCGCACCGAACCAAAGCTTCCGAAACCGACTTCGGCCGCGTCGGCGGCCTGGCCAGCCGGGTAGTGGATGGCCTGCACGACGCCGACGAACGCCGTCGCGCCGTACATCACCGGCGCCGCGCCCTTCAGCACCTCGACCCGCTCGACTCCGGTGAAGTCCAGCGTCGTGATCGCCGGGTTGTAGGCGCCGCCCCATGGCACGCCGTCCACCACCAGCAAGAACGCGTCGAATTCATGCAGACCCCAAAACGACGGCACGGCGCTCGACGGTCCGGCGTCACCACCGGCCGGTGCCTCGACGCCGGACACGAGGCTGAGCGCGGTCGCCATGTCGGTCGCGCCGCGGGCCGAGAGTTCGCGACCGGTCACGACCGAAATGGCGGCCGGAACGCGGTCCGCCGGCTCGGGAATCCGGGTCGCCGTGACGACGATCTCTTCGAGCCCCTGTGCCGCGACGCGCGGTGCGAGCGGCGCAACGCCTGCCACCGCGCACGCCGCGTAGCCCAGCATGGCCGCGAAGGATCGGATGTTCGGTGCGCAGGCATCGCTCATGCAGCTGAACCCGCTTGGGGTGAGGGTGTGCGATCAGGCCGGGCCGTTGTCGTCGCGCGACCAGGCAGGGTGACGCGGCGCCGCGCGCTAGATTCAGCCAACGGTATCCGGCGGCCGTGCCAGGCCGGATCGCGCAGTCTAGGCGGGCGCTCCGTGCTACTACCAGCGGTCGTAGTTCGGCGCGGACCGCGGCGCGCTGCCGATCGACGCCAGCGAGCCGGATTCATCTCGGCGCGACGGGGCCTGGCTTGGCGATCGTCCGGGACGGCGAGCTCATCATGGGAGCAGGCGCGCGGTTCCCGGCACGCACCGCAAGCGCGCGTTCACTCATCACCGACGCCGTCCCGGGAATGGCCGCCGGGCTTCGGCGACTCTACGCCTGGTGCACCGACGTCGACGATTCAGCGACGGGTAGCCAGCAGCTCGGAAAAGAGCCCGGCGATCGCGATGTCCTCGACCGCGATCCCGGTCAGGTCGACGATCGTGATGTCCGCGGGCGCTCGCTTCGGCAGAGCCGTGCCGTTCAGCACTGCGCCGAGCAGCAGGCCGGCACCGGCGTCGATCGCGCCGGCTCGGACCGCGGTACCGAAGTCGCCGTGATCGAGGCACTGGGCGAGGTCATCGACGAGCACGTGCGCGGCACAACGGAAGAGCGCGGTCGGCAGCTCCTGCTTGCCGGGGCTGTCCGCGCCGACGGCGACGAGGTGCGTCCCCGGCCGGACCCCGTCCGCCGCGAACAGCGCGACCGCCGAGGGCGTGGCGGTGACGATGATATTGCAACGCTCGAGGAGTTCCTCGATGCGCGCCACGGGCGTGACCGGTCGTGCGGCGTTCGCCGCGCGCGCGGCGAGCCGGGTGGCCTTCGCGAGGTCCCGTCCCCAGACGAGGCACGGCCGGTCGCCGAGCGTGTCCGGCAGCCACTCGAGCGCGAGCGAGGCCTGCAGTCCCGTGCCGATGACACCGATCGCGCCGGCCTCGGCGGGCGCGAGCGTGGCCGCGGCGATCGCAGTCGCCGCCGCGGTGCGCCAGGCGGTGAGCCAGCCGTCGTCCTTGAGGAGCGCCTTCGGCGCACCAGTTCCGGCATCGAAGATCAGCACCAGGCCGTGGTTCGCGGGTAGGCCCCGCGCCGGATTGCCGTAGAAGCCGGTCGCGACCTTGATTGCGAAGGTCGCGCTGCCGGCGACGTGGCCGTACTTGATGTGGCAGTCGCCGTGCGGCTCCTTGAAAAGCAGCTGGCCAGGGAGCGGCGATTGCACCTTGCCCTCCGCCTGCCAGATCAGCGCCTGACGGACCGCAGCGAGCACTTGCTGGCGGTCCAGCAGCGGGCGCAGCTCTTCGATGCCGACGATCGCGAAGCGGTCGCTCACGGGCGCGTGCCGGCGCTCACGCCTGCGCGTGCGTCGCCGCGCGGCGCTCGGGGTCGACGAGCAGCCACAGCCCGGCCGCGACTAGCGCGAACACGGTGCCGGTCGCGAAGGCAGCGTTCCACTGGCCGTGGTCCCAGAAGTACGTGACGATCGGAATGCCGACCACGCCGCCGAGGTTGCCGCCGGTATTCAGCACGCCGGTCGCCGCCATCGTGTCGGCGCGCGCGGTTCGCATGGTCGCGGCCCAGTACGGCCCTTCGGTGACCTCGACCGCGCCGTAGGCAAGCGCGAGCGCCGCGACCGCCAGGTAAGGGCTGTCGAGCCGCACCGTGAGCAGCAGTAGCGCACCTGCCGCAGGTAGCGCGAACAGCGGCGCGAGCCGATAGCCGCGCCGCGCGCCGTAGCGGCGCGTGAAGCGATCGCCGAGCACGCCGCCGAGGGCCGAGCCGACCGCGGCGCCGATCGGCGGCAGCATCGCGAGGAAGCCCGCGTTGAGCGTCGTGAAGCGCCGCTCCTCGACGAGATACAGGAACGAGTAGTTTTGCAGCAGGTAGAAGACGTAGTTCATGCACATGTAGGACGCGGCGAGCAGCAACACGTCCCGGTCGGCGGCGACGTCGAGCAGGCGGCGCAGCGTGAGCGGTGGCGCGACCTCGGTGGCGAGCTCGCCGAGCTCGGCGAGTTCCGCCGACGTGACGGCGTGGTGCTCGCGTGGCCGGTTCCGGCCGTACCACACCCAGCCGAGCGCGAGCAGCAGCGTCGGCACGCCGATCCAGAGCAGCGCGCCCTGCCAGCCGAAGCCGCGCTCGAGCAGCACGATCAGCGGCGGCGTCACGGCGGCGCCGATGTTCATGCCGGCGGTCTGCAGTCCGTTGGCGAGCGACCAGCGGCTGGCAGGGAACCACGCCTCGACGACGCCGGCGAACACCGGGAACACCGGGCCCTGCGACGCGCCGAGCACCGCCTGCGCCAGCAGGAACACGAGAAACAGCGCGAGCCCGCTGAGGAGCAGCGGCGCGAGCGGCGTCGCGATGATGGCAAGGAACGCGACCAGGCCGACGACGAAGTACGCGGTGCGCGCACCGCAGCGCTGGCCGAAGGCCCCGCCCGGCACCTGGAACAGCGTGTAGGCCACTGTGAATGTCCACATCATCGCGCCAATCTGCACCTTGCTGAGGTGCAGCTCTGGCATGATGCGCTCGGCCGCGACCGACAGACTCGAGCGCTGCACGTAGGACATGAACGCGAAGGCGAACATGTAGCCGAAGATCCACCAGCGGATCCGCACGCGGCCGAGCACCCCGAGCATCGACGGCATCAGAATTCCCCTCGCGCCGCGGGCCAGCGTCGCGGCCGATTATGGCACCGGCCGGCGGCGGTGACGGTCACATCCGCCTAGCCGCGGAGCTTGAGGCCCTTCGGGTCGTAAGGCATCTCGGGCAGGATCCGCGCCGGGCAGGACTCGCCGACCACGTCGACGCTGAGCGGGCCCGGCGCGTCGGCGACGGCCCGGTCGACGTAGGCGAGCGCCAGGCTCTGCCGCACGTGGTGGCCGTAGGCGCCGGAAGTCACGTAACCGACGCGCCGGCCGTCGTGGCGCACCGGCTCGTAGCCCGTGACGTCCGCGTCGCGGCTTTCCACTTCGAGCAGGACGAGTCGTTGCGCGGGGCCCGCATCGCGCTCGCGGAGCGCCGCGTCCCGGCCGATGAAGTCGCCCTTGTCGTAGGCGATGAATCGGTCGAGGCCCGACATCGCCGGCGTGTACGAGGCGCTGAACTCCAGCGACCAGACGCCATAGCCCTTCTCGAGCCGCAGGCTGTCCTGCGCGCGCATGCCGATCGGACGCATGCCGAGCTCGGTGCCGGCTTCGACCAGCGCCTGCCACAGGGCGCGCTGCTGCGCGGCGGGCACGTTGATTTCGTAGCCGAGCTCGCCGGTGAGCGACAGCCTGGCGACGACCGCCTGCGTCAGGCTGACGTCCAGGGGACGGCAGCCGAGGAATGGCAGCGCCGCGTCGGAGACGTCCTCGCGGGTGACCCGCGCCAGGATCTCGCGTGACCTCGGCCCCGACAGTGAGAAGCCGAGCCAGCGCTCCGACTGATTCTCGATGCGCACGCCGGATGCCGGCAGGTGGTCGTGGAACCAGCGCTGGTGCCATTCCTGCAGGTAGTAGGAGCCGACCAACCAGAAACGCTCCGCGCCGAGGCGGGTCACCGTGAGATCACCCATCAGCCGGCCGGCGGGGCTCAGCATCGGCGCAAGGCGCATCCGGCCAAGCGGCGGCAGTCGGTTCGCCAGCAGTCGGTCGAGCCAAGCTTCGGCGCCGGGACCGGTGACTTCGTAGCGACCGTAGACGCCGGTGTCGAGCAGGCCCGCCGCCGAGCGCGTTGCTGCGACCTCGGCCGCGACGAAGCGGTCGGCGTTCGAGCGCCTGAGCGTGGGCACCTCGACGAAGCCCGGCTCGCCGGTCGCGAAGTACTGCGGCGTCTCCATGCCCCAGACGACGCCGAAGCGCGCGCCGGCGGCCTGCTGCGCGTCGTAGCTCGGCGTCGTCTTGAGCGGACGCCCGGCCCAGAGCTCCTCGTTCGGGTAGGCGATCACGAAGCGGCGCGCGTAGAACTGCGCGGTCGTGTCCCGCAGGTACCGGTCGTTGCTCGCGAACGGGCCGTAGCGCGCAACGTCCATGCCGAAGATGTCCGAGCCCGGGTCGTCTTCGGTGATCCAGTTGGCGAGCACGAGCCCGATGGCGCCGCCCTGCGAAAAGCCGCCCATGCAGCCGCAGGCGGCCCAGAAGTTCCTGAGGCCGGGTACCGGCCCGACCAGCGGGTTGCCGTCCGGCGTGAACGTGAAGGCGCCGTTGACCCAGCGCCGGATGCCCGCCTCGGCGAGCGTCGGGAAACGCGCGAAGCCGATGGCCAGCTCCGGGCTGATGCGATCGATGTCCTCGGGGATCAGGTCCATGCCGTAGTCCCAGTCGGCGCCTTCCACCTGCCAGTGCCGGGGGTCACGCTCGTACACGCCGAGCAGCACGCCCTTGCGCTCCTGCTGCAGGTACGTGAAGCCCTCGAGGTCGGTCACGCACGGCATCTCGTCGGCGCGCGCGACTAGTTCCGGCAGGTCCTCGGTGATCAGGTAGTGATGCTGCATGGGCGTCAGGGGCAGGTTGACGCCGGCCATGCGTCCGACGCGGCGCGCCCACAGGCCGCCGGCGTTGACCACGTGCTCGGCGATCACCGACCCCTGCTCGGTGTCGAGCCGCCACTGCCCGTCCGGCAGCGGCGTCAGCGCGAGCACGCGGTTGCGCAGGATCACGTCCGCGCCGCGCTTGCGGGCCGCGATCGCGAAGGCGTGGGTCGTACCGTGCGGGTCGACCGCACCTTCGTGCGGGTCGAACAGGCCGCCGAGCAGTCCGGTCGGGTCGACGATCGGGCAGTCGGCGACGATCTCCTCCGGCGTCGCAAGCCGGGCCTCGATGCCAAGCGTCTGGTAGACGGCGAACTCGGAGCGCAGCCATTCCCACCGGGCCGGCGTGGTGGCCAGGCTGTAGCCACCTGGCATGTGCATGCCGACGTTCTGGCCGCTCTCGGCTTCGATCTCCTTGTAGAGCTTGATCGTGTAGGTCTGCAGTGCCGCGATATTGGGGTCATCGTTGATCGCGTGGAAGCCGGCCGCGGCATGCCACGTCGAGCCCGCCGTGAGCTCGGCGCGCTCGATCAGCGCGATGTCCGCCCAGCCCTTGCGGGCGAGGTGATAGAGAACGCTGGCGCCGACGATGCCGCCGCCGATGACCACGACCCGATAGTGACTCTTCACGCCGCTTCCCCCTGCCAGCACCCCGCCATTATGCGATAGCTCGGCCCGCGCTCGCGCTGTTATTGTACGGTCGCCCAGTTTCGGTCGCCGGGCTGCAAGTGTGCCGCCGTCGTGTCGCGCTCGACGCTGAGTGACGCGCTAGGGCACACTTTGATTTCCCGGCGCGCAGCGCCACCAATGCCGGACCGCCCCGCCACACGAGCCGAGGACGCATGTCGCGACGTCTGATCCGCGGCGGGATTGCCGTCGCCGCGCTGGCCCTGGCGGCGCTGGTCGCGGCCGCGTGGGACGCGCCGTACCTGTACGCGGAACTGTCCGCGCGCGGCCACGAGGCGCCGCTCGCGCCGGCGCCGCAGCGGGTCGAGGGCCGCTGGTTCGACGACTATTTCGTCATCGAGACGATCGACGCCCAGACCTTCGCCATCGGCGAGCCGCGGGCCGACCAGGGGAACTACAGCTACCTGATCGTCGGTGCCGAGCGCGCCATCCTGTTCGACGCCGGTACCGGCAAGCGCGACATCGTCCCGCTGGTGCGCTCGCTGACGGCGTTGCCGGTGACGGTTGTGCCGTCGCACCTGCATTTCGACCACGTCGGCGCGCTCGGTCGCCTCGACCACACCGCGCTCATCGAGGTCGGCGATCTCAGGGCGCGCGCCGCGGACGGCAGCCTGCAGCTCGGCCGCTACGAGTTCATGGGGCTATGGGACGGCCTGCCGGCGCCGCGCTTTCGCGTCGATACGTGGTGGCGCGCGGGGCAGGCGCTCGATCTCGGCGGGCGCAGCGTCACGGTACTGCACACGCCGGGGCATACGCCGACCTCGTTGTCGCTGTACGACGCGGACCACCGCCAGCTGTTCTGCGGCGACTTCATGTACCCCGGGCACCTCTACGCCTTTCTGCCCGGCGCGAGCCGCGGTGCCTACCTAGACACCGCGGAGCGGCTGCTCGCGCGCGTCGATCCGCACACGACTCTGCTGACCGCGCACATGGCGGATGACCCGACGGTGGTCGCCGCGCCGCGCCTCGGGGTCGGCGATCTACGCGCGCTCGCCGCGGCGCTGCACGCCATCAATTTGGGCACCGCGTCGGCGACCGGGTTCTACCCGCGGCTCTACCCGATCAACACGGCGATGCAGTTCGCCACGGGATTTCCCTGGAATGTGCGCTGAGGATCGGTCCTGCATGAGGCCGGCGCGACCATGAACGGCCGGGTTGACCTCGATGCGCCCGCGGTGCTCGCGCTCAACGCGGCCAACGAAGTCGAGACCTCGCCGCTCGATGCCGACGGACTGAGGCGGCTGTGCGACGCGGCCTTCCACGTCGGCCTCATCGACCAGGGTCGTTCCGCCTTCCTGATTGCCTTCGAGCAGGATGCCGACTACGCGAGCCCGAACTTCCTCTGGTTCAAGGCGCGCTACCCGCGATTCGTCTACGTCGATCGCATCATCGTCGCGGCCGCGGCGCGCGGCCAGAGTCTCGCGACACGCCTGTACGACGAGCTGTTCACGCTCGCCACCAATGCCGGGCACACGCTTGTGACCTGCGAGGTCAACGTGCAGCCGCCGAACCCCGCGTCGTCGACATTCCACGCGGCACAGGGCTTTGCCGAGGTCGGTCGCGGCGGCAGCGCCGATCAGCTTAAGTTCGTCGCCTACCTCGCGCGGCCGCTCGCAGGAACCGGCCCGCAGCCGACCCGCGCGTTGCGCTGAGGATCCTCCGCGCGCCGGCGTGCGGCGCCGCGCCTGTTGCGCGATCGACCAATACCGCGCGTCCCGTTCCGCGGTGTAAACTCGCGCTCCCCATGACAGCCACGCGCCGCCGCCAGAATCTCGCAACAGCCGCCGCTTACCCGTCGACGGGTGGCGCAAGCGTGGCCGGGGAACGGGCGTGAGCGGGCCGGAGCCACGCTACTCCGCCTGGTCGCTGCTACGCGCGCGACTTGCCGGCGACGGCTACTGGCGTCCACTGTGGACCGGCCGCAAGCTCAGGGACGCCTACGACGTGGTCGTAGTCGGCGCCGGCGGCCACGGCCTCGCGACCGCATTCCACCTCGCGCGCGATCACGGCATCAAGCGCGTCGCGGTCCTCGAAAAGCGCCTCGTCGGCTACGGCAACGTCGGCCGCAACACAACGATCGTCCGCTCGAACTACCTGCTTCCCGAGAACCACTACTTCTACGAGGACTCGCTGCGTCGCTGGGAGACGCTGTCGCGGGACCTCAACTACAACGTCATGTACAGCCCGCGCGGGGTCGTCGATCTCGCGCTCTCGGACGACGACATGTCGGGCGCGGCGCGGCGCGGCAACGCAATGCGTCTGGCCGGAATCGATGCCGAGCTCCTCGACCTCGCCGCGCTCGAGCGCTTCTGCCCCGAGCTAGAGCCTCGGCGCGAGCGGCGCTTTCCGATCGTCGGCGCGCTACTGCAGCGGCGCGGCGGTACCGTCCGCCACGACGCCGTGGCGTGGGGCTACGCGCGCGCCGCGAGCGCGCTCGGCGTCGACATCATCGAGGATTGCGAGGTCACGGGCGTGCGCACCGCCGCCGGTACCGCGAGCGGCGTCGAGACCAACCGCGGCTATGTCAGGGCCGACCGCATTCTGTTCGCCACCGCCGGCCACACGGGCATGATCGGTACGATGCTCGGCGTACCGCTGCCCATCGAGACGCATCTGCTGCAGGCGATGGTCTCCGAGCCGATCAAGCCACTGCTGCACACCGTGCTCGTCTATGTCTTCCCCGGCCACGGTGAGACCTACATCACGCAGTCCGATCGCGGCGGCCTCGTCATGGGCGGACACCTTGACGGCTTTCCGTCGTACACGCGCGAGGGCCGCTGGGACCGCCTCGAGGAAGTGGTCGAGGGCGCGGTCGAGCTGCTGCCGCAGATCGGCGCCGTGAAGATCCTGCGGCAGTGGGCCGGCACGAACGACATGACCATGGACGGCAGCCCGATCGTCGACCGGCTGCGCTACGACAACGTGTTCGTCAATGCCGGCTGGTGTTACGGCGGCTTCAAGACCATCCCGGCCTCCGGCGCGGCCTGCGCGAGCCTCGTCGCGACGGGCACGACCCCTGACCTGATCAGGGGCTTTCGGCTGTCGCGCTTCGCGACCGGCCACCTGCTCGACGAACGCGGCGGTGGGCCGTTCCCGGTGCGCCTGTGACGCGGCTCGTCTGTCCGTTCTGCGGCCCGCGCCACCTGCGCGAGTTCGAGTTCCACAAGACCGTGGCCGCGGCGGACGCCGGCGCCTTCGCCCGCGTCTACGAGCGCGTCGCCAGCACCGAGCTCAGCGTCGAGCACTGGCAGCACGTCGGCGGCTGCCGCGGCTGGCTCGAGGTGCGGCGCAACCCGTCCACCGGCGACGTGCTCGAGATCCATCTCGTCGGCGGCGGGGGTGAGGCATGAGTGCCATCGTCATCCGACGTGGGACGCGGCTCCGTGAGCAGCCGGTGCGCTTCACTTTCGACGGTCGCGAGTACCTCGGCCAGGTCGGCGACAGCGCGGCCTCGGCGCTGCTTGCGGCCGGCGTGCGGGCGATCGGCCGCAGCATCAAGTATCGCCGCCTGCGCGGCGTCGTGACCGCCGGTGCCGAGGAACCGAATGCGCTGTTCACCGTCGGTACGGCACCCGCCGTGATTCCGAATGTCGTCGCGTCGCAGCTCGCGATCGCCGACGGGCTCGTGCTGCGCAGCCAGAACCGCTGGCCGTCGCTCAAATACGACGCGGCCTCGGTGCTGCAGGCCGGCAGCGGCTTCTTCGGCGCGGGCTTCTACTATAAGACCTTCATCTGGCCGTCGTGGCGCACGTACGAGAAGCTGATCCGCTCGCTCGCTGGCCTCGGCGAAGCACCGGGCAGCTGCGCGCTCGGCCCGGTCGCCGTCGAGCACCTGTCCTGCGACGTGCTCATCGCCGGTGCGGGTGCAGCGGGCCTCGCCGCTGCGCGCGCCGCCGCCCGCGCCGGCGCGCGCGTCGTGCTCTGCGAGCGCGAGCCGGTGTGCGGCGGCGAGCTCGAGTTCGAGGCCGGCACGATCGACGGGCGGCCGGCGGCCGACTGGGTCACGGCGACGGTCGCGCAACTCCCGACGCTCGGCGTGCGACTGCTGCCGGGTACGACGCTGGTCGGCGGCTCGGGCGGCGAGATGATCGCGCACACCGAGCCCGGCGGGCTGCCGGGCACCAACGCGATCTTCAAGATCCGAACGCGGGCCTTCGTGATCGCGATGGGCGCCGTCGAGCGGCCGATCGCGTTCATCGATAACGACCGGCCGGGCGTCATGCTGCTCGGCGCCGCCGAGCGATACCTCGCACGTTACGGCGTGCGCGTAGGCGCCGAGCTCGTACTGTTCGCCAACCACGACCGGGCCTACGCGACCGCCGGGCGCTTGGCGGCGGGCGGCATGCGCATCAGCGCCATTGTCGATACGCGCACTGCGGCGGAGGTCGGCGCCGAACCGCTGCGGGCACAGCTCGGCCGGGCCGGCACCGAGTGCCTGCTCGGCCACGCCGTGCTCGCCGCCGAGGGCGGCGCCACGGTGCATGGCGCGCGCATCGCGTCGCTCGCCGCCCCTGACCGCGCGCGGCTCATCCGCTGCGACGCGATCCTGGTCAGCGGCGGCTGGTCGCCTGCCGTGCACGCCGGGCTTCAAGAGGGCGGCGCACGCCGCTTCGTCGCCGAGCTCGGCGGCTTCATCGCCGCCGGCCAGCCGGACTGGCGGACGAGCGCCGGCGCGGCCAACGGCAGGCTCGAGCTCGGCGCGGCGCTCGCCGACGGCCATGCCGCCGGCGTTCGGGCGGCGAGCCACGCCGGCGCCGCCGGCAGCGTCGGCGCTGCGCCGCTCGCGAGCGGCGACGCTGTGCCGCGCCTCGTCCCCTTCTGGCGCTCGCCCGCGAGCCTTGCCGGCGAAAAGCGCCAGTTCATCGATCTGCAGAACGACGTGACGGTCGCGGACGTCAGACAGTCGCTTGCCGAAGGCTTCGTAGACATCGAGCACCTCAAGCGCTACACGGCGCTCGGCTTCGGCAGCGACCAAGGGCGACTCGGCGGTCTGATCGGCGCCGCAGTGCTCGCGGAATTTCGCGGCGAGCCGCTCGCCGACGTCGGCACGAGCCGGCTGCGGCCGCCGTTTCATCCGGTCACGATGCGGTCGCTCGCCGGACTGCGCGTCGGCGCGGCGCTCAGGCCCGCGCGACGCACGCCGCTGCACGACTGGCACGCGGCGCACGGCGCCGTGCTCGAGCCGATGGGCCTGTGGCTGCGGCCGCGCTACTACCGTGCCAATGGCGCCGACTCGTTCACGGCCGGGATCGCCGAGGCCAAGCGCGTGCGCACGACTGGCGGCGTCGCCGATGGCTCAACACTCGGCAAGATCGAGGTCGCGGGACCGGATGCCGCCGCGTTCCTCGACGCGATGTACCTGACGAAGGCGAGCACGATCAGGGTCGGCCGCAGCAAGTACATGGTCAACCTGCGCGAGGACGGCATGGTGCTCGACGACGGCATCGTGCTCAGGCTCGCGGCCGAGCGCTTCATCGCGACCACCGGCTCCGGGCACGGCCTGCACATGCTGTCGCACTTCGAGCACTACCGGGACACGCAGTGGAGTGGCAGCGCGGTCACCATCACGGACGTCACGGAGGCCTGGGCGGCGATCGTGGCCGCGGGCCCGAAGAGCCGCGAGACGCTGCGCGCGGTGCTCGGTGCCGACTGGCACGACGCGCTCGGTCGGCTGACGCACATGGAGTTCGCGACCGGGCGCTACGCCGGGTCCGAGCTCACGGTGCTGCGTGCGAGCTTCTCGGGTGAGCTCGCCTTCGAGCTGCACTGCCGCCCGGCGAGCGCCGTCACGCTGTGGGAGGCGCTGGTCGCCGCGGGCCTCGAACCGTACGGCCTGGAGGCGCTCGACATCCTGCGGGTCGAGAAGGGCTATCTCGTCGGCTCCGAGATCAACGGCCAGACCACGCCTGAGGATCTCGGCATGGACGCGCTCGTGCGCCTAGGCAACCTCTGCGTCGGGCGCGAGCTGCTCGACCGGCCCGCGTTCCACGAAGCGTCGCGGCCGCGCCTCGTCGGCCTGCGCGCCGTGGACGGCCGCGGCCGATTCCTGGCCGGCGCGCAGCTGACCATCCCCGCCGCGCCGAACCGGCCGGTGGGCTATGCGACGTCGACTGTGTACTCGCCGACGCTCGGCGAATGGATCGGCCTTGCGCTGGTGGCGCGTGAGCACTCTGCCGACGGCACCGTACTCACCGCACGCGATCCGTTGCGCGACGGGGACAGCGTGGTCCGCGTGGTCCCGACCGTGCATTTCGACCCGGCCAGCGAGCGGATGAAGTCATGAACGCGCGTCCGGAATCCGGCGCGGGCGACTGCCGGCTCGAGGCACGCGCGCCTGAGCCGATGCTGGAGTTCGCGGCCTACGGCTTCCCGCTCGGCGGCGCCTTCGTGGTCGGCTGGCCGGCGGCGCCCGGTGCCGTGCGCCACGACGCCGACGGGCGACCGGTGCTGCTGCACTTCGCGCCGGCGCGCTGGCTGGTGCCCGCGCCGCACCCGGACATCGCCGCGCTG
>JANYAE010000044.1 GCA_025355105.1 Pseudomonadota bacterium | reverse complement strand
CCCGATGGTGCCGAGACGTTCCTGCTGGTGCGCTCGGCCGATCGCCAGCAGAAGGAACAGGCCATGCACCGGCGCTTCTGCGAGCGCATCGAGGCCGGCCTCACCAGCCTCACGCGGCGACTCGAGGCCGCCAGGAGCCCGATCGAGCGCAGCGCCACCGAGCGCCAGATCGGCCGGCTGCTCGGCGTCAACTCGCGCGGCGCCGCACGTTATGCGATCCGCCTCGTCGAGGATCCCGCCCTCGGCAGCCGGCTGCGGCTCGAGTGGTCGGTGCGGCCCGAGTGGGATGACTGGTCGCGCCACAGCGAAGGCTGCTACGTGCTACGCACCAACGTGCGCGACTGGAGCGCCGAGGAGCTATGGAAGACCTACATCCAGCTGTCCGAAGCCGAAGCCGCGTTCCGCATCCACAAGACCGAACTGTCCATGCGCCCGATCTGGCATCAGCGCCAGGACAGGGTGCTGGCCCACATCCTGGTCTGCTTCCTCGCCTACGTGCTCTGGAAAACCCTCGAGCAGTGGCAGAGCCGCGCCGGCCTCGGCAACAGCCCGCGCACGCTCATCGATGAACTCGGCGCGATCCACAGCACCGACGTCGTGTTGCCAACCGCCACCTCGCCGCCACGCGAGCTGCGCATCCGCTGCGTCGCCCGGCCCGATCGCGCTCAGCTGGCGCTGCTCGATCGGCTCGGCCTGCGCCTCCCCGAGCGACTCAAGCCGCCCCACCTCCGACCCAAAATGTAGTGCCAACCTCGAACTCTAAGTCCTTGATGGCATTACTCCGTACCCTCGTAACTGCGGAAGTTGGGCTAGTTCGCGCCGGCCGGCGCCTTGCGCCGCGCCCGGGCCTTGGCCAGCGGCGCGACCGGCGCGCCGCGTGCCGCCAGCGCCGCGAAGCCCGCCGCCATGAAAGGCGCGAAGCGCGTGTGCACGCTGTCGAGATCCGACGAGCGGCACAGCCGCCCGGACAGCTTGTCGAGGCGGCCGGTCTCGGCGAACGTCAGGGTCAGTGCCCCGGTCAGGAAGTGGTAGCCCCAGTAGACGTCGCGCAGGTCCGCGCCGGGCAGGGCCGCCGTCAGCACGTCGATGAACTTGTGCACCACCGGATCGAAGTGGCGGGTCATCAGCACCGACAGCTCCGGTGAGTTGTTGACCTGGGCGATGAGCGCGAAGTAGCTCTTCCAGCCGCGGCCGCCGCGCCCCGAGCGCAGGATCAGCGGCTCCATGAACGCATTGACGACCGCCTCGAGGTCGAGCCGGCCGTCCGGCCCGGGGCGCACGGCCGCCAGCCGCTCCAGCCGCTCGCGATTGAGGATCTCGGCGCGTCGCTCGAAGACGCGCGTCAGCAGCCCGCGCTTGTTGCCGAAGTGGTAGTTGACGAGCGCGACGTCGGCGCCGGCGGCCTCGGTGATGTCGCGAATCGAGACGCCGTGATAGCCGCGCTGCGCAAACAAGCGCTCAGCGGCGTCCAGCAGGCGCTCCTTCGCGGGTCGGCCGGTCTTCTTCTTGGTCGCCATGATGTGCACTGCAACAAACGCGATTGCGATTTTCCCCTATTTCGGACCGCGCTGCCAATCGAAGTTGCGCCGCGGTCCCGGCTCTGGCTAATATTCAACGAACGTTCAATGAATTTTCAACGATCATTGAACGAAAGATCAGAAAACGCTTGTTTTGCAGGGGGGAATTCGCCATGAAGTCCAGCATGCTGATCCGCGCAGCGTTGCGCACGGCCCTTGGCGTCGCGCTGCTGGCGCCGTTCGGCACCGGCTACGCCCAGACGGCGCCAGCTCTCGCGGCGAGCGCCGACAGCGGCCAGCTTGAGGCGATCGTCGTCACCGCCCGGCGCCGCACGGAAAACCTGCAGAACGTGCCGGTGGCCGTGACCGCGATCATCGCCGACGCGATCCGGTCGCAGGACATCACCAACCTCGAGGACCTCAACCGCCTCGTGCCGAACATGAAGATTTCGGCCGGCCGCGCGACCTCGAGCACGATCAGCGTCTACATCCGCGGCGTCGGCCAGAGCGATCCGCTGTGGGGCTTCGAGCCCGGCGTCGGCGTCTACATCGACGACGTGTACATGGCGCGCCCGCAGGGGGCGCTGCTCGACGTACTCGACATCGACCGGCTCGAGGTGCTGCGCGGCCCGCAGGGCACGCTGTATGGCAAGAACACGATCGCCGGAGCGATCAAGTACGTGACCCGCGACATCGCCGGTCCGGCGGCGCTCGACTGGTCGCTGACCGGCGGCAGCTACGGCGAGGCGGACGGCAAGGTCAGCTTCTCGACCCCGCTCGTCGACGACCACGTCTATTTCGGCGTCGCGCTCGCCGACATGCAGCGCGGCGGCTATGGTCACGTGGTTGCGCAGGCTGGTACGACGCCGAGCCCGTACAGCCGGCTCGGCGAGGACGTCTCGAACAAGGACGTTCTGGCCGGCCGGGCAAACCTGACGGTGACCTGGGGCGCGAGTTCGAAGCTCAAGCTTGTTGCCGACTCTACACAGGACAACTCCAACGCGTCCGGCGGTGAGCGCCTGAACGCCGGCTACTACTACCACGGTGCGTTCGTGCCGCTGCCAGCCACTGGCAGCCGCTACGACACACGCACCGACATGCCGGTGGACAAGGACTTCTTCTACCGCAGCGGACTCTCGGGTACCTATACGCAGGGTCTCGGCGAGGGCCTCGACCTCAAGCTGGTTGGCGCCTCTCGCGAGGGCCACGGCCGCCAGTTCATCGACTTCGAGGAGTTGAACGCCAACCTGTTCCAGGTGCCGGCCAAGTACACCGAGCGGCAGGGCTCGGGCGAGGGGCAGCTGACCTTCACCAATAGCGTCGTTCGCGCCGTCGGCGGCGTCTTCTACATGGACAGCAACGCCTGCGGTGCGTACAACGCGTCGCTCGGGCTCGTGGTCTACGCGGGCGTCTACCTGACGTCGATCGTCGACGGCTGCGTCAATACCAAAAGCACCTCGCTCTACGCCGACACCGCCTGGACACTGACCGAGCGGCTCAACCTCGACGCTGGCCTGCGCTGGAACCAGGACAAGAAGACTGCCACCGTCTATCAGGCCCAGTACGCCAGCCTCGCGCCGAACCAGCTGCCGGCAAACCAGGGCTTCTTCAACCAGAACTCCCCGCCGCCCGGATTCTTCCTGTATCCGACTGCGGCCAAGGGGCTGCTGTCGAACTACCAGAATGCGCGGACGTTCTCCAACGTGTCGCCGCGGCTCGGCCTCGACTTCCACGTCAGCGAACACGTGATGACGTACGTCTCCTACAGCAAAGGCTTCAAGAGCGGCGGCTTCGACATGCGCGGCAACGCGACCGTGTATCCGCAGACCGAGAACGGCTACGACGCGGAGACTGCCGACAGCTACGAGATCGGCATCAAGTCGACGCTGCTCGACAACACGCTGCTGCTGAACGCGACGGTGTTCTACGACCCCTACAAGAACGCGCAGATCGGGGTGCAGCAATTCGTCGGCACCGCCAACGTGACCGCGGTGCTGAACGCCGGCAAGCAGATGAACCGTGGCTTCGAGATCGAGTCGCAGTGGAAAGCGACCCGTGCGCTGACCTTCGGCTTGAACGTCGGCTACCTGGACTCCTACTACCAGGACTATATCGTCGGCTGCAATCTGCAGCTCGCCACCTGCACCGGCAGCAGCAACGTCGCGAACCTCAATCGGCCGATCAACGCGCCGACCTGGACGATCGCGGCCGGCGCTTCCTACCGGTGGGACCTGTCTGGCGCCTCGGTGACGGCGCGCGCGGGCTACGACTGGCGCAGTTTCACCAAGGTCGCAAACACGACGGCGAGCGTGACCGACGAGCCGGCCTACGGCGTGCTTGACGTCGGCGTCGCCTACACGACCGACACCAAGAAGTGGCGCTGGGCGCTCGACGCCAAGAACGTGACCGACAAGGCGTACCGCGTCGCGGGCTACGACTTTGGCAGCGCCGGCCTCACCGCCAACGTCAGCCAGATCGGCTTCTACGGCGCGCCGCGGACCGTTACCGCGAACGTGAGCTACCATTACTGAGGTCGGCCGCGACCGGCACGGACCGGCGCCCTGAGGTGCCGGCGCGGTTTCCCGAGAGGCAGCAATGTCCTGGTTTGAAGCGCCGGCCGCCCTGCTGCCGGACCTGATCGCCGGCAATGGCCGCTGGCTGGGCTCGCGGGCGGCCGTGGTCGACGGCGAGCGCTCGCTTTCCTGGAGCGAATTCGACGACGCCACCGCGCGCCTCGCGCAGGCACTGCTCGCGCTCGGCGTGCGCCCCCGCGACCGTGCCGCGGTACTCATGGATACGCGCCTTGAGACCGCGATCGCGATGTTCGGCATCATCCGCGCCGGCGCGGTAGCGGTGCCGCTCAACGTGTCGATCACCGACGAGGCGGTTGCCGCGATGTGCGCGGACGCGGCGACCGTCGCGGTGCTCGCCAGCGGTGTGCATTGCAAGCGCATCGAGGGGCTGCGCGCCGCCGGGCGTCTCGCCGCGCAGCACTACATCGGCTGTGACGGGCCGCGCGCGGGCTGGCAGGACTTCGACGCGCTGCTCGCGGCGCAGCCGGCCGGCGCCCCGCGCGTGGCGATCGCGCCCGGCGACGAGTGCAACATCATCTACAGTTCCGGAACGACGGCGCTGCCGAAGGGCATCGTCCACACCCACGAGTGCCGCATGCACTGGGCGTACGACTGCGCGATCGCGCTGCGCTACCGCCACGGTTGCCGCACGCTGTGTTCGCTCGGGCTGTTCTCGAACATCAGCTGGGTGTCGATGCTGTCGACCATCCTGGTCGGCGGCACGATGGTGTTGCTGCGGCACTTCAGCGCGCCCGACGCGCTGCGGACGATCGAGGCGGAGAAGATCACCCACGGCTCGTTCGTGCCGGTGCAGCTCGAGCGGCTGCTCGCGGCGCCCGAGCGCACGGCGTTCCGCACTGCTAGCCTCGAGGCGCTGATGTGCTGCGGCTCGCCGCTGCCGCCGGAGGTCAAACGGCGGTTCGCGGTGGAGTTCGACTGCCAGCTCATCGAGCTCTACGGCCTCACCGAAGGCCTCGTGACGATCCTCGCGCCCGAGGACTTCGAGCAAAAGCTGGAGTCCGTCGGCAAGCCGGTGCTCGGTTCCGATATCCGCATTCTCGGCGACGACGACCGCGAGCTGCCGGCCGGCGCGACCGGCGAGATTGTCGGCCGCGGCCGGCTCGTGATGGCGGGCTATCACGCCCGCGACGCGGCCAACCGCGAGGCCACTTGGCTCGACGCCGACGGACGGCAGTGGCTGCGCACCGGCGACCTCGGTCGCCTGGACGCCGACGGCTTCCTCTATATCGTCGACCGTAAGAAGGACATGATCCTGTCCGGCGGGCAGAACATCTATCCCGCCGACATCGAGAGTGTGATGCGCCAGCACCCGGCGGTTGCCGAGGTCGCGGTCGTCGGCGTGCCGAGCAGCCGCTGGGGCGAGACACCGGTCGCGGTGGTCGTCGCCCGTGCCGGAGCGCCGCTCGATGCCGAAGCGCTGCGCGACTGGACCAACGACCGCGTCGGCCGGCAGCAGCGCATCGCCGCGGTGGTCGGTCGCGACATGCTGCCGCGAAACCCGAACGGCAAGGTGCTGAAGCGGGACCTGCGCCGCGAACTGGAGCATGGGAACTTCGGATGAGCACGACCGCCGCCACTCGTGACCAGCTCTGGACCTCATCGGACGGCCTTGAGCTGTACGCGCGGGTCCACGACGCGGCCGGCGCCGGCGCCCCGGCGGTGCTGTGCCTGCCGGGACTCACCCGCAACAGCCGCGACTACGAGGATCTTGCCGCCCATCTCGCCGGGCGCTACCGCGTCGTCTGCCCGGACCTGCGCGGCCGAGGGCGATCCGCGCGCGACCCGGCGTGGCAGAACTACCAGCCGGCGACTTACGTCGCGGACCTGATGGCGCTGCTGCAGGTGCTACGCCTGCCGCGCGTCGCGATCGTCGGCACCTCCCTCGCGGCCTGCTGGCGATGATTCTCGCATCCGTCGCGCCGCAGGCGGTGGCCGGTATCGTGCTCAACGACATCGGCCCGGAGATCGATCCGGTCGGGGCGGAGCGCATCCGTGGCTACGCGGGACGGCTGCCGCCGGTTCGTAGCTGGGACGAGGCGATCGCACAGCAGCGGCTGGTGTTCGGCACGGCGTGGCCGAACCTGTCCGACGCGCACTGGGACGTCCTCGTGCGGCGTAGCTACCGCGAGGATGCGTCCGGCACTCCGGTCCTCGACGCCGATCCGGGAATCGGCGAAGCGATGCGCGCCGCACCGGCGCAGGCCGGCAGCCTCTGGCCGCTCTATGCGACGCTGAAGGCGGTGCCGGCGCTCGCCATTCGCGGCGCCCTCTCGGACATCCTGAGCGCCGCGACCTTCGACCGCATGCTGCTGGAGAAGCCCGACCTCGAGCGGCTGACGGTTGCCGACCGCGGCCACGTGCCGCTGCTCGACGAGCCCGAATGCCTGGCGGCGATCGACGGCTTCCTTGCCCAGCTCGCCCACGGGCCGCCGGCGACCGCCGGGGCCGTGCTGCCCGCGTGAACGACGCCGCGGCGGGGGGCGGTCAGCCGCCGGGTCCCAGGTACTTGTCGAGCCAGCTCGCGACCTCCTGATAGAAGTAGCGGCTGTCCTCGCCGCGCAGGATCCAGTGGTTGGCCTCCGGGAACACCAGCAGGCGACTCGGCACCTGCTGGCGCTTGAGCGCGGTCCAGTACTCGAGCGTGTTGTTGAGCGGCACGCGGAAATCGCGTTCGCCCACCGACAGCAGCACGGGCGTATGGAACTGCGCCGCGTATTCGATCGGGCTCTGCGCGCGCCACAAGGGATCGCCGCCCCACGGCGGGCCGCCGACCATCACTTCGCGGTGGTAGACCGCGTCACTCGTGCCCCACTGCGCCTCGAGGTCGATGAGCCCCGCGTGGCTGACCAGGCAGCGGTAGCGGGTCGTGCTCGCCTGCATCCAGTTGGCGAGGTGGCCGCCGTAGCTCGCGCCACCAGCGCATTGCCGCGTGCCGTCGATGTATGCGTAGCGCCGGATCGCCTCGTCGGCCGCGGCGTTGATCTCGTCGGCCGGTCCCTTGAGCGGATCGTGTTCGATCGCCTGCGCGAACGCCTCGCCGTAGCCGGTCGATCCCGAATAGTCGGTCAGCAGCACGACGTAGCCGGAGCGGGCCAGCAGGTGGTAGTTCCAGCGGATCACCCACTGGTCGCGCCACATCGTGGCCGGGCCGCCGTGCATGACCACGAACAGCGGGTACTTGCGCTTGGGGTCGAAGCCCGCCGGTCGCACCAGCATGCTGTGGATCGGGCGGCCGAGCGCGCTCGTGAACCAGAAGTGCTCGAGCGGCTGCAGGTCGAGCCCGGCGCTGCGCTCGACATTGAACTGGGTCAGCGTTGCGTGCCCGCCGCCCGCCTCGAGGCGCACGATCTCCGGCGGATGCACCGCGCTCTCCCAGCGCGCGACCAGTACCGGCCTCGCCGAGCGTGCCGCGACCGCGAGCCCGCTGTAGACGCCGCTGGTGGTGGACGGCGCGAGCGGCCGCGCCGGTGCACCGCGCGCCGCCACGAACAGCTTCTCGAGGCCGGCGTCCTCGGCGAGGAAATACACGCTGCCGTTCGGAGCGACGCCCCAGCTCGTCACCGAGCGGTCGATCGTCGCCGTCAGGTCCTCGACGGGGCCGGCCGGCAGGCCGCGCCCGCCGCCATAGGCGAGCGCGGCGACGCGTGTGGTCGCATAGACGTGCGCCGAGCGCCGGGCGTGCTCGGCGTAGAGCGTGTGCCCGTCGGCCGCAAAGCGCGGCGTCGTCCACGAGTCCTCGCCCGGCGTGAGGCGCAGCGGCTCGCCGCCGTCGGTGGCCACGTACCAGAGCTGCGTGCTGGTGAACGCACGGGCCGCCACGTCGTGATCGATGCTGGCGACGAACACGAGACCGCGGCCGTCCGGCGCCCACACCGGGTCGAGCCCGACGCCGTCATCCTCGCGACGGCCGCCGTAGCCGGCCGCCGCGACCAGCGCGCTGCCGGCGAGCAGGTCGCGGGCTGCCGCCCCCGGGATCGCCGGCTGCACGAACAGGTGCGGCTGGCGCTCGTCGAGCCACTTGTCCCAGCTGCGCACCGGGAACCCGTCATAGGCGCGCACGCTGTACTTGCGGTCGGCGCGCTCCTTCGCGAGCCGGCGGTTGTCGGCGTCGTCGGTTGCGCCCGGCCAGACGTCGGCGACGAAGGCGATGCTCCGGCCGTCCGGCGAGAAGCGCGGCGTGCGCGCGCCCAGCGCTGCGCTCGTGATGCGCTGGGCCTCGCCGCCGACGGCGAGATCGAGCACGTAGATCTGTTCGTCGCCGTCGCCGTCGCGCTTGGTGCTGAAGGCGAGACGCGTGCCGTCCTCGCTCCAGGTGACGCCGGACTCCGTGCCCTTGGTCCACGTCAGGCGCCGCGGCGGTGCGCTGCCGTCGGTGGCGACCAGCCACAGGCCTGCCGTCTGGTCCTTGCGGTCGTAGGCCGGCTCGGTCGCGGTGAACACTGCGCGGCGACCATCGGGGCTCAGCGCCGGGGCGCCGAGCCGCTTCATCAGCCAGACGTCCTCGTGCCTGATCGGCCGGCCGGCGGCGGCCGCGGGCGCGGTCATGGCAAGTGCGAGCAGCGCCGCGAGCAGGCCGCGCAATGCGGGTGGCCACATGGGTTCGGGCTCCTGTTGCGACCGGCAGGTCGGTAGCTGCAGACCATACCGGAAGTCCCGCCAGTGCGGACGGCGTGCGAGAATGGCCGCTCCCCAGCGCTCGAGTACCGCCATGCCCCTGAGCATCGTCATCCTGGCCGCCGGCCAGGGCAAACGCATGAGGAGCGACCTGCCGAAGGTGCTGCAGCCGCTCGCAGGCCGGCCGCTGCTGCAGCACGTGGTCGACTGCGCCCGCACACTCGGCGCCGATGCGATCCAGGTCGTCTACGGTCATGGCGGCGAGCGCGTGCGCGAGGTCTTCGCAGCGCAGCAGCTCGGCTGGGCGCTGCAGGCCGAGCAGCACGGGACCGGGCACGCGGTGATGCAGGCGATGCCGGCGATTCCGGACGACCACCTCGTGCTGGTGCTCTACGGCGACGTACCGCTGATCCAGGCGGCGACACTCCAGGGCCTCATCGCGCGCGCCGGCGAGCGTTCGCTCGCGCTCTTGTCGGTGATGCTCGACGACCCGACCGGCTACGGCCGCGTGCTCAGGGACAACGCTGGCAACGTCTACCGGATCGTCGAGCAGAAGGACGCGAACCGCAAGGAGCTCGCGGTCCGCGAATCCAATACCGGCCTGATGGCCGCACCGGCGGCGGCCATCAAGCGCTGGCTCGCGAGCCTGCGCAACGACAACGCCCAGGGCGAGTACTACCTGACCGACATCGTCACGCTCGCGGTCCGCGACGGCTTCAAGGTCGAGGCCGTGGTCGCGCCGACCGTGGCGGAGGTCCTCGGCGTCAACGACCGGCTGCAGCTCGCCGAGCTCGAGGCCGAGTACCGGCGGCTGCAGGCGCGGGCGCTGCTCGAGGCCGGCGTGACGCTCGCCGACCCGGCGCGAATCGACGTGCGCGGGCAGGTCCGCTGCGGGCGCGACGTCTCGATCGATGCCAACGTCGTGCTCGAGGGCGACGTGGCGCTCGGCGACCGCGTCGTGGTCGGCGTCGGCTGCGTGCTGCGCAATGTCAGCATCGGCGCCGACACGGTGCTGCACCCCTACAGCGTGCTGGACGGGGCGGTAGTCGGCGAACGCTGCAGCGTCGGACCGTTCGCGCGCCTCAGGCCCGGCGCACGGCTGTCGGTGGCGGCGCACGTCGGCAATTTCGTCGAGATCAAGAACGCGACGCTCGGCGCCGGCAGCAAGGCCAATCACCTGACGTACCTCGGCGACGCGACGATCGGCGACCAGGTCAACGTCGGCGCCGGCACCATCACCTGCAACTACGATGGCGTCAACAAGTGGCCGACGGTCATCGAGGACGGAGCGTTCATCGGCTCAGGGACGATGCTGGTCGCGCCGGTCACGGTCGGGCGCGGCGCGACCATCGGCGCCGGCTCGACGATCACCAAGCCGGCAGCGCGCGACGCGCTGACGCTCGAGCGCAGCCGCCAGCAGGCCATCGACGGCTGGCGCCGCCCGGTCAAGGCCTCCGCCGAGGAGCGCGACCGGCATGTGGCCCAGGCACGGCTACCGGACGAGCCCGCCAAGGATTGACGAATTTCGTCCGCCGAGTCCGATCCCGGTCACAATCCCGGTGGCCCGGATAGGCCATAATTACTGGCTCGACAGGCCTCAGGAACGAGGGCAGACCCCATGTGTGGAATCGTAGGCGCGGTGGCTAAGCGGGACGTGCTCCCGATCCTGATCGACGGGCTGCAGCGCCTTGAGTACCGCGGCTACGACTCGGCCGGCGTCGCCGTGCTGCAAAAGGACGGCCACGTCGCGCGGCTGCGCACGGTCGGCAAGGTCGCGCGGCTGCGTGAGGCACTCGTCGAGACGCCGACCGCCGGGCTGCTCGGCATCGCCCACACGCGCTGGGCCACTCACGGCGTGCCGAGCGAGCGCAACGCGCACCCGCACATCTCGCGGGACGGCATCGCCATCGTTCACAACGGCATCATCGAGAATCACGAGGAACTGCGCGCCGACCTCGCGGCGCGCGGCTACGTGTTCACCTCCGAGACCGACACCGAGGTGATCGCTCATCGCGTGCACTTCCATCTGGCGAGCCAGCCGGACCTGTTCGACGCGGTGCAGGCGACGGTGCGCGAGCTGCACGGCGCCTATGCGCTGGCCGTGCTGAGCGAGAAGGACCCCGACACGATCGTGCTGGCGCGCGCCGGCTGCCCGGTGGTCGTCGGGCTCGGCGACGGCGAGAATTTCGTCGCCTCGGACGTCGCCGCGCTGCTGCCGGTCACCAAGCGCTTCCAGTTCCTCGAGGAAGGCGACGTCGCCGCGATCCACCGCAACAGCGTCCGCATCGTTGACGCCGCCGGTCGCACGGTCGAGCGACCGGTCCGCGAGAGCGAGCTATCCGCGGACGCGGTTGAGAAGGGCGAGTTCCCGCACTACATGCTCAAGGAGATCCACGAGCAGCCGCGCGCGGTCGCGCAGACGCTCGAGGAGCGGGTCGCCGGTGGCAAGCTGCTCGAGGCCGCGTTCGGCCCGACCGCGACCGAGGTGCTGCGCCGCACCGAGGCCGTGCAGATCGTCGCGTGCGGCACCAGCTGGCACGCGGGCTCGGTGGCGCGCTACTTCATCGAGCAGATCTGCCGGCTGCCTTGCTGGATCGACATCGCCAGCGAGTTCCGCTACCGCAACCCGGTCGTGCCGCCGAATACGCTGTTCGTGTCGATCTCGCAGTCCGGCGAGACGGCCGACACGCTCGCCGCGCTACGGCTCGCCAAGCAGACCGGCTACCTGTCGACGCTCGCCATCTGCAACGTCCCCGAATCGTCGCTGGTGCGCGAGTCCGAGCTCGTGATGCTGACGCGCGCCGGGCCCGAGATCGGCGTCGCGTCGACCAAGGCGTTCACGACGCAGCTGGCCGCGCTTGGCATGCTGGTGATCGCGCTCGGCAAGCACCGCGGCATGGACCGGGAGCGCGAGCACAACCTGGTCGGCCGGCTGATCGAGATCCCGCGGCTGATCGAGGAGACGCTGGCGCTGGATCCGGTGGTGCGCAAGCTCGCGGAGAAGTTCGTCGACAAACACCATGCGCTGTTCCTCGGCCGCGGCGCGCTGGCGCCGATCGCGGCCGAAGGCGCGCTCAAGCTCAAGGAAATCTCCTACATTCACGCCGAGGCGTACCCCGCGGGCGAGCTCAAGCACGGGCCGCTCGCGCTGGTCGATGCCGACATGCCGGTCATCACCGTCGCGCCGAACAACGACCTGCTGGAGAAGCTGAAGTCGAACCTGCAGGAGGTTCGCGCCCGCGGCGGCGAGCTGTACGTCTTCGCGGACCCCGGCTCCGGCATCAGCTCCTCGGACGGGGTCCACGTGATCACCATGCCGAAGCACGTCAGCTACTTCCAGGCGCCGGCGGTCTACACGATCCCGCTGCAGCTGCTCGCCTACCACGTCGCGACGATGCGCGGCACGGACGTCGACCAGCCACGCAACCTCGCCAAGAGCGTGACCGTCGAGTAGCCTGGGCGACGAAGCGCCGGCGATTGTGCGTCGTAGTTAAAGTCGTTATTGAGAGAATAAAGTCGTTACCGCATCGCAGCTCCTGCCGAGGGGGCGTTGACTTACTAGCGGCGCGAGTTCCAGCGCAGTCACGCGAGTGGTTCGGCCGGCAAATCGTTACATTTGTCGGCGACATGCGCGACGAAAGCGAGGTTCAGTCAACCAATCCGTCGGGCACCTGTAAGCCACGCGGCTCGGCCTGTTGCCGAGCCGACATGAGCTGCATTCCCAGCAGCGCTAGTGGAAATGACCCATTCGCAGGACCGCTCTGGATGCCAGCACGACCAACCGGGTTCAGGATTCCCGCTGGCCGACGGAGCGGCTGGCATCTGGTCGTTCAGAGCTGGTAGTGAAGCTTAAGCCGAATCGTCCTCGGCACACCCGGATGCGCAACGTAGTCCGGCTGCGGGGAGGGCTCATTCGCGAGGCGCGACTCGTAGTAGTACACGATGTCGTTCCAATGGACGTTAAAGACGTTGAACACATCCAGCGCCACGAGCCAATGGGCCGAGCCACGGTACCCGACTTGCATGTCGACGGTCGTGTAGGCAGGCGATCGCGCGCTGTTGTCCTCGACGAGCGGCGACTCGCCGAAGTGGCGCGCCCGGATCGCGCCGAACCACCGCGAGCTGCCGTTGGCGGTGAGGCCCGCATCAATGACGTTGGTCGGGCTGTTCGGGATGTACCGTCCGGTGATCGCAGCTGGATTGAGGCAACGGTGTGAAGGGGCCGCGTCAGCGCAACCAAGGGCATCTGGCGGCGCGTTCTGGTTGAAGCGGCCCTTGGAGAATGCGGCATTGAAGTCGCCCGTCAGCCATCGCGTCAGGCGAAAGGTGTTGCCGAGCTCGATGCCGGTCCGGGTGGTGGACCCGCTCGGGGACGTGACGCCCGCGTTTCCGTCGAAGACCAGCTCGGATTCAAGCTTGAGCTGAAAGAGGTCGAGCGACAGCTGCCAGTTCCGGACCGGCGTCGTCGAGAGCCCGACCTCGGCACTCTGTGTCCGCGTCAGCGGCGTGACGGGGACGTTGTCCGGGTTCTCTCCGCTACGGGTGACGCCGCGCGCGTCATTACTGTGGTAGCCGTCCGCCGCATTGAGATAGAAGGTTGTCTTTGCCCACGGCCCGAGGACGATGCCGAGCTTGGGGCTCACCATTCCCGCCCGACGGGTGCCGGTATTGCAGCCGAGCGGGTCGCTCGTGAAGTCGCAGCTGCCATTCGGGTTCGTCAGCTTGTCGCGGACGCGGAATTCGAATGCATCGCCACGCAGGCCTAGCGCGGTCCGAAGCCACGGTCGCCACTCGATGCTCGACTCGATATACAGCGCACTGGTCGCCTCGGTGACACTGGCGTCCTGCTCGGTGCCGAGGATTCGTCGCTCGAATGTTGGGAAGATCCCCACGTCGCGGATGTCGTCGACCCGGACCTGCAGGCCAAGAAGGTTCGAGACCGGCATATCGCCGAGCTTTGTGTACCAGGTCTTCGAGCCCTTGAATCCGTACACGACCCGGTCGTCATGCTGCAGCATCTGGTCGCCGTTGACGGGATCCTTGAGGTAACTCGTGAACGTCGAATAGAGATCGAGCTTGTAGCGAATGACATAGGCCGAGAGCTGGCTCTGGGCATGCTCCGTGCGATCCACGCGGTTGAACGAGAGGCTCATCCGCGTCGTGTCGCCGCCGTCGGTCGGGTTCAGGGACCCGAACCGGTCGATGATGCCGGCGTCGATGGCGCGTTCGGGAACCTGGTCGGTGGAAGTCCAGCGCCCGGAGTACGCCATCCCCGTCAGCGTCCAAAAGCTCTGATCCGTCCCTTGGTGATAGCGCAGCACGCCATTGAGTCGCAGGTAGTCGTCGGGAACCTGGAACGGCCCGTCGTTGTGGTAGAAGTCGCCGGCCGCGAGCAGTGTGCCCGAGGCAAGGGCCGTCGAGCCCATGAGGAGCGCTCGTCGAAATCCGTCCTCACCGTAGCCCAGCGTCGCCGACGGCGGGGTTGCGTTCATGAGCCCCATGCGGACGGCGCCGGCCGTCGCGAAGTCACCTTCATCGGCGTAGTACGGGCCCTTCTTGTAGTGGAGGTCGGCGACCAGCTCGGGAATCAGGAAATTGAGGTCCGTGTACCCCTGGCCATGCGCATGGGTCGGAAGATTCAGCGGCATGTCGTCGAGCTCGGACGCAAGGTCCGTCCCGTGATCGAGGTTGAAGGCCCTGAGGAAGTACTGGTTCGCCTTCCCCTCACCGGAATGCTGCGTGACGATGAGTCCGGGCACGTTCTCAAGCACTGCGCCGGGTCGCAGCAGCGGCTGCCCGGCGATCTCGGCCTGGCCGATGTCGCCCACCGAGGCCGCCAGCATATTGCTCACGCCCTTTGCGACGACCGTGATCGTGTCGAGGAACGAAGTGGGCCCGACGTCGTTGGCCTCAGCGGGAGGCGCCGCCGCCAGGATTGCCGTGATGCTCACGCTCTGCGCCACTCTCGCCATCGCTCGAAGCTGGAACGGCGGCGCCATCGCGCTCTCCCTTGGATTGCGCTAAGTCGCTAGTATGATGAATTGTACGAAGTTCTTACACATACGTACCGTCCACCTGATCGAACTCGCGGCCGGCACGACGTGGCGACGGAGGGGCTCCGGTGCCCGACAACTGGATTTCGCTGGTTGCGGTCGTCCTGCTGTTTGGCATCCAGCACGGCTTCGACGCGGATCATCTTGGGAGGATCGATGGACTGACCCGCGTCAGCCGCCGAGCCGGCTCCGCGTTCTCACTGTTCTGCGGCGTGCTCTTCTCGCTGGGCCACGGCGCCGTCGTCATGGCGATCGCCGCGCTCGTAGGCTCGGCGAGCGACCACTGGGAGACCCCGGCCTGGCTCGAGGCCAGCGGGGCGTGGATCCAGATCGGCGTCCTGACGCGGCTGAGGATCCTCAACCTCCGGGCGGTCGTTACCGCGTCGCCGCACGAGGTCGTCGCCCCGGTCCCCTTAAAGGGACGCCTGCTGGGCGGGCTGGGCGAAGCGCGAACCCCTGGGTCGTCATGGCGATCGGCGCCGCGTTCGCGCTCTCGTTCGACACGGTCAGCCAGGCGGCACTATTTACCGCCACAGCGGTGTACTTCGGCGGGCTTGAGGACGCGCTTGCGCTCGCCGACACCTTCCTGCTCGGGATGCTCGTCACGGACGGCGCGAACGGCCTTTGGATCTCGCGCCTCATCGCCCCCGCGGACACACTGGCGCGCCGGCCTCGCGCGTCATGGCCTTGCCGTGGGTAGCGTCAGCCTGCTCGTTGCGGGCATCGGCGCCGGCCGCCTCGCCGCGCCAGCCTTCGCGCGCTGGACGAACGGGCGGGAGATCCTGCTCTGAGCAGCCGTCGCTGCGATCGTCTTCGCGAGCTTGCTCATCGGCCATCGGCTTGCCGGCGGCTCGACGGAGAGGGTAGGCAACAGGGCGCGCAGCGCAGCACAATTCAGCTCACCCGCACAACGGCAACGCGTCTTGCCTGCTGGCCGGCCGGCGAATCGCAGCCGATGCCCTCTGATTGGCTCATCTGCACTTGGCAGTGATAGGAGTGCGCCATGACGACCACGTACGCGCACGTCGAGCCGCACAAGCATTCGCACGAGCACGTCCACCAGCACGTGCGCGAGCATGACCACAGCGATCAACATGGCCATTCGCACGCGGATGGGCATGCCAGCGTCAGCGTCGCGCATCCGCACGACGGCCACGGCGGCGAGCACGATCATTCGCATCGCGAACTGGAGGACGCGTCACATCGGAACGAATCCCACGAACACTCTCACAAGTGACGACAGGACTCTCACAGGGACGCGTGTCACGCGCTCAGCGATGCGAGCGCTGGATTGCGGCAATCATCAGACGGCCATGAAGCGACTTCAATTCGCGCGTCGGTAGATTCTGTAGGAACGCCACGGCAGAGCTGGGAAGTCAGGGAACGACCGTATCGGCTGCAGTCGCCACCGCCGTGGGAAGTTCAGCGGCTCGGCCACGCGCCAGGGAACGACTCTCTTTTTTTTGCGTACAGGCGAGTGTGCGCCCGAACTGAAGTCGTTCACCGCGAAACGTCGGCCGCGCTCGGCGATAAGCGGCTACTCGCGGTCCCGAAATCACCGGGATAAAGCGGCCGTTAGCCTCATACGGTAGGCTAGCGAACTACTAACCAGAGTCCAACGCATGGCCGATAGGACCGAACCAGAAATGCCTCCGGTACCTGCAGATAACCTGAAGGCTGCGAGGCCTGCAGATACAGAAACGCTTTCCACCCCGGAGATCGCAGCACCTATGCTCGAGATTCACACTCCGCACGAAGCTATTCACACTTGGAAGAGTTTCTTCATCCACATTGCGACGATTGTGGTCGGTCTTCTGATCGCCGTAGGTTTGGAGCAGACCGTGGAATTGTTCCACCATCGTCATCAGCGTTATGAACTCGGGGAGGCCCTTCGGCGCAACGGAGAAGGAAACCGACGATATATCAAGGACGATTTGGCGGTGGCGGAAGGCATGTTGCACTGGGCATTGGAGCAAATTGCGATTGTTGAGCGTACCGGGGCGACCGGCACCCTGACTATTCGCCGCATGCCTGCCGGTTTGATTTATGCGCCGGACGCGGGTGTTTGGATTTCCGCGAAGGCCAGCGGACTGAGCAGTCTCCTGCCTGCGGGCGCACAAAATTGGTACGAGGATATGGATGACAGGGAACGCGCAATCTTCGACTCGACCACTGGCGGGACGACCCTGCTCAATGCGCAATTGTCCGCATTGGACCAAGCAATTGGGGCGCACGTCGTAGAAACGTCCTCGGACGACCTCGATCTTTCGGCACTAACAGCGGCACAGCGCGCAACGGTCATTGATCGTTTTCAAGCTGTGGTATCGCAGGTACGTAGTGTAATTCGGCTATTGATTTCTTATAGCAATGACAACGAATACATACTTCAAACACCGTTTGACAGGCTGGACGACGCAAACGAATTCAAGCGGTTTTACGAGGTTGCAAGTAAGAATCGTGCCGCTCATCCGGGCATCAAATTCATCTTTAGTCCGAAATAGCTGTTGCGGACAATTTCAGTCGCCCACCTCCAACACCCGAAGAAGATAGTCGGAGGCTATGGACGCGTTCGGCTTCCCGATAGCGGTCGGTCGTCACAGGCACCTTGGGGTCAGATCCGGACGTCGCTCGAGTCCGGCCTCAGGCTTGGTCTGCGATGCAACGACACAGCCGGCTACCGGAATTCGACCAGAAAATGACCAACGGCGACATAGCGACGCGGCTGCCGTGACAGGTCGACCTTCAGCCGCGACGATCACCAGCAGTCCTGACCGGGAATCCGGGCGCATACTGCCCGGATGACCCCGCCCGGTCTTGGCGTCCGCTGCAGGGTTTCATCACCGCCGACGGATTCAACGCGAAATCCTAGCGCGCTTGGGTCATGGCGATCGGCTGCTGGAGGGCTACCGGGAAGGACACGCCGGGTGCCAACGGCATGCCGGATCGCCATTCGCTTAGTCTCGACCACTTGCTCATCGCCTGCCGAGAGGGCGAAATGCTTTTACGCCGCCTGATGATTGCATCGAGCTTTCTGTTCACGCTGCAACTGCCGACCGTGCACGCTCAACAGATGGATTCGGACGCGATGATGCGTTGGGCCAGCGCCGACGTCGTTCACTACCACATCGTCGGCATCTATCAGGGCCAGCCGTACATCGCTAGCGACGGGTCAGGTCGTGCCGACGTCACCGACCAAGTCGTGATCGATCTGACATGGAAGCTCTCCGAATCAAAGCTGGTAGGCGCGCCGACCTTCCAGAACACGAAGAGCACGCTGACAAATCCGCGTGACCGCGAGCCTGCCTGTCTCGCACCCGTGCTCAAGGGAGAGTATGAGCATTTCGAGCTGATAGGGATCAAGGACGGTCAGGCGGGTGCCCTCGAGCTGCAAGTGAAGACCGTCTATCCATTGGTCGACGTCGCGCAGTCTTGTACCGCTAGCCGCAAGCCCGTGCCTGCAAAGGTCAACACGCGCCCGGAGGAGCTGGTCGTGCCCTCGCCCGTGATGCTTGGGATGCCGCTGTCCGCATCGAACGGCCTGAGCATTTCGGAAGACAAGAAGTCGCTTGTCTTCAAGAAGACTGGCTGGGCCTGGACCTTCACGCCGAGCCCCGCGTCCAAGAACTAGCGCGGCCGCCCGGTAACGACTCCATATGCGACGCAGCGCGATGTGCGCCGAAATCAAGGTCGTGTGCCGCGGACTCCGTCCCGCACCCGGCCGCCTACGGCCACGCGGCCTCGGGAACTGGTTGCCGCATGGCCGCCCTTCGCGTGGCGAGGCTAGACTGCGCGATTCCCGGGCAAAGAGCGTGGACGAGTATGAACAGGGTAATAGTGACTGCTGAGTTCGCCGACTATCCGCGCACCTGGCACTTCTCCCCGGGCCTCGATACCGGGACATTTGTCTTCTTCTCCGGCGTTACCGGCACGCACGCCGATCGGACCATCGCGACCGACCCTGAAGCACAATTTCGGGAGGTATTTCGGATATTGAAGGTAAATCTCATCCAGGCAGGACTCGGGCTTCAGGACGTTGTTGACATCACGACCTACCATGTCGACCTCAAGCGGCATCTGAGCGCATTCATGAAAGTTAAGGATGAGTTCATCGCCGAACCCTATCCGGCTTGGACGGCGATCGGCGTCTCCGAGCTGATCACCGACGGCGCTCTCGTCGAAGTTCGAGCGATCGCGAAGCGCGCTTAGTGCTCAATTCGCGGCGTTTCTATTGACGGTCGTTTTGTAGATTGGAACTCCCGGATTGCTGCCATCGGTGAGCGGTGGCATCAGGTCCCGAACGGGCATGCAGGCGCCGCGCCCGTCCATCCGGCTCCAATTGACGGTACCCCGTCTGGCCGACTCAATCGACTGTCCTCACGGTCGAGGCGGCAGGCGCACTGACCGGTCCGCAGCGATGCCGAACAACCGAATGCCCAGCGGTGCGGTCCCGCCCGGCCGCGGGGTCGCGCGCGTCGCTGACGGGGCCAACCGTGACTGATGCCGGGGCTGATCGCAGATGGCGGGAAACGACCTCATGTTGCGACACGGTCGAGCCGCGGGACCATTTCTCCCGGTCCCTGCAGTTCGCGTGACGAGCTTCGGAGGCGCTCGGGCGCCAGGGCGGCCACCTCGCGCCGTCCATCACGCGCCAGGCGGCCGCTCCAGCCGCGCGCGGCCGCCGCAAGGCGCCCGCCACGACGCGGCCGAGCAGCTCGGACGCGATGGACGTGCCCGGCTCGACGGCGCCGCGGCTCGCGCTATGCTGCTCGGACGGCGCGTGTCGGCGTCGCGAGGGGAACTCGATGCAAGCTTCACGACTGCGGCGGCTGTCACGGCGCGCGGTGCTCGGCGGGCTGGTCGCGCTGCCAGCGCTCGCCGCGCGCTCCGCCGGCAGCGACGCGCTGCCGCCATCGCTCGCGTTCCTGCGCGCCGCAGCGCCGCTGACGGCCGCCAACCAGGTCCTGAACGTCATGGAGTTCGAGGCGCTCGCCCGCGAGGCGCTGCCGCCGGCGCATTTCGGCTACCTCGCGACCGGCGCCGACGACGACCGCACCGTGGCCCGCAACCACGACGCGTTCTCGCATTACGAGATCCGTGCCCACCGCTTCGTCGATGTCAGCCGCATCGACACCACGCTGCGCCTCTACGGCACACCCTGGACCACGCCCATCTACCTCTCGGCGGTGTCCGGCCAGCGAGCCTTTCACCCGGACGCCGAGCTCGCGACCGCGCGCGCGTCGCGCAGCCGCGCGACGCTGATGATGTTGTCGTCGGTCGGGTCAACCGCGCTCGAGCCGGTGACGGAGGCGCGCGGCGCGCCGGTCTGGCAGCAGCTCTATCCGACCGACGACTGGGCCGTGACCGAGGCGGTCGTGCACCGCGCCGAACGCGCCGGCAGCCCCGCGATCGTGCTGACGATCGACTCCATGCCCAGCCGCAACAACGAGACGCTGCGACGGGCGATGGCGGTCGATAGCCGTCACTGCCCGGACTGCCATCTCAACAACTCGCACGACATCGTCCGCAAGGGGCCGATGTACGCCGGCCTTGACCTGACGAAGGTGACGACGCACGCGCCGCCGGACATCACGCCGGCCTACCTCGATCGGCTCCGGGCGCTGGTCGGCGGCAAGCTGCTGGTCAAGGGGGTCGTCACCGGCGAGGACGCGGCGCTCGCCGTGGCGCACGGCGTCGACGGCGTGATCGTCTCCAACCACGGCGGCCGCAACGAGGAAACGCTGCGGGCGTCACTTGACTGCCTGCCGGAAGTTGCCGCCGCGGTCGCTGGTCGCGTTCCGGTGCTGCTCGACGGCGGCGTTCGCCGCGGCACCGATGTCTTCAAGGCGCTCGCCCTCGGCGCGACGGCGGTCGGCATCGGCCGGCCGCAGGCCTGGGGTCTCGCGGCCTTCGGCCAGAGCGGCGTGGAGGCGGTGCTCGACATCCTGAATCGCGAGCTGCAGCAGATCATGCGCCAGGCCGGCACGCCCAGCCTCGCGCGCATCACGCGCGAGCACGTGATCGCCTCCACCTGGCGCTGAGGCCGGCCGCGCCGTACCCGCCTCAGTGCGCCCGCAGCTCCGCCGACGGCTGCCAGCGATCGATGAATTCAAGCGCGAGGTCCACGCAGCGGGTCAGTGCGGCGGCCACCGGCGGGCTGAGCTCGAGGCCCCAGTCCACCGTTCGCGGCTCGACGCCGATCAGTACCCGCTTGGCGGGCAGCCGGCCCAGGTCGCGGGCTCGCTCGAGCAGGTCGGCGAGACTCGTCTCGTTGACGCTGCGGCCGCTGCGGCGCACGAAGCGATCGAACTCCTCGCCCTCGCAGACGCGCAGGTCCCCCGGCCGACCGCCATCGCGTATGGCGTCGATGGCGATCAGGGCGTCGGCGCCGCCGATCGCCGGCAGCAGCGGAAAGCTGAGGGTGCCGGCATCCAGGATCGTGACGTCGGACCGGCCACGGGCCCGCTCGGCCAGCCGCAGTGCGGCACGCACGCCGGCGCCATCGTCGGCCAGCAACGGATTGCCGATTCCGAGGACGAGCACGCAGGCCACGGAGCACTCCGCCAGACGGCATCGAGCCGGGCGCACCGCCACGATGCGCGTCGGACCGCGCCGGTCGAATCGTGGCAATTCCGTAGGCGGGCGACGCGATCGCGGGGTAGTGTCGCGCGACGATGGCGGCGTGATGCGCTGCGGCAGCCGCCGGGCCGGCAGCTGACGCGCTGGCGGCCGCCGGTGCGCTAAGCTCGACACCCCCGGCCGGACGCCCGCGCGTCGGGCCTGACACGGAGCACATCCATGGATCGACTCACGCAGCCTGCGGGCGAACCCTCGGCCGCGGTACTTGGCGGGCCGGGCGTCGGGGCGGCGCTGCGCCGCGCGTTCCTGGCCACCCGCCCCAAGTTCTTCACCGCCTCGGTGCTTCCGGTCCTGGTCGGCTCCGCCTGGGCCGGCGCCGCACACCACGCCTTCGACGGCTTGTGGTTCGCGCTCGCGGTGCTCGCCACCGTGCTCGCGCACGCCGCCACCAACGTCTACAACGATTTCAGCGACGACCTCAACGGCACTGACCCCGCCAACGTCTTGCGCATCCATCCCTACACGGGCGGCTCGCGCTTCATCCAGAACGGCATCCTGTCGCGCGCCACGGTGCTGCGCTACGCGTACGGGCTCGCGGTCGCCGCGCTCGCCGCCGGGCTCACGCTCGCGTACCTGCGCGGGTCCGGCGTCGCGCTGCTCGGCGTGCTCGGGCTCGCGCTCGGCTACTTCTATTCCAAGCCGGGGGTGCAGCTCTCCGGTCGCGGCGCCGGCGAACTGGCCTGCGCGATCGGGCTCGGCGCGCTGCCGGTGGCCGGCGCCGTCTGGCTGCAGGCAGGACAGGTGGATCCCGGTGCATGGCTGCTCGCGCTGATCGTCAGCGTCTGGGTCGGGCTGATCCTGCTCATCAACGAAGTGCCGGACTCGGTGGCCGACGCGGACGCCGGCAAGCGCACGCTCGCGGTTCGGCTCGGAGCCGGCGGCGCACGGATGCTGTACCAGCTCCTGACACTGGTGGCGCTGGTGGCGGGCGTGGCGCTCGCGGTACGGCACGATTTGCCGCGCTGGGCGATCATCGCTTCGCTGTTGTTCGCGGCCGCGGGCTTCAAGGCCTCGCTCGGCATCTCGCTGGACCCGCAGCGTCGCGAGGGCCTCAAGAAGAGCATCGAGCTCACGCTCGCGATTCACGCGCTCGGCTGCATCGCGCTGGTCGGCGCCGCCTTGTTGCGCTGACGGCGCAGCGCGCCGCTGCTTCGTCGCTGGCCGCACCGCCCGGGCGAGCGGGCGCCGCCAGCGGGTGCGCAACCGCTCGCGCGACGCGGTCGCTTCAGACGCCGCTGCCGCCGGCCGCGCCCAGCGTCTCGCGAACCGGCATGGCGAGCGGCGCAAGTCCGGCGTCGTCGATGCCCAGCCACTCGAGCGGAGCCGGTTCCGAGGTCGCGACCGAAACGCGGTAGCCGTCGATCTCGCGGCTGCCCCAGCAGAAGCCGGCAATAGCGGAGTCCGGATCAAGGCAGCTCTCACCGCCCAGCGCCGCCGCCCGCAGGCCGGCCTTGAAAGCCGCCTCGCGCAGGGTCCAGAGCAGATAGAAGCGTGCCGCACGTTCGGCAGGCGCCGTGCGCTCGAGCCAGGCAACTTCGGCGGCGCTGCAGGCGTGTCGCGCGAGTGCCAGGCAGTCGCGGCTGTCATCGCAACGCTCGACGTCGATGCCGATCGCGCGGGTGCCGATCGCGACCGCGACGCGCTCGCCGCTGTGCGAGATGCTGATGCGAAGTTCCGGCGCGTCGCGAAGGCAGAGTCCCGCGCCATGCTCCGCGTCCTCGACGTCGCTACCGGGCACGTCGCGCCCGAGCAGCCGCGACGCGGCGGCAGCGGCGAGCTGCCGCACGACGACGCTCTGCGAGCGTCGTCGCGGCGCTCGGATGCGCGCGAGCCGCGCCTCGCTGCGCGCCGATAGCGGACCGATGTGCGCGGCCAGTCGGGCGACCGCGCCGAGCTCGGCGACGACCGCCAGCAGGCGGCTCACTTCTTCAGCTTGGCGATCCGGGCCTTGAGTGTGACGCCGGCGACGACCCCGCCGGCATGGCACTCGTACTCGGTGTCGCTGACGAATTCGAACCGCTTGAAGAAGCTGCGAATGTCGACGACCGCGTCGCCACCGAGCTCGCGGGTGCGCTCGACCAGCTGCAGCATCGCCGACCGCATGGCCCGGCGGCAGGCCTCGACATCCGGCTTGCCGAAGGCGTTGGTCTTGCGGTTGGTCACGACCTCGGCGAGGCTCTGCGGCGTGCCGGGCACCGCCTGATTGCCGAAGTAGAACGCCACGTCGCTGCCGAGCCGGGCCTTGTACTGCGGGTCTTCCAGCACATCCTTGACCGGCAGGTGCAGGACGGCGTCGCGCGCGTGGGCCGTCGGCGCGAAGGCCGCGAACCGCGTGATGACGGCGCAAAGTCGAACACTGAGCTTACTCATGGGTGCCTATCCTGGGCGTCGGAAGATCAGTGAAGTGTTGATGCCGCCGAAAGCGAAGTTGTTGCTCATCACGTACTCGAGGTCCATCAGCCGGCCCTCGCCGGTGACGTAGTCGAGGGCCGCGCACTCCGGGTCGACGCGCTCGAGGTTGATCGTTGGCGCGAACCAGCCGGCGCGCATCATTTCGATCGTCATCCAGGCCTCGAGGGCACCGCAGGCGCCGAGCGTGTGCCCCATGTAGCTCTTCAGCGAGCTGATTGGGGCGCGGGCGCCGAAGATCCGCTCGGTCGCGCGCGATTCGGCGACGTCGCCCTGCGGCGTCGCCGTGCCGTGGGCGTTGACGTAGCCGATCGCCTCGGGCGCGACGCCCGCGCTGTCGAGCGCGAGGCGCATCGCCCCGGCCATCGTCTCGGCGCTCGGCTGCGTGACGTGCGTGCCGTCGCAGTTGGTGCCGAAGCCGATGAGCTCGGCGTGGATCCGCGCGCCGCGCGCGCGGGCGTGCGCGAGGTCCTCGAGGACCAGCGTACCCGCGCCCTCGCCGAGCACCAGCCCGTCGCGAGCCGCGTCGAAGGGCCGCGGCGTCAGCTGCGGCGTGTCGTTCTTGGTGCTGGTGGCGAACAGCGTGTCGAATACCGCCGCCTCCGTCGGGCACAGTTCCTCGGCGCCGCCGGCGACCATCACCTCGGCGTGGCCGTGGCGGATTGCCTCGAAGGCGTAACCGATGCCCTGGCTGCCGGAGGTGCAGGCACTCGAGGTGGTGATGACGCGTCCGGTCAGGCCGAAGAACACCGCGATGTTGACCGCGGTGGTGTGCGACATCATGCGGATGTAGGTGGTGGCGTTGATGCCGGAGGTGGTGCGGTACTCGAGCATGCCGGCGAAGTCCCGCAGCGCCTGCGTGCTACCGGTCGAGGAGCCGTAGGCGACGCCGACGCGGCCGCTCCTGAGCAGCGGATCGTCGAGCAGTCCGGCGTCGGCGAGCGCCAGCTCCGAGGCCCGGCTCGCGAGCAGCGACACCCGGCCCATGGTGCGCGTCGCCTTGCGCGTGTAGCGCGCCGGCGGCAGCTCGAACGGTGCCGCCGGGGCCGCCAGCCGCGTCAGCAGGCCGGCGTAGATGTCCCATTCGGGCATGTGGCGCACGGCATTGCGGCACGCGCGCAGCTGGCGCGCCACGGTCGGCCAGTCGCTGCCGAGCGGGCTGATACCGGCCATTCCGGTGACGGCAACGCGCCTCATATCAGGCCGCCGTTGACCGACAGCACCTGCCGTGTCACGTAGCCGGCCTCGTCGCCGCACAGGTAGCTGACCGCGGCGGCAACCTCCTCAGGCCGACCGGCGCGCCGCGCCGGGATCAGCTTGAGAATTTCCTCCGCGAGGGCAGGATCGACCATGTCCGTCTCGATGAGGCCCGGCGCGACGCAATTGACCGTGATCCGCCGCTTGGCGAGCTCGAGCGCCAGCGCCTTGCTGGCGCCGATGACGCCCGCCTTGGCGGCGCTGTAGTTGACCTGGCCGCGGTTGCCGACCAGCCCCGAGACCGACGCGATCGCCACGATCCGCCCGCCTGCCCGCAGTCCGATCATCGGCATCACCAACGGGCGCAGCACGTTGTAGAAGCCGTTGAGGCTCGTGTCGATGACGCTGTCCCAGTCGTGGTCGGTCAGCGCCGGGAAGGCATTGTCGGCCGCGACGCCGGCGTTGCACACCACCCCGTACGGGGCGCCGTGCGCCGCGACGTCGGCTTCGAGCGTGGCGCGCGAGGCGTCGCGATCCGCGACGTCGAAGGCCAGCACCCGCGCGCCGCGGCCGAGCGCGCGGACCGCGGTCGCGACCTCCTCGGCCGCGGCGCGCCGCGAACGGCAGTGAACGACCAGGTCGAAGCCGTCGGCGGCGAGCCGCAGTGCGATCGCGCGGCCGATGCCGCGGCTCGAGCCGGTCACGAGGATGCTGCGCGTACTCATCGACCGATCACGTCCTCCGGGCGGGCCGGCTGGAATACTGTCAGAAGCCCCTCGCCGAGCACCTGCCGGTCGTCGGCGAAGATCGTGCCGCGCGCGGCGCCGAGGCCATCGTCGCTCTGGAACTCGCGCAGCACCTCGATCCGCAGGCGGTCGCCGAGCGCGAACCACGGCACGCTGCTGCGATAGCGGCGCGTCCCGAGCAGGAAGCCGATCTTAACCGGCCGGCCGCCGCGGATCGCGTCCAGGCCGGCCATCGCCGCGATGCTCTGGGCGATCAGCTCGATGCCGATCCACGCGCCGACCTGGCCGTCGCGGCAGTACGGGTTGTCCTCGCGGATGACGGTCTCGGTCAGGACGAAGCCGTCGTGGGCCTCGACCACCCGGTCGAGCAGCAGCGCCGGCCGGGCATGCGGCACCAGCTGTTCGATCGACGGCATCACGCGCGTTCCAGCACGAGCGCGACGTTGCTGCCGCCGAACGCGAACGAGGTGCTCAGGATGGCCGCGGGAGCCCGTCCGAGACGTGAGCCCGACGCGACCAGGTTGAGCGCCGGCAGCTCCGGGTCAGCGGCGCCATCGTACAGGTGCGGTGGCAGCCGCCCGGCAGAATCGGTCAGCGTCAGCCAGCAGAAGGCCGCCTCAATCGCCCCGGCGGCGCCGAGCGTATGACCGGTCAGCGGCTTGGTCGCGCTGGCCGGGACGGCCGGCAGCAGGTCGTGGACGACACGGCTCTCCATGGCGTCATTCTGCCGGGTTCCGGTGCCGTGCAGATTCACGTAGCCGATCCGTCGCGCCGCCCGGTCGCCGGCCCGGGCCAGCGCTGCCTCGATCGCGACGCGCGCACCGCGGCCCTCCGGGTCCGGCGCCGAGACGTGGTGGCCGTCGGAGGCCTCCCCCCAGCCCGTGAGCCGTACCGGTCCCGGCGTGCGCGTCAGCACGAACAGCGCCGCCCCTTCGCCGACATTGATGCCGTCGCGATTCACCGAGAACGGATTGCTGCGGCCGCGGCTCACCGCGTCGAGCGCCGCGAAGCCTGCCACGGTAAAGCGACACAGCGTATCGGCGCCGCCCGCGATCACCGCGTCGGCAAGGCCCGCAGCGAGCAGCCGGGCGCCGCTCGCGATCGCCTTGGCGCTTGAGGAGCAGGCGGTCGAGACCGTGAAGGTCGGTCCCGTGACGCCGAGTGCCTCGGCGAGGAACAGCGCTCCGGAGCCGAGTTCCTGCTGGCCGAGGTGAAAGTCCGCCGGCAGCGCGCCGCCGGCCGCATGCGCGAGGACGGCCCGCTCGGTCTCCTCCATGCCGGACGTGCTGGTGCCGAGCACCACCGCGATTCGATGCGGCGCGAGCGACGCCAGCACCGGGTCGAGGCTCGGTCGCAGCGCAGCCAGCGCCGCGGCCAGCATGTGGTTGTTGCGCGAGCGGTGGCGCAGCGCCGTGTCGCCGCTGGCGGCACCGAGCAGCGCGGTGCCGACCGGCAGCGGTCGGCCCGGACTGTAGCGGTCGGTCGTCACGAGGCCGGGGCTGAGGCCGGCGTACAGGTTCTCGCGGACGGTGGCGAGGTCGCCGCCGAGCGCACAGACCAGCGCCGGTTCCCCCAGGTAGAAATTCACTGAACGACCGTCGAATCCACGACCAGATCATAGTCGAGCGCGGCGTTGTGCAGGCGGCTGCGGCCGTTCATCGGGTCGTCAGTCTCGTAGCGGACCGCCACTAGCAAGCGGCTGCCGCGGTACAGCTGCCGTCCGTCCGGACGGGTCACCAAGCGCAGGTCGTCCGGCAGGGCGGCCGCGAGCACTTCGGCCGGAGCGTACAGCAGCAGGAAGTCGTCGAGCGCCACCGGCGGCGGTAGCCCGCCGGCAGGCGTCCCGGCCGGGCCGGGGACGACGTGGCGGCCGTCGTAGCGCAGCGCGTAGAGCCGCACGCCGAGCGCGGTCGCGATCAGCTGCACCTGCTCAGCCGACACGTCAGCGACGCCGTCGAGGACCACCGCCTGGCCATGGCGCACGATTTGCAGCCGCTGCTCGATGGTGCGCGGCGGGCCGAGATCGGCCGGGCGCACGTGCAGCAGGGGCAGCGGCAGGAACATCGCCGTGCAGCCGGCGAGCGCGCCGCCGGCGGCGGCGACCAGACGGCGCGCGCGCCGCGCGATCATGGCGCCGGGCTCCGCGCGGCCGGCAGGCGGCAGACCGGGGCGAGCAACCAGACGAAGATGATGCCGAGCAGTGTCGCGAGGCCGAAGGCGCGCAACGCCGGCGTGCCGCTGAACGCCAGCAGCCCGAACGACAGCAGCGTCGACGCCGCCGACAGGCAGATCGCGACGAACATGCGTCCGTCCGCCGGTCGCTCGATCAGGAAGATGCCGTAGTCCACGCCCATGCCGAGCAGCAGCAGCAGGCTGACCAGCGTCAGCAGCTGTACCGGCAGCCCGGCGAGGCCGTGCACCGCGAGCACCAATAGCGTCGCGACCACGGTCGGCGCGAGCACGCGCCAGCTCGCCGCGCGGTAGCGCAACCAGAGCAGCACCGCCGCGAGCCCATAGCCCGCGCCGAGCAGCACGGCGAGCAGCTGGCGCTGACGCTTGAACAAGAGCGAGATCTGCGCCGGCTTGTCGACGTAGCGCAGCCCGGGCGCCGCGAGCGCGGCGAGCGCGCGCCCGGTGTCGGCGTCGCCGAGCCCCTTGAGGAGCACGAGCGTGGCAGTCGCGCCGCCCGAAAGCTTGCCGAGCCACAGGTAGCGGAACGGGGCCGACACCGGGTCGGCGAGCCACGCTTCGAGCGTCACGGGCGGCGAGCTCCGCCAGGCCGCCGCGGCGGCGGCCGCGTCCAGACCGGTTTGCGCGGCGACGCGGCCGAGCGCGCCGCCGGGCGCGAACAGCGTCTCGTGCACGCGCCGCGCATCCGCCGCCTGCTGCGCCGCCGACGGTACCCAGCGCGCCACGCTCTCGTAGCCGCTCAGACGGTGCGCCGCGACGAAGCCGTCAAGCGTCGTCGCGAGTCGCTCGGTGGCGCGCAGCGTCGCCTCGCCATCGGCGCCCTCGACAATGAAGAACTGCGCCGGGCTCGGCAGATCGAGGATCCGGCCGACGGCGAGCTGCTCGCGCAGCAGCGTCGGATCCGGCCGCACCAGCGCGCGCACGTCGTCGTCGGCGCGCAGCTGCGCGAGTCCGGCCAGCGTGATCGCCGCCAGCACCGCCAGCAGCGGCCAGCCGCGCCCGCCGAGGCGCGGCCACGCGCCGAGCGCGGCGCCGATGCGGCGCGCGGCGCCGGACTCGGCGATCGAACGCGGCGCGAGGAACGGAAACCAGAGCGCGACGGTGAGCCACGCGCCGCTAATGCCGGCCGCTGAGAACACCGCCATCTGCACCAGTCCCGTGAACGGCGTCGCGGCAAGCGCCAGATAGCCGACCAGCGTCGTCGCGAGCGCGAGCAGCATCGCCGGCAGCAGCCGTCGGTAGCGGCTCGCGACCGCCTCGTCGCTGCCGAGCGAGGCGCCGAGCGCCAGCAGGCCGTAGTCGACGGCGACGCCGATCAGGCTCGAGCCGAACACCAGCGTCAGCACGTGGACGTGCGCAAACAGCGCGAAGCTGACGACCGCGGCGAGCAGCGTGCCGGTGAGCAGCGACAGCACCACCAGCGCCGCGGGCCTGAAGCCGCGGAACACGACCACGACCAGCAGCAGCACGCCGAACGTCGACCCTGAGCCGATCATCGACATCTCGCGCCGCGCGCCGGCGGCCGCGGCCGCCGCGTGGCGCACGATGCCGGCGCTCAATACCTCGACGCCGGGCGCGGCGGCGCGCGCGGCGGCGACCGCCGTCGCGAGCCGCTCCGTAACCGTCTGCTGCAAGGCGAGCGCGAACGCGCTGCCGTCGATCTCGTAGGGCAGCACGATGTAGGTGCGCTGCTGCGACTCGACGGCGAGCAGATCGCCCTGCGGGCGCACCCGCGTCACGCTGCCCTGGCTCGCCAGCCAGTTGCCGAACAGCGCGAACGGATCCTGGCTCCACGGCAGCACACCGGCGGCGAGCGGCGCGAACGCCGCCGCCAGCGCGCGCTGCGCGAAGTACTCGGCGGCGCCCGCGGCGCCGAGGCGCGCGCGGTCCTCGGCGCTCAGCAGCCCGCCGCGGTGCGGCGCGTAGGACGCGCCGATGCCACCCGCCACGTCGCCGCTCGCGCTCGGATGCAGCGGTCCACCCGCGAGGCTCGCGGCGAGCGCGCGCGCGCCACTCGCCGCACGCGCCGCGTCCGCGTCGCCGACCAGCACCACCAGCTGACGCTCGCCGGCCGAGGCCATCGCAGCCAGCGCCGACTCGGCGAGCGGATCGAGCGTGTCCGTGGGCAGTAGCGCGAACAGGTCGGTGTCGACGCGCCGTTGCAGGCTGCGGCCCTCGTGCAGCAGCCAGCCGACGGCCGCGCCGCAGGCGACCAGCCACGCGACGGCGAGCCACCTACTCAAGGTCGGCGGCTTCGGCGGCGGTCGGCGTGCTCGCCGTCTCGACCATCTGGAACTCGATGTGCAGCCGGTCGCCGCTCGCCGCCGTCAGCTCGACGCGGCGCACCTCGCGCTCGCCGCTGAGGTCGAGCTCGCGGATCAGGCGCGCCAGCCCCGGGTCCCGCGGTCGCAGCCGCAGCTGCCAGCCGGCGCCGCTGACCTCGCCCTCGTAGCTGAAGTACCTGGTCAGTGCGCCGAGATCCGCGGAGAAAGTCGCGAACAGCACCGCACTGACGGCTTTGACCGCGGGTTCGCGCTCGGAATCGAGGTGCATCAGCACCTGGCTGCCGTCGGACTGCACGATCTCGCGGCGGGTGATCTTGAGCAGGCTCTTGAACGGCGCCTCGTTGCGCCACAGCACGCCGCGCTCGCGATCGACGACGAAGCTGCCGCGACCCTTGAGCGGCCGCGTGATGCCGACGAGGCGCTTTTCCTGCACGAACTCGCCGCGCGACACGCGCGCGTGGTCAAGTCGCGACTCGACCTCCTGCAACAGATCGGCGGCGGCGGCCGGCGCGGTCGCCGCGAGCAGCGCCACGGCCACGAGGCGCACGACACGGGCCATGGGACGCTCCTCAACCCCCGCCCGGCGGCGACCAGAACGGGTAGAAGTTGAACCACTGCAGGGGCGCGGCGCGGCACTCCGCCTCGAGCAGCGCCGCGAAGCGCTCGAGCAGCGCGCGCAGCGCCTCGGCTCGCCCCTTGCGCGGCAATACTACCCGCTCGGCAAGCTGCTCCACGCTGATCCGGTACATCTCGCCGTGCCGCGTCGCGAACAACGCGATCAGCGGGCAGCCGAGCGCGCCGGCGAGCACGTACGGACCGATCGGGAACACCGCCGGCGCGCCGAGGAAGCGGGCTTGCTGGAAGTCGCCTGCCGCGCCGGTGAGCAGGCGGTCGCCGGCGATCGCTACCAGCTCGCCGGCGTCGACGCGGCCGGCGAGCAGCGCGGCGGTCGACAGCGAGATGCCGTCGACCGGGATCAGGCACAGTCGGTCGGCCAGCTGGCGCCGCTCGAGCATCGCATTGAAGCGGGCGGTGTTGGCGGTGTGCATCAGCACGTTGATCCGCACCGCGGTGTAGCGGGTTGCGAGCACCTGGCAGAGTTCGAAGTTGCCGATGTGGGCGGTGATGAGCACGGCGCCGCGGCCAGCGGCGAGCGCGTCGCGCAGCGCCGCGGCGCCGTGCACCTCGTAGCGCAGCGCGTCGAGCCGGCCGCCCCAGACGAGCAGTTTGTCGAGCAGCGACTCGGCGAAGGCCGCGAAATGCCGCAGCACCGTCCTGAAGCGCGGCCGCGGCGCGCCCTCGCAGACGCCTGCGAGTCGCGTCAGGTAGTCGAGCGAGGCGCGCCGTGCGGCCGGCCGCGCCAGCGCGTACCACAGCACGACCGGCCACAGCGCGAGCCGGAAGGCGCTGCGGCCGAGCAGCGAGTACAGCGCAAGCAGCAGGCGGATGCCCGGCACGAAGGTGGCTTCGGGGACCCGCGACCAGTGCATCAGCGCTCCCGGCGTGGCCGCTGCCGGCCGAGCAGGCGCGGCAGGCGCGCCAGCATGCCGAAGAACAGGCGCGTGTGCATCCAGCTGATCAGCGCGTTGTCTCGGAGCAGCCGAAAGTGCGAGGTCGCGCCCGGTGGATAGCGGACGCTCACCGGCAGGTTGACGATCGTGAGCCCCGCCCAGTCGAGGCGCACGAGGATTTCGATGTCGAAGTCCATGCGCTCGCCGGGCGGCTCGCGCGCGATCAGCGCGAGCACCGGCGCAATCGGATAAACGCGAAAGCCGCACATCGAGTCGACGATGCGCGTCGAGAGTGTGTTGATCCACACCCAGACGTGGGTCGCGTAACGGCCGTAGTAGCGGCCGCGCGGTACCGAGGCGTCGTAGCGCGGATAGCCGGTGACGACCGCCTCCGGATCGGCGGCCGCGGCGGCCAGCAGGGTGGGCGCCTCGGCGACGTCGTGCTGGCCGTCGGCGTCGATCTGCAGCGCGTGCGTGAAGCCAAGTTCGGCGGCGCGCCTCAGGCCCGAGATCACCGCCGCGCCCTTGCCGCGGTTCGTCGCGTGGCGCACGAGCTCGACCCGGCCCGCGACCGCGAGTCGCGCGAGGCTCGCCGCCGCGCGGGCCTCGCTGCCGTCATCGACGACGACGCACGGCAGCGACAGCGCGTCGAGCGCTGCGACGACGCGCGCCGCGGCTGCGGCGTGGTCGTAGACCGGCACCACGGCGCAGACTCTCACGGCTCGCCCGCGAACAGGATCCGGCCGCTCGAATGCGGCGTGTCGCTCTCGAAGCGGAAGGCGAGCGTGGTGCCGCGCCACTCGAGCGTCAGCGTCACCGCCATGCCCGGCGCGATGATGCGCTGGAACTTGAGCGCATCGACGCCGCTGAACGCGCCGCGGATGTCGAAAGCCTCGCGAGCGAAGCCGATCGCCCACTCCAGTTGGGCGACCCCCGGCACCACCGGCTGCGCGGGAAAATGCCCGCGAAAGCACGCCAGGCTGCGGTCGATTTCGAGCTTCAGTCGCAGCTGGCCGTCGCCGGCCTCGCGCGTCGCGACGATCGGTCGCAGCCGCGCCGGCGCGAACAGCGCCGCGAGCTCGCCGGCACGGGTCTTGCCGAGCGGATCACGCGGCAGCTCGTCGACGAAGCGGAAGCGGCGCGGTAGCACGACGGCCTCGAACTCGCCGGCGAGCGCGCGCCGCAGCGCGCGGCCAGTCGCGAAGGCGCCGTCGCGCGCGAGCGCCGCGCGGCCGGCCACGCTCGCGACCAGCACCGCGCCGAGTTCCGCGTGCGGCCCGGGCAGCACGACGACGCGTGCCGCGCCGACCAGCGCGCTGGCCTCGAGTGCGGCCTCGAGCCGGTCGAGCGAGACGCGCTTGTCGGCGATCTTCGCGAGACGGTCGGCGCGGCCCGCGAGTTCGAAGCCGGCCTCGGTGACCTGAGCCCGGTCGGCGGTCGGCTGCCAGCCGCGCGTGCCGAGCTGCGGCGCGGCGATCTCGAGCGTGCCGGCGGGCGTGACGCGGATGCCGATGCCCGGCAGCGGCTGCCAGCCGGCGCCCGGCTCGCGGCGCAGCGCCACGGCGCCGCTCTCGGCCGAGCCGTAGATCTCGAAAAGCGGCGCGCCGATGGCATCGCGTGCGGCGCGCGCGATGTCGGTCGCGAGCGCGCTGCCGGCGGACAGCACCAGGCCGAGCTGCGCTGCGCGCGGCACGCCACCGCTGGCGAGGACGCCGAGGAACACCGGGCTCGTGACGAGCACAGGCGGCGGCATCGTCGGCAGCGCCGCGAGCTCCTCGGGGAAGCGCACGCTGCGGCGGACGATCGGCCGGCCGGTGGCAAGCGGCCACAGCACCCGGAACATCAGGCCGTAGAAGTGCTGGTGGCTCACCGTGCCGGCCACCGCCGCGCCGGGCGGCGCGCTCGGCCCGAGCGCCGCGTCGATCGCGGCGATCTCCGCCTCGAGCTGCGCGAGCGTCTTGTCGATCAGCGCCGGCCGGCCGGTCGAGCCGGAGGTGTAGACGCGCAGCAGCACGCGGTCGCGGGCGATCGGCGCGAGCGCTACCGCGGCGCCAGGCGCCGGCCGGGGCTCGTCGGCCGCCAGCTCGCCGAGCGCGAGGTGCGCGTCGGCGGCGAGCGCGCCGCGCGTGTCGGCGACCTTGTCGGCCGGCACCACCACGACGCGCCCGGCGTGCCAGCAGGCGAACAGCCACACCGCAAACTGGTAGCTGTCGCCGTGGTAGAGCGCGGCAGTGGTGCCCGGCTGGGACTGCACGTAGGCGCTGGCGCGGGCGACGGCGGCGCGCAGCTCGGCCGCGTCGACAGCGCCTTCCGGCCCGAGCGCGACCGGGCGTGCCGCGCGGCCGGCGCTCGTCAGCAGGGTCGCGAGCGGCGTCTCAGGGCTCACGGCGGCGTTCCCCGCGAGGGGCCGGTGCGCGTGCGGCGACGAACCGGGTCGGCCGGCTCGCCCGCGCGTGCGCGGCAGCGCCGAGCACCCGGCCCGGCATCAGTTCACGAGACCGTGTATCACATCCACGACGTCGGCGACTGTGCGCACCGACTTGAAGGATTCCGGGAGGACGCGCTTGCCGGTCAGCTCGTTGAGTTTGACCATCAGATCGACGGCATCGATGCTGTCGATGTCGAGGTCCTGGTACAGCCGCGCCTCGGGCGTGATGCGCTCCGGCGCGATCTCGAACATCTCGGTCAGGTGCCGGGCGACCCAGGCGTAGATTTCCTGTCTGTCCATGGCGGCCATGGCGGCGGCTACTTGGTCCGGCTCGCGGCGACGAAGCGCGCCAGCGTCGCCACCGACGCGAAGTGCCGTCGCGTCTCCTCCGACTCCGCAGCGAGCGTCAGGCCGTAGCGGCGCTGCAGCGCGACGCCGAGCTCGAGGGCGTCGATCGAATCGAGGCCGAGGCCCTCGACGAACAGCGGCGCTTCGACGTCGATGTCCTCCGGCTGGATGTCCTCGAGGTTGAGGCAGCTGACGATGAGCGCCCGAATCTCAGCCTGCAGGGGGTCCATGACGCTCCATTTCCATCGTGAAGAATTCCTCCAGCCATTCTGTCAGCCACCGCGCCCGATGGGCGTGCTCGGGCTCCGACTCGAGCAGCGGGTCGATCGCCAGCACCGGCAGCACGTACACGCTGAACTGCGGTCTGCGCCGCGGGACCCGGTACCACGGGTAGCCCTTAGTCAGCGTGGGTTCGGACACGGTGAAGATTACCGGTGTGATGTCGACTCGTCCACGCGCGGCAATATTCGCCGCGCCGCGCAGGAAGTGCAGGGGGGCACCGGGCAGGGTGCGGGTTCCTTCCGGGAACACGATTAGGTTATGTCCGGCACGCAGCGAACGAACGGCCGCCTCCACGAGCTCGGGCCCGGTGTGGTTGTCGATGAAGCCCGCGACCCGTACCGCGCCCCAGGTGAAGGGGTTTCGCCACAACTGGCTCTTGACGATGCAGTCCGGCTGGCTCACGAGCGACATCAGGATCACGACGTCGATCAGCGAGGGGTGGTTGGCGAGGATGAACTGGCCGCGGCCCTGCAGCCGCGCCACGTCGTGCACCATGAGCCGCAGGACGCCGGTTGCGCGCATTAGCGCGACGAAGAATCGAAACAGCTGCTGGACCAGGAAACGCGCCAGCCGGTGGCGCCGCTCGGCCCCCGGGATCAGCAATAGCAGCGGCAGCACAAGGCCGGCGATGGCGAGGCCGCCGGCGCCGAAGGTCGCGAAGCAGAAGCCGGTCGCGCAGGTCCGGTAGGCGCGATCAAGCGATGGCACCGGTCAGCTGCCCCGCGCCAGCCGGCCAGCCTGCCGGCCGGCGACGATCGTGGCCGCACTCGCGTCGCTCAGCAGGAACTGCAGTACCGCGAGTGCCGGTGGTAACGTCGGCGCCTGCGCCGGCGCCGGCGCTGCGGTCCAATCGAATCGAAACGCGTTTCCCGGCGCGAGCTCGAGCAGTACCGCGTAGGGCGCGTCGGTCGGCTCGGCGAAGGACGCGAATACCGTCGGCAGCGGCTCCTCGCACAGCACGAGGCGCACGCACTCGGCACCATCGGCAAGCAGGCCCGCGGCGTCGGCCAGGCCCGCGAGCGGGGTCGCCTCGGCGGCGGCGAGACTCTGGACATTCTCCCGGCCGTGGGTTGCGATCGAGTACAGGCCGGCGATTGCGTTGTGGACCGAGACGCTGAAGCCCTGCGGCGAGACGCTGCCGGTCGCGGCCAGCTCCTCGAGCAGCCGTGCGACGCGCTCGAGTTCACCGTAGCGCGAGCAGTAGACGATCGGCGCTCCCGGGCAGCTGCCCTGGTAAAGCACGGCGAGCGCCATGCGACCGAGCCGGTCGGCGCGGCGGCGGAGCATGGCCGGCATGTCGCGGACGGCCGGCGCCGCCTCGCCGGCCGGCCGGAAAGGTGCCATGGCCCACGCCAGCCAGTCCTCGCGGCGTTCGAGACCCGGTGCCCAGGCGGCCCAATGCCGGAGCGCGAAGCCGGTGGCCACCGAACTGCTCACGGCGCCGAACGGCGAGCGGGACCGGCCGCTGACGACGGCGCAGCTTGCCGCTGGCGACAACGCCTGCCGCGCGCCGCGTCGATGAATGTGCCTGTCACGTCGGACCCGCTCCTGGAGTTCGCTGCCCCGGTGCGCCTGCCGCCGGCGCCGCCGCGCCGGTCGTCCCCGGGCGAAGGTTAGCACCCCGGCCGCAGCCGGTTCCGGCCGCCCGGCGCGACCGCCTTGCGGCATCGGGCCGCGACGTTCGCGGGCGCGCGGCGCGCAAAGATGCAACGATCGCAGCCATGCGTCATCCTGCCAGCCGCTTCGATGCCGAGTTCTTCGCCCGCTACTACGGTGACGCCGAAACGCGAGTGGCCGACGCCGGCGACGCGACTCGGCTCGCCGGGCTGATCGCGGGGGTGGTCGCCTACCTCGAGCTGCCGGTGCGGCGAATCCTCGACGCCGGCTGCGGCCTGGGCCTGCTGCGGGCCCCGCTGCGGCGCCACTTCCCGCGCGCACGCTACGAGGGGCTCGAGGTGAGCCCGTTCCTGTGTCGCAAGTTCGGCTGGCACCAGGGCTCGCTCGCGGACTTCGAGGCGCCGCGCTACGACCTCGTCGTCTGTCACGACGTGCTGCAGTACCTCGACGATGCGAGCGCGGCGCGCGCGCTCGCGAATCTCGCACGGCTGACGAGCGGCGCACTCTACTTCAGCGTCTTGACGCGCCTCGACTGGCGCCACTCGGCCGATCAGTCGCGGACCGACCGCGACGTGCAGCTGCGCAGCGCCGACTGGTACCGCCGCCGTCTGCGCCGCGGCTTTCGCCACGTCGCTGGCGGCGTGCACCTCGCGAAGGAACTGCAGCCGATCCTCTGGGAACTGGAGCGACCGTGGCGCTAGCGGCCGCGCTCAGTGGCCAGGCTCGGTGAGCGCGGGCGCGACCTGCAGCGTGCGCAGATAGTCGACGAGCCGCCCGATCGCGTCGCGGGTCTTCTCGCCGGCCGTGACGTCGGCACCCTGTTCGCGCCACAGCTCCACTCCCCAGACCGGCATGTCGCGCGGCCCGTGGCTGAGCATGGACTCGCGGCCGTCGATGACCCGGTAAGTCCAGTTGTCGGGGAAGTGTCCGCCGTGGCGCCCGGCGAGGCGTCTCAGGTCCGGCATTGCCGCGGCGAGGCTGCGGCTGACCGGCCCGTCACCCTGACCGGCGATGCCGTGGCAGCTCGAGCAGAAGCGACGATAGAGGTCAGCGCCGGAATAGCCGGAGTAGTCGGCCGCGACCGCCGGCGCCGCAAGCACGGCGAGCGCCACGAAGACCGCCGCAGGGAACCGGTTGCGATGGCGCATGCTGACCTCCCGTCGTGAACGGGACTGTAGCGCGCCAGGCGGCGTCCGCAGTCTCGGATTTCCGGGGTGTCGCTGCGCACGCTACAATCCGGCCAGCGCCCACGGCGCCCGCTCAGGCCACGATCCACCAGGGGGACACATGCAATTTCCGTCGAACCGCGCAGGGCGCGCGCGCAAAGCCCGCTTCGTTCTCGTGACGGCCGCCGCCGTCGCCGTCGGCGGGCTCGCCGGCTGTGGTGGCGGCGATGAATCCGCCGCGCTGATCCGCGCCACCGTCGGGGTGCAGTCGATCACGCAGCAGGGGCAGTGCGAGGACGTCAACATCAAGGTGACGCCGGTGCAGATCCTGCCGGGCGCGCCGAAGCTGTCGAACGACAAGGAGTTCGTGACGCCGGTGAAACTCACCAAGGGCGCCGACGGTGTCTCCTGCACCGGCTCCTCGTCGACCATCCCGATGGCGCCGGGCAAGTGGAAGTTCACCGCCAACATGCCGTCCGAGATCGCGACCTGCGAACGGGACATCACCGCCCCGGGCGGCACGGTGGCGTTCAAGGACGGCGAGACGACCTGCTCCTGAGGTTTCGGCTGAGCGCGGCGAGACCTGCCGCGCTCAGCCTGCCTTCGCTAAATTCAAGTGTTCGCCTTGATCGGCTGGCCGGGCCTGTACCAGGCCGTGGCCGAGTCTGCGTGCGCGATCATTACGAGCTGGGCGGCCATCGCGGGCGGTGCCGCGAGGACGCAGCGCGTAGTTAGCTTCCGACCGGTCGTGCTAATATCATCCTCATGGGCAAGGGAGCGCGTACCCGCGCCACGATACTGACCGCCGCTGTCGAGACCGCCTGTCTCGGTGGCTTTGACGGCCTCAACCTCAAGCCGCTTGCCGACCGCGTCGGCATGACGAAGAGCGGCCTGTACGCGCACTTCGGCTCGAAGGAGGCGCTGCAGGTCGCGACCCTCGAGCATGCTGCCGAACTATTCCAGGCCCGCGTCGTCGCGCCGGCGAAGACCGAGCCCGCGGGACTGCCGCGCCTTGAGGGCGTGTTCGAGCGCTGGCTCGATTGGCCGGCGAACGCCGGGCTGCCTGGCAACTGCCCGTTCTTCGCCGGGGTCGTCGAGTTCGACGACTGTGACGGCGCGGTGCGCGAGCGCCTCGTGCGGCTGTTCCGCGACTTCCGCCAAGTCGTCGAACAGCTGGTCGCCTCCGCCGTGCGCCACGGCCACCTGCGTCCCGGCACTGATCCGGGACAGTTCGCGCACGAACTCCTGGCACTGCGCTACGCGCACCATTGGGCGCAGGGATTCATGCGCGATCCCGCGGCACTCGCGCGGACGCAGGCGGCATTCGCGCGCCTCGCCGGTCGTGCGCCGCGCGAGCTGGCTGCAGGAGGCGTTCGCTAGCCTGGGTCGTCGACGGGGAACCCTTCGCTTCGAGAGCTGCTTCGCGTCGAGCGGCCTGCGCAGCGTCGCGACGCCGGCGCTTCGGCCCCCGAGCTGTCGGCGGCCACGGCCAATCGCTCGAGCGGCTTGCCGGCGAGCGCCTGGCACGCCGCCAATGACCTCGTGGTGAACGCTCGGCAGCTCGAAGCGGCTGGCGCGCACCGGCGCCCGGCGCTCGCGAGCGGGCTGCAGCCGATTGAGGGATAATGGTTTTTCCGCCCTGACCGTTGGCCATCGTGCAGTCCCAGGCTTCGCTTCCGTCCCTCGTTGCCGTTGCCGCGTTGCTGGTCGCCGCCTGCGCCGAGCCGCACGCGCCGGCCACGCACCAGCCGTCGGTTGCCTGGAATCCGGCCTCGACGCCGCACCTGCCGATGCGCATCGGCCCTGACCTCGTGATCAAGCGCGTGCAGTTCGGGATCCTGCAGAACAGCGCCGAAGGCGACGACCGCTTCGTGCCGGCCGACGAGGTCCCACCTGAGGACGGCCAGGTGTTCGGCTGGGTGGTGCAGATCGAGACCAGCCGCGAGTCGCTGCACTGGCAGGAGTACCTCAAGCTGCCGCGCGCGCGCCGGCCGACTGGGGTGACGCGGCGGAGGATCCGGATGTGCTGATCTCGAAAGACGGCAAGAGTGCCGTGGCGCAGGGCGAGGACCTGGTCGAGGACGGCGAGCTGTCGCGCTTTTACTGGTCGCTCGCGGCCGGCGATCCGGCCGGCGACTACGAGCTCGATCTCGCGGTCGAAGGTCGGCCGGTCGCACACTTCAGCTTCCGCGTGCCCGCGGAGGTACAGGAGAAGGCCATCCTGGTGCGCGGCGGGCCGCAGCGCGACAGTGGCTGGCGGCTGGCCTCGGCAGCGCCGGTGAGCGCCTCGACGGGAGCGCGTGCATGGAGATGAAAACGGTCAGTGCGGGCAACCTGCGCGCGATCGGCTACGACGAGTCGAACCGCGCGCTGCGCGTCGAGCTCGCCGGCGGCGCGCTGGTGGAGTACTCCGGGGTCTCCTCGGAAGTCTGGCGGCGACTGTCGACGTCCTCCTCGATGTGGAGTTACTTCCGCGACAACATCGAAGAGAACTACTCCGAGCGGCGCATCCGCTGAGTCGCCCGGTGCCGCTCCACCCCTTGCTGCGGCGCCTGCTGCCGATCGCGCTCTCGGCGGCGATCGTCGCCATGGCGGCGCGCGCGCTCTACAGCACGCTGCACCACGTCAAGCTCGCCGACGTGCTGACGGCGCAACGCGCGATTCCGCTCGGCAACATCGTCATCAGCGCGCTGCTGGTGACGACGCTGTACACGGCGCTCGCCATTTACGAGGCTATCGTCGTGCGCTTCGTCGAGGGCGGCGCGAGCCCGCGGCGCGCGGTGCTCGCGGCGCTGCTCGCTGCGCCGATCGGCCACGCGATCGGCTGGGGCGCGGTGTCCGGCGGCGCGATCCGCTACCGCATCTACTCCGCGGTGCACCTGCCGCCGCTCGACATTGGCAAGATCGCGCTGCTGGCCGCGATCCCCTATCCGGCAGGGCTCGGTCTGCTGCTCGGCGTGTCGCTGGTGCTGCAGAGCGAGGCGGCCGGAAGCCTCCTGCACGTCTCCGCGGCGCTCGCGCGCGGCACCGGACTCGCGCTGCTCGGCCTGCATGCGGCGTACCTGCTGCTGATCGCGACGCGTCGCACGCCGCTCGCGTTCGGCCGCTTCCGGCTGACCCTGCCGCCGCCCGACCTGACGGCGGTGCAGTACTGCGTCGGCATTATCGAAGTGTGCTGCGGCGCCGGCATCCTGTACCTGATGCTGCCGCCGATCCCGGGCCTGTCGTTCGTCGTCTTCCTCGGCGTCTACGTGCTGTCGATCCTCGCCGCGCTCGCGAGCAGCGTGCCGGCGGGACTCGTGGTGCTCGAGGCGATGCTGGTGAGCCTGCTGCCGTCGATTCCGCAGGCCGCGCTGCTGGCCGGCGTCATGGTCTACCGCTTCGTGCTCGAGGCGGTGCCGTTCCTGGTGGCGATCAGTCTGTTCGTCGGTTACGAGCTGTGGTGGAAATTGCCGCGGCAGCGGCGCCGCGCCGCGGCGCTCAAGGCCGAGCGCGAGCGGCGTGAGCCCTGATCAGCGCGACTCAGGCGCCGTCGGCGTTGCCGGCGGCGCGGCCTCGCCGCGCCGGACGCTGATGCGCAAGCTGCCGTGGGACGCCGCGCCGAGAAAGGCAAGGTGCGCGGCCTCGGCCGCAGTCTCCTGCGTCGACACCGGCGGCAGCTGGCGCGGCGCGAGCAGCTGTGCCGGCGTGAAGACCACGAGATAGCGCTCGCGCGTGTGGCTCGGGTCGACGCCGAGCGAGACGCGGTAGGCCGGCGCGGCCGTGGCCTCCTGCGTCGGCAGGTCAAATCGCAGCAGCTCAAGTTCCGTCGAGCGCGACACCAGGAAGTCATCGGTCAGCACCGCGACCACCGGATAGAACACGCGCGCGCTGGACGGCTGCGGCGGGCCCTCGAGGAAGCTGCGGACGTCCACGTAGAACGGTCCGCCGTCCGGCAGGCGGAAGGCGCGGTAGGCGCTCCGGCCGGACTGGAACTCGAAGCTCGGGCTGTGCGCGTCGATCGAGAAGTCAAGCGCGCCGTCGGCCGGCAGCGTCTCGTAGCGAAACTGCGCCGGGTCGGTGGCCGCGGTGGCCGGGCCAGGTCCGGTCGCGCCGACCGCGCCGGCCGTCATGGCGACGGTGAGCGCGACGAGGCCGAGGAGCGAGCGCGGCAGCCAGGCGGCAGGGCAAGCGGGGATCATGGCCGGGAAGGCTAGCATGGCGGCCCGCTGCCGCCCCGGTCGAGTACCATGACCGCCCCCCGGACCCCCAGGCCCGCGAACCGATGTCCCGCGAGGTGCCGCACGCCCCGCTGCATCCGACCGACGTCCAGTCGCCGTTCGGAGCCCGCAGCGACCCGTTCTACTGGATGCGCGACGACGCGCGCGCCGATCCCGGCGTCCTTGCCTACCTCGAGGCCGAGAACGCCTACTGCGAGCACATGCTCCGGCACCTCAAGCCGCTCGAGCAGCGCCTGTACGCCGAGATGATCGGGCGCCTGAAGCAGGACGATTCGACCGTGCCGGCGCTCGACAACGGCTACTGGTACTACTCGCGCTACGAGACCGGCCGCCAGTACCCGGTGTACGCGCGCCGCGGGCCGCGACCGGACGCGCCCGAGCAAGTCCTGGTCGACGCCAACCGCGAGGCCGAGGGGCGCGACTACTACGAGCTCGGCGGCTTCGAGGTCAGCCCTGACAACCAGATCCTCGCGGTCGCCGAGGACAGCGTCGGCCGGCGGCAGTTCACGCTGCGCTTTCGCGACCTCGGCGGCGGCGCACGCTACGAGGAGCAGATCGAGAACATCGAGGCTGATCTCGCCTGGGCCGACGACTGCCGGACGCTGCTGTACGTCGCCAAGGACCCGGAGACGCTGCTCGGCTACCGCGTGATGCGCCACGTCCTGGGCACGCCGGTGGCGTCCGACACGCTGGTCTACGAGGAAGCGGACTCGAGCTACTACCTCGGCGTCTACCGTGGCAAGACCGGCCGATTCCTCTACATCGTGCTGCAGAGCACGGTGTCCTCCGAGTACCGCTACGCCGCCGCCGGAGACCCGGCGCTCGCGTTTCGCGTGGCGCTGCCGCGCGAGCGTGACCACGAGTACCAGCTCGACGACATCGGCGACCGCTTCGTGCTGCGCAGCAACTTCGCGGCGCCCAACTTCCGCATCGTCTCGGTGCCGTTCGCGGCGGTCGCCGAGCGAGGCGCGTGGCGCGACGAGGTCCCGGCCCGAGCGGACGCGTTCGTCTCGGGCTTCGACGCGTTCCGCGACTACCTCGCGGTGGCGGAGCGCTCGCAGGGCCTGCGCAAGCTGCGCGTGCGTTCCTGGGACGGCACGCGCGAGTTCCTGATCGACGCCGACGAGCCGGCCTATACGATGTCGCTCGGCGCCAACGAAGAGGTCAACACCACCACGTTGCGCTACGTGTACTCGTCGCTGACCACCCCCGCGACCACCTACGACTACGACATGGCGAGCGGCGCGCGCGTGCTGCTGAAGCGCGACCCGGTGCTCGGCGGCTTCGACCCCGAGCGCTACGCGACGGCGTTCGTCCACGCCGAGGCGCGTGACGGCGCGCGCGTGCCGGTCTCGCTGCTGTCCCGCAAGGACAGCGCGCGCGACGGCACGGCGCCGCTCTACCAGTACGCCTACGGCGCCTACGGGCTGTCGCAGGACCCGTCGTTCCGCTCGACGGTGTTCTCGCTGGTCGATCGCGGCTTCGTATTCGCGCTCGCGCACGTGCGCGGCGGGCAGGAGCTCGGCCGCGGTTGGTACGACGGCGGCCGCCTGCTCAACAAGAAGAACAGCTTCTGCGACTTCATCGACGTGACGCGCTTCCTGGTGCGCGAGCGCTACGTCGATGGCGCGCGCGTCTGTGCGACGGGCGGCAGCGCCGGTGGGCTGCTGATCGGCGCCGTGGCCAACCTCGCGCCGGACGACTACCGGGCGCTCGCCGCGCACGTGCCGTTCGTCGACATCGTCACGACCATGCTCGACGAGTCGATCCCGCTGACGACCAACGAGTACGACGAGTGGGGCAACCCCGCCACCGACCGCGCCACCTACGACTACATGCTGTCGTACTCGCCGTACGACAACGTCGGCCGCCACGACTATCCGGCGATGCTCGTGACCACCGGCTTTCACGACAGCCAAGTGCAGTACTGGGAGCCGGCCAAGTGGGTCGCGCGGCTGCGCGCGATGAAGACCGACGAGCGCGCGCTCGTGTTCCGCACTAATCTCGAGGCAGGACACGGCGGCCGCTCGGGTCGCTTCGAGCGCTACCGCGAGATCGCCGAGGAGTTCGCGTTCCTGCTCGACCAGGTCGGCCTCGCCGGCGCAGCTGACGGCGCAGTGCCATGAAGCTCTACTACGCACCGGGCGCCTGTTCGCTCGCCTCGCACATCGTGCTGCACGAGCTCGGGCTGCCGTTCGAGACCGAGTCCGTGAGCCTCGCACGCAAGCTGACGCGTGCCGGCGTCGACTTCAACACGATCAACCCGAAGGGCTACGTGCCGGCGCTCGAGCTCGACGGCGGCGGTCTGCTGACCGAGGGCCCGGCGATCCTGCAGTACCTCGCCGATCGCGTGCCGGCCGCAGGGCTCGCGCCGCCGTGCGGCACGCTCGAGCGCGCCAGGCTGCAGGAGTGGCTCAGCTTCATCAACGCGGAGCTGCACAAGCCCTTCGGGCCGGCGCTCGACCGTGCGGCGGCGGAGCCCGAGCGCGAGGCAGCGCGCCAGAGGATCGCGAAGCGCCTCGACTTCACCGAGCGCGCGCTCGCAGGCCGCGACTATCTGCTGGGGGCGGCGTTCACGGTCGCGGATGCCTATCTCTACACGGTACTGCGCTGGACCGAGCCTGCCGGCGTCGAGCTCGGCCGCTGGCCGCTGCTCGCCGCCTATCGCGCGCGCATCGGCGCGCGGCCGGCGGTTGCCGCGGCGCGTGCCGCGGAGAAGCTGCGTTGAGCGCCATGCCGCCCGGCTTCGCGGCCGCCGTGGCGCGTGGCGACGAGGATGCGGGCCGCCTGCCGGAAGCTGCGCCCGGTCGCCACCGCCGGGTGAGCCCGTTCAGCTGCCGGCCGCGCGGTGGATCGCCTTGCGGATCCGGTTGTAGGTGCCGCAGCGGCAGAGGTTGCCGTTGAGCGCGGTGCTGATGTCCTCGTCGGACGGCTGCGGCTTGGCGCCGAGCAGCGCGATCGCCGACATGATCTGCCCTGACTGGCAATAGCCGCACTGCGGCACGTCCTCCGCCACCCAGGCGTCCTGGACCTTCTTGCCGAGCGGCGTCGCGCCGACGCCCTCGATGGTCGTGATCTTCTTGCCGGCGAGCGCCGACAGCGGCAGCACGCACGAGCGCGTCGGCTCGCCGTCGACGTGCACGGTGCAGGCGCCGCACAAGGCCGCGCCGCAGCCGAATTTGGTGCCGGTCAGCGACAGCAGGTCGCGAAGCGCCCACAGCAGGGGCATGTCCGGCGGCGCGTCGAGCTCGTGGATCTTGCCGTTGACCTCAAGTCGCATGGCGAGCGCTCCGTTCCCTCTGGAAGTCCGCGAGCCTAGCGCGCCGCCGGACCCGCGTCATGCGGTCAACCGTCAGCCGCCGTCCGGCGGCGTGCGCTCGGCTGCCTGCGGCTCCGGCGCGGCGGACGCGGCCGCCTCAGCTGGCGTGGGCGCTGCGCTAGCCGGCGGTGCAGCGTCTGCCGCGGTCTGCGCGCCGCTGCCGCGGGCTTCCTCTGCGGTCACGGCGAGGGTCACCGGCGGCAGGGCCGAATCCGGCGCTGCGGGCTCGGCGCGCGGCGCTGCCTCGCTGCTCGGAAACGACGTGAGGGCCCTCGCCACCGCAGCCGGCGCCGGCTGAGTCAGGGTCTCAATCGTCGTCGCCGGCGTCGGCGTCGGCGGCACCGCCGCCGCGACCGGCGCCGCTTCGGCCGCAGGCGCGACCGCGATCGCAACGACCTGCCGCGGCGCGGCCGACGGTGAGGTCGGTGGCGGGCGCAGCGCCAGCCAGAAGCCGAGAGCGAGCGCTGCGGTGGCGCCGGCCGCGGCCAGCGCCAGCAGCGGGTGCGAGCGCGTTGCGGTGCGCTTCGCGGCCGGCGCGGGTGGCGAGCGCTGGCCCGCAGCGAACTCAGCCGAGCGCCGCAGCGCCGCCTCGATGAAGGTGCGGGCGCGGGCCGCCGACACCGGGCGATGCAGGAAGCGATAGATGAGACCGCGCGAGATCAGGCCGGCGAGGCGCGCCTCGTCCTCGCGAAAACCGACCGCCACGAGCGGCACGTCCGGGAACTGCTCGGCCAGATGTCGCGCGACGGTGAGCGCCGCCGAGTCGAGCGCGCCGAGGTCGAGCACGAGCGCGCCGGCGCGGCCGGTCATCAGCAGGTCAGCGAGCGCGGCCGGCGTGGTCGCGATCATCATCGATGTCGACGGCGAGGCGGCGCGCAGCGCGCACTCGAGCTCCGCGTCGTGCGTGACGACAATGACCTGCGGCGCGCGCGCCGGAGGCGGCACGGGTCTGATTGCCGCGGCAGGCGGCGCGCGTCGGGCGCGAGTGATGCTCATGCGTGGTCCTACGTCCGGCGGGTTTCACGCCGCCAGGCCAGTCTCGCGGTGACGCCCGGCTCTTTCGGCCTGACTGCCTCCGCCCCAGGCTGCATCCTTCGGGACTCAGACCGTTGCAGGGTGGAGACAGTTAACGGTTTGCCGGACTAACCCTGTGAAATCGGTCAAAAATCCAAGCGATGCCGGGGCTTGTCCTCCGATCCTCGACTAGGGTAAAACCCGTATGTTGCCAAAAAGCAGCGCTTAAGTCATTGATTATAGTTCCATTTTACGGAACCGAGGAAAGCGTCGCTCTCGACAGACGCGCGTCGACAGCGCAGGATGCCGTCCGACGGGAACCGTGCCGTGCCCTCGCACCGGCTTGGTATTATGTCTAATTACAAAGCTTGCGGACGGGGGTTGCGCGGATGTCGTACCGGATTGCGGTGAAGTCACGCCTGCCTGCCACGATGCGAGGGCAGCTGGAGGCGTTGCTGTTCTTCAATTCCGGGCAGCACCGCATCCGGCAGGAGATCGAGGCAACGATCGAGCGCTACGGCCTGCCGGAGCTGATCGACGACCGCGGCTGGCTGCAGGTGCAGGTCGCGGGCATCCCGGAAGTGCAGACCCTGTTCGCCGTGCACGAGGAGGACGGACGCGCGCGCCCGGTCGGCGTCGTCGTCTACGTCCGCGACAGCTTCGAGCGCATCACGGTCGTGCACGTCGGCGTCGCCGCTGACTATGCCTTCGGCGGCCCATATTCGGCCGAGCGCGTGCTGCAGCGGCTGATGCAGCAGATCCGCACCGTGGCGCGCCGCACGTCCGGCATCCGACACGTCGAAGTGGCCTACCGGCGCAATCGCCTGCGCATGGCCACCGCCTGAACCAGGCGGTTGGCGGAGCCGGCCACGCCGGCGCTAAGATGCGCGCCCCTGCGACTGCCCGGAGTGCCGCCATGACGCTCGCCAGACTGCCACTCGTTCTCGCCGCCGCGCTGCTGTTGCTCGCGCCGCCTGCAGGGCGCGCGGCCTCCAAGGAAGAGATCGACGCCCGCGTGCGCGAGGCGGTCGAGAACCTCTACAAGACCTCGACCGCCGCCAAGGAACTTGCCGGCCGCGCGCGCGGCATGCTGGTGTTCCCACGCATCATCAAGGGCGGCGTCGGCATCGGCGGCGAGTACGGCGAGGGATCGCTGCTGACCGGCGGCCGGCCGGTCGAGTACTACAACATCGCCTCCGCCTCGATCGGCTTTCAGCTCGGCCTGCAGGAAGAGTCGGTCGCGATCCTATTCATGACCGACGAGGCGCTGAAGCGCTTCCGCGACAGCGACGGCTGGAAGGCCGGCGTCGATGGCTCGGTCGCGATCGCGACGCTCGGCGTGGGCGGCGCGCTCGACACCGAGACGATCCGCAAGCCAATCGTCGGCTTCGTGTTCTCGAACAAGGGTCTGATGTACAACCTGACCCTCGAGGGCTCGAAGATCACGCGCCTCAAGCGCTGAGCGCGACGCTAGCCGGGCGGCCGCGCCGGTCGCGACGCGGGCGCCGCGGCGTCGGTGCCGACCGCCGCGGTCGCCATGCCGCCGGTCAGCGCCATGCGCATCGCCGCCTCGACCGGCATGTCGATGTGCTCGACCGCGGCCTTCGGCAGGTAGACGGTGACGCCGCCGAGCATGTAGCTCAGCGGGAAGTAGACCGCGACGAGGTCGGCGCCGCCGACCAGCTTGTCGAGCTCCGGCAGGTGCTCGCGCGTCACGAAGCCGAGCAGACGCGCCTCGCCGACCCGCCAGACGACCACGCTCTGCAGGTCACGCCGGCCCTCGCCGGAGGGCAGCAGCCGCGTGACGTCGCGGACCGCGCTGTAGACCGTCTTGACCAGCGGGATGCGGCCGAGGAACTCTTCCCACACCGCGATCGCGCGGCGCACCATGTAGGCGTTGACCAGCGAGCCGACGACGAACAGCAGCAGCAGTCCGGCGAGGATGCCCATGCCGGGCCAGTAGTGCTCCGGCGGCACGAACAGCGTGATCGCGCCGCGCATCAGGCCCTCGGCGGTGCGCGCCAGCCACCACACGGCGTACAGCGTGAGGCCGATCGGCAGCACGGCCGCGAGGCCCTTCATCAGGATGGTCGTGAGACTTTTCATGGGGTGTCGCTGGGACAGTCGGCTCAGGCAATGCTAGTTTGACACGCGATGACCCCGAGCGGAGAACCGTAGGTGTACCGGACCGTCCTGCTGCTGCTGATCCTCGCGTGCCTGGCTGCCGGCTGCTCGCGCACGCCGCCGCCGGTCGCCGCCGCCGTG
>JANYAE010000039.1 GCA_025355105.1 Pseudomonadota bacterium | reverse complement strand
ATTTCGGTGGCGAGGGAGGCCTGCGAACCAACAGCCCGGCAGACCAGGAGAAGGCGATCGTCTACAATGAACTCGTCGCCAACGCGGTCGCCTTGCAGACAGTCGCCGACCAGACCCAGGCGCTGCACGAGCTCCGTCGGCAGGGAATCGAGGTATCGCCGGAGGATCTGGCCTACTTCAGCCCCTACCCGACCAGTCGAGTGAAGCGGTTCGGTGAATACCCGGCCACCGTGAAGGTTGACCCGAGGCCGCCGATTCGCGATCTGCCGCCAGGAACGCGTGCGGCTGCGGGATTGGCCGTCTGAAAATGGCCGTTGACGCCGACGGCCGGACCGCGAAAGTCCTAAAAAACGATGAATGTTACCTTGGGGCCTAGTGCGCCTCGACCGGCGTGGCTTCGGGATGTCGACCGGCCGGCCGGCGCTCGAGCACGACGTCGCGGACCTCGGCGCACTCTGCCGCCAACTCAAGTTGCGTCGCGTAGGCCTCGTGGGGATGTCGCAGGGCGCGCGCGCCGCGCTGGCGTTCGCCGCCGCCGCGCCCGTCCGCGTGTCCTGCCTGGTGCTCGATGGCCCGCCGGATCTCGACGCCGGTGCGGCCGCCGACGATGACGTGCCGCTTGACCACTTTCGCAATTTGATCCGGTCGCAGGGCGTCGACGCCTTTTGGCGCGAGTGGGCAGCGCACCCGCTTGCACAGCTACGCACCGGCGACCTCGCCGCACACCGCCTGTTGAACTCGATCATCGGGCGCTACCCCGGCCATGATCTGCTGCAGGCGCCGCGAGCGGCCGCCGCGGCCGAGTCCACGCGCCCGGAGTCGATCGGGGCGCCGGTGCTCGTGGTCAGCGGCGCACAGGACCTCGCCTCCCGGACGCGTGCGGCACAGACTCTGGCGCGGCGCCTGCCGCACGCGGAGCACGCGGTGATCCCGGATGCGGGCCACCTGCCCAATCTCGACAACCCTGCCGCCTACAACAGCCTCGTCGGCGCGTTCCTCGCGCGCCACGCCACCACATCGAGCTAGACGGAGAGTCCGCCCATGACCAGCATCCTCGTCCTGTACTACAGCAGCTACGGGCACATCGAAACGATGGCGCACGCGCAGGCCGAAGGGGCCGCCCGCGTCACGGGCGCTCACGTCACGGTCAAGCGCGTGCCGGAGCTGGTGCCGGCAGAAGTCGCCAAGGCCGCTGGCATCCGCATCGACCAGCCGGCGCCGGTCGCAACTCCCGACGAACTCGAGCAGTACGACGCGATCATCTTCGGCACGCCGACGCGCTTCGGCAACATGGCGTCTCAGATGCGGAACTTCCTCGACCAGACCGGGGCGCTGTGGGGACGCGGCGCGCCGGTCGGCAAGATCGGCAGTGTCTTTTGCAGCACCGCCAGTCAGCACGGCGGCCAGGAGACCACGATCACGTCTTTCCACACGACGCTGCTGCATCACGGCATGGTGATCGTCGGCCTGCCCTACACCTTCAAGGATCTGGCGACGATGCGCGAGATCACCGGCGGCACCCCCTACGGCGCGAGCTGCGTGACGGGTGCCGGCGCCGAGCACCGAATGCCGACGACCCTCGAACTCGACATGTGCCGCTACCAGGGTGAGCACGTCAGCCGCATCACGAGCCGCCTCGTCGCCGGTTCGAGGGTCGCGTAGCCGCCATGACGGCGCCATTGCGGCTGTTCGAGCTCGTGCTTGCCGACGGCCGCTCGGCGAGCCCCTACGTCTGGCGGATCCGTTACGCGCTGGCGCACAAGGGCTTGCCGTTCGAGTCGGTACCGGTCGGCTTCACCGACATCCCGGGCATCGGCGGCGGCCGCTTCAAGACGGTGCCGATCCTCGAGCACGGCACGACTATGCTGGCGGAGAGCTGGGACATCGCCGCCTATCTCGACGCCACGTTTCAGGCGCGACCGCTGTTCTCGGCGCCGGCAGAAGTCGCGATGGTGCGGCTGTTCGAATCGTGGCTGCTGACCGAGATCGTGCGCCGCATCGTCGGCATCTACCTGCTCGACGTGCACGACGCCGCCCGACCGGCGGATCGGGCGTACTTTCGCCAGAGCCGGGAAGCGCGATTCAGCGGCAAGCGCCTCGAGGAGATCGTCGCTGGCCGCGAGCAGCGCCTGCCGGCACTGCGCGAGACCTTCGCGCCGATGCGCCTTCACCTCGCGAAGTCGCGCTTCCTGGGCGGCGATACGCCGAATTATGCGGACTACATCGCGCTCGGCACCTTTCAATGGATCGCGAGCGTCGGCACGCTGCCGCTGCTGGCGCGCGATGACGCCGTATTGCACGCGTGGCTCGAGCGCGGCCTGGCGCTGCCGGGCGGAGACGGCGCCGACCCGCGCCTGCGGCCTCTGTTCGGCTGATCGGGCCGGAATCTCCGCACGACGGCCGCCGCCGCGGCCGACGCTCCTTTACATATCCATTCCGCCAGGGCGCCGACCCATCAGCCTGTCGACAGCGCGCCGGCGAACGACTAACTTAGACTAACGCGATAGCGCGGGTCCCGCGCCGGCCCCTCCCGTAAGATTGCAGCAGCCGGTGGCCCGGCGTCGTCACCTCCTCCATGAAATCGACCTCCAGCACAAGGACGTGCCAATCCGGCGGCCAGCGCCCGCGCCGCATCCGGCTGCGCGTCGTCTGGGCGCTGTTGGCGATCGTCGGCGCGCTCGGCCCGGTCGCGACCGCCGTAGCTAGCCCGCCGGCCCCGGCAGTCGAGCTCCTGGCCGCACCGGTCAGCGACGTCACCGAGTCGGCGCTGGCCGCGGGAAGCTTCGATTCGAAGTTCGCGGCGCTCGAGGCACGCGCGGCGCGCGTCCGCACCGGGACGTCCTGGCTGCGGCTGCGCTCGATCGCGCCACCGACGCGCGACGGTACCCAGGCGCTGATCGTCAACGTGCCGCGCGGCACCGATGTCAGTGTCCTTGCCGGAAGCTCCGCGCTGGTACCGCTACCGCACATCGCGGACCTCGCGCAGTACCGGGCGACGCTGTCGCAGGTCTTCCTTCTGCCGGCAGCGCCTTCGTCTGCCGACACGATCTACGCGCGCGTCGACACCCATGAACGGCGCCTTGACTCGGTGCGGTTCTCGGTCTCGACGATCGAGGACGCACTGGCGCACGGCGCCGTCCACGCGCGCATGATCGCGCTCGCAGTCGGCGCGCTGCTCGCGCTGTCGCTCGCAGCGCTGCTGATCTGGTTCGTGCTCGCCGATCGAATCTTCATTCTCTACGCGTCTTTCTTCTCGCTGCAGGCCCTCTACATTTCCTTCCTCTCCGGCCAGGGCTTCGAATGGCCGTGGCTCGCATGGGCAGCGCGGTTCGGTTCGCACACCTGGAATGTGCCGGTCGCGCTGAGCGGCGCGAGCGCCTGCCTGTTCGTACGCGAAATCGCCGATCTGCGGCACTTCTCTCCGCGGATCCACGCCGATTACCGCGGACTCGCGATCGGCTTCGTGGTGCTCGCGGCGGCAAATTCGCTCAAGCAGTTCGGGCTGACCGACGTCGTCTCCGGCGTTGGCAACCTAATGTTCCTCGGTACCGCGATCTTCACGCTCGTGGTCGCGTTCATGGCCTGGCGGCGCGGCATCCGTTCGGCGGGCTGGTTCCTGATCGCGTGGGGGCTGCTCGAGGCGGCGACGATCGCGACCGCCGTGCAGCTGCTGATGGCGGATTCCGAGAATGCCGAACGCCTGCTGTACTTCGGCTTGCCGCTGTCGATGGTCACCGCCGCGGTGCTGGTGGCGCTCGGCGTGGCCGACCGGTTGCGCGATCAGCGCATCGCGCTCACCGAGGCGGAGCGGCGCGCCCAGACCGATGCGCTGACCGGCGTCCTCAATCGCCGCTCGCTGATCGAGCGGCTCGAGGCGGCGTGCGCGCGGGCGCGGGCGCGCGAGCTGTCGATCGCCCTGCTATTCATCGACCTCGATCACTTCAAGGCGATCAATGACAGCCGCGGTCACGCTGCGGGTGACGCGTGCCTGCGCGCCATCGTCAGCCCGATCCAGGCGGAACTGCGCCAGTCGGACGTGATCGGCCGCTACGGCGGCGAGGAGTTCGTCGTGATCCTGAGCAGCGCCGACACCGCCGCGGCCCGCCCGATCGCCGAACGGATCCTCGAGCGCGTGGCCGGCATTCGCGTCGAGGGCTTCGGCGAACCGATCGGCCTGACTTGCAGCATCGGCGTCGCCGGCAGTGACTTTCTGGGCGTGTGGGGCGAGGAGTTGATCGCCCGGGCCGACGCGGCGGTGTACGTGGCGAAGAACGCCGGCCGCAATCGCGTGCAGACCGCCGCTGCGGTCGCGGACGGCGTGCCGGCCTAACGGCCGCGTCGTCGCCACCCCGCTGTCACCGAGGCCGGCCGCGCGCCGTGCGCTTCTTATTGGCGGTGAGCGCCGAGCGTGGTGCCCGGGGCGGGTCCGCCGCTGGCCATCCGGGTTCCGAGGACCGCGATTGGCGAAGGCCGCGCCGGGACACGAATTTGTCTTCCGTCAATAAGTTAGGGGCAGACTGAGGCCTGCCTTCGGCCGCAGTGGCGGCCGCCGGGCAGCGCGCTGGCGCGATCCGGCACCCGCGTCAATCGACCGCTTGAGCCGCGCGCGGCCTGCAGAATCAGGCACCATTGCGGGCTGGTTCCCGCTCAGAGTTTCTGCCCGGCCAGCGCGCCCGACCCACCACACCGGCCGGCGGCGGCGTGCACGCAATCGCGTCTGGATCGTTCAGCTGGAACGGTCCGCCGGTTCCGCGGTCCGTTGGGTGGGGCACTGAGCGGGCGCGCGGGCGCGGCCAAAGGACTTTTGAATGATGAAGCTGACGACCTGGATCGCAATCGCCATGCTGCTGGCCAGCGGCTTGCCTGCCGAAATCGCGCGCGCCGACGACCTGGCGACGCTCCGCTCCGAACTCAACGGCCTCAAGTTCGAATACCAGAGCCGCATCGCGGCGCTCGAGGCGCGCATCGCGCAACTGGAGTCGCAGAGCGCCATTGCATCCGCCGCAAGTCCGCCGCCGCCACTGCCTCCGCCAGCCAGCCCCCCGGCCAGCGCCGGCGGCACCGGGACGGCGTTCAATCCGGCGATGTCCGTGATCCTGGCGGGCAGCTACGCGCATCTGTCCGAGGATCCGGCCAGCTATCGGATCGCCGGCTTCGTGCCGAGCGGCGCCGACACCGGCCCGGGCCCGCGCAGTTTCAACCTCGGTGAATCGGAGCTGACGCTGGCGGCGAACGTTGATCCCTACTTCTACGCGAACCTGACGGCCTCGGTGGCGGCCGACAACACCATCAGCGCCGAGGAAGCCTACTTCCGCACGACCGCGTTGACGAACGGGTTCACGGTCAAGGGTGGACGGTTCTTCGCCGGCGTCGGCTATCTCAACGACGTCCACGCGCATGCTTGGGACTTCGTGGACCAGCCGCTGGCCTACCAGGCATTCCTCGGCGGCCAGCTCGCCGAGGACGGCGTGCAGCTCAAGTGGCTGGCGCCAACCGACACTTTCATCGAGCTCGGCGTCGAGACCGGCAACGGTGACCGCTTCCCGGGCACCCACCGCACCGGCAACGGTCCGAACGGCGGCGCGGTGTTCGCACACGTCGGCGACGACGTCGGCGACTCGGTCAGCTGGCGGGCAGGTGCGTCCTGGCTCGACCGCCGGGCGGAGAACCGCGGCTATCTCGACGAGAACGCCGTTGGCCAGACGGTCGTGAATGCGTTCAGCGGCACCTCGCGCACCTGGATCGTGGACGCCACGCTGAAATGGGCGCCGCACGGCAACCCGACACTGCACCTGCTCAAGCTGCAGGCAGAATACCTGCGCCGCACCGAGGACGGCACGCTCGTCTACGACACGGCCGAGACGAACAGCGGCGGCGATTTCCGCACGGTGCAGTCCGGCTGGTATGTCCAGGGCGTCTACGGCTTCATGCCTCGCTGGCGCACGGGCCTGCGCTACGACTATCTCGACTCCGGTTCGACGCGCATCGGCCTCGTCGCCGACGGCCAGCTGCCGACCGCGGCGTTCCCGATCCTCGCCGCGGCATCACCGCGCCGCGTGACGTGGATGCTGGACTGGAGCCCGAGCGAGTTCTCGCGGCTGCGCGCGCAGTACGCCTGGGACGACGCCCGCGCAACGGTTCGCGACCGGCAGCTCATACTGCAGTATCTCTACAGCATCGGCGCGCACGGCGCGCACAAGTACTGATCAGGAGCGTTCATGTTGCATCGGATTGCCAGGATCCTGTCGCTCGCCGTCTGCCTCGGCGTCATTGCGCCGGCCGAGGCCGCGCTCAAGGTACTCGCCACGACTCCGGACTGGGCCGCGCTCGCGACCGAGCTCGGCGGTGACCACGTCAACGTCTACTCCGCCACCAACGCTTTCCAGGACGTGCACCGGGTGGAGGCCAAGCCGAGTCTCGTCGCACGCGCGCGCTCGGCCGACCTCGTCGTGGCGACCGGTGCCGAACTTGAGGTCGGCTGGTTGCCGGTGCTCGTGCAGGAGTCCGGCAATGCGCACATCCAGCCGGCCAGCCCGGGCTACTTCGAGGCGGCTGCGCAGCTGCGCCTGCTCGACGTGCCCTCGAGCGTCGACCGGTCGATGGGCGACGTGCACCCGCAGGGCAACCCGCACGTGCAGCTTGATCCGCACAACATCGCGAGCATCGCCCAGGCGCTGACGGCGCGGTTGAGCGTGCTCGACCCTGCCGGTGCCGCGTACTACCAGGCCCGCGGCGCCGACTTCCAGGCGCGCTGGCAGCAGGCGATCGGCCGTTGGGAGGCGCGCGCCGCGCCGCTCAAGGGCCTGAGCGTCGTCGTGATCCACAAGGACCAGGTGTACCTGTGCCACTGGCTCGGCCTGCGCGAGGTCGCGGCCATCGAGCCGAAGCCCGGCGTGCCGCCAAGTGCCGGCTACCTTGCGGAGCTCGTGACGAAGCTCTCTGCGGCGCCGCCGCGCGTCATCCTGCGCAACGCCTACAACGACACCAAGGCCGTCGAGTGGCTCGCCGGCAAGATCAACGTGCCGGTCGTGGCGCTGCCGTTCTCGGTGGGCGGCACGCCTGAGGCCAAGGATCTGTTCGGCCTCTTCGACGACACGATCAACCGCCTGCTGGGAACGACGCGATGAATGCCTGGATCGCCGATCTCAATATCCTCTGGCCCGCGCTGATCGCGGGCGTGCTCGTGTCGTTGTCGCACGTGCCGCTCGGCCAGCAGGTGCTGACCCGCGGCATCGTCTTCATCGACCTCGCCATCGCACAGGTGGCCGGCGTCGGCGTCATCTCGGCGCACTACTTCGGCCTCGAGGTGCTGGGCTGGGTGACTCAGGCCGCGGCGGTTGCCGCGGCGCTGCTCGGCGCGCTGCTGCTGACCTTCACGGAGCGCAAGCGACCGGAGGTTCAGGAGGCGCTGATCGGTATCCTGTTCGTGCTGGCCTCGACGGCGCAGATCCTGCTGCTGGCCAACGATCCGCATGGCGGCGAGGATCTCAAGGACCTGCTTGCCGGCCAGATTCTCTGGGTCTCGGCCCAGCAGCTGATCCGCGCCGCGATCCTTACTGCGTTCTTCCTGGTGGTGTGGTTCCGCTGGCGCGAGCGGATCGGCCGCATCGGCTTCTACATCCTGTTCGCGGTCATGGTGACCGTGTCCGTGCAGCTGGTCGGCGTCTACCTCGTGTTCACGAGCCTGATCGTGCCGGCCGTCGCGACCTACCGTTACCGGGCGAAGCGCCAGCTGACGGTCGGCTACGGGCTGGTGATCGCGAGCTACGTCATCGGCCTCGCTGTGTCCGCCGCGACCGACCTGCCCTCAAGCGCGGTGATCGTGTGGGCCATGGCCGCCGTCGCACTGATCGTGCACCTCGTCGGCGGCAACGCGGCAGGTGCCACCGCGGTGGCGGCGCCGACCCACCCGCGCGCGGCTTAGGCGACCGCGGCACTCAGCGGCTGCGGCCCAGCCAGCGGCCGACGGTGCGGCAGTACCGTTCGTAGTCGTCGCCGAAGCGCTCCCGCAGGGCACGCTCCTCGGGAAGGATCTGGAGCCGGGCGAGGATCAGCGCGAACAGCGGCGGCACCGCGAACGGGCTCAGGGTGCCGAGGTGGATGGCCCAGCCGGCCAGCAGCAGCAGCAAGCCGAGATACATCGGATTGCGCGACCACCGGTAGATGCCGCCGGTGACGAGCGCCGTGGTCTTGCGCGGATCGAGTGGGTTGATCGTCGTCTGCGCGCGCTTGAACAGCGACGCCGCCGCGAGCACGGGCAGCACGGCAACCGCCATCAGGTACCAGCCGAGGCGACTCCACGGCGCGCCCCACAGCGCGACGACCGGCAGGAAGCGATCCAGGAGCCACATCGTCGTGCCGCTGAGCAGCGTCCAGATCGGCGGTGGAATCCGTAGCGTCAACATGAACGTTCCTCGAGGCCGCAGGGCTCGCCGGCCCTGCGCCGGCCGGCGCCTGCCACTCTACCCGGATCGGACGATCGCGTAGACTTTCCGGCCCGGCGATCGCCCTTCGTCGGGCCACCGAACCCAGGGCTCCCGCACCGGGAGCCGCACATCGACAGAGGCCTCGGCATGCAGATCACGCCCTTCGCGGTCGAACAGTGGATGAACGAATTCGAGACGACTTGCCGCTACAACCTTGCCGAGACGTGCGTCGCGTCGCTGACGATAGGCGAATTGCTGGAGATGACCGGCGAGCGACAGCGGTTCCTCGAGGCGTTGCTGCCGCTCAAGATGACCTACGGCGCGATCGAGGGCAGCGACCGGCTGCGGACGGCCGTCTCGAAGCTGTACGCCATGCAGACACCCGGCAACGTACTCGTCGCGCACGGCGCGATCGGCGCGAACGCGCTGGTCTTCCAGGCCCTCGTCGCGGCCGGCGACCGCGTGGTGTCGATCCTGCCAACCTACCAGCAGCACTACTCGCTGCCCGAGAGTCTCGGCGCCGACGTGCAACGCCTGTCGCTTCGCGCCGAGGACGGCTACCTGCCGGACCTCGCGGAACTGCGCCGCCTGGTCACGCCGGGAACGAAACTGATCACGTTCACGAACCCGAACAATCCCACCGGATCGCTGATGGATCCCGCCATGCTCGCCGAGGTCGTGCGCATCGCCGAAGGCGCCGGTGCCTACGTGCTGAGCGACGAGGTCTACCGCGGCACGACCCAGGTCGGCGACGAACTGACGCCGTCGGTCGCCGACCTCTACCGGCGGGGCATCAGCATCGGCAGCATGTCCAAGGCCTTCTCGCTGGCCGGCCTCCGTCTCGGCTGGATCTGCGGACCAGCGGAAGTGTTGCGCGCTGTCGAGATCCACCGTGACTACAATACGATCAGCGTCGGGATGATCGATGACCTGCTGTCGTCCATCGCTCTGGAGCACCGCGACCGCATCCTGGCCAGGAGCCGGCGCATCGTGCGCGAGAACCTCGCGACGCTCGATCGCTGGATGCTGTCACAGGACCGCTTGTCCTACGTCAGGCCGAAGGCCGGCACCATCGCGCTGCTGCACTACTCATTCGACATCCCGTCGCGGGACTTCTGCGTGCGCTTGCTGCGCGACACCGGCGTCCTGTTGACGCCGGGCAGCACCTTCGACCTTGAGCATTGCGTGCGGATCGGCTACGCCAACAGTGCGGCGATCCTGCAGGAGGGGCTGCAGCGGACGTCAGCGTGGCTGCGCGAGCTGAGCTAGACGGTCCGCTCGCGGCCGGCGCGCTTCGGCTCGCGCGGCCGACGCACGGACCGTCCGGGTTGACACCTCCTGCTCGTGTGCCACGATCCGCAGCGTGCGCCGGCGCCGGCGACGGCACGGCACGGCACGGCACGGCACGGCACGGCCGGATGGACGGAGGGGCTTTCAGTTTCTATTGAGACTTGCATAAATAACTTGCAACTTGTCTCGGATTTCGCTGTCCAACATGATAGGCAATGTTGGCGAGGCGAGACATGGGCAAGTCGGAACGGGAAGCGAGGCTCCGGCAGCGACGCCGTCTTCGGGCGGGG
>JANYAE010000091.1 GCA_025355105.1 Pseudomonadota bacterium | reverse complement strand
GAACGGCGTCGGCTGCGCGCTGCCCGGGAATCGTTCGGCGCTCAAGCCCGCGACCCACAGGCCGTCAGCCGGCAAGGCCGGGTCCTCGAGGCGCTCGAGCACGAGCACCGGCGCCTCGCCCGGGTCCGGCTGCACGACGGTGGCCTGCAGCAGCGCGCGCAGTTCCGCGCGCGCGGCCGGATAGTCGAGCGGCGGCAGCACCGCCGCCAGGCCGCCGAGCGCCGCGAGCGCCTCGCTGACCGCCACCGCCGCCGCGTACTCCTGTGCGCCGAGCGCGCGTCCCTGCGGCCAGCCGGCGGCGCGCAGCGCCCGCTGCATGGCCTCGGCCCACTCGGCCGCGCTGCGCCGGCCGCGCAGGCTGAGCGCTGCGCGCGTGGCCTCAACCCGCAGCGCGAACTCGGCGTCGGCGGTGCGGCCGCTGCGCAGACGGCTGGCGAGGCCGGCAGCCGGCAGGACGCGCAGCGCCAGGCGGCGCAGTTCCGCGTCCAGGCGCGCGCGCCGTGCCGGCGCTTCGGCGTCGCCGGGCAGGTACGGCGAGCGCAGCAGGCGGCCGAGCGCGAGGACCTCCACCTCCGCGGCGCCGAGTCCGATCAGTCCGAGCGCGGTGTCGGCGACTGCGTGATCGGCGAGCCGCACCGCGGCGCTAAACGCGTACGGGCGCCCGTCCGCGGCGCCTGGCACGAGCAGCTGCGGCGCCAGGCGGTCGTCGAGGAGGCGCCGCAGCTCGGCGGCGCGCGCGCCGAGATCCGGCACGATCACGATCAGTCGCGCGCTCGGGTCGGCGCCGAGGCGCGCCGCGAGCCAGGCGGCGATCGCCTCGCTCTCCGCTTGCGACGAGGCCGCGTCGAAGCGCGCGAGGCGCGCCGGGCCGCCGGCGAGCGCCAGTTCCTCAGCCGCGGCGCCGGCCGCGCCGAGCGCCGCCGCGAGCCGTGCCCGCGACGGCGTCAACTGCGCGAAACCGTGGAAGCCGAGCGGCGCGCGCGCCGCGCCGGCGCCGAGCCGCGCCGCGAGCCACGCCGGCAGTCGTGCCGCATCGAGCGCGCCGTCGACCGCGGTGCGGCGCTCGAACTCGAGCGCCCAGTCGCGAAATGCGCTCTCCTCCGGCGTCGCCGGCGCGAGCTCGTCGAACGGCAGCCGCCACTCGTGAGCGAGCGCCCAGGCGCGCGCGGCCTCGGCCGCGGTGGCCTCGGCGCTGACCAGCGTGGCGCCCGCGGGGCTGTCCTCGACGATCAGCTGCCAGAGGCGCAGCGCCGCGTACCCGCCGAGGATCGGCGGCCGGTCGTCGAAGGCGCGGACCTCGCGCTCGAGCCAGGCGCCGTAGGGCGTGATCCGCGGTGTCGCCCAGACGCCGGGACCGCGCTCGGCCGCCGCGCGGCCGAAGGCCACCGACAGCGCGCGCGCCTGGCGTGACGTCGCGGTGACGAGCTCGCCGCCCGCGTCGAGCAACGCACGGTGGCGTTCGGTGCCGTGCACTTAGCCCTTGGCCACGACCTTGAGCGGCGCGGCGGCCGCGCGGCCCGCGGTCGTGGCGGCGTAGACGTCGAGCTGCGCCTCGATCCGGCCGAAGACGTCGGCGAGCACCACCGGTTCGGGCAGCAGCGTGACGCGAAAGTGGCTGTTGTACGGCGCGTTGAAGCTGACGCCGGGCGCGACCACCACGTGCTTGTGCTCGAGCAGGTCCATCGCGAAGGACTGGTCGTCGAAGTCCGGCAGCAGCCCGCGCCGCACGCCGACGAAGGCGTACATCGAGCCGCTCGGTGTGACCAGCTCGAGGTAGCGGCTGGCCGCGACCGCTGCGACGATCGCCTGGCGCGACGCGTACAGGCGCCCGCCCGGGCGCACCAGGTCGCGGATCGACTGGTAGCCGCCGAGCGCGGTCTGCACCGCCCACTGACCCGGCACGTTGCTGCACAGGCGCAGCGAACTCAGCAGCTCGAGTCCCTGCAGGTACTCCGCCGCCCCCTCGCGCTCGCCGGAGAACACCGCCCAGCCGACCCGGTAGCCGCAGGCGCGGTAGATCTTCGACAGTCCCGACAGCGTGCAGCACAGCGTGCCCTTGACCAGCGTCGCCATCGGCACGAAGCGCGCCTCGTCGTAGGTCATCTGATCGTAGATCTCGTCGGCCAGCACCACCAGGCGGTGCCGCTCGGCGAGCGCGGCGAGCCGCTCGAGCACCTCGCGGCTGTAGACCGCGCCGGTGGGGTTGTTGGGATTGATGATCACGATCGCGCGCGTGCGCCGGCTGATCAGCTGCTCGAGCTCCTCCGGATCCGGCATCCAGCCGTTGCCGGCGTGGCACGGGTAGTGAACCGCGCGGCCGCGATTGAGGTTGGTCGCCGCGGTCCACAGCGGATAGTCCGGGCTCGGCACCAGCACTTCGTCGCCGTCGTTGAGCAGCGCCCGCAGCACCAGGT
>JANYAE010000067.1 GCA_025355105.1 Pseudomonadota bacterium | reverse complement strand
AGGCGCGCGATCGCGGCGAGCACCTCGCGCGGGTACACCGCGCCGGTCGGGTTGTTGGGATTGATGACGACGATCGCACGCGTGCGGCGCGTCAGGAGCCGCTCGATCTCCTCGGGATCCGGGGTCCAGCCGTGGCTGGCGCGGCACGGATAGTGGACCGCCCGGCCGCGGTTGAGGATCGTGGCCGCGCTCCACAGCGGATAGTCCGGGCTCGGCACCAGCACCTCGTCGCCGTCCTCGAGCAGGGCTCGCAGTACCAGGTCGATGAGCTCGGAGACGCCGTTGCCTATGAACACGTCCTCGACAGTCACGTTGCGCAGGCCGCGCTCCTGCTGCTGCATGACGACCGCCTCACGCGCCGGGAAGATCCCCTTCTGGTGCACGTAGCCCTCGGCCGCCCGCAGGTTCTCGATCATCGCGAGCCGCATGGTCTCCGGCGTGCGAAAGCCGAAGGCGCCGGGGTTGCCGATGTTCAGCGAGATGACGTCGTAGCCGAGCCGCTCCATCTCGTGCGCGCGGCGCGCGAGCTGGCCGCGGATTTCGTAGCGCACGCCCGAGAGCGCGGTACTGGCGCGGATGGTCGCGTTGGTCATGGGCAGAGGATAACGCAGGCCCCGCCGCCGGTCAGCCGATCGCGCCGCGCGCCCGCAGCGCGGCGAGCTCGGCGGCGCCGAGGCCGAGTTCGGCGCCGAGCACCGCGTCGGTGTGCTCGCCGAGCAGCGGCGGCGGCCGGCGGTAGTCGAGCGCGGTCCGCGAGTAGCGGACCGGGTTGCGGACCTGCGGCACCTGTCCGCCAAGCGAGTGCGGCAGGTCGAAGCGCATCTGGCGGTGGCGCACCTGCGGCTCGGCGAACACCGCCTCGATGTCGTTGATCGGCCCGCAGGGGACCGCCGCCGGCGCCAGCAACGAGATCCATTCGCGCGTGCCGCGCGTGGCGAGCACGGCGCCGACGATCGGCACCAGCTCAACGCGGTTCGCGACGCGGGCGGTGTTGGTCGCGAAGCGCGGGTCGGTCGCGAGCTCCGCCCGGCCGACCAGCCCGACGAAGGTCGCGAACTGGCGGTCGTTGCCGATCGCCAGCATCAGGTGACCGTCGGCGGTCGCGAAGGCCTGGTACGGGACGATGTTCGGGTGCGCGGTACCCTGGCGCTGCGGCGAACGGCCGGAAACGAGGTAGTTGAGGCTCTGGTTGGCGAGCCAGGCCACCTGCGTGTCCAGCAGCGCGAGGTCGATGTACTGGCCGCATCCCGAGCGCGTGCGCTCGTAGAGCGCAGCGTTGATCGCCGATAGCGCGTACATGCCGGTCATGACGTCGACGGCGGCGACGCCGACCCGCACCGGGCCGCCACCGGGCTCGCCGTCCGGGACCCCGGTGATGCTCATCAGGCCGCCCATGCCCTGGATCATCAGGTCGTAGCCTGCGCCGTGCGCGTCAGGCCCGTCCTGGCCGAAGGCGGAGATCGAGCAGTAGATGAGGCGCGGGTTGGCCGCCGCGAGGTCCGCGTAGCCGAGGCCGTAGCGCGCGAGGCCGCCGACCTTGAAGTTCTCGACCAGCACGTCCGCGCGCGCCGCCAGCCCGCGGATCAGCGCCTGGCCGTCGGCGCTCGCCATGTCGATCGCGAGCGAGTGCTTGCCGCGGTTGGCGGACAGGTAGTACGCCGACTCCCCTGAGTCGCGGCCATCGCCATCCTTGAGCCACGGCGGGCCCCAGCCGCGGGTGTCGTCGCCGCTGCCGGGCTTCTCGACCTTGTAGACCGTCGCGCCGAAGTCGGCGAGCGCCTGGGTGGCCCACGGCCCGGCGAGCACGCGGCTGAGGTCGAGTACCTTGATTCCTTCGAGCGGTCCCACGCGCAGCCTCGGCGGTCGGCGCCCCGGCGGCGCCGGGCCAAATTAACTGCTCCGCTCGCCGAATGCGAGGCCGCGCCGAAGATCCCGGCGCGGCCCAAGGAGCAGCGCGCGCCGCGCGCCGGCAGCTTGCGCGCGGGAGCGGCCGCTCAGGCGCAGCGCGTCGCGACACCCTCACGCCAGCGCAGGCAGGCCACCGCCTGCCCGGGCGCCACCGTCTCGAGCGGCGGCGCCACCTCGGCGCAGCGCCTGATCGCGAACGGGCAGCGCGCGACGAACGCGCAGCCGCGGTCGCGCGCGAACGGCGAGGCGGTCTCCGGCGGGACGCGCGGCGCCTGGCTTGCCGCCGGCACGAGCGATGGCACCGAGTCGAGCAGCAGCCGCGTGTAGGGATGGCGCGGCGCGGCGTAGAGCGCCTCGCGCGGCGCGACCTCGACGACGCGGCCGCGGTAGAGCACGAGCACCCGGCTCGCGAGCCGGCGCACGACCGCGAGGTTGTGGCTGATGAACAGCAACGCGACGCCGTTCTCGCGCCTGAGCTCGAGCAGCAGGTTGACGATCTGCGCCTGCACCGACACGTCGAGCGCGCTCACCGCCTCGTCGCAGACCACGAGCTGCGGCGAGGCGATCATGGCGCGCGCGATCGCGGCGCGCTGGCACGGCCCGCCGGACAGCTCGTGCGGTCGCCGCGCGGCCAGCGCCGGGTCAAGACCGGTGCGCTCGAGCAGCGCCGCCACCCGCGCGCGGCGCGCGGCGCGCGCCAGCGCCGGCTCGTGCACCGCGAGCGGCTCGCCGACCGAGTCGCCGATGGTTTGGCGCGGGTCGAAGCTCGCCGCCGGGTTCTGGAAGATGATGGCCATGCGGCGGCGCAGGCGCCGCAGCTCGGCGCCGCCGAGCGTCGCGAGATCGGCACCGCCGAACAGCACCCGGCCGCGGTCCGCGGCGACCAGCCCGAGCAGCGCGCGCGCCAGCGTCGACTTGCCGGAGCCGGACTCGCCGACCACGCCGAGCGACTCGCCCGGCGCGATCACGAGGCTCACCTCATCGAGCGCACGCAGCACGCGGCCGCCGCCGCGGAACTCGACCACCAGCTGCTCGAGGGCGGCGAGCGCGGTCACGGCCGCTCAGCCGGCGCGAGCGGCGCGTAACAGGCCACCTGGCCGTGATCGCGCGCCAGCAGCAGCGGCACTTCCTGACGGCAGCGCTCGAGCGCGCGCGCGCAGCGCGGCGCGAAGCCGCAACCGGCCGGCCGCGGCCCGGCACCCGGCGGGTTGCCGGGGATCGCTGCGACCGGCACATCCAGCGGACTGTCGAGCGTCAGCCGCGCCGCGAGCAGGCCCGCCGTGTAGGGATGCGCCGGTGCCGTCAGCACCGCGCGGGCAGGCCCCGACTCGACGATCCGCCCGGCGTACATGACCGCGATCTCGTCGCAGAGCCCGGCCACCACGGCGAGGTCGTGGCTGACGAGCAGCAGCGCCGTGCCCTCGCCACGCACCAGCTCGGCGAGCAGCTCGAGGATCCCCGCCTCCACCGTCACGTCAAGCGCGGTGGTCGGCTCGTCGGCGATCACCAGCGCCGGTCGCGCGATCAGCGCGATCGCCAGCATCACGCGCTGGCGCAGGCCGCCAGAGAGCTCGTGCGGGTACTGGCCGAGGCGCGTCACGGCGTCCGGCAGCCGCACCCGCTCGAGCATCGCAAGCGCCGCGCGCCGGGCCGCGGCGCCGTGCGCCTGCGCGTGTGCCGCGAGCACCTCGGTCAGCTGCGTGCCGATCGTCAGGTGCGGCGCGAGCGCCGTCGACGGGTCCTGGAACACGGTGCCGATGCGAGCGCCGCGCAGGCGCCGCAGCCGCGCCGGCGCCGCGCCGACGAGTTCCTCGCCGGCCAGGCGGATGCTGCCGGTGAGGCGCGCCTGGCGCGGCGTCAGCCCCGGCACCGCGAGCGCCAGCTGGCTCTTGCCGGCGCCGGACTCGCCGACCAGGCCGAGGCTGCGGCCCGGCCACAGCGCGAGCGACACGCCATCGACCGCGCGCAGCGGCGCGGCGGCGCCCGCGAACTCGATTGCGAGCGCCTCGATCGCCAGCAGCGGCGCCTCAGAGCTCATGCGGATCGAGCGCATCGCGCAGGCCCTCGCCGAGGAAGCCGAGCGCGAGCACGGTCGCGATCAGGAAGCTGCACGGCACCAGCAGCATCCACGGCGCCGCCTCCATCTCCTGCGCGCCCTGCGCGAGCAGGTTGCCAAGGCTCGCCGCCGGCTCCTGGACGCCGAGGCCGAGGAACGAGAGGAAGCTCTCGAGCAGGATCAGCCCGGGCACCGTCAGGGTCGCGTAGACGAGCACCGGCCCGGCGAGGTTCGGCACGACGTGCCGCCACAGGATCGTCGGCGCCGGCACGCCGGCTGCGACCGCGGCCTCGATGAACTCGCGTTCCCGCAGCCGCCGCGTCTCGCCGCGCACCACGCGCGCCATCGTCAGCCAGCCGACCGCGCCGATCGCGAGGAACACGGTCGCCGGCCGGCGCTCGAGCACCACCGTCAGCAGGATCACGAAGAACACGTACGGCAGCGAGTAGAAGACGTCCACCGCGCGCATCATCAGCGCGTCAACGCGCCCGCCGGCGTAGCCGGCGATCGCCCCATAGCCGACGCCGAGCACCAGGCTGACGAGCGTCGCGAGGCCGGCGATCGCGAGCGAGACGCGCACGCCCTCGAGGCTGCGCACGAACAGGTCGCGACCCAGCCGGTCGGTGCCGAGCCAGTGGGCGCCATCGAGGCCAGGGGCAACCGCCATACGCTGCCAGTCGAGCTGCTCGGCGTGCCAGGGGCTCGCCAGCGGCCCGAGCAGCGCGAGCGCGAGCACGACGCCGAGCACGACCAGCGCCGCGCGTGCAGGCCAGGCGAGTCTCACGCGCGCCTCGGGTAGCGCAGGCGCGGATCGACGAGCCCCTGCAGCAGGTCGACCACGAGGTTGAGGCCGATCACGAGCACCGCGTAGACGATCACCTTGCCCATGACGAGCGTGTAGTCGCGATTGAGGGCGCCCTGCACCAGGAAGCGGCCCATACCCGGCAAGCCGAACACGGTCTCGACCACCAGCGAGCCGGTGAGGATGGCCGCGGCCGCAGGCCCGAGGTAACCGAGCACCGGCGACAGCGCCGGCGGCAGCACGTGCCGCAGCAGGATGACGGCCGGCGACAGCCCCTTGGCCTCGGCGGTGCGCACGTGCGGCTGCGACAGCACCTCGAGGACGCTCGCGCGCACCAGGCGCACGAGGTAGGCCAGCGTCGGCAGCGCGAGCGCGACGACCGGCAGGACGAGGTCCGACGGGCGGCCGGGCTCCCAGCCGGCCACCGGCAGCCAGCGCAGGTGGATGCCGAACCAGAGCGCGAACAGCGGTGCGGTCACGTAGGCCGGGATCGCGATGCCGGCGACCGCGAGGCCCATCAGCAGGTGATCGGCGGCCCGGTGGCGCCGCAGCGCCGCGAGGACGCCGAGCGGGATGCCGGCGCCGACCGCGAGCAGCAGCGCGAGCCCGCCGAGCGTCAAGCTGACCGGTAGGCCGACCGCGATCAGCTCGTTGACCGTGAAGTCCCTGAGCCGCATCGAGGGTCCGAGGTCACCGTGCGCGAGGCCGCGCAGGTAGCGCAGGTACTGCTCAGGGAGCGGGCGGTCGAGGCCATAGGCGCGGTCCAGGTTGGCCTTGACCTCCGGCGCCAGCGTCTGCTCCTGGTCAAAGGGTCCGCCCGGCGCGAGCCGCACCAGCAGGAACGCGAGCGTAATCACCGCGAACAGCGTCGGCACGGTGCCGAGCAGCCTGCCGAGGGCGTACCTCAGCAAGCGCGGCGCCCGGCCGGTGAGGTTGCCGGGGGTCGCGAAGAGCGGACGAAGGGCAGCTGCGAACGCACGGCGGGCCTGCAAACGGGTCTGGAAACGCGCAATCGGTTGCGGCGAGTCTAGGAGAGGGCTCGCGGACAAGGCAACGCGGCAGGCGATGGAGCGGCACGCCCGGTGCCCAAAAAAAAGAAAGCGGCCTCCGGGGCACCGCTTTCGTCATGCACCTATCAGGCCTCTAGGACCGACCGGCGCTCCCCTCGCGCCCCGCCTTGTAGTTGTCGTTGGCGGCGGAGCGATTTACGACTGGCGCGGGAAGCTAGCATCGGCTCCCCGGCAGCGTAAAGCTGCAGCGCAGTAAAGGGCCCCGGCGCGGGCGGCGCGCCGCCGCCGCCGCGCCGGCTGCCTGCTCTGCCCGGCGGCGGTGGCGGCCCCGGCATTTGCGGGGGCTGGCGGAGGCAGTTCTGGATTGACACCTGAGGGCGTTTTGCATAGCGTGCCGCGACGCAAAAAAAGCCGTTCGCGGAGCTTCATCGCATGCGCAAGATTCTGGTCGGGGTGAAACGGGTCGTCGACTACAACGTCCGGGTCCGGGTCAAGCCCGACGGCTCCGGCGTCATCACCGATGGCGTCAAGATGAGCGTCAATCCGTTCGACGAGATCGCGCTCGAGGAGGCGCTTCGGATCCGCGAGCGCGGCGAGGCCAGCGAAGTGGTCGCCGTCAGCATCGGCCCCGACGACGCCCAGCAGCAGCTGCGCACCGCCCTCGCGATGGGCGCGGACCGCGCGATCCTGGTCAAGACCGACCAGGTGATCGAGCCGCTGACGGCAGCGCAGGCGCTGCTCGCGATCGTGCGCAAGGAGAACGCCGACCTGGTGATCGTCGGCAAGCAGGCGATCGACGACGACGCGGCCCAGACCGCGCCGATGCTCGCCGCGCTCTGGGACCGGCCGCAGGCGACGTTCTGCTCCAAGGTCGAGATCAAGGGCGGCACGGCCACGATCGTGCGCGAGGTGGACGCCGGCCTCGAGACCATCGAGATCGACCTGCCGGCCGTCATCAGCGCGGACCTGCGGCTCAACGAGCCGCGCTACGTGAAGCTGCCGGACATCATGAAGGCCAAGAAAAAGCCGCTGGACGTCATCGAGCTGAGCTCGCTCGGCATCAGCGCCGAGCCCGGCCTCAAGCCGGTACTGACGGAGCCGCCGAAACCGCGCTCGAAGGGCATTATGGTCAAGGACGTCGCCGAACTGGTCGACGCGCTCAAGAAGAAGGGGCTCGTCTGATGAGCAAGATCCTCGTCATCGCCGAACACGACGGCCAAAAGCTGAACCAGGCCACCGCCCGTTGCGTGAGCTGCGCGCGGCAGGTTCCTGGCGCCGAGATCACCATCGCCGTGCTCGCCGCGGACCCGGCGGCCGTGGCCAGCCAGGCGGCGGCGCTGGCCGGCGTCGCCAAGGTCATCACGGTCGCCGCGCCCCACAATGCGCACCCGCTCGCGGCGGTGCTCGCGCCGCAGATCGTCGAGCTCGCCCGCGACTACACCCATGTCTTCGGCGCCTCGACCGCCTTCGGCAAGGACCTGATGCCGCGCGTGGCGGCATTGCTCGGCGTGCCGCAGATCTCCGACGCCATGTCGGTGGAAGGGGCCTACAAGTTCAAGCGCCCGACCTACGCCGGCAACGCGCTCGTCACGCTCGAGGCCCCTGCGGACCGCAAGCTGGTCGCGACGGTGCGCACCGCGTCCTTCGAGGCAGCCGGCGGCGGCGGCTCGGCCGCGATCAGCGCCGTGACGGTGAGCGCCGCGGTGCCCTCGCACACGCGCTTCGTGTCGGTCAGCGCCGCCTCCTCCGACCGGCCGGACCTCGCCTCGGCGCCGAAGGTCGTCTCCGGCGGTCGCGCGCTCGCCAGCAAGGAGAACTTCGAGCTGATCTTCAAGCTCGCCGAGGTCATGGGCGCCGCGGTCGGCGCCTCGCGCGCGGCGGTCGACGCCGGCTACGCGCCCAATGAGCTGCAGGTCGGCCAGACCGGCAAGATCATCGCGCCGGAGCTGTACGTTGCGATCGGGATCTCCGGTGCGATCCAGCACCTGACCGGGATCAAGGACGCGAAGACGATCGTCGCCATCAACAAGGATGGCGAGGCGCCGATCTTCGAGGTGGCCGACTTGGGCCTCGTCGGCGATCTGTTCCAGATCGTGCCGGAATTGCAGAAGAGCCTCGCCAAGTAGCGCCGACGAAGTCGCTGCGCGCTGCCGTCACCGCGGCGGCGCGCTCGTCAACTCCTGCGATATAGTTTTGATAGTTGATGTAATCGACTGAAAATAAAAGCTAAATACCGACCGAAACTCTTCAAGTAGTTTCGAGATCAGAGCGCAGGATGTGGCGCGGTGGTGCCGCGCCGCTTCGCCGCGGACCGCGACTAGCCGACTGCCAGCGCGCGGCCGATCAGCGCGAGCGCGAGGCCGAGAAAGGCGACCCAGGTGAGCACCGTGCCGAGGAAGCGGCCGGGTGAGGTGCCGGCACTGCGGCTGAGGCCGAAGGCATGCAAAGCACGGCCGAGCAGGATGACGAGCCCCGCAGCATGCAGGCCGCCGGCCGGCAGCGCGTGGCTGAGCTCGGCGATCAGCAGCAGCAACAGCAGCAGCGGCGCGTGCTCGATCAGGTTGCCGTGCGCGCGGATCGCGCGGCCGAGCTCGGGGTGTCCGCCGTCGCCGATGCCGATGCGCAGCCGCATCCGCAGCCGCACCACCCGTGCCGCGAGCGCGACCACGAGCAGCGCGATCAGCGCGGCGTACAAACCCGTGATGAGGCCGCTCATCGGGCTCACGGTGCGGGCCCGGCGCGACGCCGTGAGGTGCCGCGCGCAGACCGCACTGCGCTCACAGCTGGCCGAGCACGAACTCGGCAGCGCTGACGCGGAACTCGCCGGCACTCTCGACGTTGAGCTGCGTGACGACGCCGTCCTTGGCGACCAGCGCGAAGCGCTTGCCGCGCGTGCCCATGCCAAAGCCGCTGGCGTCCAGCTCGAGGCCGAGCGCCTTGGTGAAATCGGCGTTGCCGTCGGCCAGCATCAGCACCTTGTCGTCGACGTTGCTCGCCTTGCCCCACGCGCTCATCACGAACACGTCGTTGACCGCAAGGCAGGCGATCGTGTCGACCCCCTTGGCCTTGAGCGCATCGATGTTCTGCACGAAACCCGGCAGGTGCTTGGCGTGGCAGGTCGGTGTGAACGCCCCCGGCACCGAGAACAGCACCACCGTCTTGCCCTTGAACAGCTCGTCGGTCTTGACGTTCGCGGGCCCGTCCTTGGTCATGTGCTTGAGTGTCGCCGACGGAATGCGATCGCCCACCTTGATCGTCATGGCTCTATCCCCCTTGCCTTGCGCGAAGCGTTGCTGAAGCGAAGGGGGATTCTAGCGGTTGCGGCGACCGCGGCGCGAGGATCGCGCGCTGCCGCTCAGCGGCGGTCCTCCTTGTCCTTCTCCTGGTCGCGGTTGCGCTTCTTCTGCTCCTTGTCCTGCGGCTTGGGCTGCGGTTGCGCCTTCTGCTGCGGCTGCGGCTGCGCTTTCTGCTGCGGCTGCGGCTGCGCCTTCTGCGGCGGCGGCGGCGCGGGGGACTCAGCCGTCCGCGGTGCCGGCGCGGCCTCGCGGTGGAACTCGTGCGTCACGCCGGCCGGCGAGCGCGGCGCGGGCTGGGCCACGGGGGCGGCTTCAGCCGGCAGCGGGTGCGTCGGCGCCGCCGCTGACGGCTGGACCGCGTGCGCCCGCTCCTCCGCGCGCGGCGCCGTTGCCGCCGGCGGCAACGCGGCACCGTGGGCCGGCGTCGCCTGCGGCGCCGTGAACGCGCTCGGCCGCGGCGTCGCGGCGATCGGCGGGTGACCCTGGTTGCGGGCGGCGAACAGCGCCGGGTTGGCACGGGCATCGTCGCGGTGCTGAAGCTGCGAGCTGGTCGGCTGCACGTGCGGGCTGCGCTCGGCGGCAAGCTCCGCCGCGCTCGGCGCGGCGGCCGTGCCGCCCGGCCCGCCGGCGTAGCTGACCTGGCTCACGCGCGTGTTGTTAATCGTCGTGTTGTTGACCGTCGTGTTGTTCACGATCGTCACGTTGTTGACCACCGTCTCGCGGTAGACGTTGTGAACGTTGGTGACGTTGACGTTCGAGACGGCGGCGTTGTAGTGAAACTGGTTGTTCACCCAGCGGCCGCCGGCATAGCCGGCGCCGACGTAGCCGCCGCCGTAGTTGATGCCACCGTAGTAGCCGATGCGCGGGCCCCAGTAACCCTCGTGGAACACGAAGCCACCGCCGACGTAGCCCCAGTAACCCGGCGTCCACAGCACGCCGACACGCGGCGGCTGCACCCAGGTGCCCGGCACCCAGAAGTAGCCTCCGGGCCCCCAGTGCCAGTAGCCCGGCGCCCACAGGTAGCCCTCATCAGGGCACGGCGGCTGCTCGTAGACGGGCAGCGGCGGCGGCGCGACCTCAACCCGCACGACGGCCACCGGTTCCGGCACCCGGACCGAGGATTCCACGACGCAGCCGCAAAGTGACGCGGCTAGCGTGGTGATCGCGAGCAGTCGAACGAGTCCTGAGTCAGTCACGGTGGGCTCCTTGAGGTTTCGCCGGCCGGCCGCGGGGCAGCCCGGGGTTGCGGCTTCGAGCATCGCCGGGCGGCCGTGCGGCTCACAAGGTCGGAAACGCCGGAATGTGACCGACGCCGACCAGATGAAAGGAACTTAACGTGGCGCCGGCTCGCCGCAGCTCAGGGCCGCAGGGTGCGCTTGGCGGCGAGGATGTGCGAGCGCATGACCGAGGCGGCCCACTCGGCGTCGCGCGCCTCGAGCGCCTGCACGAGCTCGAGGTGGTGCGCGGCGCTGCGCATCAGGTCCTCGGCGCTGTAGTTGAGGAAGGTCTTCATGACCAGCGGCGCCTCCAGCAGTGCGGCCAACGCGCGCATCAGCCGCGGGCTGCCGGCCGCCTCCTGCAGGCGGCGATGGAAACGGCTGTTGAGCACGGCGATACGGTCTAGGTAGCCGTCGCGCCGGTCGCGGGCCTCAGCAAGCTGCTCCTCGGCGAGCTGCTTGAGCGCCGCGACCTCGGCGTCGCTGGCGAGCGTCGCGGCGCGCGCGACACCGTGCGATTCGAGCAGCGCGCGCAGGTCGAAGATCTCGTCGAGGTCGCTGGTGGACCACTCGGTGACCACCGCGCCCTGGTTCGGCGTGAAGTTGACCAGCCCCTCGGAGTGCAGGCGTCGCAGCGCCTCGCGCGCCGGCGTGCGGCTGACGCCGGCCGCGGCCGCAACCTCCTGTTCGGTGATGCGGCTCGCGGGCGCGAAGCGGCCGGCGAGGATCCCGCCCCGCACCGCCTCGTAGGCCTTGTCGACTGCGCGCACCGCTGTGCTCCGTTAGCTTCGACTGGTCATCTGCGCCGTCGCCCAGCGACGGCGGCAGCCCGGCATCAGGCGCTGCGCGCCGCCTTCGACCGCGCCCACTTCGTGAACTGCGGCTGCGCCGGCGGCGGCAGCGAGGTCTCAGCCCGGCAGCGCGCCTTGAGGGCGTCGATAGTATCGAAGCCGCGGTCGAACAGCTCTACCGCGCCGCGATCCTTGGCCATGCGCGCGCGCAGCGCCCGGGTCGCGGGCTCGTCGACGCTGCCGTCGGCATTGATGACGACGCCGTAGCGCTGCGCGCCGGCGACGCTCACGAGGCCGGCCTCGACGTCGAAGGCCACCTTCTCGGACTCGCGCTCGAGCGGGTCACCGCAGCCGCCGCCGCCCCAGGTGTCAAAGTACAGCAGATCGCCGACCTCCACCTTGACGCGGTCGCACTTCGACGGCAGCAGCTCTTCGCTGCCGTTGGCGCGCTTCAGCAGCTTCTGGCTGCGCTGGCCGGGCAGGCCGCCGTTGACGCCCCACGGGTAGGTCAGCCAGCGGTCGTCGTGAATCGAGATCTCGCCGGGCTCGAGGAAGCAGTAGCCGATCCGCAGCGCGTTGCCGCCGCGGTTCTTGCCCGGGCCGCCGCTGTCGGCGATCGTCTCGTAGACCTCGATGCGCAGCGGGAAGTAGCTCTCCAGGAACTCGTTCGGCACGTTGGTGAACGACGGCCACAGCGAGTGGCCGTCCGGGCCGTCGCCGAAGGGCTTGCCGGGGATGCCGCCGAAGCCGATCTGGTAGAGCTGGTACCACTCGCCGTTGGCGCGGTAGCCGGAGTACATGAAGTGCGGGCTGTCGGAGAAGCCGGCGGCGCACATGAAGGCCGGATTGCCCTGGCCGAGCAGGCCGCCGAGGATGTCGAAGATCCGACCCAGCGCGTGCGTGCGGCACGACAGCGCCGCCGGCTTGAGCGGCTTCAGCAGCGTGCCGGAGGGGATGCGCACCTCCATCAGCTCGTAGAAGCCGTCGTTGAACAGGATCTGCGGGTCGAACACCATGATCATGTAGACGCCGGCGAACATCTTGAACATCTCCTCGTTGAGGAGGAAGTTGATGCTGCCGACCGACTGCGGATCGGTGCCGGCGAAGTCGAACACGCAGGTGTCGGCCTCGCGCCACATGGTGCAGGCGATCTTGTACGGGCCCATGCCCATGCCATCGTCGCAGACGTAGTCCTCGAAGTACTGCTTCTTCTCCGGCACGGTGCGGCGGATGAGCTCGCGCATCGCGCGCTTGTTGCGCTCGAGCATGTCGTCCATCGCCGAATAGAAGACGTCGTCGCCGAAGCGCGTCGAGATCTCGATGCAGCGGTTGTTGGCGGTGCGCAGCGCCGCGGTGATCGCGTTGAAGTCCGACAGGTTCCACATCGGCAGGCGGCAGTTGTGCAGGATGATGCGCAGCACGTCCTGCTGCAGCTCGCCGCCCTTGAAGATCTTGACGAGCGGCACGACGATGCCCTCCTCGTAGATCTGCCGCGCGTCGGTCGGCAGCGAGCCCGGCACCTTGCCGCCGATGTCGGTCATGTGGCCGAACATCGCCGACCAGGCGATGACCCGGCCGTCCTTGTAGATCGGCATCAGCATCAGCCAGTCGTTGGCGTGGCTGACCGCGCCGTTGACCGAGTACGGGTCCGAGGTGAAGAAGATGTCGCCCTCCTCCACCGTGCCGTCGTAGCCCTGCATGAAGCCGTGGATGAACGAGCCGAACTGGCCGACGACCATCTTGCCTTCGAGGTTGGCGATCATCGGGAACTCGTCGTGCTGCTCGCGGATGCCCGGTGACATCGCGGTGCGGAACAGCACGGTATCCATCTCGTAGCGGGCGCTCCGGAGGGCGCTCTCGATGATGTCGATCGTCACCGAATCGACCTTCACCTTCTTCATCGGCTTGTTGTTGCGCTGAACGATCTTGGCAGGCATGTCTGTGCTCCCGGCAGGCGGTTAACGGCGACGCTTGGCGGCGGACCGGGCGCGCAGCCTCGGGGGCGCCTTGGCCTTGGCCTTGGCCTTGGCCCTGGCTGTCCCCCTCGGCGCGGCCTTGGCGGCCGGCTTCGCCCGGTAGCCGTCCGGGTAGATCAGGATGTTGCCGTAGCGGTCCACCACGCCGTGGTGGCGCGGCAGGATCACCGTCGTCGAGTCCATCTCCATGACGATCGCGGGACCCGCGATCCGGTTGCCGGCCTTGAGCCTGGCGCGGTCGTAGACCGTCGCGGTGCAGTCCCGCCCGTCCATGTAGGCCTTCTGCCGGCCGACCGCCGCCGCCTTCGGATCCGGGCCGCCCTTGGCGAGCACCGGCCGGTCGATCGTGATACCGCGTCCCTGCACGAAGGCGCGCAGGTTGACGAGTTCGTGCTCGAGCGGCAGCACGAAGGTGAACAGCCGCTTGTGCTCGGCATCGAAGGGCTCGGCGATCGCGTCGAGGCCGCGCCGGTCGAGGTCCTTGAGGTCGACGTTGACGGTCAGCTGCAGGCCCTGGCCGTGGTAGCGGATGTCCACCTGGTAGCCGATGCGCATCTCGGCGCGCGGCACGTTCTCGCGCTCGAGCGCGCGCGCCGCGTCGCTGGCGAGTTCGCCGAGCACCTTGTGCACTTCCCGCGGCGTGGTGTCGGCGAACTTGCGGATGAAGGTCCGCGCCGACTCGTCGCGCACCGCCGTGGTCGCGTCGCCGAGCGCACACAGCACGCCGGGGCCAGGCGGGATGATCGACGGCCAGGCACCCAGCAGCCGCGACAGCGCGTTGGCGTGCAGCGGACCTGCGCCGCCGAAGGCGATCAGCGCGTAGTCGCGCGGGTCGTGGCCCTGCTCGACCGAGACCAGCCGGAGCGCGCCGACCATGTTCTCGTTGACGATGTCGTAGATGCCGAGCGCCGCGTCCTTGACGGTCTTGCCGAGCGCGTCGCCGACCTTCTGCACCGCGGCGTGCGCCAGCTTGCGGTCGAGCTCCATGTCGCCGCCGAGGCGCTGCAACTCGGGCAGGTAGCCGAGCACCACGTTGGCGTCGGTGACGGTGGGCTCGACGCCGCCGCGGCCGTAGGCCGCGGGTCCGGGGTCGGCACCGGCCGACTGCGGCCCGACGCGCAGCGCCTTGGTCAGCTCGGGCACGTGGGCGATCGAGCCGCCGCCGGCGCCGACGGTGCGGATGTCGACCGACGAGGCGCGCACGGTGACGTCGCCGACCGTGGTCTCGCGCCGCAGCCGCGGCTCGCCGTTCATGATCAGCGCGACGTCGGTGGACGTGCCGCCGACGTCGACCGTCAGCAGGTTGCGAAAGCCCGCCTGGACCGCGACCCACAGCGCGCCGGTGACGCCGCCGGCAGGGCCGGACATCAGCAGGTTGACCGGGTACTCCTCGGAGGATTTCGCCGAGGCCAGGCCGCCGTCGGAGCGCAGGATGTGCAGCTTGACGCCCTTGCTCTTGGCGGCCAGCTGGCTCTGCAGGTTGTGCACGTACTTCTGCACGCGCGGCCGCACGTAGGAGTTCGCGACCGTGGTCACGGTGCGCTCGTATTCCTGCATCTCCGGCACGACCTCGGACGACAGCGACACCGGGATCCCGGGCAGCTCCTCGCGGGCGATCTCCTTGATGCGCTTCTCGTGCCGGTCGTTGGCGTAGGCATTGACCAGCGACACCGTCAGCGCCTCGATGCGCTTGGCCTTCAGCGTGTGCAGCTGGCCGCGCAGCTGCTGCTCGTCGAGCGCTCGCACCACCTCGCCCTTGGCGCTGATGCGCTCGTGGGCCTCGATCGTGCACGACAACGGCGCCATCGGCAGCGACTTGTTGTAGATCACCCAGCCGCCGAGGCCGCCGGGCACGAAGCTGCGCGCGATCTGCAGCACCTGCCGAAAGCCCTGCGTGGTGACCAGCCCACAGCGCGCGCCGGTGCCGGTCAGCACGGTGTTGGTCGCGACCGTGGTGCCGTGCATCACGTGGTCGATGCGCTCGGCGTCGATGCCGGCGCGCTCGCACACCCGGGCGATGCCGTTCAGCACGCCGAGCGACTGGTCCGCCGGCGTGCTCGGCACCTTGGCGGTCCAGGTCTGGCCGGTCGATTCGTTGACCAGCAGCAGGTCGGTGAAGGTCCCACCCACGTCGACGCCCAATCGATAACTCATGCGTGCCCCTCGCGGTGACGATGCGAACTCAACAACCGCTGTGCCGGCCCCGTGCGGCGCGCCTTCAGGCGCTGGCGGCGGCCTTCGGGAACGAGCCGGCCTTGACCAGCGCGCCCGGCACGGGGCGGCCGAGCTCGCCCTCGAGCCAGCGGCCGGTCGCGATCAGCGCTTCGAGATCAACGCCGGTGCGGATCCCCATCCGCGCCAGCATGTAGACCAGGTCCTCGGTCGGAATATTGCCGGTGGCCGCCGGTGCGAACGGGCAGCCGCCGATGCCGCCGATGCTGGCATCGAGCACCGCGACGCCGGCGGCCACGGCGGCATAGGCGTTGGCGAGCCCGGTGTTGCGCGTATTGTGGAAGTGGCAGCGCAACGCCATGCCCGGCAGCGCCTCGCGGACCCGGCCCACCAGCTCGGTCACCTGGCTCGGCACGCCGACGCCGATCGTGTCGGCCAGCGCGAGCTCGAAGGGTCCGCCCTCGGCGACGCGGCGCGCGATCTCGACCACGCGCGCGACCGGGATCTCGCCCTCGAAGGGACAGCCGAAGGCGGTCGACACCGTGACCTGGGCGCGCAGCCCGAGGGCGCGCGCGCTGCGCGCGATGTCGAGCCAGCTGGCGATCGACTCCTCGGTGGTCACGCCCTGGTTGCGCTCGTTGAAGGTGTTGCTCGCCACCACCGCCATGCCGACCTCGGTGCAGCCGGCGGCCAGCGCGCGGTCGAAGCCGCGGCGGTTGAGCACCAGGCCGACGTAGTGGACGTCGGCGCGCCGCGGCAGTGCCGCCAGCACCGCCTCGGCGTCGGCCATCTGCGGCACACGCTTGGGGTTGACGAAGCTCGCGACCTCGATGCGCCGCAACCCGGCGGCGAGCGCCTGCCCGATGAACTCGACCTTGCTTGCGGTCGACATCACCGTCGGCTCATTCTGGAGGCCGTCGCGCGGCCCGACTTCGACGATTTCGACGGTGTTCGGCAGCTGGCTCACGGGCGCGTCCTCGCGACGCAAGGGCTAGTGGACGGGCCGATTGTATACAGGATCCCCCGGACCCCCAAGCCCTCGGTGCCGTTTGCTTGACCCGGCACCGGCGCAATTGTATACAGCGCGACACGCCCGACACGGAACCCTGCCATGACCGATCCTGCCTTCAAGAACGGCCCGTTGTCGGACCTGCGGGTGCTTGAACTCGGCACGCTGCTCGCCGGGCCCTTCTGCGGCCAGCTGCTCGGCGACCTAGGCGCCGAGATCATCAAGATCGAGCCGCCGGGCCAGGGTGACCCGATGCGGGTCTGGGGCCGCCAGCAGGAAGGTGAGCCCTCGCTATGGTGGCCGGTGGTCGCGCGCAACAAGAAGGCCATCACGCTCGACCTGCGCCAGCCGGACGGCCAGGCACTCCTCAAGAGCCTGGTCGCGAAGGCCGACTTCGTGCTCGAGAACTTCCGCCCGGGCACCCTCGAGAAGTGGGGTCTCGGCTGGGAGGAGCTGTCGGCGGTCAACCCGCGGCTGATCTTGATCCGGGTGTCCGGCTTCGGCCAGACCGGGCCGCGGGCCCGCGATCCGGGCTTCGGCGCCATCGGCGAGGCCATGGGAGGCCTGCGCTACGTGGTCGGCGACCCGGCGACGCCGCCGTCGCGCATGGGCATCAGCATCGGCGACTCGCTCGCCGCCACCTTCGCGAGCCTCGGCGCGCTCTCGGCGCTGCACTATCGCGAGCGCACCGGCCGCGGCCAGGTGGTCGACTCGGCGATCTACGAGGCGGTGCTGGCGATGATGGAGTCCCTGATCACCGACTTCGACCAGCGCGGCTTCATCCGCGAGCGCACCGGCGCGATCCTGCCGAACGTGGCGCCGTCGAACGTCTACCCGACCCGCGACGGCCTGGTGCTGATCGCCGCCAACCAGGACACGGTGTTCGCGCGCCTCGCGCTCGCGATGGGCGAGCCCGGCCTCGCCAAGGACCCGGACTACGCCACCCACCACGCGCGCGGCGCCCGCCAGGCGGAGCTCGACGCGCGCGTCGGCCGCTGGACCCGGTCGATGAGCACCCACGAGGTGCTCGCGCTACTGGCGCGGCCGGAGACCGCGGTGCCCTCGGGCCTGATCTACCGGGCGCCGGAGATGCTCGAGGACCCGCACTTCAAGGCGCGCGAGGCGATCGTCACAACGCCGCACCCGGAGTTCGGCGAGCTCAGGATGCAGAACGTCGCGCCCAAGCTGTCCGAATCGCCAGGCGGCGTGCGCTCGCCGGCGCCGGCGCTCGGTCAGCACAACGACGAGGTCTACCAGGGGCTGCTGGCGCTCGGCGCCGAGCGCTATGCGGCCCTGAAGGCCGCCAGGGTCATCTGATGGCCGAGGAGACCCTCGCCGCGAACTACGCCCGCGGCGGCTTCATGAGCCGCCTTGAGCCCGGCCGGCGGCCGGCGCTGGTACTGATCGACCTCGTCAACGCGTACTTCCTCGAGGCCTCACCGCTCTACGGCGGCGACGGTTGCCGCCAGGCGCTGGCCGGCGCGATCGCGCTGCTCGGCACAGCGCGGGCGGCCGGGATCCCGGTGCTGCACACCAACGTCTGCTACCAGCCCGGCGGGCGCGACGGCGGCGTGTTCACGAGGAAGCTGCCGGCGCTCGCGGTGTTCGAGGCCGGCCGCAACCCCGAGTACGCGGCCTTCGCGGCCGGCGTCGAGCCGGCCGCCGGCGAGACGCTGATCACCAAGCAGTACGCAAGCGCGTTCTTCGCGACTTCGCTCGCCTCGACGCTGACCGCGCTCGGCGTCGACACCTTGCTGATCGGCGGGGTCTCGACCAGCGGCTGCGTGCGCGCCACGGCGGTTGACTGCTGCCAGCACGGCTTCGTGCCGCTGGTCGTGCGCGAGGCGGTCGGCGACCGCGCGAGCGCGCCTCACGAGGCGAATCTGTTCGACCTCGCCGCCAAGTACGCCGAGGTCGTGACGCTCGCGACCGCGCAGGCCTACCTCGCGGGACTCGCGCGAAGCACCTAGCCGGTGCGGCCGACGCCCGGCGTCGCCGGGCGTGCCGCAGGCGCCCGGACCGATGCCGCGGCAGCGGCCCTCGTCAGAGCGACTGCAGCCAGACGGTCGCCGCCTTCGCCATCCGCGGGTCCTGCTGCGCCGCGGTGAAGGCCTTCTTGGCCTCCTCCGGCTTATTGAGCTTGGTGTAGCAGATGCCCAGCATCATCTGCGAGTCGTCGACGCGCTTGACCTTGCCGACGCGCTCGGCGGTCAGGCCCCGCTCGATCGCCTCGGCGGCCTTGTCGTACTCGCCGAAGCCCATGTAGGCGAGCCCGACCTTGACGTCGGCCTCGCCGTTGCCCTTGGCGCGCGCTTCCTTGTCGAGCTGGACGAGCAGCTTCTTGTCCTCGGCGGTCTGCTGCTTGGCGGCGGCCAGCAGCCGGCCGTTGTGGTCGGTCTGCGAGATGATCTTGAAGGCGCCCTTGGCGGTCGCGGCCTCGATGACGCTGAGCGCCTCGGCCGGCGCGCCGGCGTCCAGCGCCTCGTCGGCGTAGTCGACGAACTGCGACTCGCGCGAGATCCAGTTCTTCATCACGCCGTAGCGGTACAGATTGAGCTTGGCGCGCTTGTCGAGCTTTTGCTCCTCGTACATCTGCAGCAGGTCGGTGAAGTAGTCGGCCTTAGGGAAGCGCCGCGCCAGCTCTTCCATGACGCTCTGGCGGTGATCCTTGTCGTTGGTCTTGTAGTAGCAGTTGTTGAGGATCTTGAGTGACTGCTCGGAAGCATCCTTGCCGCCGGCGCGGTCGATCTCGTTCTCCTTCTCCTGCGCGATGATCGTGTTCGGGCAGTCCTGCTGCGAGTAGTAGATCGCCATCAGCAGGTGGTAGGCCTCGGAGGAGTTGGTGCCCTGCGCCCACTGCTTGGCGTATTTCTCGGACTTCTCGAAATTCTTCGCCTGGTAGAAGATCGACGCCAGGTTCTTGGCGTTCTTGAGCTTCTCGTCGGCGCTGATGGTCTCGAGCTCCTGCATCTGCTCGATGGTCTCGGAGTAGGCGGCGTAGTCCTGCTTCTTGGCCTGCGACTGCGCCATGAAGCGCATCGACATTTCCTTGTCGTAGGACTTCTTGGCGACCGCCAGCGCCTCCTTGGCGTGCGCCAGGCAGCCGTCCCAGTCCTCCTTGGCGCAGGCGTCCTGCGCCGGCTTGAGCTTGGCGCGGACCTCCTCGGCGAGCTCCGGCTTCTTCTCGGCCGCGGCGATCGCGGTCGACGCCGGGACGACGAGCACCGCGGCCGATGCCAGCAGCAGAACTGCGAGACCAGCGGCGGCCGCCGGCGCCTTGATGTGCGCGAGCCAGTTACCCATACCCCACCCCTCGATTAAGCGGCAATCGTCTCAGGTCACGTTCAGCCAGAGCTTGGCGGCCGGCGCCATGCGCGCATCGGCCTTCGCGGTGTTGAAGGCCTTCTCGGCCTCGGCGCTCTTCTTGAGCTTGCGGTAGACGATGCCGAGCATCATGTTGGCGTCGTCGGTGCGCTTGACGCGCGCCACCCGCTCGGCGCTCAGCCCGCGCGTCAGCGCCTCGGCCGCCTTGTCGAACTGACCCATGCTGTAGTAGCGAAAGCCCAGGTGGACGTCGGTCTCGCCGTTCTTGCCGGCGCGCGACTCGGCGTCCAGCTGGCCCACCGTCTTGGCGTCCTCGGTGGCGCGGTCCTTGGCCTGCTTCAGCAGCCGCTCGACCTTGTCGGCGTTCTTGACGATCTTCTTCGAGATGCCGCGCTCGAGCACGCGCTGCGCCTCGCCGGTCGTACCGACGTCGAGCGCGAGATCGGCGAGCTTGACGTAGTCGCTCTCGTCCTCGAGCCAGTCGTGCTCGTAGCCGAGCCGCAGCACCTCGGCGAGCGCCATGTCGTCGATCTTGCGCTCCCACAGCGCGCGCAGCACCTGCGTGTAGTAGATCTTCTTCGGGTAGCGCTTCAGCGCCTCTTCCGCCACGGCCTGGACCTTCTCGCCCTGGTGCGCCTGCGTGTGGCAGTTCATCTGCACCTTGAGCTGGTCCTCGTCCGCCTGCTTGCCGCCGGCGAGCGCCTTGTCGAGCGCCTGCAGGCTCTGCGGGCAGTTCTTGGCGGCGAAGTAGTACTGCGCGAGCGCGGCGTAGTCCGCCGGCTGGCCGCCTGAGCCCCTGATGTACTCGTTGGTCTCGAGGATCGCGCGGTCAAACTTGTTGACCTGGCCGTACATCTGGCCGAGCACCTTGTGGTAGCCGAGCTTTTCGTTGGCCGGCACGCCCTCGGTGCGCTCGAGCTCCTCGAGCGCCTCGATCGCCTCCGGGTAGTTGCGCAGCGAGGCGGCCGCGCCGTAGATCAGCGTCAGCGACACCTTCTTCTCGAAGGGGCTCTTGGCCGCCGTGCGCGCGTCCTTGCCGGCCTTCAGCGCCGTGCCGAAGTCCTTCTTCTGGTAGGCCTGCTGGGCCGGATTGAATTTCTCGAAGAACTCGGCCGACGTCTGCTGGGCATCCGCACGACCGGGCGCCGCCACCGCAACGACGAGGGCGACCAGGGTGCCGGCGCACAGGCGCTGCAGAACCGGCCGGACAGCAAATGCGAGCGTGCTCATCGTGTACCTCAATGACTCCACTCAATGGACGCCGGTCTGGGATCGAGAGTTCCCATCCCCGGCATTACAAAAAAAATGGGCCGACTTAAGTCAGCCCATTCTGAATTCACATGCTCCCGGCCCGACCGTCGTGACCAGAGCCCCCGTTCAGAGGGCGCCGTTCGCGTCGGCGACGAAGCCGATCTTCTTGAGCCCGCCGCGCTGCACCGCGAACAGCACCGACGCGGCGTAGTCGTACTTGGCGCGACGGTCGACCGACACGTGGACCTCAGGCTGGGGGTCCTTGGCGGCCGCGTCCTTGATGTAGGCGCGCAGATCCGTCGGCGAGGTGACGTTGCCGTTCCACAGCACCGAGCCGTCGTACTGCACGTCGATCGAGATCGGCGTCTCGGTCGGCGGCGGCGGCGGCTCGGTGGTCGCGCGCGGCAGGTCGATCTTCACCGCGTGCGTCATCACCGGCAGCGTGATGATGAAGATGATCAGCAGCACGAGCATGACGTCGACCAGCGGCACGACGTTGATCGTCGTGTTGTACTCGGTCTCGTCGCCGACGTGTCCCATTCCCATCGCGTAATGCTCCGAAGGTTGTCGGTCAGTCCTGGTGCGGCGGCTCGGCGATGAAGGCGACCTTCAGCAGATAGTTCCGCTGCAGGGTCGTCAGCACGTCGCCGACGAAGGAGTAAGGCACCCGCTTGTCGGCGCGGATGTGCACCTCCGGCTGCGGGTCCTTCACGGCTTCGGTGCGCGCCATCTCGGCCAGCTTGTCGAGGTTGGCCGGGTTGTCGTTCCAGTAGACCTGGCCGTCGAAGGTCACCGAGATGTTGATGTTCTCGGGCTTGGTCTCGGTCGGCTGGTTGAAGTTGGTCGGCAGGTTGACCCTGACCGCCTTCGTCGCCACGGGGACCGTGATGATGAAGATGATGAGGAGCACGAGCATGACGTCGACGAGCGGTACAACGTTGATCTCAGAGTTGTATTCGCCTTCAGGAATTGGTCCGCCACCGCCGGCCATGTTCTGTGCTCCTCGTCTGCGTCTTTAGCCTGGGACCTTACTTCTTGACCGCCGCGGCCGGTGCAGCCGGCTGCGCCGACTTCATCGTCACGCGGGCGCCGGACAGCAGCGCCTGGTGCAGGTCATGCGCGAAGTAGTTGACGCGCTCGAGGATGAACTTGTTGCGGCGCGTCAGCCAGTTGAAGCCGAGCACCGCCGGCACCGCGACCGCGAGGCCCATGGCCGTCATGATCAGCGCCTCGCCGACCGGACCCGCGACCTTGTCGATCGAGGCCTGGCCGGAGATGCCGATCGAGATCAGCGCGTTGTAGATGCCCCACACCGTGCCGAACAGACCGACGAAGGGCGCGGTCGAGCCGACCGAGGCGAGCACCGACATGCCGCTCGACAGGTCGCTCTGGATCAGGTCGACGCGACGCTGCAGGTGGCTGGAGATCCAGTCGTGCAGGTCGATGTTCTCGGTCAGGCGACCCTTGTTGCGCTCGTGGTGCTCAAGCGACTGCAGGCCGTCCGAGGCGATGCCGCGAAACGCGTTGTCGTCGCCACCCTTGAGGCGGGCCAGGCCGTCCTGCAGGTTCGACGCCGCCCAGAAGTCCTTTTCCGCCGCGAGCGCGTACTTGCGCAGCGCCGCCTGGTCGAGCACCTTCGTGATGATCACGTACCACGAATAGAGGGACATGACCGCGAGGATGATGAACACGCCCCTGCCGACGGCGCCGCTGGTGGTCCAGAGCGCTGCAATACCATACGGATTGTCGAGTGCTGATGCGTCAGCCATGGTCAATGCCCTCTACAGTGAGTCTTGAAGAATGGGTAAAAGGAACTTGCAACATTGGTGATCAGGACGACAGGCGCCAGGTCCACTTCATGCGCTGCCACGAGCCCACGGCCTCGTTGCCGACCTTTTGCGGCTCGAAGATCTTGCCCTGGGCCTTGATGCACTTCTCGGCGGCCTCGTCGAGGCGCTGGATGCCGCTCGAGGTCTCGACCTTGGTCTCGGCGGCCTTGCCTTCGGCCGACACGTACACGAGCAGCACCACCGAGCCTTCCTCGCTCAGGCGGCGCGACGCGGACGGGTAGTAAGGCTCGCAGCGGTCACCGAGGCTGACGCCCTTGGCGACGCGCACCGGCGTGATCGGAAGCGGCGCGGCCTTGACCGGCTCCGCCTTCGGCTGCTCGACCGGGCGCACGATCGCGGCCGGCGGCGGCGGACCGATCACGATCGGCAGGTCGACCAGCGGCGTCTGCACCGGCGGCGGCTTGAAGTCCGGCGGCGGCGGCGGCGGCTCCTTCGGCTTCTCTTCCTGCTCATGCTGGATGAGCTTGGACTCGATCATCTCGGTCAACTGCGGGACGTATTTGATCGCCGTCCCGATGATCAAGCCGATGATCATCAGCACATGGACGCCGATGACGAATATGCCGACCATCGCATGACGCGAAAACTTCTGCGTTTTGCCCATGTAGCAGGGAGCCCCTATCTCCCGAATCTCACCGAGACCCGTCACGGTGAGGTCCTACCGGACCCCGCTGTGGGACAGGACCCGCCGACCGTTGTCGGACTCTGTCAAATCGTGTGCACAAACGTAATGCGAGCGCTACCGAATGCGCCCACCCCGCCGACGCGTCCGGACGATAACGCCAGACGCGCGGGTCTGCAAGCCTGATTGTCAGGTCGCAGTGCAAGGACGCGCGTCTCGCACCGGGTACGGGAAAGCCCGCGCTTGTCAAGTATCCGTCGGCAGGCTTGCCAGTGCGCCGCGATCACGTTCAGCGCCCGCGGCGCGCGCCTTTGGCCGGAACCGCCGGGTCGGTGACCGCGCCGAGCGACGCGCTCGTGACCTCGCGCGCGTACTTGGCAAGCACGCCGCGGTCGGCGAAGGGCTTCGGCGCGCGCCACGCCTTGGCGCGGCGCTTCAACTCGGCCGCGCTGACCGCGAGGCGGAGTTCGCGCCGCCGCGCATCGATGCTGATCCGGTCGCCATCGCGCACCAGCGCCAGCGGGCCGCCGACCGCGGCCTCCGGCGAGACGTGGCCGACGACGAAGCCGTGGCTGCCGCCGGAGAAGCGGCCGTCGGTGATCAGCGCGACCTCGGCGCCGAGGCCCTTGCCCATGATCGCGCCGGTCGGGCTCAGCATCTCGCGCATGCCCGGTCCGCCCTTCGGCCCCTCGTAGCGGATCACCACCACGTCACCCGTGCCGACCGTGCCGTCGAGGATCGCCTGCAGGCTCGCCTCCTCCGAGTCGAAGACCCGCGCCTGGCCCTCGAAGTGCAGGCCCTCCTTGCCACTGATCTTGGCGACCGCGCCGTCCGGCGCGAGGTTGCCGTACAGAATCACCAGGTGGCTGTCGGCCTTCAGCGGCCGGCTGAGGTCGCGCACGATCTCCTGGCCGGCCGGGTAGTCCGGCGCGCTCGCCAGGCTCTCGGCCATGGTCAGGCCGCTGACCGTCAGGCACTCGCCGTGCAGCAGGCCCGCGGCGAGCAGTCGCTTCATCAGCGGCCGGATGCCGCCGATCGCGATCAGCTCGCTCATCAGGTACTTGCCGCTCGGCTTCAGGTCCGCGAGCACCGGCACGCGCCGGCCGATGCGGGTGAAATCGTCGAGCGTGAGGCGCACGCGCGCCGAGTGCGCGATCGCGAGCAGGTGCAGCACCGCGTTGGTCGAGCCGCCGAGCGCGATCACGGTGGTGATGGCGTTCTCGAAGGCCTTGCGCGTCAGGATGTCGGACGGCCGGATGCCGGCCTTGACGAGCCGCACCGCCGCCGCGCCGGCGCGCCGGCAGTCCTCGAGCTTGGTGGCCGACACCGCTTCCTGCGCCGAGCTGTCCGGCAGGCTCATGCCGAGCGCCTCGATCGCCGAGGCCATCGTGTTGGCGGTGTACATGCCGCCGCAGCTGCCGGCGCCCGGGATCGCGGTGCACTCCACCTCGTGCAGCTCGGCGTCGGAGACGCGTCCGGCGGCGTGGCCGCCGACCGCCTCGAACACCGCGACGATGTCGCGGCGCCGCGCGCCGGGGCGAATGGTGCCGCCGTAGACGAACACCGCCGGCCGGTTCAGGCGCGCGATCGCCATCAGGCAGCCGGGCATGTTCTTGTCGCAGCCGCCGATCGCGACCAGGCCGTCGAAGCCCTGCGCACCGCTGACCGTCTCGATCGAGTCGGCGATCACCTCGCGCGATACCAGCGAGTAGCGCATCCCCGGCGTGCCCATCGAGATGCCGTCGGAGACCGTGATGGTATTGAAGATCCGGCTCTTGCCGCCGGCGCCGTCGGCCGCCGCCGCGGCGGCCGTCGCCAGCCCGTCGAGGTGCACGTTGCACGGCGTGATGTTCGACCAGGTGCTGGCGATGCCGATCGAGGGCTTCTCGAAGTCGGCGTCGACGTAGCCGACCGCGCGCAGCATCGCGCGGCTCGGCGACTGCTTGACGCCCTCGGTGACGAGGCGGGAGTAGGCACGCGGGTCGTTGACAGATTTCTTGCGGGGCATGGCGGTGGTCAGGCGGCGCGGGGCAGCCTGCCCGCGGCGCTAGGTGCCGGTGTCCACCGCGCTCGGGTCACGGCGCGCGATGATCACCACGCCGACCAGCGTCAGCGCACCGCCGAGCAGGATCCGCGGCGTCAGCGCATCGCCGAGCAGCAGCACGCCGAGCGCCACCGAGAACACCGGCGACAGCGTCGTCAGCGGCGACACCGCCGACACCGGATAGCGGCTGATCAGCCAGTAAAAGCCGGTGTGCGCGACGAGGCTCGAGGCGACCACCGTGAACAGCAGCGCGCCCCAGGCACGCGGATCGGCGTTGGCCACCGCCGCAGCCTGCCCGCTCTCGAGCCACAGCGACAACAGCCACAGCAGCGGCGCGCCGGACACGGCGAACCAGGCCTGCAGCTCGAGCGGCCGGATCGCCTCGCCGAGCCGCTTGACGGCGACGAGACCGATCGAGCTCGCGAGCGCCGAGGCGACCACCAGCGCGAGGCCGGCGCGGTCGCTGAATACGTCCGCCTGCACGGCGATCACCGCGACCCCGGCGAAGGCCAGCACGATGCCGAGCCGCCGCCGCCAGTGGATCAGCTCGCCGAGAAAGAGCACCGACATCAGCGTCGTGAACGGCACGCCGAGCTGGGTCGCGATCGCCACCGAGCCGACGTGACGGGTCAGGCGCAGGCCGCTGAACAGCAGCGCGAATTGCAGTCCGCCGGACAGCACCGCCGCGAGCAGCAGCGCCAGCATGCGCCCCGGGTGCCAGCGCAGAAACGGCAGCAGGCAGGCCGACAGCAGCGTGAAGCGCAGCGCCGTGAAGAACATCGGCGGGAACTGCTGCACCCCGACCTTGGCGGCGATCAGGTTGAAGCCCCAGATCAGGTTGATCAGCAGCAGGAAGCTGAGGTCGCGGGGCGCGAGCTGGCTCACGGCCCGGCGCCGCGGTAGCGGGCCAGCAGCAGCGCGTAGAGCGCACGCACCGCCTGCGCCTCGCCGCCGACCGGCCGGCCCGGCCGCTCCTTGCCGTTCCAGGCGTAGAGGTCGACGTGCAGCCACGGCGTCGGCTCGGTGACGAAACGCCTGAGGAACAGCGCCGCCGTCACCGAGCCCGCGAAGCCGGAGGCCGAGGCGTTGGCGACGTCGGCCACCTTCGAGCTGAGCTCATCCTCGTAGGCCGTCCACAGCGGCATCGGCCACAGCGGGTCACCGCTGGCGCGGCCGTGGGCCGCGAGTTCGGCGGCGAGCGAGTCGTCGCTCGCGTACAGCGCCGGCAACTCCGGCCCGAGCGCGACGCGCGCGGCGCCGGTCAGCGTCGCGAGGTCGACCAGGAGGTCCGGCCGCTCCTCGCAGGCCAGCGCCAGCGCGTCGGCGAGCACCAGGCGCCCCTCGGCGTCGGTGTTGGTGACTTCGACGCTCTGGCCGGCGCGCGTCGCGAGCACGTCGCCTGGCCGGTAGGCGTCGCCGGAAATGCTGTTCTCAACCGCCGGCACGATCAGCCGCAGTCGCACCGGCAGCCGCGCGTCGAGCACCAGCTGCGCGAGTGCCAGCGCGCAGGCGGCCCCGCCCATGTCCTTCTTCATGAGCGCCATGCCGCCGGCGGTCTTGAGGTCCAGCCCGCCGCTGTCGAAGCAGACGCCCTTGCCGACCAGCGTGATGCGCGGGCCGGCGCTGCCGTGCAGGAGCTCGACCAGCCGCGGCGCGCGCGCCGCGGCCCGGCCGACGGCGTGGATCGCGGGGAAGCGCGCCGCGAGCAGCGCCTCGCCGACGACCTCGCGGTACTCGGCGCCGTAGCGACGCGCGACCGCGGCCACCGCCGCGGCGAGCTCGGCGGGACCCAAGTCCGCGGCCGGCGTATTGATCAGGTCGCGGGCCAGCGCATCGGCCTCCGCCACCCGCCGCACGTGCTCGGCGTCGGCGTTGGCCGGCAGCTCGAGGGTCGGCGCGGTGGCCGCGGCCGGGCGCCGGTAGCGCTCGAAGCGATAGCGGCCGAGCGCCCAGCCGAGCGCCGCCTGGGTTGCCGCGCCGGCCGGCAGCACGTCGGCCAGCCGGTAGCGGCCGGCCGGCAGCCGGTCAGGACCTGCCAGCAGGTGCGACGGCGTCAGCTCCGCGAGCGCGCCGAGCCGGCCGACCCCGAGCGCGGCGCCGGCGATGCGGCCGCCGGCTTGCGGCAGCGAGAGCGCGCGGCCGCGCTCGCCGCGAAAGCCGTGGGCAGCGGCCCAGGCCAGGGCGCCGGCCTGCTCCGCGGCCGGCAGGCGCGCGGTCCAGCCGTCAGCATCCTGCTCGCGCACCAGCCACAGCAGGCGGACCGGCTCGGCGGCGTCAGGTTCAGGCGGCGGCACGGGACCTCGGTTCGAAACGCACGGGACCGCGTCAGTGTCGACCCGCGCTCCCCACGTTGACAAGGCCGACGCGGCTATGCTGACATCCGAAAGTTACTTGAAAGCGCGATCCCCAATGACCGTCGACCGTCTGCCCTGCCCCGCCGCTTTGACGCCTGCCGCGCTGCGGCCGCTGCTGCTTGCGGGCCTGCTCCTTCGCACGACGAGGTGCGGGATCCACGGCTGACGACAGGTCACCACGTACAACAGGAACCCCGCACCGGCACCGCCCGAGGCGGGGTTTTCTTTTGGCTCTTTTCCAATTTGCTCCCGGAGACAGCTCATGCGGATTTACTCGGCGAAAGATGTGGACCAGAAGGCGCTCAAGGGCGCGACCATTGCCATCCTCGGCTACGGCAGCCAGGGCCGCGCGCACGCGCTGAACCTCAAGGACAGCGGCTACGACGTGGTGGTCGGCCTGCGCCGCAGCGGCGCGAGCTGGAAGAAGGCGCAGAAGGACGGCCTGCGGGTCGCCGAGCCGGCCGCCGCGGTCAAGGGCGCGGCGCTGGTCGCGCTGCTGACCCCGGACCTCAGCCAGCCGGCGGTGTACGCCGAGATCAAGGCGAACCTCGCCAAGGGCGCGACGCTGCTGTTCGCGCACGGCTTCAACGTCCACTTCAAGCAGATCAAGCCGCGCAAGGACCTCGACGTCGTGCTGATCGCGCCGAAGGGCCCCGGTGACCTGGTGCGTCGCCAGTACCAGCAGGGCCGCGGCGTGCCCTGCCTGATCGCCGTGGCGCAGAACGCGACCCGCCGCGCCAAGCAAAAGGCGCTGGCCTACGCCCACGGCATCGGCGGCACGCGCGGCGGCGTGCTCGAGACGACCTTCGAGGAAGAGACCGTCACCGATCTGTTCGGCGAGCAGGTGGTGCTGTGCGGCGGCGCGACCGAACTGGTGGTGCGCGGCTTCGAGACGCTGACCGAGGCCGGCTACAAGCCGGAGGCGGCGTACTACGAGTGCCTGCACGAGCTCAAGCTGATCGTCGACCTGCTGCACGAGGGCGGCCTCGCCAAGATGCACCAGTTCATCTCCGAGACCGCCAAGTACGGCGACCTGACGCGTGGCCCGCGCATCGTCACGCGCTCGACCAAGGCCGAGATGAAGAAGATCCTCAAGGAGATCCAGTCCGGCAAGTTCGCGCGCCAGTGGATCCGCGAGAACAAGAGCGGCAAGAAGAAGTACACCAAGCTGCTCAACAAGGACCTCAAGCACCCGATCGAGAAGGTCGGTCGCGCGCTGCGCGCCCGCATGCCCTGGCTGGAACAGGGTCGCTAGCCCCCTCCGGAGACCGCCGCCATGCCGAGCCACGACCCGAACCGCGTCATCATCTTCGACACCACGCTGCGCGATGGCGAGCAGTCGCCCGGCTGCAGCATGAGCCCGCCCGAGAAGCTTCGGGTGGCGAAGGCGCTCGCGGACCTCGGCGTGGACGTCATCGAGGCCGGCTTTCCGGCCGCCTCGCGCGGTGACTGGGAATCGGTGCAGACCATCGCGCGCGAGGTCAGCGGGCCGGTGATCTGCGGCCTCGCGCGCTGCAACCGCGACGACATCGAGAAGGCCTACGGCGCGATCAAGGAGGCGCCGCGGCACCGCATCCACGTGTTCCTGGCGACCAGCGCCATCCATCGCGAGCACAAGCTCAACATGGCCAAGAGCGAGATCCTGAAGGCGGCGGTCGAGGGCGTGCGCCTCGCCCGCAGCCTGGTCGCGGACGTCGAATTCTCGCCGGAGGACGCCTCGCACACCGAGCTCGAGTTCCTCGCCGAGGTGGTGAGCGCGGTGATCGCGGCCGGCGCGACCACCATCAACGTGCCGGACACGGTCGGCTACACGACGCCGCAGGAGTTCGCCGAGGTCTTCCACTACCTGAAGAAGCACGTCGCCGGCATCGACCAGGTGGTGCTGTCGGTGCACTGCCACAACGACCTCGGCATGGCGGTCGCCAACAGCCTGTCGGCGGCCGGCGCCGGCGCCCGCCAGATCGAGTGCACCATCAACGGCATCGGCGAGCGCGCCGGCAACTGCTCGCTCGAGGAAGTGGTGATGGCGCTGAAGACGCGCGAGGCCTACTACGGGCTCAGCACCGGCATCCAGACCACCCGCCTCTACCCGACCTCGCGGCTGGTGTCGACGATCACCGGCATGCCGGTGCCGCGCAACAAGGCGATCGTCGGCGAGAACGCCTTCGCGCACGAGTCCGGCATCCACCAGCACGGCATGCTCAAGCACCACTCCACCTACGAGATCATGCGGCCGCAGGACGTGGGCCTGGCGCGCACCAACCTCGTGCTCGGCAAGCACAGCGGCCGGCACGCGTTCCGCGATCGCGTCCGCGAACTCGGCTACGAGCTCGACGAGGCCGACCTCAACCGCGCCTTCGACGACTTCAAGGCGCTGGCCGACAAGAAGAAGGAACTGTTCGACGGCGACATCGAGGCGCTGGTGCTGCGCGCCGGCGGCGACGGCGTCGGGCCCTGGCACATCGACGCGCTGTGGACCTCGGCCACCAGCGGCGCGGCCGCCTCGGCGGTCGTGCGCCTGAAGCACAGCGACGGCCGGGTGGTCGAGCAGGGCGCGACCGGCGACGGCCCGATCGACGCCGCCTTCAAGGCGATCGAGACGGCCACCGGCACCGCCGTCAAGCTGCACAGCTTCGAGGTCCGCAGCGTCACCGAGGGCGAAGACGCGCAGGGCGAGGCGATCGTCAACGTGGTGCACAACGAGCGCAGCTACCGCGGCGCCAGCATCAGCACCAACATCATCGAGTCGAGCGCGCGCGCCTTCCTCGAGGTCATCAACCGCATCCAGTCGAGCCGCCCCGGCGCGCGCCCGGCGCACGCGCAGCTGTCGGCCGAGGCGCAGACGGTCCAGGCCAGCGTATGACGGCGACGACGCTGTTCGAGAAGCTGTGGCGCGCCCACGAGGTGGTCGCCGAGACCGCCGAGACGCCGGCGACGCTGTACGTGGACCTGCACCTGACGCACGAGGTGACGACGCCGCAGGCCTTCGCGGTGCTGCGCGGCCGCGGCCTGCCGGTGCGCCGCCCGGACCGCACCGTCGGCACCATGGACCACTCGACGCCGACGGTCGCCGACGAGCTCTACGGCCGGGTGCCGATCCGGCTCGAGAGCGCGGCCCGCCAGGTGCGCGAGTTCGAGAAGAACTGTGCCGAGTTCGGCGTCGAGCTGCTCGGCATCCAGCACCCGGACCGCGGCATCGTCCACATCATCGGCCCGGAACTCGGCCTGACCCAGCCCGGCAAGACGATCGTCTGCGGCGACAGCCACACGAGCACGCACGGCGCCTTCGGCGCGCTGGCCTTCGGCATCGGCACGACCGAGGTCGGCCAGGTGCTGGCGACGCAGTGCCTGCTGCAGCGCAAGGCGCGCACGCTGGCGGTCAACGTCGAGGGCGCGCTCGGCGCCGGCGTCACCGCCAAGGACCTGGTGCTCGCGATCATCCAGCGCCTCGGCGTCGCCGGCGGCACCGGTTCGGTGCTCGAGTTCCGCGGCAGCACCATTCGCGCGCTGTCGATGGACGAGCGCATGACGGTCTGCAACATGTCGATCGAGGCCGGCGCGCGCGCCGGGCTGGTCGCGCCGGATGAGATCACCTTCGCCTACTTGAAGGGCCGGCCGCGGGCCCCGGCCGGCGCCGCCTGGGATGAGGCCGTCGCCGGCTGGCGCGGGCTGGTCACCGACCCGGGCGCGCGCTTCGACCGCGAGATCGATATCGACGCCGCCGGGCTGGCGCCGATGATCACCTACGGCACCAACCCCGGCATGTCGGTGGCGATCGACGAGTTGATCCCGCAGCGCCCGGGCGATCTGATCCACGCCAAGGCGCTGGAGTACATGGGCCTCGAGGCCGGCCAGCGGATGCTCGGCCAGGAGATCAACACGGTGTTCATCGGCAGCTGCACCAACGCGCGGCTCTCGGACCTGCGCGCCGCCGCGACGGTGCTGAAGGGTCGGCACACGGCCAAGGGCGTCACGCTGCTGATCGTGCCCGGCTCGCAGCGCATCAAGCGCGAGGCCGAGCGCGAGGGCCTCGACCGCGTCTTCATCGAGGCCGGTGCCGAGTGGCGCGAGTCCGGCTGCTCGATGTGCCTCGGCATGAACGGCGACCTGGTGGCGCGCGGCGCCTACTGCGTCAGCACCAGCAACCGCAACTTCGAGGGCCGGCAGGGCGTCGGCGCGCGCACCCTGCTCGCGAGTCCAATCACCGCCGCGGCCGCGGCGATCGCCGGCCGGATCGCCGATCCGCGCGAGTTGCTGGCCTGACGCGAAGGACGCACTGAATGGACCCGATCCGCATCATTCGTTCGCGCACGGTCGTCATGCCGGGCACCAACATCGACACCGACCAGATCATGCCGGCGCGCTTCCTGACGACCACCACCCGCGAGGGTCTCGGCGCGCACCTGTTCGCCGACTGGCGCTACGACGGCGCGGGCCGGCCGATCGCGGACTTCGTCCTCAACCGCGCCGAGGCGGTCGGCTGCCAGGTGCTGGTCGCTGGCCGCAACATCGGCTGCGGCTCCTCGCGCGAGCATGCGCCGTGGGGCCTCTACGACTACGGCTTTCGCGCCGTCGTCAGCACCGAGATCGCCGACATCTTCAAGAACAACAGCTTGAAGAACGGCCTGCTGCCGATCGTCGTCGACGAGCGGACGCACGGCTGGCTGGTCGAGCACCCGGGCGTCGAGGTGACGATCGACCTCGAGCAGCGCACGCTCGCGCTGCCGGACGGGCGGCAGGTGGAGTTTCCGGTCGAGGCCTTCGCGCGCGTCTGCCTGCTGAACGGCGTCGACGAGACCGGCTACCTGCTGTCGCAGCAGGATGCGATCCGCGCGTACGAGGCGAGGACCGGCAAGTGAAGGCGCTGATCGCGGTGCTGCCGGGCGACGGCATCGGCCCGGAGGTCGTGGCCGAGGCGGTGCGCTGCCTGGAGGCGGTCGGCCGCCGCTTCGGCCATGCGTTTCGTTTCGAGGAGGCGCCGGTCGGGGCGGTGGCGATGGACGCGACCGGCCTGCCGCTGCCGCCGGCGACGCTCGCGCTCGCAAAGAGCGCCGAGGCGGTGCTGTTCGGCGCGATCGGCACGCCGCGCTATTCGGACCCGTCGCTGAAGGTGCGGCCGGAGCTCGCGATCCTGCAGCTGCGCCAGGAGCTCGGCCTGTACGCCAACCTGCGGCCGGTAATCTGCTACGCGTCGGTGCTTGACGCCTCGCCGCTCAAACCCGAGCTGCTGGCCGGCGTCGACATCATGGTCATCCGCGAGCTGACCGGCGGCATCTACTTCGGCGAGAAGACCCGCACCGAGACCTCGGCCAGCGACCTGTGCGTCTACACCGTGCCTGAGGTCGAGCGCATCGCGCGCCTCGGCGCGCGCCTCGCGCGCGCCCGCCGCAAGCGCCTGACCTCGGTGGACAAGGCCAACGTGCTCGAGACCTCGCGGCTGTGGCGCTCGGTGGTCACGCGCATCATGGCGGCCGAGTTCCCGGACGTCGCGCTCGATCACATGTACATCGACGCGGCGACCATGCACCTCTTGCGCCGGCCGTCGGACTTCGACGTCGTGATCACCGAGAACATGTTCGGCGACATCCTGACCGACGAGGCCTCGATGCTGCCGGGCTCGCTCGGCCTGTGCCCCTCCGCCTCGCTCGGCGCCGAGACGCGCGGGCTCTACGAGCCGATCCATGGCTCGGCGCCGGACATCGCCGGCCGCGGCATCGCCAACCCGTACGCGACGATCCTGTCGGCGGCGCTGCTGCTGCGGCACTCGCTCGGCCTTGAACGCGAGGCGCTCGCACTCGAGGCCGCGGTCGTCGCCGCCCTCGATGCCGGCGTGCGCACCGCGGACCTGAAGCCCAAGGGGGCCCCGGCCTCGACCCGCAGCGCGGGCGAGGCCGTCCTCGCGCGCCTCTAGTCCCTGCTCCTTGCGCATTGCGCCCGCGCGCTCGTCGAGGCATGCCGCCGCGAGCGGCGTGCCGCTTGGCATGCGCGCGCTTGCCGCGGGACGTCGCTGACTCCCGCTTCGCGATACTCGGCGTGAAGCGGACTTGCTAAGGTAAGTGATGAGGCTGGCCCGCTGAGCTCGCCGCCAGCGCCGAAAGAAGCAATCCCGATGCCATCGACACGCGAACGACACGAGGCCATCGCTCACGTCCGCGGCGACCCGCAGCCGATCGCGCGCACCCGATCCGACGTGGCAACAGGTTCGCGGCGCGGGCTCGGCCGCGATGCCGGCGGCGACCGTCCGATCCGCCGCCGTTTCTCGGGCACTCGCACTCGGATGCTGCTCGCGGCAAGCGCCGCGGCGGCGCTGGCAGCAGGCTTGGCCGGCGCATCGGCCGAGCCGCCCGCCGCCGCGGTCGAGTCGACGTGGCTGCCGACAGGGGCCTCGATCACGCCGTCCGCGCCCCCGGGGACTCGCTTGCTGCCGCTCAATCCGGGGCTCAGCGAGCGGCCCGCGTTCCTGGCCGACCACGCGGTCGCGACCGCCCTGAGTCCGGACGGCAGAACGCTGCTCGTGCTGACGTCCGGTTACAACCGGAACTTCGACGCCGCCGGCAAACTGATCCCGGAGTCGTCGAGCGACTACGTGTTCGTGTTCGACGCGAGCGGCGACGTGCCGCGGCAGCGACAGGCGCTGCCGGTGCCGAACGCCTTCGTCGGCCTGGCCTTTGCGCCGGATGGCGCCCATTTCTTCGTCGCCGGCGGCGTCGACGATGCTGTGCACGTCTTTGGCCGCGGCGCGGACGGCTGGCAGGAGCAGGCCCCTGCGATCGCGCTCGGCCACGCGCACGGCGAGGGTCTGGCGCCCGAGCGCGCGGTCTCGCCGCCGGCCGCGGCCGGGCTCGCCGTGAGCCACGACGGCGCGAGGTTGGTGGTCGCCAATTTCGGCAACGACAGCGTCTCGGTCGTCGACTGGGCGATGCGCCGCGTGGTCGCGGAACTCGACCTGCGGCCCGGCAAGCGCGCTGCGCGCGCAGTGGGAACGCGCGGCGGCACCTACCCGTATGCGGTGGTCGCCGGCGCGGCCGGCGCCGCCTACGTGAGCAGCCTTCGCGACCGCGAGGTGATCGTGATCGGGCTCGATCCCGCGCCGGCGATCCGCTCGCGGATCAAGGTGACGGGCAACCCGAATGCGCTGTTGCTCGACCGCTCAGGTAAGTTCCTGTACGTGTCCGAGGACAACGTCGATCGCGTCGGCGTGATCGCGGTGGCGCGCGCGCAGCTGCGGCGCGAGATCGCGTTGCGCAGCGGGCGCGCCGGGATCCCCGACCGCGGCTTATCGCCTGATGCGCTCGCGTTGTCGCCGGACGGCCGGACGCTCTATGCGGCGCTCGCTGGCGCGAACGCCATCGCGGTGCTGTCGCTGCCGAGCGGGGCGCGACGCGGCCTCATTCCGACCGCGTGGTACCCGGCCGCCGTGACGGTGCGCGGCGACGGCCTCAGCCTCTACGTCGCGACCGCCAAAAGCCCGGGCGTCGCCAACCCCGGCAACTGTCTCGGCCTCGAGGAGCCGCCGCTGGCGAGCGGCTGCGCGCCGGGCCGGCCGCTGCACGCGGCCAACGCCTACGTGCTGCAGCAGTCGCCGGGCGGCCTCGCGATGATTCCGGTCCCGGACGCCGCGTCGCTGGCTCGCCTGACGCGCGTCGTCGACGCCAACAATCGCATCTTCGCGACGCCGAGCGCCGCGGAGGAGCGGCTGTTCGCGTCGCTGCGCCAGCGCATTCGACATGTGATCTACATCATCAAGGAGAACCGCACCTACGACCAGATCCTCGGCGATCTTGCGGTCGGCAATGGCGATCCCGCTCTCGCGCAATTCCCGGCGAGCGTGACGCCCAACCAGCATCGGCTCGCCTCGGCCTTCGTCGACCTCGACAATTTCTTCGACAGCGGCGAGGTCAGCGGCACCGGCTGGCCGTGGAGCGTCGCGGCGAGGACCACCGATGTGATCGAGAAGACCGTGCCGCCGCAGTACGCCGAGCGTGGTTTCAACTACGAGTCGGAAGGCACCAACCGCGAAGTGAACGTCGCTCTGGCCGGCGCGGCCGCGCGCCGCAAGGCCAATCCGGACTCGCCGGACGACGAGGACATTCTCGCCGGCGTGTCCGATGTCGCGGCACCTGACGGGCCGGACGACGGCGAGCCTGAGCAGGGCCGGATCTGGCACGAGGCGCTGCGCCGCCATCTCAGCGTCCGCAACTACGGCTTCTTCATCGACCTCGCGCGCTACGAGGCCAAGGCGGCCGGCGCGGCCGTGCTGCCGCTGCTGCGCGACCCGGCGCAGAGCCGAACCGTCGTCGCCTATCCGACCGACCCTGCCCTTGCGGCACACACCGATCCGTATTTCCGTGGCTTCGACAACCGCTTCCCCGACTTCTACCGGGTCCAGGAATGGGCCCGCGAGTTTGCGGACTTCGAGCAACGCGGCACGCTACCGCGCCTCGAGCTGGTCCGGCTCATGCACGATCACCTCGGCGACTTTGCGACCGCGATCGACGGCGTCGACACGCCGCTCACGCAGATCGCCGACAACGACTACGCCGTCGGGCTGCTGGTCGAGCGGGTCGCGCGCAGCCGCTACGCCCGCGACACGCTGATCTTCATCGTCGAGGACGACGCGCAGGCAGGTCCCGACCACGTCGACGCGCACCGCAGCCCGGCGTTCATCGTCGGTCCCTACGTCCGGCACGGCGCGGTGGTCTCGACCCGCTACACGACGGTGGACCTGCTGCGGACCATGGAACTCGTCCTCGGGCTGCAGCCGCTCAATTTCCACGATGCGGTCGCACGACCGATGGCCGACGTCTTCGACCTATCGCAAGCAAGCTGGCGGTTCACCGCGGCCGTGCCCGCGGCGTTGCGGCGCAGCAAGCTGTCGCTGCCGCCGCAGCCGGCCGGCCAGGCCTCCCCGGCCGCCTGTGGCCCGCGGGACCACGACGCCGGCTACTGGGCCGCGCACACCGCAGGGATGGATTTCTCCTCAGAGGACCGGATGGACTCCGCTCGCCTCAATCGGGTCGTCTGGAGCGGCCTCGAGCGTGAGCGGCCTTACCCTGTTGAGCGCTCCGGGCTCGATCTTCGAACCGACCGCGCGTCGTGGCTGCGCACGGCGGCAGAAGCTTGCGCTGACAGGCACTGAGGCGACCGCGAGTGCCGATTGGCGGGCCGGCGCGATGTCGCGGCACCGCGGCCGGGAATGAGTCAGCTGGCCGAACAGCTCGCCTGCGCGGCTGACATGATGCGGATCGCCGCTCGAGCATGCGATCCAGCGGCCAGGCGCCTGCCGAGCGCGCGCCTCGTCCGTGCCCTCGGCGCTCGGCCCGCGCCCGCCAGCGCGCTGCGCGGCGGCTGTCGGCGCGCGGCGACGTTGCTCTGCCGCCACGGCGCGCGCGAAACGAGCAGGTTGCGACCCAGGTAGCAGTTCCCGGCGTCGAAAGTCGTTAGATGTCATCCGGCCGACCGGCATGCACGGAGGACGGCGTGATGACCGACCCGACCTTCCTCGGCAACGACGACACGGTGACGGCCTACGGCGCCGCGCTCGCGCCGCTGGTCGGCCGGATGCTGAGCCGTCTCGCGCGCGAGCAGCCGGGGGTCTCCGGCTCGGTCGCGGGGGCCTATCGCGCTGGCGACGTGCGGCTGCGGCTGGTGACGACGCTGGCCCACGGCCTGCAGCATGAGCTCGTGCTGTGCGCGCTCGACAGCCGCGGCAACGTGACGACGCTCGCGACCGTGCTGGTCAGCTCCGCCGTCCCGGCCTGAGGCCCGTCAGCCGGCGGCGAGCGCCCGCTCAAGTCCCGCGGTCAGGTCGGTGACCAGGTCGGCGCCGGCCTCGATGCCGACCGAGAGCCGCAGCAGGCTGTCGGAGATCCCGGCGCGGGCGCGGGCCGCGGCGTCCATCGCCGCGTGAGTCATCGACGCCGGGTGCGCGATCAGGCTCTCGACCCCGCCGAGCGACTCGGCGAGCGAAAAAAGCTCAAGCCCCTCGACGCAGGCGCGCACCCCGGCGGTGCCGTGCACCACCTCGAAGCTCAGCATCGCGCCGAAGCTGCGCTGCTGGCGCGCCGCGAGCGCGTGGCCTGGGTGCGACTCAAGTCCCGGGTAGTACACCTGCTCGACCGCCGGGTGCCGCGCCAGCGTCGCCGCGATCAGCGCCGCGTTCTCGGCGTGCAGCGCGAGCCGCGCGTGCAGCGTGCGCAGGCCGCGCAGCGTCAGGTAGCTGTCGAAGGGCGCGCCGGTGATGCCGAGGCAGTTGGCCCACCAGCCGAGCTCCTCGCGCAGCGCCTCGGTCTTGGCGATCACCGCCCCGCCGACCACGTCGCTGTGGCCGTTCAGGTACTTGGTGGTCGAGTGCACGACGAGGTCGGCGCCGAGCGCGAGCGGCTGCTGCCAGACCGGCGACAGGAAGGTGTTGTCGACCGCGACCAGCGCGCCGGCGGCGCTCGCGAGCGCGCAGGCGCGCTCGAGGTCGGTGATCCGCAGCAGCGGGTTGGACGGCGTCTCGAGCCACACCAGCCGCGGCTGCTGTGCGAGCGCTAGCGCGAACGCCTCGAGATCGGTCGGGTCGACGAACTCGACCCGCAGGTGGCCGTGGCGCGCGAGCGCGCTGAACAGGCGATGCGTGCCGCCATAGCAGTCGCGCGGCGCGAGCACCAGCTCGCCGGCGCGGCACAGGTTCGCGACCAGCGTCACGGCGCCCATGCCGGAGCCGGTCACGACCGCGCCGGCGCCGCCCTCGAGCTCGGCGAGCGCCTCGGCGAGCGCGTCGCGGGTCGGGTTGCCGGAACGCGAGTAGTCGTAGCGGCGCTTCTCGCCGAAGGTGGCGAACGAGAAGGTCGAGGTCAGGTGGATCGGCGGCACGACGGCGCCGTGCTGCGCGTCGCTGTCGAGTGCGGCGCGCACGGTGCGCGTGCGGGGGTCGGTCAGGCGGCTCATCAGGCAGGTCCTTGCAGACAGTCGGCGAAGATCGGGCGCAGGGCCTCACCTTCCTTGAGGAAGGCGTCGTGGCCGTAGATCGACTCGAGCGTGACCAGGCGCCCGTGCGGCAGCCGGCGGATGAACGCCTGCATGTCATCGTAGGGCACGAGCTGGTCCTCCGGCACGGCGATCGCGGTGACCGGCAGCTGCACCGCGCCGGCGTCCACCCGGAACAGGTCGATCGACTCCGACAGGCAGACGAAGGACTCCGGCCGGTAGCGGGCCACGTAGGCGTCGCCGCGGGCGAACAGGTACGACTCGATCGGCAGCTGCAGCCGCCCCTCGGCCAGCGTCGGCTCGCCGCTGAAGCGGGTCGCGAACTCGCGCGGCGAACGGTAGGTGCACATGGCGAGCGCACGGGCGAGCTTCAAGCCGCCGGCCGGATCACCCTGGCGGATGCCGAAGCGGACCACCTCGCGCTCGACGCTGCGCCACGCGGAGGCCATCGGGTGCGTGCGGTCGGCCGCCGACACGACCAGCAGGCGCGCCGCGAGCGCCGCATGGCGCGCGCCGAGCGCGAGCGCGACCTGGCCGCCGTAGGAGGCGCCGACCACCGCGTGCAGCCGCCCGAGGCCGAGCTCGGCCAGCAACGCGGCGATCGCTTCGGCCTGATCAAAGGCGCTCAGCGTCGGGAAGCTGCCGCCCGGGAGCGGCGCGCTGGAGTCGCCGCTGCCGCCCAGATAGTCGATGCCGAGCACCCGGAAGCGCCGCGTGTCGAGCGCCCGGCCGTCGCCGACCACCGGCGCCCACCAGCCCTGGTCCTCGGCGCTGACCCGGCGGTAGCCGGAGATGCCGCCGATTGCGAGCACCACCGGCGCCGCGCGCGGTCCGCTCAGACGCCAGGCGATGCGCGGCGACTCCAGCGTGCCGCCGTGGTGCAGCGCGAACGGCGCGCGCAGCCGCACGACCCCCTCCTCGGCGCTGGCGGGCTCAGGGACGGCGCTCGGCCGCAGGTCAGGGGACACCATCAGCACTCCTCGGGTCATGCGCTGGCGCAGACTCCCGAGCCGCCGCGGAGGCGGAACCGGCCTGAGCCGGGCCATCGCAGGCCCGGTTCTCCGGCGACCCATCTACCGGATCCCGTGTGGATCCGCAGGAGTTGGCACCTGAACGCTTCGCGCAGGTTGCCCCGGCTTCAAAGGGCCAGTCCCTCAGCCGGTCTAGATGGGCGGCCGGAGTCTAAAGAGCAGCACCGCAGTGCGTCAAGAAACGGCGTCAGCCGCAGGCATCCTGCGGCCACTTGCCAGCGGCACCCGTCTGTACTAATGTATTAACGTATTAATACATTGTGACAGGCCATGAAACTGCACCGTCCCTTGAGTCCGCGCCAGGAAGCGCTCGCCGAGCGCGCCCTGTACCAGGCCGTGCTGACGCTGAAGAGCGCCGACGAGTGCCGGGCCTTCTTTCGCGACCTGTGCACGCCGGCGGAGCTGCAGGCGCTGGCCGACCGCTGGGCGGTGGTCGAGCTGCTCAAGGAGAACCGCCCCTATCGCGAGATCCACCGCCTGACGGGGGTCAGCGTCACGACCATCGGCCGGGTCGCGCGTTGCCTCGTCGCCGGCAACGGCGGCTACGCGCTCGCTGCGCTGCGCACTGGCGAGGCCCGCCATGGATAAGGAGCAGCGCCTCAAGGTCGCGGTGCAAAAGACCGGCCGCCTCACCGACCACTCGCTCGACCTGCTGGTGCGCTGCGGCCTCAAGTACAGCCGCGGCAAGGACCAGCTGCTGTGCTACGGCGAGAACATGCCGCTCGACGTGCTGCTGGTGCGCGACGACGACATCCCCGATCTCGTGCAGGAGGACGTCTGCGACCTCGGCATCGTCGGCGCCAACGTCGTCGAGGAGAAGCGCCTCGGCTTCATCGCGCGCGGCGCCGCGCCGCTGTTCATCGAGATGCAGCCGCTCGACTTCGGCCGCTGCCGGCTCGCGATCGCGGTGCCAGAGGACTTCAGCTACCGCTCGCCGCGCGACCTCGACGGCCGGCGCATCGCGACCACCTACCCCAACATCCTCAGCCGCTGGCTGCGCGACGGCGGCATCGCCGCCGAGGTGGTGGTGCTCTCGGGCGCGGTCGAGATCGCGCCGCGGCTCGGCCGCGCCGACGTGATCTGCGACCTGGTCTCGACCGGCAGCACGCTCAAGGCCAACCACCTGCGCGAGGTCGAGACCGTGCTCGAGAGCCAGGCGATGCTGATCCGGACCCCGCTGCCGCTGTCGCCGGCCAAGGAGTCCTGGCTCAACCGCATGCTGCTCAGGATCGACGGCGTGCAGCAGGTCAAGGAGAGCAAGTACATCATGCTGCACGCACCGCGGGCCGCGCTGGCCGCGATCCGCCACCTGCTGCCGGGCTCCGAGTACCCGACCGTGATCCCGCTGGAGGGCAACCCCGACAAGGTGGCGGTGCACGCGGTGTGCCGCGAGAACGTGTTCTGGGAGACGCTCGAGGGGCTCAAGGCCGCCGGCGCCTCGGCGATCCTGGTGCTGCCGGTCGAAAAGATGCTGGCCTGATGCTGGCGCGCCACGACTGGATGCAGCTCGACGGCGCGGCGCGCGCGGCGCTGCTGCGACGCCCGGCGCCGCGCGACGCCGCCGGGCTCGAGCCGGCGGTGGCGGCGATCATCCGCGACGTGCGCGCGCGCGGCGATGCGGCGCTCGCCGACTACAGCCGCCGCTTCGACGGCGTGGTCCCCGCCACGCTCGCGGTCGGCGCCGACGAGTTCGCCGCGGCCGAGGCCGCGCTGCCCGCGGCTGCGCACGCCGCGATCGAGCGCGCGATCGGCAACGTGCGGCGCTTCCACGAGGCGCAGCGCTTGCCGCCGCTTGCGCTCGAGACCGCGCCGGGCGTGCGCTGCGAGCGCCTCGAGGTGCCGATCGGCGCGGTCGGGCTCTATGTCCCGGCCGGTTCCGCGCCGCTGCCCTCGGCGGCGATCATGACCGCGGTGCCGGCGGCGCTTGCCGGCTGCCCGACGCGCGTGCTGTGCACGCCGCCGCGGCGCGACGGCGGCGCGGACGCGGCGGTGCTGGTCGCGGCGCGGCGCTGCGGCGTCACGCAGGTCTTCAAGGTCGGCGGCGCCCAGGCGATCGCGGCGCTGGCCTACGGCACGGCGACGATCCCGAAGGTCGACAAGATCTGCGGTCCCGGCAACGCCTACGTGACGGCGGCCAAGCTGCAGGTGGCGCGTGACCCGGACGGCGCGGCGCTGGACCTGCCGGCAGGACCCTCCGAGGTGCTGGTGCTCGCCGACCAATCGGCGCGCGCCGACTTCGTCGCCGCGGACCTGCTCGCCCAGGCCGAGCATGACCCCACCGCGCAGGTGCTGCTGGTGACCACCTCGGCGGCGCTGGCCGAGGCAGTGCTCGCCGAGGTGCAGGCGCAGCAGCTGAGCCTCAGCCGCCGCGCGATCACCGCGCAGTCGCTCGCCGCCTCGCGCGTGATCGTCGTCCCGGACCTCGAGACCGCGTTCGCGGTCAGCAACGCCTACGCCCCGGAGCACCTGATCCTCGCGATCGAGTCGCCGCGCGCCTGGCTCGGGCACGTGACCGCGGCCGGCTCGGTGTTCCTCGGCCACTGGTCGCCGGAGTCGATCGGCGACTACTGCAGCGGCACTAATCACGTGCTGCCGACCTACGGCTACGCGCGCGCCTTCTCCGGCCTGTCGCTCGCCGACTTCAGCAAGCGCATCACGGTCCAGGAGCTGACGCCGGCCGGCCTGCGCGAGCTCGGCCCGGTGGCCACGACCCTCGCCGGCCTCGAGGGGCTCGACGGCCACGCCCGCGCCGTGACCCTGCGGCTCGCCGCGCTCGGTGCCGCGTGAGCGTCGCCGCCCGCCTCGCCCGCCCCGAAGTGCTCGCGCTCGTGCCCTACGCGCACGCGCACTGGGACCCGGCGCTCGAGCGGCTGCACGCCAATGAGAACCCGTGGCGCTACGACGGCGACCGCTCGGCGGCCGGCCTCAACCGCTACCCTGAGCCGCAGCCGACCGCGGTCGAGGCGCGGCTCGCGGCGCTCTACGGCGTGCGCCCGTCGCAACTGATCGCCGGACGCGGCTCGGATGAGGGCATCGACCTGCTGGCGCGCGCCTTCCTGCGGCCCGGCCGCGACGCGGCGCTGATCTGCCCGCCGACCTTCGGCATGTACGCGCTCGCGACCTGCCTGCAGGGCGCGGCGCTGATCGAGGTGCCGCTCGCACGCGCGGCCGGCTACGCGCTCGACGAGGCGGCGCTGCTCGGCGCGCTCACGCCCACCGTCAAGCTCGTGTTCCTGTGCACGCCGAACAACCCGACCGGCAACGTGATCGAGCCGGCGCTGATCAAGCGCCTGGCCGCGCGGCTTGCCGAGCAGGCGCTGGTGGTGGTCGACGAGGCCTACGCCGAGTTCTCGGACGCGCCGAGCCTGTCGTCGCAGATCGGCGCGCTGCCGAACCTGGTGGTGCTGCGCACCCTCTCCAAGGCCTATGCGCTCGCCGGCGCGCGCGTCGGCGCGGTGATCGCCGACCCCGGCGTCATCGAGCTGCTGAGGCGCGTGATCCCGCCCTACTCCATGCCGACGCCGACCGCCGAGGCGGTGCTCGAGGCGCTCGGCGCGGCGCCGCTCGCGACCGCGCAGCGGCGCATCGCCGCGCTCCGGGCCGAGCGCGGCCGGCTCGCGGCCGCGCTCGAGCGCCTGCCGCTGGTGCGCCGCGTCTGGCCGAGCGAAGCCAACTTCGTGCTGGTCGAGTGCCACGATGCGCCGGCGCTGGTCGCGCGCGCCCGCGCGGCGGGCTTCCTGCTGCGCGACTTCAGCCAGCGGCCGCTGACCGCGGCGGCGGTACGCATCACGATCGGCACGCCCGAACAGAACCAGCGACTGCTCGAGGGGCTCGCGACACCATGACACCGACGCTGTTCATCGATCGCGACGGCACGCTGGTCGAGGAGCCGGCCGACGAGCAGGTGGACCGGCTCGACAAGATCCGCCTGGTGCCCGGCGTGATGGCGGCGCTTGCGCGCCTGATCGCCGCCGGCTACTCGCTGGTGATGGTCAGCAACCAGGACGGGCTCGGCACCGACAGCCTGCCGGAGGCGGCGTTTCGCGAGGCGCAGGATTTCATCCTCGCGCTGTTCGCCTCGCAGGGCATCCGCTTCGACGCGGTGCTGATCTGCCCGCACTTCGCCGCGCAGCGCTGCGACTGCCGCAAGCCCAACACGCGCCTGGTCGACGAGTACCTGCAGCGCGCGCCGATGGACCGGTCGCGCTCGGCGGTGATCGGCGACCGCGCCACCGACCTCGAGCTCGCCGCGCGCCTCGGCATCGCCGGCCTGCGGGTCGCCGCCGCGGGCGGCGAGTTCGGCTGGCCGGCGATCGCGCGCTGCCTCACCGAGCGCCACCGCAGCGCCGTCATCGAGCGGCGCACCCAGGAGACCGAGATCCGCGTGCGCGTCGACCTCGACGCCGAGGAGCCGCTGCGGATCGCGACCGGCATCGGCTTCCTCGACCACATGCTCGAGCAGGTCGCGCGCCACGGCGGCTTCGCGCTCGAGCTCGACTGCCGCGGCGATCTCGAAGTCGACGAGCACCACACCGTCGAGGACACCGCGCTCGCGCTCGGCCAGGCGCTGCGCGCCGCGCTCGGCGACAAGCGCGGCATCGGCCGCTACGGCTTCCTGCTGGCGATGGACGAGGCCGAGGCGCAGGTGGCGATCGACCTGTCCGGGCGTCCGTTCTTCGTCTTCGAGGGTCGCTTCGCGCGCGACGCCGTCGGCGGACTGCCGACCGAGCTGGTGCCGCACTTCTTCAGGAGCCTCAGCGACGCGCTCGGCTGCGCGCTGCACCTGACGGTGCGCGGCGAGAACACCCACCACATGGTCGAGAGCTGCTTCAAGGGCGTCGGCCGCGCGCTGCGCCAGGCGCTGAAGCTCGAGGGCACGGCGCTGCCTTCCAGCAAGGGCGTGCTGTGAGCGCCGTCGCGATCGTCGACAACGGCGGCGGCAACGTCGCCTCGGTGCGCTTCGCGCTCGAGCGGCTCGGTGCCGAGGCCCTGCTGACCAACGATCCGCAGCGGATCCGCGCTGCGCCGCACGTGATCCTGCCCGGCGTCGGCGCGGCGCGCGACGCCATGCGCCGGCTCGCCGAGAGCGGCCTCGACCGGCTGATCCCGGCACTGACCCAGCCGGTGCTCGGCATCTGTCTCGGCATGCAGCTCCTGTACGCCGCCTCCGCCGAGGGCGACACCCCGTGCCTCGGCATCCTGGCCGGTGCGGCCGACCGGCTGCCGGCGGCGCCCGGGCGCGCCGTGCCGCACATGGGCTGGAACCAGCTCGTGCCGCTGCGCCCGAGCCCGCTGCTGGCCGGGATCGCCGCCGGCGACTACGCTTACTTCGTGCACAGCTACGCCTTGCCGCCGGGCCCTGACAGCGTCGCGAGCTGCGACTACGGCGGGCCGTTCACGGCCATCGTCAGCCGCGGCAATTTCCACGGCGTGCAGTTCCACCCGGAGCGCTCGGCGGCCACCGGCGCGCGGCTGCTGGCGAACTTCCTGGCGCTCGGAAGCTAGCCGGTGGAGCTCATTCCGGCCATCGACCTCAAGGACGGGCGCTGCGTGCGGCTGCTGCAGGGCGACTTCGACGCCGAGACCCGCTACGAGGTGACGCCGCAGGCGCTGCACGAGCGCTACGACGCGCTCGGCGCGCGCTGGCTGCACGTCGTCGACCTCGACGGCGCGCGCGACGGCGCGCAGGCGCACCTGCCCATCATCGAGGCGCTGGCCCGGCGCGGGCGCCTCCGGCTGCAGGTCGGCGGCGGGCTGCGCGACCGGGCGACGGTCGAGCGCACGCTCGCCGCCGGCGCCGCACGCGTCGTGATCGGCAGCCTCGCGGTCACCGATCCGGACCTGGTCGCCGGCTGGTTCAGGAAGCTCGGCCCGGAGCTGATCGTGCTCGCCTTCGACGTGCGCCTCGACGCGCACGGCGAGCCGCGCATCGCGACCCACGGCTGGCGCGAGCAGTCGCGCCTCAGCCTGTGGGACGCGGTCGCGCGCTTTCGCGGCGCGGGGCTCAAGCACGTGCTGTGCACCGACGTCGGCCGCGACGGTGCGCTGACCGGCCCGAACTGCGCGCTGTACGTCGACGCGGTGCGCCGCTTCCCGGAGATCGACTGGCAGGCCTCCGGCGGCGTGCGCGACGCGCGCGACCTGTGGTCGCTGTGCGACGGCGGCGTGGCCGCCGCGATCAGCGGCCGGGCGCTGCTCGAGGGACATCTCAACGCCGTGGAGCTGAAGCCATTCTTGCCCGCCGCATAATCCCCTGCCTCGACGTGCGCGACGGCCAGGTCGTCAAGGGCGTGCGCTTTCGCGACCACCGCGTGGTCGGCGACATCCTCGAGCTGGCGGCGCGCTACCGCGACGCCGGCGCCGACGAGCTGGTGTTCTACGACATCACCGCGAGCCCGGCCGGCCGCACCGTCGAGCGCGCCTGGGTGGCACGCGTCGCGCGCCTGCTCGACATCCCGTTCTGCGTCGCCGGCGGGATCCGCTCGGTCGGCGACGCCGAGGCGGTGCTCGGCGCCGGCGCCGAGAAGGTCTCGGTGAACTCGCCAGCGCTCGCCGACCCGGACCTCATCGACCGGCTGAGCGAACGCTTCGGCGCGCAGTGCGTGGTGGTCGGCGTCGACAGCCAGACGCTCGCCGACGGCCGCGCGCCGCGCTACGAGGTCTACGAGAACACCGGCGACCCGCGACTCGCGCGCGGCACGCGGCGCGACACGCTCGAGTGGATCTGCGAGGTGCAGGCGCGCGGCGCCGGCGAGATCGTGCTCAACTGCATGTCCAGCGACGGCGTGCGCGGCGGCTACGACCTCGCGCAGCTGAGTGCGGCGCGCGCCGTCTGCCAGGTGCCGCTGATCGCCTCCGGCGGCGCCGGCATCCTCGAGCACTTTCGCGACGTCTTCAAGACCAGCGGCGTCGACGGCGCGCTCGCCGCCAGCGTCCTTCACCTCGGGACGATCGAGATTCCCGAGCTCAAGCGCTATCTCGCCGGGCAGGGCATCGCGGTGCGGCCATGAACGAGTCCGAAGTCGCGGCGCTCGACTGGCAGAAGGGCGCGGGCCTGCTGCCGGCGATCGTGCAGCACGCCGGCAGCGGCGTCGTGCTGATGCTCGGTTTCATGAACCGCGAGGCGCTCGAGCGGACGCTGCGCGAGCGGCGCGTGACTTTCTTCAGCCGCACGCGCGGCCGCCTGTGGACCAAGGGCGAGACCTCCGGCAACAGCATCGCGGTCGAGGCCGTGACGGCGGACTGCGATCGCGACACGCTGCTGGTGCTCGGCCGGCCGGCCGGGCCCGTCTGCCACACCGGCGCCGCCGACTGCTTCCACGGCCAGCCGCACGCGCTCGCGACCGAGCTCGCGTTCCTGAGCCGCCTCGAGGAGATCATTGCCGCGCGCATCGCCGATCAACCGGATGCCAGCTACACCGCCAAGCTGCACGCCCAGGGCCCGAGCCGGATCGCGCAGAAGGTCGGCGAGGAAGGCCTCGAGGTCGCGCTGGCGGCGGTCGGCGCCGACGACGCAGCGGTGATCAGCGAGAGCGCCGACCTGCTGTTCCACCTGCTGCTGCTGCTGAAGAGTCGCGACCGCTCGCTGCTCGACGTGGTCCACGAGCTGGAGTCGCGGCACGCGGCCAAGCGCTGAGCACCGCCGCCGCGGGCGCCACCGCTAGTGGCTGAGCTCGTCGTAGAGGCTGTCGGAGAGCACCTTGCGCAACGGCACCAGCTTCGCCATCTCGGCGACGATCTCGGGCTCGCTGCGCGCGAGCTCCATGCCTTGCGCCAGCGCCAGCATGCTCGGGAAGCGCGCCTCGACGATGACCGTGCCGGTCTCGGGACCGGCGTAGCTCGCGCGGTACACGGTCAGCGTCGCCGGCACGTTGTGCTTCTGCCACGCGGCGCGCACCAGGTCGAGCTCGCGGACGTAGGCGGCGACGTCGCTGGCCTGGACGACGATGACGCGCAGTACCGGCTTGTCGGCGGCAACCGCGGCCGACGGCGACAGCGCGAGCACTGCGGCGCAGGCGAGGCCCGCGATGCGACGATTCATAGTGTCCCCTGAACCTGATCCGGCGTTGCGGGCGATCCGCCGCCGGCCGCGGACGCGCCGCAGCCGCCCGACAGCTCACGTGATCTAGCGGACCGTGTAGCCGCGACCCTCGAGGCAGGCGCTCTCGGCGCGCCGGTAGGCGCCGGCCTGCGCCGGCGCGGCCTCGGCGCCGACGCCGCCGCTGGCGCGGGTCGGGTCGAAGCCGGTCTGGCCTGAGGCCCAGCGATGGCAGTCATAGCGATCGCGCTTTTGCTGCTCGTCCGACTGGTGCTGGCGCGGGTAGACGTAGAGTTCGCCGGCCGCGGCCGCCGGACCTGCGCCGTCGGCATCCTCAGCCGGCGCCGCGACGGTCTCGTACTGCGCCACCGTGTCGTTCCAGCGGTAGAAGCTGTCGTCGGCGTAGTAGTACGGCACGCCGCCCCACCAGAAGGTCTCGTAGTACCAGGGTAGCGTCGCGAAGTAGAGGCCGAGGCCGATGCCGCCCCAGTAGCGACCGTGCCACCAGCCGCCGTAGCCGCCGTAGCCGCCGTGGCCGTAGCCCGGACCGCGGTAGTAGCCGCCTCGCGCCCCGCCCGGGATCGCGCTGGCGCGCGGCCGGTAGCCGCTGCCGCCCGGAGCGCCGCCGCGGTAGTAGTGCGCGTACGCGCCGTGGCCGTAGGCCGCGCGCGGCGCCGCGCCGGCGTGCGCGCCGCCGTGGCCGCCGCTGGCCGCATGACCGCCACCGTGGCCGCCGCCGCCGGCACTGCCGCCGCCACCACCACCGTGGCCGCCGGTGTCATGCGCCGCCGATGCAACGCCACAGAACACCAGTGCCAGGGCGCCGAGCACGGTCGCCAAGGCACGGTAGCTTCCGGGCCGGGATCGGGTCGCGACGCGCATGACAGGCTCCAGTGGCGGCGCAGCTTGGCGCAACAGTGTTATAGCGCCTCCGACACCCCGGCGGTTGACGCGGGCTCGCGGAAGCGTCGTCCGGGCCACCGGCTCATCGTCCGTAGCTCCCGTATTGACAATATTCTCGCCAATGGCGCGATCGATCCTGGCCACGCGCCGCGCGGCGCCCGGCCTGCTCAGCGGCGCGCGCCGCGCGCCGCGAGCGCCATGCCGGCGGCGGCCAGCGCGGTGATCGTCGCCGCGAGGCCGAACGCGACGCCGGAGCCGGCGCGCTCCCAGACGACGCCGAACAGCACCGCGCCCGGCAGCATGAGCAGTCCGCTCGCGAGGTGGTAGAGGCCGAAGGCGGTGCCGCGCACCGCCGCCGGCGCGACGTCGCCGATCAGCGAGCGCTCGGCAGGCTCAGTGAAGGCGAGCGTCGCCGAGTAGCCGAGGAACAGCGCCCAGATGAGCGGACCGCGCGCGGTCAGCAGCGCGAGCGCGAGCAGCGCGAGCACCCGCAGGCTCCAGCCGGCGAGCAGCATCGGCACCCGGCCGAGCGCGTCGCTGGCGATGCCCGCCGGGTAGGCGAGCAGCATCTTGCCGAGGCTCGCCGCCGCCCAGACGAGCGGCACCCACGCGAGCGGCAGGCCGGACTCGCGTGCCCACAGCACGACGAACACCTCCGGCACGGTCGCAAGCGCAAGGCCGCCGGCGGCGATCAGCAAGGCGCGAAGCCGCGCATCGAGCGCGCCAAAGCGCAGCGCCGGGGCCGGCGGCGCGAGCGCCAGCGGCGCGTCGGCGGGCACGCCGAGGCCGAGCAGCGCGAGCACCAGGACGCCGGGCACCGCCGACCACAGGAACACCTGGCCAAGCGGCACGCCCGAACGCAGCAGCGCGAACGCGACCAGCGGACCGATCACGGCGCCGGCGTGGTCCATCGAGCGATGGAAACCGAAGGCGCGGCCGCGGATCGCCTCGCCGGCCGCGCCCGCGATCAGCGCGTCGCGCGGCGCGGTGCGGATGCCCTTGCCGACGCGGTCGGCGAAGCGCAGCGCGAGCACCACCGGCCAGAGCGCCGCGAAGCCGAGCGCGGGACGGGCGAGGTTGGCGAGACCGTAGCCGGCGAACACCAGCCGCTTGGCGCCCGCGCCGCGATCGACGAGCCGGCCGGCGACCAGCTTGAGGATGCTGGCAGTCGCCTCGGCGACGCCCTCGACCAGGCCGACGATCGCCGGGCCGGCGCCGAGCGTCGCGGTCAGGAACACGGGCAGCAGCGGCGTGATCATCTCGCTGGCGGCATCGTTGAGCAGCGAGACGCAGCCGAGCACGATCACCGTGCGCGGCAGCAGCGTGCGGACGGCGCTCGGAGCCGCGGCCACCGCGGCGGCCTCAGCGACGCGCCGCGAGGATGCGCAGCATGCGGCGCAGCGGCTCGGCCGCGCCCCACAGCAGCTGGTCGCCGACGGTGAACGCGGCGAGATATTCGCCGCCCATCGGCAGCTTGCGCAGCCGCCCGACCGGGATCGCGAGCGTGCCCGAGACGCGCACCGGCGCGAGCTCGCGGATCGACGCCTCGCGCTCGTTCGGCACCAGCCGCACCCAGTCGTTGCCGGCGCCGATCAGCCGCTCGATCTCGGCCAGCGGCAGGTCGCGCTTCAGCTTCACGGTCAGCGCCTGACTGTGGCAGCGCATCGCGCCGATGCGCACGCAGATGCCGTCGATCGGCACCGGGTGCGCCTCGCGGCCGAGGATCTTGTTGGCCTCGGCGCCAGCCTTCCACTCCTCGCGGCTCTGGCCGTTGCCGAGGTCCTTGTCGATCCACGGGATCAGGTTGCCGGCGAGCGCGGTGCCGAACTCGGCGTGCGGCAGCTGCTCGCTGGCGAGCGCCGCGCCGACGACGCGATCGAGCTCGAGAATCGAGCTGCCGGGGTCGGCGAGCAGCGGCGCCGCCGCGGCGTGCGCAGCGCCCATCTGCGCGATCAGCTCGCGCATGTAGGCGGCACCGGCGCCTGAGGCCGCCTGGTAGGTCATCGCCGTCGCCCACTCGACCAGGTCCTCGCGGAACAGCCCGGCGAGCGCCATCAGCATCAGTGACACGGTGCAGTTGCCGCCGATGAAGTCCTTGCGCCCGGCGGCGAGCGCGGCGTCGATCACCGGCCGGTTGACCGGGTCGAGGATGATCACCGCCTCCGGCCGCATGCGCAGCGCCGAGGCCGCATCGACCCAGTAGCCCGGCCAGCCCATGGCGCGCAGCCGCGGCTGCACCTGGTTGCTGTAGTCGCCGCCCTGGCACGAGACCACGACGTCCATCGCCGCGAGCGCGGCCAGCTCGCTCGCATCGCGCACCGCCGGCACCGGCCGGCCGATCTGCGGCGCTGCGCGGCCGGCCTGGGTGGTCGAGAAGAACACCGGCTCGATCAGCGCGAAGTCGCCCTCGGCACGCATGCGCTCGACCAGCACCGAGCCCACCATGCCGCGCCAGCCGACGATCCCGACCTGCATTGAGCTCTCCCCGGCGCCGCGCGCCGCTACAGCAACAGTTCCTCGGCCGGCTCGCGCAGGTTGTAGCGCGAGCTCATCGAATGCCCGTAGGCGCCGGCCGTCGCGATCAAGAGTACGTCGCCCTCGCGGCTCAGCGGCAGGATTCGCTCGTGGCCGAGCACGTCGGCCGACTCGCAGATCGGGCCGACCACCTCATAGGTGGCACCCGCCGGCTCGTCGAGCCGCGTCAGGTTCACGATCTCGTGGTGCGCGCCATAGAGCGCCGGCCGGATCAGCGAGTTCATGCCGGTCGCGACGCCGAGGTACTGCTTGATGCCCTTGCCCTTCAGCTGCGTGACCCGCGCCAGCAGCACGCCGCCGGCCGCGACCAGGTAGCGGCCGGGCTCGAGCCAGAGCGTGAAGCGCGGCGCGCGGGCGCGGAACGCGAGCAGCGCGCGGTCGAGCCCGCTGAGGTCGACCGGCAGCCGGCTGGCCTTGTCGGGGACGCCGAGGCCGCCGCCGAGGTCGAGCACCGTCACCGCCGGGAAGCGCGCGGCCACGCGCGCCAGGCACTCGGCGACCTCGAGCCAGGTGTCGATCGTGAAGATGCCGCTGCCGGTGTGGGCGTGCAGCCCGACGATGCGGCTGCCGGCGGCGCGCGACAGCCGCTCGAGCTCGTCGAGCTCAAACAGCGGCACGCCGAACTTGCTGTGCACGCCCGCAGTGCGCACGTGCTCGTGGTGGCCCTGGCCGCGGCCGGTGTCGATGCGCACGAACAGCTCGCGGTCGCGAAACAGCTGTGGCCACTCGCGCAGCGGATGCAGATTGTCGAGCGTCACCGTCAGGCCGCGAGCGAGCGCCCACTCGTATTCGTGGCGCGGCGCGAAATTCGGCGTGTAGAGGATGCGGCCCGCCGACAACCCCGGCACGCTGCGCTCGAGGTGCTCCACCTCGCCGCGCGACACGCAGTCAAAGCCGATGCCCTCGGCGGCCAGCGCGGCGAGCAGCGCCGGGTGCGGGTTGGCCTTCATCGCGTAGTGCACTTCGGCGGTGGCCGCGAGCGCCTTCAACTCGCGCGCCGCGCCGCGCACCGTGTCGAGGTCGTAGACGAAGGCCGCGTCGCGCGTGCCGAAACGCGCCAGCAGCGCCTCGCGGCGCGCGCGCCACCAGGCCGGCGGCGGTGGCGCCGCCGGGCCCGGGGCGTTGAGCTCATCCCAGGTCGGGCCGAGCACGAGGTCGTTGACCGCGGCGCGGATCAGCAGGTCGTGCAGCTGGCCGACCAGCCGATCGCCCTGCGCCTCGTCGATCACGAAGGTGAAGTTGAGGTCGTTGGCCGCCTGGCTGACGAGGTAGATGCGCTCGTCGGCGAACAGCGCGAGCGCCTCGCCGAGGTCATGCAGGATGCCGCGGATGTTGCGGCCGACCAGCGACAGTGCGGCGCACGGGCCGATGAGCTCGGCGCGGCACAGCGGCACGAGCGCCTCGATGAGCGCGCCGATCGCGGCCGGGTCGAGCGTATTCGCCTGCGGGTCGAGCGACACCGTGACGTTGGTCTCGGACGTCGAGACGAGGTCCACCGATAGGCCCTGCGCCTTGAACACCTGGAAGACGTCGGCGAGGAAGCCGACCTCGTGCCACATCCCGGGACTGTCCATCGACACCAGCGTGATGCCCTTCTTGATCGCGATCGCCTTGACCTGCGCGGCGTCGCCGCCGGCCGGATCGGCGCTGATGTGCGTGCCGTCGAGGGTCGGCGTCTGGGTCGCGTAGACGTAGAGCGGGATGGCGTGCTGCTTGACCGGCAGGATGCAGCGCGGGTGCAGCACCTTGGCGCCGCTCGAGGCGATCTCCTGCGCCTCATCGTAATGCCGCTGCCTGAGCAGCCGCGCGTTCGGCACGCCCTTCGGGTTGGCGCTGAACATGCCCGGCACGTCGGTCCAGATCTCGAGCCGCCGCGCGCCGAGCTTGGCGGCGAAGTAGGCGCCGGAAGTGTCCGAGCCGCCGCGGCCGAGCAGCACGGTATTGCCCTCGGCGTCGCTGGCGATGAAGCCCTGGCTGAGGATCACGACTCCGGGCCGGCTGAAGCGCGCCTGCAGCGCGGCATCGCGGGCGTAGTCGCAGGTCGCGGCCAGGATGCTGGCGGGCCGCGCCGCGCCGCGCCCTTCCGCACGCAGCACCGTGCGCGCGTCCACCCACTCCACCGTGAGGCCCTGGGTGGCGAGCCAGGCGGCGCCGAGCACCGTGGCCATCAGCTCGCCGGTCGCCATGACCCGGGCGCGGACCCGGTCGCTGACCTCCTTGACGAGGCAGACGCCGGCGGCGATCTGGCCGAGGTCGTCGAGGTGGCGGCGGACCTCGGCCGGCAGCTCGAGGCCAAGTTCCGCGGCCAGGGCCTCGTGGCGGGCGGCGATCGCGGCGAGCACCGGCCCGTGCCGGCCGAGCACGGCCTCGCAGAGCAGGCTGTCGAGGCGGTCGGTGATCCCGGAGACGGCCGAATGCACCACCACCGGCTGCTCGCCGGCGGCGAGCCGCGCCTTGAGCACGTCACGGATGTTGCGCCAGTTGGCGGCCGAGGAGACGCTCGTGCCGCCGAACTTGAGGACCACGAAGGGCGCAGGCTGGGAGGTCATCAGGGGCATTCAGGCAGAGGCCGCAGGCGGCGGCCGAGGTCAGCGGGAAGCCGGTGCGGCTCCGGCCGCGCTCGGGCCAGGGCCCTCAGGCGTCGTCTTCGAAGTCTTCCAGGGCCTTCTTGAGGCGACGCTCGGCGAGCACGTCCTCGAGCTTGCTCCAGGCCGCCTTGCCCTTCTTGCCGGGCTGCACCTTCTTGCGATCGACGCGGTCGATCAGCCGGTCGTAGTCCGGCTCCTCGGCCTCGGCGTCGGCGAGGAACTCCTCGTCCAGCTCGAAGTGCTCTTCGTCCCGCTCTGTCATGGCCCGGCTTGCCTCGAAAATCATCAATCAGATCAACAAGATCTGACGCTTTTTGCAGTTGCGAAGCCACCGAACTATACAGAAAAGAGGCTTAACTGCAACTGCGGCGCTCGCGGGCCGTCCGCGAGGCGCCAGGGCCGCTCAGGACCCCGGGGAGGCAGGAAGCGGGGCCGCTCAGGCCAGGCCGGTCATTGGCACTTGCGCAGGCACTCGTCGTAGGCCGAATCGCACTGCTTCTGCTTGGAGCTGTCCTTGCCGGCATGCTGCATGCAGCGGTCCGATTCCTCGTCACACTGCGCGGTGCACTTGTCATCCGCGGTGGTCTTCGAATCGGCCGCGACTGCGAGGCTCCCCGCTCCGCAGGCGAGCGTCGCCACCAGCAGCAGGGCCAGGGGGCGCACGCGGGTACCGAGCATCATGTTGTTGTTCCTCCGTTGCCCTCAGCCACTGAGACGCCGGGGCGAGGAGCGGATGATGAGACCGGCCACGCCGTGTTGCAACGGGGAAAACCCGGGTTTCAGGCCGCGAAGTGCTCCGGGGTCAGGGTCGGCAGCGTCCGCCCGCCGGCGCGCACCGCGGCGGCGAAGGCGAGCGTGCGTGGCAAGAGCCGCTCGAAGTAGAAGGCGGCGGCGGCCAGCTTGCCCTCGTAGAAGGCCCGTTCGCCGTGGCCCTCGGCCAGCCGGGCGGCGGCGACGTTCGCCATCCTGAGCCACGCCCAAGCGACCAGCACGTAGCCGGCGTACTGGAGATAGTCGACGGCCACCGCGCCGAGTTCGTCCGGGTCCTTGGCCACCCGCTCGCCGACCAGCCGGGTCAGCTCCGCCCACTCCGCCACCTGCGCCTCGAGCGTCGCGGCGTAGGGCGCGAGCGACGCGGCGAGGCCGGCGCCGAGCGTCGCGGCGATCTCGGCGGCGAGCAGGCGCACGCTCGCGCCGCCGTTCGCGAGCACCTTGCGCCCGAGCAGGTCGACGGCCTGGACGCCGTTGGTGCCCTCGTAGATGCAAGCAATCTTGGCGTCACGCAGGTATTGCTCGACGCCGGTCTCGCGGATGTAGCCGGAGCCGCCGTGCACCTGCATCGCGAGCTCGGTGGTCTCCATCGCGCTATCGGTGAGCAGCGCCTTGACGATCGGCACCAGCAGCGCGAGCAGCTGGCCGGCACGCTCGCGCTCGGCGGCATCGCTGCTGAGCTCGGCGATGTCGCCGAGCAGGTAGGCGTAGTAAGCGAGCAGCCGCTGGCCCTCGGTCAGCGCCTTCTGCGTCAGCACCATGCGCCGCACGTCGGCGTGCGCGATGATCGGATCGGCTGCCTGCTCGGCCGACAGCGGGCCGCGCGCGGCGCGTCCCTGGCGGCGGTCGAAGGCATAGCGGATCGACGCCTGCAGCGCCCGCTCGCTGAGCCCGAGGCCCTGCAGGCCGACGCCGAGGCGCGCGTGATTCATCATCGTGAACATGCAGGCCAGCCCGCCGCCGGCGCTGCCGACCAGCCAGCCCTGCGCGCGGTCGAAGCTGAGCACGCAGGTCGGCGAGCCGTGGATGCCCATCTTGTGCTCGATCGAATCGCAGCGCACGCCGTTCGGCGCGCCGTCGATGCGCTTCGGCACCAGGAACAGGCTGAGGCCCTTGGTGCCAGGCGGCGCCTGCGGCAGCCGCGCGAGCACCAGGTGCACGATGTTGTCGGTGAGGTCGTGATCGCCCCAGCTGATGAAGATCTTGGTGCCGCTGACGCGAAAGCTGCCGTCGACCGCCGGCTCGGCGCGGCTCCTCAGCAGGCCGAGGTCGGTCCCTGCCTGCGGCTCGGTCAGGCACATCGTGCAGGTCCATTCGCCGGTGACCATCTTCTCGAGGAAGCGCGCCTTGAGCGGCTCGCTGCCGTGGCGCGTCAGCGCCAGCACCGCGCCCTCGCTGAGGCCGCTCGCCATGCGCCAGGCCATCGCGGCGCTGCACAGCATCTCGCCGACCGGAATGTGGGCGATCGCCGGCAGGCCCTGCCCGCCGTAGTCGCTGCTCGCCGCCATGCCGGCCCAGCCGTCACGGCAGAACTGCTGGTAGGCGGCCTTGAATCCGGGCGGGGCGACCACGCTGCCGTCGTCGTAGCGCGCGCCTTGCCAGTCGCCCTGCCAGTTGATCGGTGACAGCACGCTCTCGGCGAACTTCGCGCCCTCGTCGATCACGCTGTCGATGAGCTCGCGGCCGACGTCGGTGCGGCCGAGGCCGGCCAGCACGCGTTCGGCCTCGAGCACCTCATGGATCACGAAAGCGAACTCGCGGCGCGGTGCACGATACTCGTACATGGATGGTGCGGCCTCAGGATGAAGGGCGACAGATGCGTCGATGTTAGCAGGCGCCTCGCGCCACGACGGTGACGCCGGTCGAGCCTTCGGCCGGCGCCGTGCGTGCGATACCGGCCGCTGCGAGAGCGGCCTCTCGGCAGGCCCTGAGCCGGAGGAGCGCCGCGCCGCGTGCACGGCCGGTCGCAGCACAGGAACCGTTGGCCGGGTCCGAGCCGGGCGCACTGGCGCAGCCGGTACCGGCGCGGCTAGAGTCGCGGCCGGCAAGGCAAGCCGGCGGGCGGCCTGTAAGCTAGCGCCCGCGAGCGACGTGCGAACCGGCTCCCCCGGCCGTGGTCCACTGTAATCGCCGGGGCATGGACCCCGTTGGAGGAACCTGGCATGAGGACAAGGACCGGCGCGGGACAGCTGCGGGCCGCTCGACGGGCGCTCGTGGCGCTGGCTACGCTCGCGCTCACGTCCGGGTGCGCCGTGCACCGGCTGGTGGCCGACCAGCTCGGCGACGCGCTGGCCGCAGGCGGCGACGTCTATGCGGCGGATCCGGACCTCGAGCTGGTCGGCGCGGCCTCGCCCTTCGGCCTCAAGCTCATGGAGAGCGTGCTCGCCGATACGCCGCGCCACGAGGGCCTGCTGTTGTCGCTGGCGCGCGGCTACACGCAGTACAGCTACGCCTTCGTCGAGATGCCGGCCGACGCGCTCGAGGCACGCGACGTGACGGCGGCCTACGCCGAGCGCGCCCGCGCCCGCCGCCTCTACCTGCGCGCCCGCGACTATGCGCTGCGCGGCCTCGCGCTCGGCCACCCGGACCTCGCCGCGCGGCTCGCGGCCGATCCGGCCGGCGCCACTGCCACGCTCGCGCGCCGTGACGTGCCGCTCATGTACTGGGCCGCGGCCAGCTGGGGCGCGGCGATCGCGCTCGGCAAGGATGACGCCTTCCTGGTTGCCGGCCTGCCCGAGGTGCGCGCGCTCGCGGCCCGCGCCCTGGCGCTCGACGAGTCCTTCGACGCCGGCACGCTGCACGTGCTCGCCATCAGCCTGACGATGAGCGAGGCGCGCCCGGAAGCCGAGCGGCTGGCGATCGCGCGCGCACACCTCGCGCGCGCGGTCGAGCTCTCCGGCGGCGCGCTGGCCGCGCCCTACGTCAGCTACGCCGAGGCGGTCTCGGTGCCGACCGCCAATCGCGCCGAGTTCGACCGGCTGCTCGGCCAGGCGCTGGCGATTGATCCCGCGGCCGCACCGCACGCGCGGCTCGCCAACGAACTCTTCCTGCGCCGCGCGCGCGCGCTCAAGGCGCGCGCCGGCGAGCTGTTCACCGACTGAGCTCTCCGTGGAGAATGCCCTGATGCGCTTTTGCCGACTGCCCTGCCAACGCGCCACGCTCGGCCTCGCCGCCACGGCCCTGCTGGCGCTCGGCGTCGGCGCGGCGCCGGCCGCCTCGGCCGCGAGCCAGGTCCACATCAAGCTCGCGACGATCGCGCCGAAGGGTTCGGTCTACCACCGCGTGCTGCAGCAGATCGGCGCCGCGATCCGCCAGAGCGAGGGCGACGGCGCGACCGTGACCATCTATACCGACGGCTCGCAGGGCGGCGAGGCGGACGTGGTGCGGCGCATGCGCATCGGCCAGCTGAACGCCGCGATGATGTCGGTGATCGGGCTCTCGGACATCGAACCCTCGGTGAGCGTGCTGCAGAAGATGCCGCTGCTGTTTCGCAACACCGACGAGATCGACCACGTCGGCAAGGCGTTGCTGCCGCAGGTCGAGCGCAATCTGCTCGGCAAGGGCTTCGTCGCGGTGCAGTGGTCCGACGCCGGCTGGGTGCGCTTCTTCACCAAGGAGCCGGCGGCGCTGCCGGGCGACCTCAAGGCGCGCCGCATGTTCGTCTGGTCCGGCGACCCGGACCAGGTCGAGATCATGAAGCAGCTCGGCTACAAGCCGGTGGTGCTCGAGACCGCCGACATCGTCCCGGGCCTGCAGACCGGGCTGGTCGACACCGTGCCGCTGGTGCCAATGTACGCGCTCGCCACCCAGGCGGACAGCGCGGCGCACTACATGATCGACGTCAAGTGGGCGCCGGTGTTCGGCGCGATCGTGTTCTCGCGCCAGAGCTGGGAGTCGATGACCGAGGCCACCCGCGTCGCGGTGCGCGCCGCCGCCGACGCCGGCGGGCGCGAGCTGCGCGAGTACGCGGCGCGTGCCGACGGCGAGGCGGTCGCGGCGATGGCGAAGCGCGGCCTCAAGGTCATCCACCTGAACGCCGAGCAGGAGCGCGGCTGGCAGGCCTTCGCGCAGCAGCTCTACCCGCTGATCCGCGGCAAGACGCTGTCGGCGGCGAGCTTCGACGAGGCGCTGCGTCTGGTCGGGGAGTTCCGCGCCGCCCATCCGGCGGCTGCCGGCGGGACGCGGTGACGCTGCACGCGCCGGTGCTTGACGCGCTGGCGGCGCCCCGGCGCCCCGCCACGCTCGCCAGCCGGCTGGAGGACGCGCTGCTCGCCCTCGTGCTCGCGACCATGGGCCTCGTGCCGGTGGCCGAGCTCATCCTGCGCGCCGTGACCCACAGCGGCATCTACGCCGCGGCCGCCATCGTCCAGCACCTTGCGCTCGCGGTCGGCATGCTGGGCAGCGCGGTCGCGGCGCGCGAGCAGCGGCTGCTGACGATGTCGGCGCTGACCACGGTGCTCGGCGACCGGACGCGGGCGGCGGCCACGCGGCTCGCCAACGGCATCGCGGTCGCGGTCTGCGCCGTGCTCGCCACCGCCGAGGCCACGTTCGTCGCCGCCGAGCGCGGCGCCGGCGCGCTGCTCGCCTACGGCGTGCCGGTGTGGTGGTTCGAGGCGCTGATGCCGGCCGGCTTCGCGCTGGTCGGCTGGCGGCTGCTGGCGCGCGTCGCGCCAGGCCCGGCCGGGCGCG
>JANYAE010000025.1 GCA_025355105.1 Pseudomonadota bacterium | reverse complement strand
CACACTCTCGTCCACCCGCCACGAGGCGCCGACCGGGCGACGGAAGCGGTCCCAGCGCTTCACGAACTCGGGAATGAAGCGAAGCGTCCAGCGCAGGATCGTGGTGTGGGCGACTTGCACGCCACGCTCGGCCATCATTTCGACCAGGTCGCGGTAGGTGAGCCGGTAGCTGATGTACCAGCGGACGCACAGCAGGATGATGTCGGCGTCAAGTACACAGCCGCGAAACATCGGATCGCGCTCGATCGGCTTCGTCACTGATCGACCCTCGGAGCAAGGCCAGCGACGATACCGCACGTGGCCGCGGACGCACCAGAACCGAGTCAGGGGTAGGGGACGAATTTTCGAAGATGTGGAAAGCTCGGCAGAGCAGGTACACGACCCTCGGAAGTGGCCGTCAAGATCTCCACTAGGCGCTCGAGTCGCGCCGCCAACGACCCGGCCAACCTTATGGTCTGTCAGTCCGCATCGGGTGCCGGCGTGTCGCGCGGCGGAACAGCGAAGAGTTCGCCGCGCCAAGGCTGGGTCGCCCTATAGCTCGCGAGTCGTTCTTCGACGGCCTTGGTATTCCATGCGTAAGAGCGGGCGATCTTGAGCGCCGTCTGCTGCCGGTCGACGGCCGACCCGTACTGCCCCGCGGCTGCGAACGCGGCCGCGGCGGCCTCGAGAGTCTGTGGCTCCCGGATCGCCTCCGACGCGAGCAGGTGCTGGGCGGACGCTACAAGCAACCTGGCGTCGGCAGGTGCGAGCTTCGGGTGCGTCGCCAGCAATCCTACGGCGTGCCGAAGCGCAAAGCCGTCATTGGATTCGAGCGCGACGTGTAGCCACTGCGTCGCCTCCTCGACCTGTTCCGGACTTGGCTCGCCTCGTAGCAACTGTTCAGCCACCGCGATCTGCGCCGGGCCGGAGTGCTCGTGCGCAGCGGCGCGCAGCCACATGAGGCCGCGCGGAATGTCGGCGCAGGCCTCTAGGTCGAGCAGCTTGCGGCCAATCTCGTACTGAGCGGGGCCGTAGCCGCCCTGAGCCGCCTTCAGCAGCAGCGCCTCGCCGAGCACGTTAGGCACCTCATTTAGGTGCTGGGTGGTCGCGACGATTCCGATCGCGTACTGCCCTTGGGGATCGCCGGCGCGCGCCTTAGTGAGTGCGTGACCGAGCATCTGCTGGGTCCAGTCAGCGTTGTCGCCGATGATTTCGCTACGCAGCGTCACGGCCATGCGCTGCGCAACGGGATGGCCGTCCACCATCGACGGACTATAGCGTGCTCCCAGGAACAGCTGGTCGAGACCGCGTCGCGATCGCTCCGCCAGGAACTCATTCCTCGTGGAGACGAAGAGGACCTCGGGATCGCGCGCCAGTCCGTCGACGCCGACGATGACGCTACCGACGATAAGCGTATTCTCCCGACCCTCCTGCAGGAGCGCAGTGGACTTCTTGCGCCGAATAACGTGTGCAGGAACGTAGCTTCGGCACGTACCGGTCGAGCGTCCCTTCGGCAGACTCGTGCGCAGCAGAGCCTCCGGGCCGTACTGCTCTAGCGCATGCTGCGCGGCGAGGCGGTCCTCCGGCCCAAGCGCGGCAGCCATGGCGGCGAGCTTGTCGGGGGTTAGCTTCTCGTAGCCGTTCCGGGCCGCGGCCTGTAGGAGGCCTACTGCCAACCCCGGATTCCTTTCGACTCCTTGCCCCTTCAGGTACATCGCCCCGAGGTTGAACTGCGAGGGCCCGTCGCCGAGAGCGGCAAGCCGCTCGAATTCCTCATGTGCGCTTGAATAACGGGCTGCCTCGAAGTCGGCCACCGCCGCAGCGAAATCGGCCCAAGTAACGGCCGGGAGCAGCGCCAAGGCCAGCAACAACGCGCACGGCATGTGCTGACGGCGGTTGCGTGTAGCTCGTTTCACAGATGGCCCCTCTTCAGGTGGGTCGGAACGGCCGCACGTCTATGCGGCTTCGCGCCATAGACGATATCTGTTCCTCGCCTCCCGATCGATCTCACACAGGGGGCGCTCGCGCTCTGGCGCCGGCTGCCGTCCATCCGTCAAACCCCGGGTCGTACGCGAATCGCTAGGAAGGTCAGCCGGATTCCTGCGGGGGCGGTAAGGCAGGGTCAGCTGCCGGCGGGCGCGGTTCCGTTGCTCCTTCGATGGCGAAGCTCGGGGCAAGACGCTCGAGGCGTGCAGCCATCGCACCGCGCTTGGCCTTCGCGCCGCGCGAGTACATGCCAACCATCCGGGGCGTCTTCCAGCCGGCGTCGGGCATGATCGCGGCATCCGATGCACCGCCCTCTACGATTCACGGCGTGTCCTAGCATCATTCTTGGCAAGGAAAATGAGAGGACCTCCAGACAGGTGATGCTCGGGCGCCCGGCTATGCGTGTGCCCCCCGTCCGCTCCGGCGTCATTTTGTCAGCACCCCTTCGTCACTTGAACCTGCCCGGTACAGGACACGGCCCCGCCGTAGCGTCATCTCGATTGGCACGCTGTGGATCTCGCCGGGCGGAGTCTCGAACAGGTTCCGCCCCAGCACCACAAGGTCCGCATCCTTACCCGGTTCGATGGACCCGCGACGACCGGATTCGCCGAACAACGCGGCGCCAGCGCCGGTGTAGGCCGCCAGCGCCTGCTGCAGCGACAGGCGCTGATCCGGATTCCAAGGCCGGTCCTCGTTGCCTGCCGCGTCACGTCCGCCCGGGTGGCGGTGCGTCACCGCGGTCTCGACGCCATTGAGCGTCGCCACACCGGTCACCGGCCAGTCGGAACCCCACACCAGCATCGCGCCACTCTCCACCAGGCTGCGGGCGCGGTAGGCCTCGCCGGCGCGCTACGGGCCGAACATCTCCACCGCGAACACCGTCTGCCACGGGTCCGGCCGGCTCCAGAGGGGCGTCATGTTGGGTATCACGTCCAGCTGCCGGAAGCGCGGCACGTCCGCCGGGTCGACAAGGGACAAGTGCGCGAGCGTATGCGCCTGACCGCCCCTGCCATTGGCCTTTCGCGCGGCCTGGACCGCATCCAGCGCGGTACGCACCGATCGGTCGCCGATCGCATGCACGTGCACCTGGAAGCCCAGCTGATCGAGGTGGGTGACCAGCGCCGTGAGTCGCGCCGGGTCGACGAATAGCTTCCCCGAGCCCAGGCCGGGGATGGCGTAGGGCTCCAGCAGCGCCACCGACCGCGCGCCGTAGCCACCGTCGAGCATGACCTTCACGCAGTTCGCATCCAGGTCCGGGCCGGCGACGCGGCCGCGGACGGCGACGAACTCCCGTACCTGGGCTTCATCGCCCGTCCGCGCGGGGTCGAAGAGCTGGCACAGGCGCATGCGTGTGGTAAGCCGACCACTGCGTTGCAGCTCTTCGTAGGTTTCGACCGTCGCGGCATCCGCCATGGCCTCGACGGCGGCGGAGATGCCCTGCGCGTTCATCTGCCGCAGCGCAGCCAGCAGGTCCGTGGCACGCTCATCCAGCGTCCTTGGCGGCACCGCGCGCTCAACCAGCGCCATGGCGGTCTCCTGCAGGCTGCCAGTCGGCTCGCCGGCCGCGTCGTGCACTACCTCGCCGTTGACGGGGGAAGGAGTGTCCCGGGTGATGCTCGCAACCGCGAGCGCGGCGGAGTTGGCCCAGGCCTGGTGGCTGGAGTCGTTGACGAGGAACACCG
>JANYAE010000098.1 GCA_025355105.1 Pseudomonadota bacterium | reverse complement strand
ATATCGCCGGTGCGCAGCCAGCCGCCGTCGATCATCACGTTGGCGGTCTCGTCCGGCCGGTTCCAGTAGCCGCGCATCACCTGCGGGCCGCGCACGCAGATCTCGCCGACGCGGTTGACGTCGAGCTCGCGACCGGAGTCGTCGCGGATCGAGATCTCGGTGGACGGCACCGGCAGGCCGATCGAGTTGTTGAACTCGACGCCCTTCGGGTTCATGGTCGCGACCGGCGAGGTCTCGGTCAGGCCCCAGCCCTGCAGCAGCTCCTTGCCGGTGAGCGCCTTCCAGCGCTCGGCCACCGCACCCTGCAGCGCCATGCCGCCGGCGACGCAGGAGACGATGCCGGAGAAGTCGACCGCGGCGAAGGCCGGCGCGTTCAAGAGGCCGTTGAACAGCGTGTTGACGCCGTAGTAGACGCTGCAGCGGTACTTCTGCAGCTCCTTGATGAACGCCGGCAGGTCACGCGGGTTGGTGATCAGGATGTTGTGGCCGCCCTCGTGCAGCCAGATCAGCGCGATCGAGGTCAGCGCGAAGGTGTGGTAGAGCGGCAGCGCGCCGACGATCACCTGCTGCTGCTGCGGCGCGAGCGCGAACTGGCCGAGCCAGGCGTGCGTCTGCAGCGTGTTGGCGACCATGTTCCGGTGCGTCAGGATCGCGGCCTTCGACACGCCGGTGGTGCCGCCGGTGTACTGCAGGAAGGCGACGTCCTGCAGCGTGACCGCGGGATCCTCGAGGTTGACCCACTTGCCCTGCTCGAGCACGTTCAGGAACGAGTGCGCCTGCGGCAGCGCGTAGCGCTTGACCTGCTTGCGGACGTTCCTGAGCACGAAGTTGACGATCGGTCCCTTCGGGAAGCCCAACAGGTCGCCGATGCCGGTGACGATGACCTCCTCGATGTCGGTGTGCTCGAGGCAGGCCTCGAGCACGTGCGCCGCATTCTCGAACACCACGATCGCCTTGGCGCCGGAGTCCTTGAGCTGGTGCTCGAGCTCGCGGTGCGTGTAGAGCGGGTTGGTGTTGACGACCGTGAGTCCGGCGCGCAGCGCGCCGAAGAGCGCGATCGGGTACTGCAGGATGTTCGGCATCATCAGCGCGATGCGGTCGCCCTTCTTGAGGCGCGCCTCCTTCTGCAGCCAGGCGCCGAAGGCGCGGCTCATCGCGTTCAGCTGGCGGAAGCTGATGGTGCGGCCGAGGTTCGAGTAGGCCGGGCGGTCGGCGAAGCGGGCGCAGGACTCGTCGAACAGGTGCACCAGCGAGCGGTACTGCTCGGGATTGATCTCGGCCGGGACGCCGGGCGGGTAGGACTTCAACCAGAGCTTATCCACGCGCACCCCGAGGTTTTGTTGCACCGCAATAGACCGGTCGCGACCGCCTGCCGTCCACGCTATCCAGCACGCCGAGCCCGCGCAAGCGAGCAATCCGGGGCGGGTGTGCGTAGCGCCCGCGGCGGCCCCGCCTCAGCGTAGCGCGCCGCGCAGCGAGAGCACGCGCTCGCGCAGCAGCTCAGGCGTCACCGCCTCGGGCGGCAGCGGCGCGCCGACCGTGACGCCGATCCGCGACCACAGCCGGCGCGGCAGGCAGCGCGCGATGCCACGGTAGCGCCGCGAGAGGGCCGAGCCCCACAGCCCCGACAGCGCCACCGGCACCACCGCTACCGGCTGCTGCTTCATGATTCGCATCAGCCCCGGGCGGAATTCGCCGATCTCGCCGTCGGCGGTCAGCCGGCCCTCGGGGAAGATGCAGACCAGCTGCCCGGCGGCGAGTTCCGCCAGCACCTGGGCGAAGGCGGCCTCGCGCGCCGCGAGATCCTCGCGCGCCGAGGTGATCGGGATCGCCTTCATGCCGCGGAACACGGCGTTGACCAGCGGAATGCGGAAGATCGACGCCTCCATGACGACGCGCATCGGCCGGTGCACGGCCGCCGACAGCACCAGCGCGTCGGCGAAGCTGACGTGGTTGCAGACCACCAGCGCCGGGCCCTCGGCGGGCACGTGCTCGAGGCCCGCGACGCGGATCCGATACAGCACCCGCGCCACCAGCCAGGCGAGAAAGCGCAGCAGGAACTCGGGCACGCGCGCGTAGATGAAGGCCGTCACCGCGAAGTTGAGCAGCGCGCCGACCAGCAGCACCGCGCGGATGCTCGCGCCGCGCTTGAGCAGCAGCATGCCGAACAGCGCGGCGACCACCATGAACACCGCGTTCCAGATGCTGTTGGCGCTGACCACCCGCGACACGAAGGCCGGCGGCGTCAGCCGCTGGATCAGGGCATAGAGCGGCACGATGTAGAAGCCGCCGAACAGGCCGATCAGCGCCAGGTCGAGCACCACGTGCACGCCGAAGCCGGTCGCGAGCAGCGCCAGCGGGTCGAGCGCCGCGAGCGGCGGCCGCGCCGGCGTCGCGAAGAACAGGTCGACGCCGAACAGCGTCAGCCCGAGCGAGCCGAACGGCACCAGGCCGATCTCGAGGCGCCGCCCTGACAGCCGCTCGCAGAGCATCGAGCCGGTGCCGACGCCGACCGAGAAGGCGAGCAGCAGCGTCGTGAACACCGCCTCGCTGCCGTGCAGCGTCAGCTTGGCGTAGAGCGGCAGCTGCGCGACCACGAGCGCGCCGTAGAACCAGAACCACGAGATGCCGAGGATCGCCAGGAACACGGTCCGGTCGGCGTACGCGGCGCGCAGGTTCGCGACCGTCGAGCGGGCGATGTTGACGTCGATCCTGAGCTCGCGCGCCAGCGCCGGGATCGGCGGGATGAACAGGCTCGCCGCGAGCCCGGCGATCGCGATCGTAAACAGGCCGCCGACCAGCACGCCGAGGTGGTGCGCGGCGGCAAACACGCCGGCCAGCACCTGGCCGAGCAGGATCGCGAGGAAGGTGCCCATCTCGAGCAGCGCATTGCCGCCGACCAGCTCGTCCTCGACCAGCACCTGCGGCAGGCAGCCGTACTTGGCCGGCGCGAAGAAGGTCGAGTGCGTGCCCATCAGAAAGAGCGCCGTCAGCAGCATCCAGATGTCGTGACGCGCGAAGCCGGCGCCTGCCAGCACCATGATCGCGACCTCGCACAGCTTGACCGCGCGCATCACCCGCGCCTTGTCGAAGCGGTCGGCCAGCTGCCCGGCGAGCCCCGAGAACAGCACGAACGGCAGGATAAAGAGCCCGTTGCCGAGCTGCGTCAGCAGCACCGGGTCGAGCGCGCTGTAGGCGGCGGTGTCGAAGGTGGCGACCAGCAGCAGCGCGTTCTTGTAGACGTTGTCGTTGAAGGCGCCGAGCGCCTGCGTGCCGAAGAACGGCAGGAAGCGCCGTTCGCCGAGCAGCCGGAACTGGCTGTCGCCGGCCATCAGCGGCGCCGCGGCCGCGGCCCGAGCAGCGGCCTGAGGCCGTGCCAGACGCTCTCGAGCAGCTGTGGCTGCACCAGCGCGGACGGGTGCAGGTGATCGGCCTGGAAGTTGCGCTCCTCGAGCGCCAGGCCGGCGAGCAGCGAGGGCACGAGCGCAACCTGCTCGGCCGCCGCCACCGCCGCGAAGCTCGCCAGGTACTGCTCGGTGTACTGCGGCCCGTAGTTGCTCGGCATGCCGGTGCCGACCAGCAGCACGCGCGCGCCGCTGGCGCGCGCGCGGCGCACGAGCTCGGTGAGGTTGTGTCGGAGTTCCGCGACCGGCAGGCCGCGCAGCCCGTCGTTGCCGCCGAGCTCGATGACGATGATCGCCGGCCGCTGCCGCTCGAGCAGGCGCGCGAGGCGCGCGAGCCCGCCGGCCGTGGTCTCGCCGCTGACGCTGGCGTTGACCACCCGGTACCCGTACCCTTGTTCGGCGAGCCGCCGCTCGAGGAGCGCCACCCAGCCGTCCTCGACGCGGATCCCGTACCCGGCACTCAAGGAATCGCCGAACACGACCAGCGCGGGCGGCGTCGCGCCGTCGGCCGACGCGGCACGGACCGCCGCGGCGCCTGAGGCGCCGAGCACGGCCAGCAGGCCGAGGATCAGCGCCCGCGTCGCGCGCGCCAGCCATGGGGAGAGCTTCACGTTGCAGGTACTCGAGTCACGCCACGTCAGCAAGGAGGTTAGCAGTCCCGACGGAACGCTGACCATCGTCGACGACGTCAGCTTCACGGTCGAGCGCGGCCAGTCGCTCGCGATCGTCGGACCGTCCGGCTCCGGCAAGTCGACCCTGCTGGCGATCCTCGCCGGCCTCGACACGCCGAGCCGCGGCGCCGTGTTCCTGAACGGCACCGAGCTCACCGCGCTCGACGAGGACGGCCGCGCGGCGGTGCGCGCCCGGCACGTCGGCTTCGTGTTCCAGGCCTTTCACCTGGTGCCGTCCTTGACCGCACTCGAGAACGTGATGCTGCCGCTCGAGCTCGCGGGCGCCGCCGACGCCGCCGCGAGCGCGCGGCTCGCGCTCGGCGAGGTCGGCCTCGGCGCGCGGCTCGGCCACTATCCGCGCCAGCTGTCCGGCGGCGAGCAGTCGCGGGTGGCGCTCGCGCGCGCCTTCGTCGGCCGGCCGCAGCTGCTGTTCGCCGACGAGCCGACCGGCAATCTCGACACCGTCACCGGCGCCCGCGTCGCCGAGCTGCTGTTCGGCCTGAATCGCGCCTCGCCGACGACGCTGGTGCTGGTGACGCACGAGCGCGAGCTCGCGCTGCGCTGCGACCGCGTGCTAGAACTCGACGCCGGCCGGCTGGTCGGCGGCTGAGGCGGCGCGTGCGCTCGCTCCGGTTCGCGTGGGTGGCGCTGCTGCGCGATGCGCGCGGCGGCGAGCTCGGCGTGCTCTATTGGGGACTCGTGGTCGCGGTCGCGGCGCTGACCGCGGTCGGCTTCTTCACCAGCCGCATCGGCCAGGGGATCCGCGAGCAGGCCGGCGCCGTGCTGGCAGCGGATCTTCGGCTCGAGTCCGGCCGGCCGCTTGCGGCCGACGCCGGCTACCTCAGCGAGGCACGCGGCCGCGGCCTCGCGACCGCGCGCCTGGTCAGCTTCGCGAGCGTGGTATTCGCCGGCGAGCTCAGCCAGCTCACCGCGGTGATCGGCGCGAGCGCCGACTACCCGTTGCGCGGCCAGCTCAAGCTCGCCGACGCGCCGTTCGCGCCCGGCCGGCCGGCGCGCGGCATCCCGGCGCGCGGCGAGGCCTGGGCCGATCCGCGCCTGCTGGCACGCCTCGGCGTGCCGGTCGGCGGCACGCTCAACCTCGGCGCGCTCGCGGTGCGCGTCACGGCGGTGCTCGACTACCGCCCGGACCAGGGCTCCGGCTTCCAGGACCTCGCGCCGACGCTCTTGATCAACGCCGACGACGTCGCCGCGACGCGGCTGGTCGGCGCCGGCAGTCGCGCGACCTGGAGCCTGCTGTTCGCCGGGCCGGCGGCGGGCGTCAGCGCCTTCGAGACCTGGCTGCGGGCCGCGAAGAGCGACGCCGAGCGGCTGATCGACGTCGGCGAGTCGAGCGAGCAGATGAAGTCGGCGATGCAGCGCGCCGCGCGCTTCCTGAACCTGGCCGCGCTGGTGACGGTGCTGCTGGCCGCGATCGCGGTGGCGATGGGTGCACGCCGCTATGCGACCCGGCACCTCGACGTCGTCGCGCTCCTCAAGTGCATGGGCGCGAGCCAGCGCTTCGTGCTCGAGGTGAGCTTCCTCGAGCTCGCCGGCGTCGCGCTGGCCGGTGCACTGGCCGGCACCGCACTCGGCTACCTGGCGCAGGCCGGGCTCGCGTGGCTGGCGCGCGGTCTCGTCAAGGGCGTGCTGCCGCCGCCGACCGCGGCGCCGCTGTGGCTCGGCCTCGGCACGGCGCTGACGATGCTGCTCGGTTTTGCGCTGGTGCCGCTGCTCGAGCTCAAGGCGGTGCCGCCGGCGCGGGTGCTTCGGCGCAACCTCGAGGCGCCGAAGCTGCGCTTCGGGCTCGGCTACCTGGTCGCCGCCGCGGCGCTCGCGGCGCTCCTCTGGGGCCTGGTGCGCGACCCGATGCTGATCGGCTACGCGGCCGGCGGCATCGCGGCCGCCGGCGCGCTCCTGTTCGGCGCCGGGCTCGCGCTGGTGCAGGCGACGCGCGGCGTGCGCGGCGGCGCTGGCGTCGCCTGGCGCTACGGGCTCGCCAACGTCGCGCGCCGCGGCCGCGAGAGCGCGGTGCAGATCGTCGCCTTCGGGCTCGGGCTCACGGTGCTGCTGCTGCTTGCGCTGGTGCGCAACGACCTGCTGCACGAGTGGCAGCAGTCGCTGCCGCCGGACGCGCCGAACCACTTCATGATCAACATCGCGCCGGGCGAGGCCGAGGCGCTCGGCAGCTTCCTGGTCGCGCACGGCGTGCCGCGCCCGGCGCTCGCGCCGTGGGTGCGGGCGCGCCTCAGCGCGATCAACGGCCAGCCGCTGCGCGAACGGATGCCGAAGACCGACCGCGGCCGCGCCTTCGCCGAGCGCGAGCAGAACCTGTCGTGGTCCGCCGAGCTGCCGCTCGACAACCGCGTGGTCGCCGGCAGCTGGTGGCAGGCCCCGGACCCGGCGCAGCCGCAGGTCTCGGTCGCGACCGAGTTCCAGGAGGAGCTCGGCCTCAAGATCGGCGACCGGCTGAGCTTCGACGTCGCCGGCGAGCCGGTCGCGGCCACGGTCACGAGCGTGCGCAAGGTGCGCTGGGACGGCTTCCGGCCGAATTTCTTCCTGCTGTTCGCGCCCGGCGTGCTCGACAGCGCGACCGGCACCTTCATGACCTCGGTGCACCTCGACGCCGCGCAGCGGCCGCTGCTCGCCGAGCTCGTGCGGCGCTTCCCGCAGGTGACGGTGTTCGACGTGGAGGCGCTGCTCGGCCAGGTGCGCGACATCGTCGATCGCGCGGCGCTCGCGGTCGAGTACGTCTCGGCGTTCACGCTGCTGGCCGGACTCGTCGTGCTGCTCGCCGCCATTCAGGCCACCGCCGACGAGCGCCGCTACGAGAGCGCGGTGCTGCGCACGCTCGGTGCCAGCCGGCGGACGGTGCTGCTCGGGGTCGGCGCGGAATTCGTCGCGCTCGGCCTGCTCGCCGGCGTGCTCGCCGCGAGCGCGGCCTCGGCCATCGGCTGGCTGGTGGCGACGCGCGTCTTCGGCCTCGGCTACCACTTCGACGCCGGCGTCTGGTTCGGCGGCCTCATCGCCGGTGCGCTGATCGTCGGCGTCGCCGGCACGCTCGCCACGCGCCGCGTGGTGAGCTCGCCGCCGGCCGGCACGCTCAAGGACGCCTGAGGGCTAGGTGCCGAGGTCGATGCGCAGGCGCAGCCGACCGACCAGGTCGCCGTCGCCGCGCAGGTTGACCGCCTCGAGATCCACCTCGTAGAGGCCGGCCGCGAACGCGCTCGTGTTGATGCCGAGCCGCAGCTCGCCGTTCGAGTCCTTGAGCTGGTTGTCGAGGCGCGCGAAATAGGTACCGTCGTCGCGCTTGATCGTGACCTTGAACAGCGTCGCCTGCAGGTAGCCGACGTTGATCCTGAGCTCGGCGAGGGTCGGCGCCAGGCGGCCGCCGATCGGGTAGGTCGGGACCCCCTCCTCCGGCCGGCCGGGCTTCAGGTGCAGCACGTGGCTCGAGGTCGGCACGTTGAGGACGCCGATGGCGACCTGCGTCTTCAGGCGCTCGTAGCCGGCGAGGGCGTTGTTGCGCGCGTTCCACGCCACCAGCGCCACCACGATCGCGACCAGCAGCGCCGCGGCCAGGCTCGCCGGGACCCAGGCCTGGTGCCAGAACTTCGGCGGCTGCTCGCGCCACTCGGTGCCGGTGTCGTCGAGCAGGCGCATGATGCGCTTCAGCGTCTCCGGCAGCCCGATGCGCTCGGCGATCTCCGGTGACTGGCGCACGACCTGCTCGAAAAAGCGGGCCTCCGGCGGCGTCAGCCGACCCCGCAGGTAGCGTTCAACGACCTGCTTTTCCTCGATGAGCTTGAGATCCATGCCGTCACATTTGCCGTGCGTCCAGCCGTGCGACATATTGCACCTTCGGCACGGGCAGGTGGCGCGAGCTTCGTCACAGCCGGGCCCGGCCGCGCCCCCGCGTTTGAGATCCGCGTCGCAATTCGTCCACCCTCGTAAGCCCATGACGGACCCTGACAGCGACTTCCTGGCGCGGTTTGAGGCCGGCACCCTGCCGGCGGCGGACTTCGACCACCGCGGTCACCTGCGCGCCGGCTTCCTGTTCCTGCGCCGGCATGACTTTCCCGGCGCCTGCGTGGCGATGAAGCGCGCGATCCAGCGTTTCGCGGCCTTGCTAGGCAAGGCGAACCTCTACCACGAGACCGTGACCGTCGCGTACCTCGCGCTGCTCGCCGAGCGACTGGCGGAGGAGCCGGCCGGCCTGTCGTTCGACGACTTCCTCGGCCGCTACCCGGAACTCACCAGCGGCGAGTATTTCCGCCGCTACTACCCGGCCGGCGAGCTCGACACGCCTGAGGCGCGCGCGACCTTCGTGCTGCCGCGGCCACGCGGCCCCGCCTGAGCGCCGCCGGCGCGGCGACGTCGCTCGCGAGCCGGCGCGCGTCGCGTCACGTCGCGATCGGCGGGGCGCCGCCGGTTAGACTTGGTCGAGGAGTCCCCATGTCGCTGCCGCCGGAAATCGCCAGTCGCCGCAAGGCCGAGCGCGCCTCGCTGATCGCGCGCCGCCTGGCGGCGCCGGCCGCGGAGCACGCGCGCTGGAGCGCGCAGATCGAGGCGCACCTGCGCCAGGGTTTCGGGCTGCTCGACGGCCTGGTGGTCGGCTTCTGCTGGCCGTACCTCGGCGAATATGACGCGCGGCCGGTGGTCCGCGACCTGCGCCGGCGCGGTGCGCGCGCGGCGCTGCCGGTGGTGGTCGCGAAGGGCGAGGCGTTGCAGTTTCGCGAGTGGTGGCCGGGCGTCGCGATGCTCAACGGCGTCTACGACCTGCCGGTCCCGGATGGCACGGCCGTGGTCACGCCGGATGCGCTCTTGATCCCGGCGGTCGGCATCGGCGCGGTCGGCGACCGCCTCGGCTACGGCGGCGGCTTCTTCGACCGCACGCTGGCGGCGCTGCACCCCAAGCCGATCGCGGTGGGACTCGCCTTCGAGCTGTCGCGGATCGCGACCAGCGAGCCCCAGCCGCATGACGTGCTGATGGACTTCGTCATCACCGAGTCAGGCATCGCCGCGGCGGTGCCAGGCGGGCTTGAGGCGGTGGACGCCGAGGAGTGCCGGCAACGGCTGCTCACGATGATCACGGCGCGCGGATTGCCGCGTCGCAGCATGAGTGCGGTGCGCGCCTGAGGATGACGCCGGGCTGGGCCGGGCGTCACGTATACAATATATTAGCCGCCCGAGGCGGGTTCCATTAAGGGAGATGTTCGTGCGTTCAGACATCGAGATTGCGCAGGCGGCGACACTGAAGCCGATCACCCAGATCGCGGCCAAGCTCGGCATCCCGGAGGACGCGCTCGACGCGTACGGCCGCCACAAGGCCAAGATCTCGATGGAATTCATCGACGGCCTCAAGGCGCGGCCGAACGGCAAGCTGATCCTGGTCTCGGCCATCAGCCCGACGCCGGCCGGCGAGGGCAAGACCACCACCACCGTCGGCCTCGGCGATGCGCTCAACCGCATCGGCAAGAAAGCCGTGATCTGCCTGCGCGAGCCGAGCCTCGGGCCGGTATTCGGCATGAAGGGCGGCGCCGCCGGCGGCGGCATGGCCCAGGTCGTGCCGATGGAAGACATCAACCTGCACTTCACCGGCGACTTCAACGCGATCGCGCTCGCCAACAACCTGCTGTCGGCGCTGATCGACAACCACATCCACCACGGCAACGAGCTCGGCATCGACGTGCGCCGCATCACCTGGAAGCGGGTGATGGACATGAACGACCGCGCGCTCCGCGACATCACCGCCTCGCTCGGCGGCCCCGGCAACGGCTACCCGCGCCAGGACGGCTTCGACATCGTGGTCGCCTCCGAGGTCATGGCGATCTTCTGCCTGTCGACCAGCCTCAAGGACCTGAAGACCCGTCTCGGCAACATCGTCATCGGCTACACGCGCGACCAGAAACCGGTGCGCGCGCACCAGCTCAAGGCCAACGGCGCCATGACGGTGCTGCTCAAGGAGGCGCTGAAGCCGAACCTGGTGCAGACGCTCGAGAACAACCCGGCCTTCATCCACGGCGGCCCGTTCGCAAACATCGCACACGGCTGCAACTCGGTGCTTGCGACGCAGACGGCGCTCAAGCTTGCCGACTACGTGGTCACCGAAGCCGGTTTCGGCGCCGACCTCGGTGCCGAGAAGTTCGTCGACATCAAGTGCCGCAAGGCAGGACTCAAGCCCGACGCGGTGGTGCTGGTCGCGACCATTCGCGCGCTCAAGTACCACGGCGGCTGCGACCTGAAGGAACTGAACAAGGAAAACCTGCCGGCGCTCGAGAAAGGCATCGCCAACCTCGAGCGGCACGTGGGCAACGTCAAGAACCACTACGGCCTGCCGTGCATCGTCTCGGTCAACCACTTCACCTTCGACACG
>JANYAE010000055.1 GCA_025355105.1 Pseudomonadota bacterium | reverse complement strand
GCAGCGACGCTGCCGCCCGGCCGGGGAACGCTCCGAACTTCTGCGCGACCGACAGCCCGAAGGTGCGCGGCTGGTTCGTCAGGTAGCCGACGCGGGCGCGGCGGCCGCGCTCGACGTCGAGCGACAGGTGCGCGCTCTCGTCGGTGACGTTGTTGACGAACACCGCCAGCTCGAGACCGTTCGCCCGGAAGCCGGTGCGCAGGTTCACGAGGTGGTACGAGTCGAGCTCGGGATTGAACGAGAAGCTCGAGATCGTCGGGTTGCCGAAGGCGAAGAACTGCGACGTCGGCACGGTGCCGTAGCCGGTCTGCTCGTCGCCGATCGAGCGCCACGAGCTGCCGACGTACTGACCGGTGAGGGTCGCGAAGTAGTCCCACTTGCCGCGGATCAGCGCCGGCAGCGTGAGGTTGACGCTCGCGGCGGCCTGCAGCTTCGGCGAGGTCGCGAGGCGGTTGCCGCTGAGCAGGCCCGGGATCGGCGTGCCGCTCGAGTCGCTGACCGTCGAGCGCAGCGTCGCGTCGGCATAGGTTGCCGACAGCGCGAAGTCCCAGTTCTCGGTCGGCCGCGCCGCGAGTTCGGCTTCAAAGCCGTTGCTGCGCGCCTTCGGCACGTTCAACACGACGCGCGAGGAGCAGCTGCCGGCGTCGACCGGCACCTGCAGGTCCTTGATGTCGCTGTAGAACGCCGACACGTTGAAGGTCACGCGGTGGTCGAGGAAGCGCATCTTGGCGCCGAGCTCGTAGTTGCGGCTCGACTCGCCATCCCAGTTGTTGTGGCCGCCGTAGGTCAGCAGGTCCGACGGCGCGCAGATGGTCGCGTTGAGCGGATCGTTGATGCCGCCGAGGCGGTAGCCCTCAGACGCCTGCAGGTTGATCTTGACGTCCGGGGTCGCGTCCCACGACACGATCGCGCGCGGCGAGAGGCCGGCCGCGTTGGTCGATCCCGGCACCGGACCCTGCGGCACGGCGAACAGGCCGCCGAAGTACAGCACGCGGCTCTCGTCGAAGGTGTAGGCGCGCAGGCCCGCGGTCGCCGACCACTGGTCGGTGACGTGGAAGGTGCCCTCGGCGAAGCCGGCCAGCTGGTGGAAGTCGTAGTGCAGGTTCGAGTAGAACGGCTCGTCCGGCGGCGCGGCGTTGCCGGCGCTCGAGACGCCGACCAGACACGCCGGCGTCGGCGTCGGACCGCACAGCAGGCGCTGCGCGATCGCGTCGTAGCCCGGCGTCGGCAGATCCTGGCCGTAGGCCTTGCGGTAGTGCTCGAAGTAGGCGCCGACCAGCCAGTCGACCTTGTTCGTGCCCTGCGAGGCGATCCGCACTTCCTGCGTGAAGGACTCAAGCGCGGTGTGGTCGAGCAGCGGCGAGTTGGTGCGGATGTCGGCGGAGGTGCCGCCGAACTGGTAGGTCACGCTGCCGGTCAGCTGCGTCGCGTCGCGCGTCACGAGCACGTGGCGGTTCGTGAACGAGGTCACCGACGTCAGCGCCGCCGGGCCGAAGTCGTAGACGATCTTGAGGTCGCCGAGGTGGAAGCTGTCGTCCAGGCCCTCGCGGAACTGCCGGTACTGCGTCCGGTCGGCCAGCGGCACGGCAGGCTCGGTGGTCGTGTAGGGGTTGCCGAGGATGTTGTAGACGTCGGTCCGCGGGAAGCCGTCGGTCGTCAGCTTCTGGAAGACGAAGCGCGGCGTGATCGTCAGCCGGTCGTTGGGCTTCCAGGTGAGCGCGACCCGGCCGCCGGTCTTCTGGCCCTTGTTGACGTTGTTCTCGACCGAGCCGTTCGGCCCGAAGGCCTTGATGAAGCCCGGGATGTAGTCCTGGTAGGCGACGACGCGCGCCGCGAGCGTGTCCGCGATCGGGATGTTGACGGCGCCCTTGATGTCGCCGCCGACGCTGCCGGAGGAAACCTTGCTGAAGTCGATCTGGTACTGGCCCTCGGCGACGCCGAACTTCGGCTGCGAGGTGATGTAGCGCACCGTGCCGGTCTCGTTGCCGGCACCGAACAGCGTGCCCTGCGGGCCGCGCAGCACCTCCAGCCGGTCGAGGTCGAACAGGTCGAGGTCCGGCGTGAACAGCGCCACGGCGATCGAGCTTTCGTCGAGGTACATGCCGACCGCGGGCTTGACGCCCGGCTGGTCGCGGATCACCTGGCCGGCGCTGATGCCGCGGATCGATACCTGGCTCTGGCCGGGGCCGAGGTCGGTGATGATCAGGCCTGAGACGTTGCGGGCGAGATCGACGATGTTCTGTGCGCCGCTCGCGCGGATCTGGTCCTCGGTCACGGCGGCGACCGAGAACGGCACCTTCTGTAGCGACACCTCGCGCTTTTGCGCGGTGACGACGATTTCCTCGAGCATTGCCTTCTCTTCGGCGGCCAGTGCGGCGCCGCTGGCGAGCGCGGCGGCGACGGCGAAGGCGAGGAGCGGATAGCGGCGAAAGTGCGACATGGGACCCCCAACTGGCTTGGTATTCTGGCCGGTGCTGTTGCAGATCGGGCACCTGGCTGCAGCGGGAGTATCTCTAATTCATGGGGATGGAGGCAACTGCGGCTGTTGCGTGGACGCAACGACTCGCCGGTCAGCCGGCCGCGGCAGGCCCTGCCGGTAAGCTCAGCGTCACCTCGAGGCCGCCGCCGGCGGCGTTCGCCGCGCGCGCCGCGCCGCGGTGCGCGGCGAGCACGCGCGCCGTGATCGCGAGTCCGATGCCGTCGCCGCCGCTGTCGCGGGCGCGCGATTCGGCGACGCGATGGAAGGGCTCGAAGATGCGCGCCAGCTCGCTGTCGGGCACGCCGGGGCCGTGGTCGCGGACCACGATGCGCACCTCGGCGGGATCTTCGAGCAGCTGCAGCGCCACGGCGCTGCCCTCGGCGGTGTAGCGCACGGCGTTGCGCACCACGTTCTCGACCGCGCTGGCGAGCCAGGCGCCGTTGCCGCGCACCTGCGGCGCCGTCGCCGGCGGCTGCCAGTCGATCGACACGCCGCGGCCCTGCGCCTCGAAGGCCGCGTCGCGGGCGATGCCGTCGAGCACTTCGACCAGGTCCACCTGCTCGGCGAGCTCGGCGCGGGCCGCGGCGTCGAGACGCGACAGGTGCAGCACCTGGCCGATCAGCCGGTCGAGGCGCTCGATCTCGTTCTCGAGGCGCACCAGCTCGCGCGCCGCGTCGCTGCCGGGCTGGCGCGCGAGCCCGACCGCGACGCGCATGCGCGCGAGCGGCGAGCGCAACTCGTGCGACACGTCCCTCAGCAGCCGCTCGCGGCCCTTCATCAGGTCCCTGAGACGCGCCGCCATCGCGTCGAAGTCGCGCGCCAGCGTGCCGAGCTCGTCGCGTCGCGCGCTGACCGGCGCCGCGACCCGCGCGTCGAGGTTGCCGCTCGCGAGATCGCGGGTCGCCGCGCCGAGCGCGCGGACCGGCCGCGTGATCGAGCGGGTGAGCAGCCAGCTCGCGACCCCGGTGATCGCGAGCGCGAGCAGCAGCACGGCGATGCGCGTCTCCGGGATCGCGCTCAGCAGGCCGAAGGGCCGGTGCGGCGGCAGCGCCAGGATCCCGTAGCGTCGACCGTCCGGGGCGATCAGCTGCGGTAGCGGCCGCGCCGGGATCACCTCGACGCCCGGGTAGTCCGGCAGTCCGCCGCGCGGCGTGCGCAGCAGTCGCCCGAAGTGCGGCGGCAACGGCCGGCCGAGCAGCTCGCGGCCGTCCTCGCCGACCACCAGCACGCGCAGGTCGATGCCCGCCGGCGGTTCGCGGCGCAGCCATTCGCTGAGCGCCGGCTCGCCGCCCTCGGCCAGCGCCCGCGCTGCGTCGCGCATCAGCTCGCTGGTGCCGCGCGGGATCTCGTCGCCGCGCTCGGCGAGCGCGAGGTAGGTCAGGCCCGCGGTGCCGCCGACGATCAGCACCATGACCGCCCAGAACGACACGAAGATCCGCCCGTAGAGGCTGGTCACGGCGCGGCTGCGTCGTCCGGCCGCGTCAGCAGATAACCGGCACCGCGGATGCCGCGGATCTCGAGCTCGGCAGCCGGGCCGAGCCCGAGCTTGCGGCGCAGGTTGCTGACGTGCGTGTCGATGCTGCGGTCGTAGAGCTCGAGCTTGCGCCCGAGCGCCTGCTCGGTCAGCTGCTCGCGGCTGGCGATGCGGCCGGCGGCGCGCAGCAGCACCTCGAGCACGCGGAACTCGGCGCCGGTGAGCTCGACCGGCAGGCCGCGCATGCTGGTGCGGTGCCGCGACGGATCGAGCCGCAGTGGCCCGAGCGTCATCGGCTCGTGCGGCGCGCGGCTCTCGCTGAGGCGGCGCAGCACCGCGCGCATGCGCGCGACCAGCTCGCGCGGGTTGAAGGGCTTGGCGAGGTAGTCGTCGGCGCCGAGCTCGAGGCCGACGATGCGGTCGACGTCGTCGCCGCGCGCCGTCAGCATCAGCACCGGCGGCGGGGCCTCGCGCGAGCGCAGCGCGCGCAGCACGTCGAGGCCGTTGCGTCCCGGCAGCATGACATCGAGCACGACCAGATCGGGCGGGCGCTCCGCGCCGGGCTCGGTGAGCCGCGCCAGCGCCTCGTGGCCGTCGTGGGCGACGCTCACCTCGAAGCCCTCGCGACCCAGGTACTCGGACAGCATCGCGGTCAGCTCGCGGTCGTCGTCGACCAGCAGGACGCGGGACAGCGGCGCGGCGGAAGCCATGGATCCATGGTGCCGCCCGCCGCCCGCGCTGTCACGTCGCCCGGCGCCACTTGACGAATCTTTGCTTGGCCTTTGCCGACGGCCGTCACATCCCGACCGGCGGCGCGCGCAGGCTCAGCTCGAACGCGGCCGCGTCCGGTCGCACGAGGAGAGCCGCATGGACCGCAGACACGTGTTGGGAGCGCTCGCCGGTGTCGGCGCGGCGCTGATTCTGGGAGGCGTCGCGCTGGCCGCGGCGACGCAGAGCGGCGGCGAGCCCGCCGCGCTGCACGGCGTGGGCCACGGCGCCGGCGCGGCGCTGCTGCTGCCGGGCGCCGTGCCACACGCGCTGCTTGGCCGCATGGCCGGCGAGCTCGGCCTGTCGCCGGAGCAACGCCAGACCATCCACGGCATGTTCGACCAGGCGCGGCCGGGCTTCCAGCAGCTGCGGCTGCAGGTCCTCGCCGGCTCCGAGCTGCTGGCGCGGACCGCGCCAGATGACGCCGCCTACCAGACGGTCGTCGCGAACGTCAGCCAGCAGGCCGCCGACGCCGCGGCGCAGTTCGTGCTGCAGGCGAGCCAGCTGCGCTCGCAGGTCAACGGCGTGCTGACGCCGGCGCAGCGCACCAAGCTCACGACGCTCGAGGCGGACCTGCGCGCGCGGATGCTGGAGCGCCATCACCAGCCGTTGCCGGGCGCCCCTGGCGCGGCGCAGGGATCCTAGCCGCGCCGTACGCGCGCTCAGCGCGCGCGGCGCTCGGCGCGCACGTGCTCGACGTAGCGCCACAGGTACCAGCTCGCGGTCGTGCGGTACGGCGCCCAGCGCTCGCCGATCGCCGCGAGCTGGCGGGGCTTGGGCTGCTTGCGCTTGCCGTACAGCAGTCGATAACCCTCGCGGATGCCGAAATCGTCGACCGGCAGGATGTCCGGCCGGTTGAGCGTGAACATCAGCATCATCTCGGCGGTCCAGCGGCCGACGCCGCGCACCTCGGTGAGGCGCTCGATGATCACCTCGTCGCCGAGCCGCGCGATCGCGCGCCGGTCCGGCACCGTGCCGTCGAGCGTCTTCGCGGCAACGTCCTTCATCGAGGCGAGCTTGGCGCGCGACAGGCCGCAGGCGCGCAGCTTGGCGTCCGGTGTCGCCACGAGCTCCGCCGGCGCCGGGTAGCCGCTGCCGCCGTACAACGCACGGAAGCGACCGAGGATCGCCGCCGCGGCGCTGCCGTGGATCTGCTGGTGCGCGATCGCCGACAGCAGCGCCTCGTACGGCGCGCCGCGACCGCGCTTGATCGTGCACGGCCCGACGATCCTGATCGCCGTCGCGAGCCGTGCATCGCACGCGGCAAGCGCGGCAACCGTCTGCGGCGTCATGCGCCCTCCTCGCCGCCCGCTCAGCGCTTCATCGAGCCGAAGAACTCGTCGTTGGTCTTCGTGTCCTTCATCTTGTCGATCAGGAACTCGACCGCCGCGAGCTCGTCCATCGGGTGCAGCAACTTGCGCAGGATCCAGATCTTCTGCAGCTCGGCCGACTCGGTGATCAGCTCTTCCTTGCGCGTACCGGAGCGGTTGATGTTGACCGCCGGATAGATGCGCTTCTCGGCGATGCGCCGGTCGAGGTGGATCTCCGAGTTGCCGGTGCCCTTGAACTCCTCGTAGATCACGTCGTCCATGCGCGAGCCGGTGTCGATCAGCGCGGTCGCGATGATGGTCAGCGAGCCGCCTTCCTCAACGTTGCGCGCCGCGCCGAAGAAGCGCTTCGGACGCTGCAGCGCGTTGGCGTCGACGCCGCCCGTCAGCACCTTGCCGGAGCTCGGGATGACGGTGTTGTAGGCGCGCGCCAGGCGGGTGATGGAATCGAGCAGGATGACGACGTCGCGCTTGTGTTCGACGAGGCGCTTCGCCTTCTCGATGACCATCTCGGCCACCTGCACGTGCCGGCTGGCCGGCTCGTCGAAGGTCGAGGCCACGACCTCGCCCTTGACGGTGCGGGTCATCTCGGTCACTTCCTCCGGCCGCTCGTCGATCAGCAGCACGATCAGGTACACGTCCGGGTGGTTGTACGTGATGCTGGTGGCGATGTTCTGCAGCAACATCGTCTTGCCGGCCTTCGGCGGCGAGACGATCAGCCCGCGCTGGCCCTTGCCGAGCGGCGCGCACAGGTCGATGACCCGCGCCGTCATGTCCTCGGTGCTGCCGTTGCCGCGCTCGAGCTTCAGGCGCTTGGTCGGGTGCAGCGGCGTCAGGTTCTCGAACAACGCCTTGTTGCGCGAACTCTCGGGGGCGTCGAAGTTGATCTGCCCGACCTTGAGCAGCGCGAAGTAGCGCTCGCCGTCCTTCGGCGGGCGAATCAGCCCCGAGATCGAGTCGCCGGTGCGCAGGTTGAAGCGCCGGATCTGGCTCGGACTGACGTAGATGTCGTCGGGACCGGCGAGGTAGGAACCGTCCGCCGAGCGCAGGAAGCCGAAGCCGTCCTGCAGGATCTCGAGCACGCCGTCACCGTAGATGTTCTCGCCGTTGCGCGCGTGCGCCTTCAGCAGCGAGAAGATCACATCCTGCTTGCGCTGGCGGGCGACGTTCTCGATGCCGAGGCCCTCGGCCACCTGCACGAGTTCGTGGATCGGCTTCTTCTTCAGGTCGGTCAGGCTCATCGAGCGGCGAACGCCCTCGAGCTCCGCCATCGAGATGATTCCGACGTCGTCGGCATCGGGGAAGTCGTCCGGCTGGCCGCCGCCGCCTTGCTGGTCACGTGGCCCGCGCCAGTTCGGGTCGCGGTTGCCGTCGGCGTTGCCGCGGTGGCCGCCGTGCTTCTGGCCGCCGCCGCCGCCGCCGCCACCGCCGCCACCGCCGCCTTTGGGCCGATTGCGGCCCGGACTGCCGAGATAGCCCCTCACAGGTGGCTGTCCAGGAAGGCGGTCAGCTGCGATTTGGACACGGCGCCGACTTTTTGCGCCTCGACGCTGCCGTTCTTGAACAGAATCAAGGTCGGGATGCCGCGGATGCCGTACTTTGGCGGCGTCGCGGGATTCTCGTCGATGTTGAGCTTGGCGATCTTGATCCGGTCGCCGTAGTCGGCCGCGACCTCATCGAGAATCGGGGCGATCATCTTGCAGGGGCCGCACCACTCGGCCCAAAAATCGAGGAGCACGGGCTTCTCGGCTTTCAGAACATCGCGATCGAAGTTCGAATCGGTGGTGTGAATAATGTTTGGACCGCTCACGCGGGAAGTCCTCCTTCGAGGGGAACAGGGAACCGGAATGGTTGGCTGATGGCTGCTAAAAAAGCGGAAATGAACGTTCTGGATGGGGTAGCGAGATTGGGTTTTGGCGGGTGGATCGGCCCCAGCGGCTGGCGCGGGGCACTTGGGCCGTGTTCGGCGTAGCGATGCGGCCGTGACTGTGCGGCTGCATTACGGCAAAATGCACGTTCTGGGAGCCCACTGCCCTACTAGGGGCCGGATGCTCCTCGGGGGATCCGTTCGCGGGTAGCCTGATTCTCCGGATGAAAGGCTCTAAGAGCCCGACGTTATGACCCGATCTAAAGACCCGATTCGAGACCCGATCTGGCGGACCTGGGGACCTGAATGGGTACGGCAGGGCTGCCGAATGAGACGATGTTTTATCTGGTCCACGGCCGCTTTGCAAGCCTCCCCTGGGCCGTGAACCTTAGCCAAATGTGGTATCCGTGACCGACCAGACAGCTATTACAGACCTGAGTTTCTCCAGCCTCCACCTGCCCGAAGAACTCGCGCGCGGCATCGCCGACGCCGGCTTCGAGCGCTGCACGCCGATCCAGGCGGGCACGCTGCCGAGGGCCCTCGCCGGCCTCGACGTCGCCGGCCAGGCGCAGACCGGCACCGGCAAAACCGCGGCCTTCCTGGTGGCGATGTTCGCCAACCTGATGCGCCACCCGCCGCCGCCGGACCGCCCGTCGACGTCGCCACGGGGCTTCATCCTGGCACCGACCCGCGAACTCGCGGTGCAGATCCACAAGGATGCCGAGCTGCTCGGCCAGTACTGCGGCCTCAACCTCGGCCTCGCCTTCGGCGGCGTCGACTACGAGAAGCAGCGCCGCCAGCTCGAGGCCGGCGTCGACATCCTGATCGGCACGCCGGGCCGGATCATCGACTACTTCAAGCAGCGGGTCTTCGAACTGCGGCACGTCCAGGTGCTGGTGCTCGATGAGGCCGACCGCATGTTCGACCTCGGCTTCATCGCCGACATCCGCTACCTGATGCGGCGCATGCCGGAGCCGCAGCAACGGCTGTCGATGCTGTTCTCCGCGACGCTGTCGCAGCGGGTGCTGGAACTCGCCTACGAGCACATGAACGAGCCCGAGCTGATCCGCATCGAACCGGAGAAGGTGACCGCCGACAAGGTGCGGCAGGTCATCTACTTCCCGTCGATGGAGGAGAAAGCAGGCCTGCTGGTCGGGCTGCTGAAACAGCTGAACGCGACGCGCACGATGGTGTTCGTCAACATGAAGCGCACCGCCGAGCGCCTCGAGGCGACGCTGCGTGCCAACCACATCAATGCCGAGGCGATGTCCGGCGACGTGCCGCAGAACAAGCGCCTGAGGATGCTGCGCGACTTCCACGAGGGCCGGCTGCCGGTGCTGATCGCAACCGACGTCGCGGCGCGCGGCCTGCACATCCCGGACGTGAGCCACGTCTTCAACTACGACCTGCCGCAGGACCCGGAGGATTACGTGCACCGCATCGGGCGCACGGCGCGCGCCGGGGCCGCAGGCGATGCGATCAGCTTCGGCTGCGAGGACTACGTGCAGTCGCTGCCGGACATCGAGGCCTTCATCGGCCGCAAGCTGCCGGTGGAGGCGGTCGACAAGGGCAACGTCGCCGAGGTGGTGCACGCACCGCATGACTACAGCCGCGGCGGAGGCCGCAGCCACGGCGGCCGCGGCGGGCCGCGCTCCGGTGGTGGCCCGCGCTCGGGCGGTCCGCGTGGACCGGGAGGCCCCGGCGGGCGAGGTGGCCGCGGTGGACCGCGGCCCGGCGATCGTGGCCCGGCGCCGCGCGGACTGATCTCGCCGGCACCGGCCGCGCCGGCGGCGGCCATTGCCGCCCCGGTCGACGTGCCGCAGTCCGCGCCGGCGGCGGTGGCGGCGGAAGCGCCGCGGCGCGATCAGCGTCCGCCGCGCCGCGCGGACGG
>JANYAE010000038.1 GCA_025355105.1 Pseudomonadota bacterium | reverse complement strand
CGGCTGAATCGCCGTTCAGCGCGCGACGACATTGTCACATCGCTCGCGCATCGGCCTGAACGGGCGTTCAGGACCGGCGGCCAGCGACCCGTCCGGCCAGCGATCAGGAATCGACGGCGCCGCTCGGCGGCTGGGCCTTCGCGGCCCTGCGGGCCTGCAGGTCGGCAACTTTCGGATCGCTGGGCACTACCGTCAGGGTGACACCCGGGCGACGGGCCCAGACCAGGTCCTGCAGCTCGCCGGACGGCCGGTACTCGGTGACGGCACGCTCGAGGATGCTGCGTGCCGAGACGCACTCGAAGCGGCCCATCGCGATCCGCAGTTCCTCGAGCAGGAACTGCACCTCTTCCCACGGCAGCTGGTGTTCGACGGCGCGCAGGATCATCGGGTGCTCGGTGCCGGCCACGTCCTTGCCGATCAGCAGCTCCTCGAAGAGCTTCTCTGCGGGCCGCAGGCCCGTGAACACGATCTCGACGTCACCCTCCGGATGCTCGTCGTTGCGAATCGTGCGGCCGGAGAGGTGGATCATGCGGCGCGCGAGATCGGTGATCCGGATCGGCTTGCCCATGTCGAGCACGAACACGTCGCCGCCGCGCGCCATGGATCCTGCCTGGATGACGAGCTGCGCGGCCTCCGGGATCGTCATGAAGTAGCGCACCACGTCCGGGTGCGTGACGGTCACCGGTCCGCCGCGGCGGATCTGGTCGCGAAAGAGCGGCACCACCGAGCCTGAGGACTCGAGCACGTTGCCGAAGCGCACCATGCAAAAGCGCGTGCGGTCGCTGCGTTGCTGCAGGCCCTGCAGCACGAGCTCGGCGAAGCGCTTGGTCGCGCCCATCACGTTGGTCGGGTTGACCGCCTTGTCGGTCGACACCAGCACGAAGGTCTCGATGTGGCACTCAAGCGCGGCCTCGGCCGTGTGCCAGGTGCTGAAGACGTTGTTGTAAAGCCCCTCGATGACGTTGTGCTCGACGATCGGCACGTGCTTGTAGGCGGCCGCGTGGTAGATGGTCTGCACGCCGAAGTTCTGGATGATCTCGCGGACGCGGTACTTGTGGTGCGCGTTGCCGAGCAGCGACGTGAGCTCGAACGTCAGGTGCTCGCGCGCGGCCACGGCGCGCAGCTCGCGATCGATGTTGTAAAGCGCTAGCTCCGACATCTCAAGGAGCACCAGGCGCAGCGGCGCGAGCCGCAGGATCTGCCGGCAGAGCTCCGAGCCGATCGAGCCGCCGGCGCCGGTGACCAGCACCGACTTGCCGCGGATGCAGGACTCGAAGAGCTGCTGCACGGGCGCCACCGGCTCGCGGCCGAGCAGGTCGGTGACCGCGATCTCCTGCAGCTCGTCGACGCGCGCCGTCCCGGCCATCAGGTCGGTGATGCTCGGCATGGTCTGCACGTGCACGCCGAGCGGCTCCAGCTGGGCGAGGATCTCGCGCCGGCGGCGGCTCGAGAGCGACGGCATCGCGAGCAGCACCCGGCGGCACTGCTCGTCGGCGAGCAACTCGGGCAGGCGGCCGTGTGGATGGACCTTGAGGCCGGCGATGACCGTGTTCCAGAGCGACGGATTGTCGTCGACGAAGGCGATCGGCCGGTGCTCGCCGGAGGTCACGAGCGCGGTCGCAAGCTCTGCGCCGCCCCGGCCGGCGCCGTAAATCACCACATGCGGCGCATCGCGGTGGTGGGCGAGCAGTAGCCAGCGCAGCAGCATCCGGCTGGTGCCGACGTAGGTGATGAGAAGGCTCGCGAACATCACCACCGCCGAGATACGAAGCCCGGAGATGAAGCCGCTGACCGCGAGCAGCAGCAAGAGGCCGCAGACCAGCAGGCTGCCGAGGCCGACCGTGAAGGCCGCGCGCGGCCCCATGTAGCGGATCACCGCGCGGTAGAGCCCGATGCGGCCGAAGACCGGCAGGCTGACGAGCACCGCGGCGAGCATCGATTCGGCAACCGGGCTGGTCAGGCTGATCCAGCCGTCGTTTCGCAGCGACAGCGCGAGGTACATCATCGCCGGAATGCAGAGCGTGTCCGCAGCCAGCATCACGAGGCGCTTGCGCGAGCGCGGCAGTGCGAGCAGCACGGCGAGCGCCCGCTGTAACCCCGACGTCATTCGTTGTTCTTCGGCCATCACCCACTTCCTTGAGGCGTGATTCGCGCGCTTGGACCGAGACCCATCCCGGTCCCGTGGCAGCCCCCGCCTTCCCACCCCAGGGCGACTACCGGTTTGGTGCTTTGCGCCCAGTATAGCGCCGGCCCGGGGCGAGAATGGCCGCGGCCGGGCGATTGCTACATTTCCCTAAGGGCAGGCCGATGGCCTGCGTTCGATGCGTGTCAACCGACGGCGGGCGGCCACGTTCAACTAGCCGCAATTTTCGGCCTCGTCAACCGCTAGCGTCGCCAAATGGCGTCAGTGGCGGTGCATCGATAATCGAAAGCGACCGCCACTTCAGCCGTCAGTCTCCGCGAAGCTCATGCCGACGCTGTTGTAGCCGCCGTCGACGTACAGGATCTCCCCGGTGATGCCGGCCGCGAGGTCGGAGCAGAGGAAGGCCGCGGCGTTGCCGACGTCCTCCTGCGTGACGTTGCGCCGGATCGGATTGGCGCCGGCCACGTGGCCGAGCATCTTGCGAAAGCCGGCGATGCCGGCGGCCGCGAGCGTCTTGATTGGGCCTGCCGAGATGCCGTTGACGCGGATGCCTTCGGCGCCGAGGTCGGCGGCTAGGAAGCGCACGCTGGCCTCGAGGCTCGCCTTGGCGACGCCCATGACGTTGTAGCCGGGGATCGAGCGCACGGCGCCGAGGTAGGAGAGCGTGACGATCGCGCCGGCTCGGCCCTTCATCAGCGGCTTGGCGGCCCGGGCAAGCGCCGTCAGGCTGTAGCTTGAGATCTCGTGCGCGATCCGAAAGGCCTCGCGGCTGGTGACGTCCGTGTAGCGGCCGGTGAGCGCCTCGCGCGGCGCGAAGGCGACCGAATGGACCAGGATGTCGAGCGAGTCCCACTCCTTGCCGAGCGCGGCGAAGGTGGAGTCGATCGCCGCGTCGTTGGCGACGTCCATGTCGTAGACCAGCCGGCTGCCGACGCTGGCGGCAAGTTCCGTGACGCGCTCCTTGAAGCGCTCGCCGACGTAGGTGATCGCGATCTCGGCGCCCTCGCGCCGCATCGCCGCGGCGATACCGTAGGCGATCGACCGGTCGCTCAACAGGCCGACGATCAGCGCGCGCTTGCCCGCCAGAAATCCCATGTTCGTCCCTTGTCGTCAGCCGTCGGAGAGATGCGCGTCGTCGGCGACGACGGCGAGAGTTGCGGCGCGCGCTGCAAGCGCGGCGGCCGCGCCGCGGCTGCCGAGGTCGCTGAGCTTGCGCGGCGTGGCGGCAGCCACCGCGGCGGCGCTGCGGGTGGTCTTCTTCTTGCGGTGCTTGACCTTGTGATCGCTGACCTCGAGCACCAGCTTGTTGCCGGCGCTGAGGTGCGATGAGGTCGTCAGGCCGTTGAGCTGCGCGAGCTCCTCCACACCGACGTGATTGCGGCGTGCGATCGAGGCCAGCGTCTCGCCGCGGCGCACGACGTAGGTGTGGCGGCGGTGGCCGGGCAGCGGCGTCTCACCCTCGATGATGAGTCCGGCGCGCAGCGGCGCGACCTTGCTGGCCGGCAGCAGAATGTCCTCGCCGGAGTGCAGCTCGGCGGTCATGATGCCGTTCATGCGGCGGATGGTCGCGACCGGGATGTCCCGATCGCGCGCGAGCCCCTGCATCGACTCACCATCGGCCACCCGGTAGCGCTCGACGGGCATCCGCAGCTCGGTTGACAGCGAGGCCACCGTGCGGGCGAACTCCGGTGCCACGAGGAAAGGCACCAGCAGGTGATGCGGGCCGTCCGGGTCGGTGGCCCAGCGGTTGAAGGCCGGGTTCAACTCATGCAGCTCGTCCTCGGAGACATTGAGCAGCATCGCAGCGAGCCTGAGGTCAATCTGGCTGCCGACCTCCACCTGCGCGAAGTAGGGACGGTTGGCGATGCTCGCGAACTCGAGGCCGTACTTTTCCGGGTCGGCGACGATGCGCGCCATGGCCAAGAGGCTCGGCACGTAGCCGCGCGTCTCCCGCGGCAGCTTGAGGTGCCAGAAATCGGTCGGCTTGCCGGCGCGGCGCGCCTTGTTGATCGCGCGCTGCACGCCGGCCTCGCCGCAGTTGTAGGCGGCCACCGCGAGGAACCAGTCGCCGCCGAACATCGTGTGCAGCTCGGAGAGGTAATCAAGCGCCGCGCGCGTCGAGTCGACGATGTCGCGCCGTCCGTCCTGCCACCAGTTGACGCGCACCTCGTAGCGACGCGCGGTCGGCGCGATGAACTGCCAGATGCCGGCGGCGCGGGCGCGTGAGTAGGCGTACGGGTTGTAGGCGCTCTCGATGGCCGGCAGCAGCGCGAGTTCCAGCGGCATGTCGCGCGCCTCGAGCTCGCGCACCACGTAGTAGAGGTAGCGCTCGGCGCGATCGAAGGTCCGGTCGAGGAACTCCGGCTTCCCTGCGAAATAACGCGCCAGGCCCGCGATCGAGCGGTCGGCGCTGTCCGGCAGCTTGTAGCCGAGGCGGATGCGGTCGAAGACGTTGGTGAGCTCCGCCAGCGGCGCCGAGCTTTCCGGCGGCACCGGCGAGCTCACGAGCGCGTCGGTTGACGGGGTCGCGTTCTGGATCTCCTGCGGCACCGCTGCCACCACGGGCTCCGCCGGGCCCTCAACGCGCGCGAGCTTGGTCGCGGGGACCATCGCCCAGTCCTTGCTCGGGTCGGCAGCCGGTGTGCTTGCGCAGGCGCCGAGCAGCGCAAGCGCAGCCAGCACAGCCGGGACACGGAACGCCTGCCAGGTGCTGCCGGGCATCACCGAAACCCGTTCTTCCATTCGCGGACCACCGCGAAGGCAGCCGCGTCGTCCGCAGGCACGCGTCCGGCGTGAGCCGTCGCGGCAGCACGGACCGCGGCCAGGCGCGTGCGCAGGAACGGGTTGATCCGCATCTCGAGCCCGACCGTGGTCGGGATCGTGGCCTCGTTGCGGGCCCGAAGCGTGGTCACCAGCGCCTGGTACTCGAGGAGCGCGGCATTGCCAGGCTCCACCGCCGCGGCGAAGCGCAGGTTCGAGGCCGTGTACTCATGCGCGCAGTAGACGCGCGTCTCCGGCGGCAGCTGGCTGAGCTTGTCGAGCGAGTTGAGCATCTGTTGCGGCGTGCCCTCGAAGAGCCGCCCGCAGCCGCCGCTGAAGAGCGTATCGCCGCAAAAAAGCGCGCCATGGCCGTAGTAGGCGATGTGCCCGGCGGTGTGGCCTGGCACGTCGAAGACCTGAAAGCGTAGCCCAAGGGCGGGCAGCTCCACCTCATCACCCTCGCCCACGGCGAGGGTCCGGGCGGGGATGTCCTCGCGGGCCGGTCCGAAGACCGGAACCCCGAAGCGGGCCGCGAGGGCGGCGACGCCGCCGATGTGGTCGGCGTGGTGGTGGGTGACGAGGATCGTCGCGAGCGTGAGCCCCTGGGACTCAAGCGCGGCGAGCACGGTCGCGGCATCGCCTGGGTCCACGACGGCCACTGAGCGCTGCGCGTCGCCGGCACCGTGGACCAGCCAGAAGTAGTTGTCGTCGAAGGCCGGCAGGCGCGTGACCGCGATCTCGGCCGGCAGGTTCGAAATGGCGTTCATCGTCTGTCCCATCGGCGGCGGATGTCCTCGCTTGAGACCAGCGAACGGGTAAATCGTGCGGGGGCAGCGGGCCCCGGACCTGCAAAGTGGGTTGTATTTAACCCATAACCCTCTCGGAATGCTAGCCTTTTTGCCGGTGGCCCTCTCCGCCCAAGGCCGGTATTCTGAAGGCCATGTCAGGCAGCCCCGATGCCGTTACGTCCGCAGTGGCACTCGAGGAGTGGCTCGCGGGCCCCTTCGGCCGCCTGCTCATCGAGGCGGAGCGCAGCCACGTCGCCGCGGCCCTTGAGGACGTGTTCGGCGCGCAGTGCATCCAGATCGGCCATTGGGGTCCCCCGGATTCCTTCCTGCCGCTCGCGCGTACGACGCGCCGGGGGCTCGTGGCCGAGCCAGGCGCCCGCGGCGACTGCGTGAGCCATGCCGCTTCGCTTGCGATCCAGACGCTGTCGGTGGACGCCGTGCTCCTGCCACACACCCTCGAATTCGAGCCCGAGCCGCACGAGGTGCTCCGGGAGGTGGAACGGGTGCTGGTGGGCGAAGGACACCTCCTGATCCTTGGCTTCGAGCCAGGCGGGCCGTGGGCGCTGCGTCACTACCTCTCGCGCCACGGCTTCCCGCCGGGCCTCACCCGGCTGCTGTCGCGCGGGCGCCTCAGGGACTGGCTACGGCTCTTGGGCTTTGAGGTCATCGAGGTGCGCCGCTTCGTGCAAGTACTGCCTGTCGAGGCCCTCGCGGACGGCGCGTTCGCGCGCGGCCTTGAGCGCTTCGGCGGCCACCTCGATGGTCGCCTGGGCAATGCCTATCTCCTCAAGGCCAGGAAGCGCGTCTACACCCTGACACCGATCCGCCCGTGCCGGCGCAGTGCGCCGGCGCTCTCCGGCGCGGTCGTGGAGCCGACATGACCGGGACGATCCGCATCTACACCGACGGTGCCTGCCGCGGCAACCCCGGTCCCGGCGGCTGGGGTGCGCTGCTGGTTCACGGTGAGACCGAGAGGGAGCTGTGGGGCGGCGAGGTGCTGACCACCAATAACCGCATGGAGCTCACGGCCGCGATCCGCGGCCTCGAGGCGCTGAAGCGCCGCTGCACGGTGGCCGTCTACACCGACTCCCAATACGTCCGCAACGGCATCCGCGAGTGGCTGCCGAACTGGAAGAAGCGCGACTGGAAGACCGCCGACAAGAAGCCGGTCAAGAACCGCGACCTCTGGGAGCAGCTCGATCAGCTCGTCACCGGGCATGAGATCGAGTGGCACTGGGTCAAGGGCCATTCCGGGCACGACGGCAACGAGCGCGCCGATGCGCTGGCGAACCGCGGTATCGATGACCTCGCACCGTAGCGCGGGCGTCACGCGGCTGTCGCTCGTCGCAATGGCAGCGGTGGTCGGGCGTCGGGAGATGCTCTAGCATCACGTCCGCGGCGGCCGCCGGCCCTTATGCCGCGTCCGCCCGCTTGCGTCTCCTGCGTCACGATCACCCCGGGGCCGGCTCCATGCGCCAGATCATCCTCGACACCGAAACCACCGGTCTCGAAGTGGCCCAGGGCCATCGCATCATCGAGATCGGCTGCGTCGAGTTCCTGGACCGGCGGCCTACCGGGCGGACCTTCCAGCGCTACTTGAATCCCGAGCGGGACATCGACCCGGGCGCGCAGGCGGTGCATGGCCTCTCGGGCGCGTTCCTCGCCGGCCAGCCGCGCTTCGCCGAGGTCGTCGAGGAGTTCGTCGCGTTCGTGGCGGGCGCCGAGCTCATCATCCACAACGCCCCCTTCGACGTCGGCTTCATCGACCACGAATTCGGCCGTCTGCCGCCGCCGCAGCGCCTGCTCACCGACCTCTGCACCATCCTCGATACGCTCAGCCTCGCGCGCCAGCTGCATCCCGGCCAGCGCAACAGCCTCGATGCGCTCTGCAAGCGCTACCGTGTCGACAACTCGAACCGCGAGCTGCACGGTGCGCTGCTCGATGCGCGGATCCTCGCCGACGTCTATCTCGCGATGACCGGCGGCCAGGGGGCGCTCACGCTGCAGCCCCAAGCGGAGGAGGGCGGCAGTGCCGCGCGCGCGAGCCGGGCAAAGCGCCGCGGACTCGTCGAGATCCCGATCGTGCGGGCGAGCGCCGAGGAGCTCGAGGCCCACGAGCGAGCGCTCGATGCGGTCGCGAAGGCAAGCAAAGGGAAGTGCCTGTTCCGCGTCGCACCCGAGGCGACCGCGGCCGACTGACCCGGCCGGGGATTGGGGCCCGGCGGACGTGATGCGGTTCACACCGGAATCGGCATCTGCGGCGGACCGTAACGGCGGGGAGCCAGTCGAGCGGCTATACTGCCGCCGCTTCAAACCACCGTTGAGATGGAATTATGGCCACGCGCAAGCTGAGTCTTCGGAACTGTCGGGTCGGCGTCATCGGGCTCGGCTACGTGGGGCTGCCGCTTGCGGTGGAGTTCGGCAAGCATTTCGAGACACTCGGCTTCGACATCCGCCCCGAGCGTGTCGTCGAACTCGAGCGCGGTCGCGATTCGACGCTTGAGGTATCGCGCGCCGAGCTCAAGTCCGCGGACCGGCTGGCGTACTCGACCAAGCTCGCCGACCTCAAGCGCTGCAACGTCTTCATCGTGACGGTGCCGACCCCGATCGACAACTACAAGCGTCCAGACCTGACGCCGCTCGTCAAGGCGAGCGAGACCGTCGGCCAGGTGCTGCGCAAGGGCGCGGTGGTCGTCTACGAATCGACCGTCTACCCCGGTTGCACCGAGGAAGTGTGCGTGCCGATCCTCGAGCGCGTATCCGGCCTCAAGTTCAACGAGGACTTCTACGCCGGCTACAGCCCCGAGCGCATCAACCCGGGCGACAAGGAACACCGGTTGCCGACGATCATGAAGGTCACCTCGGGCTCGAACCCGGAAGTGGCGGCGTTCGTCGACTCGCTGTACCGGAGCATCATCACCGCGGGGACGCACCGCGCCTCGAGCATCCGCGTCGCCGAGGCGGCCAAGGTCATCGAGAACACGCAGCGGGACGTCAACATCGCGCTCATCAATGAGCTCGCGCTGATCTTCAATCGGCTCGGCATCGACACCCAGGAGGTGCTGGAGGCCGCCGGCTCGAAGTGGAACTTCCTGCCGTTCCGGCCAGGGCTGGTCGGCGGCCACTGCATCGGCGTCGATCCGTATTACCTCACGCACAAGGCGCAGGAGATCGGCTACCACCCGGAGATGATCCTGGCCGGGCGGCGCATCAACGACAACATGGGCGCGTACGTCGCGACCGAGATCCTGAAGCTGATGACCTCGAAGAAGATCCACGCCAAGGGCGCCCGCGTCCTGATGCTCGGGCTCACGTTCAAGGAGAACTGCCCGGACCTGCGCAATTCCAAGGTCGTCGACGTGATCCGCGAGCTCGAGAAGTTCGGCTCCAAGGTCGATGTCTACGACCCGTGGGTGGACGGCGCCGAGGCCCGCCATGAGTACGGCATCCGCCCGATCCGCGAGCCGAAGGCACGCGACTACGACGCCGTGGTGCTGGCCGTTTCGCATCGCGAGTTCAAGGAGATGGGCGTCGCGAAGATCCGCCGCTTTGCCAAGAGCACGCACGTGCTCTATGACGTCAAGCAGCTGTTCGCGCGCGCCGACGTCGACGGCCGGCTCTGAGCCTTATGAAGGTCCTCGTCACCGGCGCGGCCGGCTTCATCGGCTCGCACGCAGCCGAAAGATTGCTGGCGCGCGGCGACACGGTCGTCGGTCTTGATAACCTGAGCGACTACTACGATGTCAATCTCAAGCTGGCGCGGCTCGAGCGCCTGAAGAAGCACGATCGGTTCAGCTTCGCTAAGATAGACCTCGCCGACCGGACGGGCGTACCGGCGTTGTTTGAGCGCGAGCGATTTGAGCGCGTTGCCCACCTGGGTGCCCAGGCGGGCGTCCGCTATTCGATTGAAAATCCGCTCGCCTACGTCGACTCGAACCTCGTCGGCACCGCCAACATCCTCGAAGGTTGTCGCCACCACGGCGTGCAGCACCTCGTCTACGGCTCGACCAGTTCGGTCTACGGCGGCAACACCAAGATGCCGTTCTCGGTGCACCAGAGCGTCGATCATCCGCTATCGTTCTACGCCGCGACCAAGAAGGCGAACGAGCTGATGGCGCACACCTACTCGAGCTTGTACGGTCTGCCGACGACGGGGCTGCGGTTCTTCACGGTGTACGGTCCGTGGGGCCGGCCGGACATGGCGCTCTTTCTGTTCACGAAGAACATCTTGGCCGGCAAGCCGATCGACGTCTTCAATCACGGCCGCCACCGGCGCGACTTCACTTACGTCGACGACATCGTCAGCGGCATCGTCGGCGCGCTCGATCACGTGCCGGCCCCGAATCCGGCCTGGAACGGTGATGATCCGGATCCGGCGACCAGCCAGGCGCCGTACCGGCTCTATAACATCGGCAACAGCCAGCCGGTGGAGCTGATGCGCTACATCGAGCTCATTGAACAGTACGTCGGCCAGAAGGCCGTGATGAACCTGCTGCCACTGCAGATCGGCGACGTGCCGGCCACCTGGGCGGACATTGAGGACCTGCACCGCGACGTCGGCTATGCGCCCAAGACTTCGGTCGAGGTCGGTGTGCGGCGCTTCGTCGACTGGTACCTCGAGTACTACGGTCGCGCCTAGGCTCCGTCGACCGTCGCCCCCCAGGCGTGCGCCCCGTCCGCCGCCTCAGGGCAGCACGCGCAGCGAGCGGACGCGCGAGAAGTCGCGGTCGTGCGTCACGAGTGGGTCGGCGTTGATGGCGATCGCGAACGCCGCCCGCACTGCGGCGGCAAGCTTGAGGCGCAGCGATGCTCGCAGTCGCGCCGCGCTGACCGCGATGTCCGCGTTCAGCTCGACGAGTTGCCAGGATTCCAGAACGGCTCGGTAGCGCTCGGCGAGCGCCTCGTCGCCCGCCTGCAACGGGCCGGTCAGCACCGATGCCAGCGTGGCGGTGGTGACGGCGAACCGCACCCGCCCGGCGTCGTGGGCCACGAAGACTGGCCTGCAGACCGACGCGAGCTTCGGGTGCCGTTCGAGAAGATGGATGATTGGCCCGGAATCCATCAGCAGCAGTGCGCCGGGCGGCAGTGCGGTGACGTCTACCGGCTCCATTCGTCGCGCAGCTTGCCGCGCGCGCGGCCACGGTTTCCGCCCCACTGTCCGCGACCGGAGCCCTCAAGGGCCAACAGCGATTGCTGGCGCCGGTCGGCGCGGAAGGTGTCCAGCGGTACCAGCGCCGCGACCGGGCGGCCGCGGCGGGTGATGATCGTTGCGTGGCCGCCCTCTGCCGCCTCGATCAGGCTCGGCAACTCGTTTCGAGCGTCCTCCGAGCCGCGATGCGAAATCCTGCTCATGCCAAGCCTCCGGTGCCAATTGCACAGTTCGTACGGTTGGCTGTCAACGGGCCGGGTTGGGTCCCGCGCGCGAAGGCAGGTCCGTCGCCGCCGCGCGACCGCAGTTGAGGATCCACTGACGTCAGCACGGGACATCGCTCGCCGCGCGATGTGGGCGGTTCGCTCCAGGGACGACGGTGCGTGGGAATCGGAACCCGGCCAATCGAGCGGTCGGCGCAATTCGGGCGCGTTCGCCCAGAAACGCCGTATTTCGAGTGCTCACTCGGCGCGAAGTGCGGCTTGCAGCGCCGACTCGCTGTCCTGGATCGCCGCAGCCTCGCCGGCGACGTCGAGTGATCGGCTGAGTGCGAGGTAGACGCCCCCGGAAAGGATCAGCCCGACCAGCCAGCCGACGTCGACGCCGCCGAGC
>JANYAE010000030.1 GCA_025355105.1 Pseudomonadota bacterium | reverse complement strand
GAGCGTCAGTACAGGTTGGCTCCCTCACGCAGGATCTTTGGTGTCACGAAGATCAGGAGTTCGTCCTTGTTATTCGTCCGTGTCCGGCTCTTGAACAGGTAACCGAGCACCGGCACGTCGCCGAGGAACGGTACCTTCTTGTCGGAAGTGCGCTTTTCCGTTTCCATGATGCCGCCGAGAACGACCGTCTGGCCGTCGTTGACCAGCACCTGGGTCGTGATCTGGCGGGTGTCGATCGATGGCACCTGGCCGCCGGTCGCGCTCTGCACCAGCTGGCCGACGCTGTCCTTGGACACGGTCAGGTCCATGATCACGCGGTTGTCCGGCGTGATCTGCGGCTTGACCTTGAGCGACAGCACCGCCTTCTTGAACTGGGTGGTCGTCGCGCCGGACGACGAGGATTCCTGGTACGGGATCTCCACGCCCTGCTCGATGAAGGCTTCCTTCTGGTTCGAGGTGATGACGCGCGGCGCCGAGACGATCTCGGCCCGGTCCTCGGCCTGCGCCGCCGACAGCTCGAGGTCGACCAGGTAGTTGCCGTTCAACACCGACAGCGCGATGCTGCCGGCCGGGTTCGCGACCGGCAGGTTGATGTTGTAGCGGTCGAGGAAGTTCGGCTGGCCGGTGGTCGCCGTCGGGATCTGCACCGGGAACGGACCGTTGCCGGACTGCAGGTTGCTGATCGCCGAGCTCACGATCGTGTTGTTCGACGACGCGTCGCCGGAGATCGCCACCAGGCCGTTGCTGCCGTGCCTCTGCACGTTGGTGGTGCCGAGGCGCACGCCGAGCTGGCGGCTGAAGTCGTCGTTGACGATCACCACGCGTGACTCGATCAGCACCTGGCGGACCGGGATGTCGAGCGTCGACACCAGCCGGCGGATGTCGGCGAGGCGATCGGCGGTGTCCTGCAGCAGCAGGGTGTTGGTGCGCTCGTCGATCGCCACGCTGCCGCGCCCTGAGATCAGCGAGTTGCCGGACTTGCCCTTGATCAGCGTCGCGAGGTCGGTGGCCTTGGCGTAGTTGACCTGCAGGTATTCGGTCCGCAGCGGCGCCAGCTCCTCGACTTCCTTGCGGGCGGTGAGTTCGTCCTTCTCGCGCTTGGCGAGTTCCTCGGCCGGGCCGACCAGGATGACGTTGTCGCGGCGGCGCATCGCGAGGCCCTTGGTGCGCATCACTATGTCCAGCGCCTGGTCCCACGGCACGTTCTGCAGGCGCAGCGTGACGGCGCCGTTGACGCTATCGCTGACGACGATGTTCTGGCCGCTGGTGTCGGCGAGCAGCTGCAGCACCGCGCGCACGTCGATGTCCTGGAAGTTCAGGGTCAGGCGCTCGCCGGTGTATTCCTTCTTGTCGTCCGGCGCCTTGCCCTTGGCGGTCGGCACGGCGCGGCGGATCTCGACGACGTACTGGTTGTCGGTCTGATAGGCCAGCTGCTCGTACTCGCCCTGGGCGTTGATCACGAGGCGCGAGCTGCCGTCGACCTTGAGGGCGTCGACGTAGGTCACCGGCGTCGCGAAGTCGACGACGTCGTAGCGCTTGACCAGGTCGGTGCCGATCTTGGCGCCGACGAAGTCGACCACGACCTGCTGGCCTTCCTGGCGCAGATTCACCGGCGTGCGCGGATCCGACAGCGCGATGGTCACGCGGCCGGTGCCGTCCGGCGCGCGGCGGAAGTCGAAGGCGGATACGCGGCGATCGGAGCTCGGCGCGGCATTGGCGGCGGCGGCGGCCGAGGCCACCGAGGCCGGCACGGCGTTGCCGCTGCGGCTCGCGCCGACCGTGACGATGACGCTGTTGCCGTCGACGCGCGTGTCATAGGGCACGAGCGCGTCCATGTTGAGCACGAGGCGCGTGCGGCCGCTGGCTTCGCCCGCGACCAGGCTGTCGACGCCGCCTGACTTGACGTCGATGCGACGCTGCGTCAGCGCCAGCGACACGCCCGGCAGGTCCAGCGAGATGCGCGCCGGCTTGTCGATCGTGAAGGTCAGCGGCTGTGGCGCGGGCCCCGACATGCGCAGCTTGAGCTGCACCTGCTGTCCGGGAAGCGTCGTGACGTCGACGGCCTCGAGCCGGTTGGCCACGGCCTGGGCGAAGCCGACGGAGGGCAGACAGGCGAGGACGAGGGCCAGCACTGCGAAGCCGAAGCCGGCGACCCGGTGGCGCGGCGCGGCGGTGGCAGGCCCGATGGTGGCGTACATTCCTACTACTCCCGGTAGCAATCAGTTGTTCGCGAGCGCGATCGCGGCGGGGCGTTCCATGTAGCCGCCCAGGCCGTCAGGCACGATCTCGACGACGGTGATCTTCGAATCGCCGACGGTCTGCACCCGGCCGTCGCTCTGTCCGACGTAGTTGCCCGGAAGCACCTTGTGGATCAGGCCGTCCTTGGTCTGGACGAGGCCGTAGACCTTGCCGCCCTGGCGCAGGGTGCCGACCATCTTCAGCGTGTCGAGCGAGAAGCCTTCGAGGAACTCGCGGTTGCGGTGCGAGTCCGGGCGCAGGCCGCCGGCGCCTGGCGCCACCACCGGCACGCTCGGCTGGAACGGCGAGCGCAGCGCGGTCGGGTCGTAGACGAAGGACTCGTAGGGCCGGATCTCCGGTAGCGGCTCGATGCGGCTGCCGGGGCGCTTCTTCTTCTCCTCAAGATCGCGCTTGAGATCGGTGGTGCCGCCGCCGCAGCCGGCGAGCGGCGCGAGCAGCAGCGCGCCGAGCGCCACGACGAGGATATTGCGGGTCGCGTGCTTCATCAGCCGCCACCTCCGGTCTTCGCGCCAGGCTTGGCGGCCGTGCCCTTGCCCTTCTCGGCGGTCGCGAGCTCGGTGTCGTCGAGGTAACGGTAGGTCTTGGCGGTGAGGTCCAGCGTCAGACGGTCAGGACTCGCGTCCTTGCCCTCGGGCACGATCGAGATGTCGTGCAGCGTGACGATGCGCGGCAGCGCGGCGATGCCGCTGACGAAGCTGCCGAACTGGTGGTAGGAGCCCGTCAGGCGGATCTTGATCGGCAGCTCCGCGTAGAAGTCCTTGCGCACTTCCGACGCCGGCTGGAACAGCTTTTCCTGCAGGCCGGCGGCGAGACCGGTCTGCGAGATGTCGACCAGCAGGCTCGGCACCTCGGTACGGCCGGGCAGCTGCCGCAGCATCGCGCCGAAGGAGCGCTCCATTTCCTTGAGCTGCCCCTTGTAGGCCTCGAAGTTGGCCGCCTTGCGCTGGCGCTCGTCGAAGGTGCGCATCAGGTCCTGCTCCTCCTGGCGCGCGCGCTCGAGGTCCGGAGCCTGGTTCTGGATCGGCACGAAATAGATGAACAGGCCGGTCAGCACCACGAACAGGGCGAGGATCGCCAGGCCCCTGAACAGGAACGGCCAGCGGCCCGGGTCCTTCGGATCTAGGCGTCGGAGTTCTTCGACGAAGTTCATGTTCCGGACGCTCCCGCGGGCCGCGCGGCCTTGCGCGCCGGCCGGCGATCATCCTCGGCCGGCTCGATGCTCTTCTGGGTGGCGAACAGCGTGAACTCCGAGCCCGTGCCGCCGGTCTTCATCGTCTCGACGACCTGCAGCTCGGGATTCGTCAGCCACGGCGACGCCTCGATGTTGCGCATGAAGGTCGACACGCGCGTCGAGGACTGGGCGATGCCCTTGAGCTCGAGCCGCTTGTCGTTCTGCTTGACCGAGCTCAGGTACACGCCGTCCGGCAGCGTGCGCGCCAGCTGGTCGAACACGTGCACGACCTCCGGCCGGCTGCGCTGCAGGCGCGTGATGATGTCCATGCGCGCGACCAGGCGCTGCTTCTGGGCCTCGAGGCCGAGGATCTCGGTGATCTGCTTGTCGAGCTCGGCGATCTCGCCCTTCAGCAGCTCGTTGCGCTCGCGCTGCCGGTCGATCGTCCAGTTGAAGCCCCAGATCGTGAACAGCATGACGGCCGCCGCGGCAATCACCGCGCCGATCGCCGCCAGGCCGAACTCCTTCTGGCGCTTGGCGCGTTCCTGCTGGCGCCACGGCAGTAGGTTAATCTGCGGCATCAGTCGAAGCTCCGCAAAGCCAGGCCGCAGGCAATCAGGAGCGCAGTGGCATCTTTGCCCACGCCCTGCGCCTTCGCCTTGGAAGACAGTTTCATCTGCCCGAGTGGATCACCGCGCTCGGCGGGGATGCCGACGCGGCTCGCGATCACGTCCGCGACGCCCGGGATGTTGGCGCAGCCGCCGCAGATCAGGATCTGCTCCGGCTGCTCGCGACCGCCGCCTGAGGCCAGGTAGAACTGCAGGCTGCGGCTGACCTGCTGCGTCATGTCGTCGATGAACGGGTCGAGCACTTCCGGCTGGAAGTTCGACGGCAGACCGCCTTCCTTCTTGGCGCGGCCGGCTTCCTCCATCGACAGTCCGTAGGTGCGCATGATCTCTTCGGTCAGCTGCTGGCCGCCGAAGGCGAAGTCGCGCGTGTAGATGACGCGCAGGTTCTTGAGGACGCTGAAGGTGGTCGTGCTCGCACCGAAGTCGACCACCGCGATGGTGCGCTCGTTGCCGCCGTCGACCATCTGGTGGGTCATCAGCCGGCAGGCGTTCTCGAGCGCGAAGGCCTCGACGTCGACGATGTGCGCCGACAGGCCCGCGGCCGTCACCGCCGCCTGGCGCTGCTCGACGTTCTCGGTGCGGGTCGCGACCAGCAGCACGTCCTGCATGTCGGTGTCCTTCTCGGACGGACCCATGACCTCGAAGTCGTAGCTGACTTCTTCCATCGGGAACGGGATGTACTGGTCCGCCTGCAGCTCGACCTGCGACTCGAGGTCGCGGCCGCTGAGCGCGCGCGGCATCTGAATGACTTTCGTAATCGCGGCGTCGCCGGAGATCGCGACCGCGACCTCCTTGGCGCGCGCGCCGCTGCGCTTGATGGCGCGCTTGATGGCCTCGCCGACGGCCTGCGCGTCGACGATCGCCTTTTCGTTGATGGCGCTGTGGGGCGTGGCCTCGGCGGCATAGGCCTCGACGCGGTACTGGCCGCCCGCCTGCGACAATTCGATCAGCTTGATCGAAGAGGTCGTGATGTCGAGTCCGATGAGCGGACGGTACTTCGCCCCGAAAGAGAACGACAGTTGCGGCAGGGAAAGCTTCATATATCCTTTTACTTTCAAGACCTTAAGTAGTCTTGCCGCCGATTCGCTTTAGGTTGTCCGAGCAACTTTATAGCAACAAACTGTTAAATGGAACGTGAGCATAATCACGGTTCACCTGCCCTTGGACCCCCGAACGCCTGCCGCGAGACCTAGCGCACGTCGCAGCGACGCGCTCTCAGGCGCGCTCCCGGGCAGGGGCGAGGGCCAAACGGGACGGGGCCATCTGATGAAGAGAAGCTGCTGACAGCGAGAGGTGGCGCGATGGAACGCGCGCGAAACTCCTCCCCGCCGGCAACCCCGCTGTCATGGGCCCGACCGACTGGCCGTCGGCGACACCTGTAGACCGGAAGCTTTGCGTCCCCACCTTTCGATGGGTTTGCCCTTGAGCGTCAACTACCATTCATAATCGCCCCCCCGGCGAGGCAAATACTTGCGCCAGTTCACAATTACCGATCCCCGTTATGCTCGCGTCGGCGGCCTGCTGGCCAGCGCCGCGCTGCTGGTCGCCGGCGGCATCCTGCTCGCGGGCCTCGCGACCTACTACTACCTGGCGCCGACGCTGCCGGAGGTCGCGCAGCTGCGCGACGTGCACCTGCAGGTGCCGCTGCGCATCTACACCCGCGACGGACGGCTGCTCGCGCAGATCGGCGAGCAGCGCCGCATTCCGGTGCGCTTCGAGGAAGTGCCGAAAGCGGTGGTCAACGCCTTCCTCGCCGCCGAGGACGACCGCTTCTTCTCGCACGGCGGCATCGACACGTGGGGCCTGATGCGGGCGCTCGCGGTGACGGCCGTGACCCACGAGGCGCGCCAGGGCGGCAGCACCATCACGATGCAGCTGGCGCGGAACATGTTCCTGACGCCGGAAAAGGAGCTGCGCCGCAAGCTGCGCGAGATCTTTCTCGCGTTTCGCATCGAGAGCGAGTTCTCCAAGCAGGAGATCCTGACGCTCTACCTCAACAAGATCTTCCTCGGCGAACGCGCCTACGGCGTGGCCGCCGCGGCCGAGGTCTACTACGGCAAGGACCTGCCGGAACTCTCGATCGCCGAGATCGCGACCATCGCGGCGCTGCCGAAGGCGCCGTCGACGCTCAACCCGATCGCCAACCCCGAGCGCGCACGCCAGCGCCGAGCCTACGTGCTGCGCCGCATGCTCGAAAAGGGCTACATCACCAGCGCCGAGCACGACAGCGCGGTGGCCGCGCCGATCGAGACCTTCGAGCACGGTGCGCGCGTCGAGGTCGAGGCGCCGTACGTCGCCGAGATGGTGCGCGCCGAACTCGCCGACAAGTACGGCGAAGAACTCTACAGCGCCGGCTACGAGGTCCGCACCTCGATCGACAGCCGCCTGCAGCGCGCCGCCGACTGGTCGCTGCGCGCCGCGCTGCTCGAGTACGACCGGCGCCACGGCTGGCGCGGCGCCTCCGGTCACTCGGCCCGGCCGCCGGCCGACGCCCGCGAGGCGGCGCAGATGCTCGAGCACTTCGGCCCGGTCGGCGGCCTGGTGCCGGCGGTGATCGAGAGTGTCACCGGCAAGAGCGCGGTGGCCTTCGGCAAGGACGGCCGCCGCTACCTGCTGCCGTGGGAGAACGGCCTCGCCTGGGCGCGGCGCGCCGACAAGGGCGCAGGTCCCGGCGCGCCGCCGCGCGAGGCCAAGGAGATCGTGGCCGCGGGCGACGTGGTGTACCTGCTGCCGTCCGGCGGCGGCTTCGCGCTGCTCGCGCAGATCCCGCTGGTGCAGGGCGCGTTCGTCGCGCTGGACCCGCAGGACGGCGCGATCACCGCGCTCGCCGGCGGCTTCGACTTCTACGCCAGCAAGTTCAACCGCGTGGTGCAGGCGCGGCGCCAGCCGGGATCGAGCTTCAAGCCGTTCATCTACTCCGGCGCGCTGGAGCGCGGCTTCACGCCGGCGACGGTGATCCTCGACGCACCGGTGGTCATCGAGGGCGCCGGCATGGAGGACATGTGGCGGCCGGAGAACGACGCCAAGCACTTCTATGGCCCGACGCGGCTGCGGGACGCCCTCGCCCGCTCGCGCAACCTGGTCTCGATCCGCATCCTGCGCGCGCTCGGCGTCGACTACGCGATCGACTACGCGACCCGCTTCGGCTTCGAGTCGGATGAGCTGCCGCACAACCTGACGATGGCGCTCGGCACCGCGCAGCTCACGCCGCTCGAGATGGCGACTGGGTTCGCGGTGTTCGCCAATAGCGGCTTTCGCATCGAGCCCTACCTGATCGAGCGCGTCAGCGACGCGAGCGGCACCGCGCTGTTCGCTTCCAACCCGATCGTCGCTTGCCTCGAGTGCGCGCTGCCGATCGAACCGCCGTTGCCGCCGCCGCCGGAGCCGCCTGGCGGGCGCAGCAGGGCGGCCGCCGCGCCGGACCTGCCGGCCGAGAACGCCGGACCGCCGCCGGCGAGCCCGGCCGCCGTACCATCGCCGCTGGCGATCGCCGACGCGCCGCTGCACGCGGTCGGCGCCGACGCCGCCGGCGTCACGCGCCTCGCCGACCTCGGCGCCGGCGCCACGGTGCCGGCCGGCAAGCACCTCGCACCGCGCGTCATCTCCGCGGCCAACGCCTACCTGATGACCGACCTGATGCGCGACGTGATCCGGCGCGGCACGGCGCGCCGCGCGCTGGCCCTGAAGCGCGACGACATCGCCGGCAAGACCGGTACCACCAACGATCGCCGCGATACCTGGTTCTCCGGCTTCAACGCCGACGTCGTCGCCACCGCCTGGGTCGGCTTCGACCAGGAGCATTCACTCGGCGCCGGCGAGGAAGGCGGCCACACGGCGCTGCCGATGTGGGTCTACTTCATGGGCGAGGCGCTGGCCGGGCGCCCCGAGCACCGCCTGCCGCAGCCGGAGGGCATCGTCAGCGCGCGCATCTCGGCGAGCACCGGCGAGCCGGCGCGCGGCAACGATCCGGACGCGATCTTCGAGTTGTTCCTCGCCGGCAAGCTGCCGGGCAGCGGTGGCGTCGCCGGCGACGGCGCCGGCCTGCCGACCGCGAAGCCCGGCGAGAAGGCGGACGAGCCGATCTTCTGAGCGCTGCGCGTCACGGCGTCGCGAAGCTGCTGTGCTAGAGTCAGGGCGTCAGGAAGGCCGGAGCAGAACATGACTCGCCCGCGCGCCATCCGCGGTGACGATCTGCGCCGCGCGCTCGCCCAGGAGGCGGCGCGCTTGATGTTCGAGCACGGCGTCGACGACTACGGCTTCGCCAAGCGCAAGGCGGCCGAGCGCCTCGGCGCTTCCGAATACGCCGTGCTGCCGAAGAACGCCGAGATCGACGCGGCGCTCGCCGAGTACCAGCGCCTGTTCGCGGCCGACACCCACGCCGAGACGCTCGCCGAGCAACGCCGCGCGGCGGTCGATGCGATGGAGCTGCTCGGGGAGTTCGAGCCGCGCCTGGTCGGCCCGGTGCTCAGCGGCACCGCGACGCCGCACCAAGAGATCAGCCTGCACGTCTTTTCGGACTCGCCGGAGGCGGTCAGCCTGCGGCTGCTCGAGGACCGCATCCAGTACAAGGTCTCGGAGCACCGCGTGAAGATGAACGCCGAGCGGGTGCTGCAGGTACCGGCGGTGCAGTTCAGCGTGTTCGACTTCCCGGTCGACGCCACGGTGTTCCCGCGCGACGGCATCCGCCAGTCGCCGCTCAGCCCGAGCGATGGCCGGCCGATGCGGCGCGCGGCGCTCGAGGAAGTGCGCGCGCTGGTCGAGGACGTCGCCGCCGGCGACGACCGCTGAACCTCAGCGCTTGGTGAACGCCGCGATGCCGTGGCGCGCGTCCGGCTCCACCGCGTTGCAGGCCATCACCTCGCCGGCACGCGCGTAGGCGGCTTCAACCCCGAGCTCCAGTTGCTGATAGAAGAGGCGCTTGCCGGCGGCGACCGCGGCCGGCGACTTGGCGGCGATCGCCGCGGTCAGCTTGGCGAGTTCCTCGTCGAGCGCCTCCGGCGCCACGACGCGATTGACGAGGCCGCGCTGGCGCGCGGTCTCGGCGTCGATGAAATCGCCGGTCAGCAGCATCTCGAGCGCCTGCTTGCGCGGCAGATTGCGGCTGAGCGCGACCGACGGCGTCGCGCAGAACAGCCCGAGGTTGATGCCCGAGACCGCGAAGCGCGCATTGCTGCTCGCGACCGCGAGATCGCACATCGCCACCAGCTGGCAGCCCGCGGCGGTGGCGACGCCCTGGACGCGCGCGATCACCGGCTGCGGCTGGCGCTGGATTGCGAGCATCAGCTCGCTGCAACTCGCGAACAGCGCCCGCATGTCCTCGAGCGACCGGTCGGCCCCCATCTCGGTGAGGTCGTGGCCGGCGCTGAACGCCTTGCCGTCGGCGGCGAGCACGATCACGCGCACCTCGCGGTCGGTGGCCAGCGTCGCGAGCGTGCCCCTGAGCTCGGCGATCAACGCCGCGGACAAGGTGTTGTACTTGGCGGCGCGGTTCAGCGTCAGGCGTGCGACCGGCGGCGTGCGCTCGATCCGCAACAGCGGTTCGGCGGCCGGCGGCGCGGCCATGGATCCGGCATGTGCGCTCATGACGTCTGCTCCCCCTCAGGTGCCGCAGGCCCGCGGCGTTCCGGCCCATCGTAGCGCGCCCGCGCCGCCAGCGCCGCTACGGCCTCACCGAAGCCGGCGCCGGGGCGGAGCCACTCGGTCAGCGCCCGGCTGACGGCCGCGGCGCCGACACTCGCGCCGCCGCCGGCGGTCGCCGGTTCCGGCCGGACGCAGCCGCCGAAGGTCGCCGCGCCGAGGTGCGAGATCTCGTCGGCGGCGCAGCGCGCATCGCCGGTGGCGCGAATCACGCCCGCGTAGGCCGCCGGATAGACCGCTGCGCCGCGCGCCGGCGTCGCCGCGACGATCAGGCAGCCGGCGGCGATCGCTCGGCCGACCGCCGCGGCCAACGGCGCACGGTCGAAGCGGAGCCCGAGGCTGAGATGCACGAGCTGCGCGCCCTCGGCGCGGCACCAGTCGATGCCGGCGGCGACGGCCGCCGCCGAGCTCGGCCGGCCGCAGTCGAACACCTGCGCGAGCACCAGCTCGACGTCGGCGCTCCCTGCCGTGAGCACGCGCGCGATCCGCGTGCCGTGGCCGCTCGCATCGGCGCCGACCGCGCCGCGGGCGCCGTCGGTGGCGAAGCCGGCCGCCGCGAGCGGCAGTCCCGGCGGCGCGCCGCTGTCGACCAGGCCGAGCCGCCAGCGCACGCGTCAGCCCGCGCGCGCGGCGGTCGTGACGGCGCCGGCCTCGAGCAAGCAGTCGACGTCGAAGCGCTCGACCTGCGCCGCGTGGTGCGTGACGACGATGCGGGTGCGCGTCGGGAAGGTCTCGTCGAGCGCGCCGTGCACGGCGCGCGCGGCCGCGAGGTCGAGGCCGCTGGTGGCCTCGTCGAGGATCACGATCAACGGATCGGCGAGCGCGGCGCGCACGATCGCGATGCGCTGCCGCTGGCCGGTCGAGAGCCCGGCGCCGCCGCTGCCGACCGGCGTGCGGTAGCCCTGTGGCAGGTCGCGCACGAACTCGTCGACTCCCGCCAGCACCGCGGCCTCGAGCACTGCCGCCTCGTTGACCTGCGGCAAGCCGTAGCGGAGGTTGTCGAGGATCGTGCCGCGAAACAGCACCGGCGCCTGGTCGACGACGACGATCCGGCGTCGCAGGTCCTCGAGCGGCAGCTCGCCGAGCGGCCGGCCGTCGACCAGGATGCGGCCCTCGTCGGGCTCGATGAAGCGGCGCAGCAGGTCGATCAGCGTCGTCTTGCCGGCGCCGGAGGCGCCGCGCAGCAGGACCTTGGCGCCGGCCGGGATCGCGAGCTCCAGCCGCTCGAACAGCAGGCGGCCGTCCGGCAGCGTGACGCTGACGCCCTCGAAGCGCAGCGCGCCGCGCGCATCGGCCGCCAGCGGCGTCGCGTCGGCGCGCTCGGCGACCACCGGCATCGCGAACAGCGCGGCAACGCGCTCGAGGCTGACCCGCGCGCGCTGGTAGCCGGTGTACAGGCCCATCAGCGAGCCGGCCGAGCCCGCGCCGCGGCCGAGCAGCGCGACGAACGCGACCAGCGTGCCGACCGAGAGCCGCGCGTCGAGCGCGTAGTAGCCGCCGAGCACGAACACGGCGGCGGTCGCGAGGTGGCCGACGAAGCTCGCCGCCGAGCCCGTGCCGTAGGCGATCAGCTGCTGCTCGAGCGCGCGCTCGAGGTAGCGCTCGTTGAGGCCCGCCAGGCGCCGCTCCTCGAGCCGCGCGGCACCGGCGCCCTGCACCTCGCGTGCGCCGGCCAGCGTCTCGACCAGGAAGCCGCCGATCTCGGCCGACTGCTCGCGCAGCCGCCGCGTGCTCGCCTCGATCCGCGGCCGCGCAAAGTGGCGGATCGCGAGCTGCAGCGGCAGCAGCGCACCGACCACCAGCGTCAGCCGCCACGACAGCGCGAGCATCACCGCGGCGCTGGCCGCGAGGCTCAGCAGCCCGTTGACGAAGCTCGCGACGGCGTCGGTGCCGAAGCGCTGCACCTCGGCGACGTCGCCGTCGAGGCGCGAGACCAGATCGCCGACCGACCACTCGGCCAGGCGCCGCGGCGAGACGCGCATCAGGTGCCGGTAGGCCGAGCCGCGCAGCGAGAACAGCGTGAGCCCGGAGGCGCGCACGTAGACCACGCGGTGCAGCGCGCCGAGCGCGAGCCCGCTGGCGGCGAGCGCGAGCATGCCGAAGCAGGCGAGGAGCAGCCGCTCGTAGTGGCGCGCGATCAGCCCGTCGTCGATCGCGAGGCGCGTCAGCAGCGGCTGTGCCGCGGACAGCGCGGCGAGCGCGAGGCCGAGGCCGAGCGCCAGCCCGTAGCGCCCGAGCCGCGGCCGCAGGTGCGGCCACAGCAGTGCCGCGAGCGCCCGGCCGTCAGTGCGTGCGGATGACACGCAGCGACGCCACCGACTGGTCCGCGCAGCCCGGCAGCTTCAGCATCGCCCTCTTCTCGAGGCTGGCGGCGTCGTAGAAGCCGACGTCGCACATCGCGCCGCCGATGTAGATCTCCTGGCCGTCGGAGGCGACGTTGACCGAGTAGAAGGTGTGGTCAAGCGGCACGCGCGCGGCGAGCTTGCGGCCCTCGACGTCGACCTTGGTCAGCGTCGAGTAGACGCCGTAGGCGGTCTTGCGGTCCGGACTCAGCACGGTCGAGAAGATCAGCGCCGACAGCGGCTCGAAGTCGCGGTAGTCGAGCGCGCCGCTCGCGACGTCGAGCGACATGAGCGCCGTCATCGGCGCCGCCGCCGCGCCCTGCTGGGCCTCCGAGTACAACGGGCTCGTGAACACGCCGGACGGCTCGGTGACCGGCCAGAACGCCAACAGGTCAGGCTGCGAGTGCGCCGGCAGCTGCCACTTCTGGATGCCGCGCGTGCCGAGCAGCTTGCCGGTCTGCACATCGTATTCGTAGAGGTCGAAGCCGAGCGCGTAGAAGCTCTTGCCGGACGGCCGCATGAGCAGCATGTGCAAGCGGCGCTGCGCGGGGTACTGCCGGACGGCCTTGGCCTTCAGCCCGCCGCTCGTCTTGAACACCGCGAAGCGCGGCTCCTCCACCTGGTACTCGCTCGGCAGCAGCTTGGTCGGCACCTCGTAGGCGATCAGCTCCTTGCCGTCCGGCGTCACGGTGAAGGCAAACAGTGCCTTGACACGCTCGCCCGGCGTCGACAGGTCGGCGCGGAACATCGCGTGGCCGTCGGCGAGGTCGATGCCGACGATGCTCTCCATGCGGTTGACCAGCACGTAGGCGATGCGGCCGTCCGGCGACGGCACGATCGTGCCGACCTGACCGTTGGCGCCGGCGATGCGAAACTCCGACTTCACGCTGCGGCTGGCGGCGTCGATCACGAACAGCCGGTCAGGCTTGGCGCCGGTGAGGATCAGGTCGCCGGCCGCCGCGGCGGTCACGCCGCCGGCGAGCGCGGCGGCGAGCAGCAGGGCGGCGATGCGGCTGGGACGGACCATCGGTGCTCTCCTCATCACTTCTTCGGGAACACGGCGTCAAGTTCGCGCCAGTCGTTCTGCGCCGAGGGCTTGCCGGCGTCCCAGTCCGGGTAGGTGTTCATGGTGTCCGGCACCTGCGCCGGCCACCAGCACGGGTCCGAGCAGCCGTACAGGTCGGCCTCCATCGGCTGGCACAGCGAGGCGACGCCGCCGAAGGGATCCACCTCCCAGCCCGGGTCGAAAGTGGTCGCGCAGCCGGCGACCGTGTCCATCGCATAGACCTCGGCGGCGTGGCCTTCGGCGACGGCCTCGAGCAGTAGCTCGGCCTTGCGGTTGGTGGGTTTGAGTTCGCTCATCCGGGGACACTCCTCGGCTCGAGGTGGCGGGCAAAGAACGCGGGATTCAGGCGCTGGATGTCGGCGTACACGCCGACACCGAAGTCGACCCAGCTGCGCAGCAGGTCGCAGTAGTGATAGGTGCGGTGGTGCGGGTCACCGAAGCGCGCGTAGGCCTCGTGGTAGCAGCCGCCGGCGCACAGATTGCGGATCCGGCAGGTCTGGCAGTGCGTGCCCTCGCGGTCGATCGCCTGCTCGATGAAGGCGCCGAGGCGGCCGGTGTCGATGCCGGTCGCGACGTTGCCGAAGGTCGGCAGGTCCGAGCCGGTGAAGCGGTGGCACAGGTTGAGCGCGCCGTCGCCGTCGACCGCCAGCAGGCCGATGCCGGCACCGCACGGCACCGACTTGCGCCGGCCCTCGTGCAGGTCGGTCATCAGCTGGTGCATGTTCGAAAAGCCGTTGTTGCGATCGACGAGCGCTGCCGCGCGGTAGTCGAGGCCGAGCCGCTCGAACGCGGCGTGCACCTCGGCGAGCTCGTCGCTGGTGAGCGCATGGTCCGCGTCCTCGGCCGAGGTCACGGGCGCGTAGCCGACCTCGTGGAAGCCGAGCTCGCCGCGCAGGTGCGCGTGGATCGCCTCGACGCCGGTGTTGCCGCGGCCGAGCGTGACCCGCGCGCCGACCGGCCGCGAGCGGTAGCGAGCGAGCAGCATCTCGACCTTGCGCGCCACGGTCGCGTAGGTGCCCTTGCCGCCGACGCTCTTGCGGTGCCGGTCGTGGACCGACTGCGGGCCATCCATCGACACCGACAGGCCGAAGCGGTGCTCGTCGAACCAGTCGACCAGCTCCGGCGTCAGCAGCGTCGCGTTGGTGGTCAGCGAGAAGTCGATGCGTCGCCGGTCGCGGGCGGCGAGCGCCTCGGCGTAGCCGACGACGTCGCGGATCAGCGGCACGTTGGTCAGCGGCTCGCCGCCGAAGAACACGATGTTGATGCGCTCGCGCGCGGCGCCCTGCCGGAACAGCAGGTCGACGCTCTGCGCCGCCGTCTTGAAGTCCATGCGGCGGCCGTCGGCCGGCTTGGCGAGGTCTTCCTTGTAGCAGTAGCTGCACGACAGGTTGCAACCGGTGTTGACGTTGAGCACCAGCGTCGACAGCGGGTACTGCGTGAGCTTGACGCCGGCCGGGTTGATCGGCTTCAGGCTGCCTGAGGGCTGCAGCACCTCGAGCTTGGCAAGCTCGGCGGCCACCGCGCGGATCCGCGCGGGCGGGAAGCGCGTGGCCAGCAGCGCCACGAGCTCGTCGACGCTGCGGCCGGCGCCCTTCGGGCAGGCCGCCAGCACGGCGAGCCCGGCCGCGTCGATGCCGAACAACGCCGTGGTCGGCACGTGCAGCAGGAAAGCCTGCGGATCGCGCCCGACCAGGTGGCCATTGGCGGCGTTGTATTCGAAGCGCTCGGCGACTGCGGTCATGACGGTTGGCCTCGCTCGGGCGTCAGTAGATCGGCGGGTTGACCCAGCGCTGCACGGTCACGACGAGGTGCGAGCGGGCGTCAACCGTTCGCTCGCCGTCCTTGACGCTCGCGAGCACCGCCAGATTGCCGACGTTGTCGCCGGAGTACTCGCGGGTCGGGTTCGGGCCGGCCACCGCCGGCAGGAACCGGCCGGTCGGGTCCATCTGGCCGGCGTACTTGTCGTCGGAGGTGCGCCGCGCCTCCTCGTCGAAGGACACCGTACTCCACTCGGCGGCCACCGGCCCGAGCGACAGCAGCGCGCCGCCCGGCAGGCGGGTCGCGGCGATCGCCTCGAACTGCGCCGCGACCGGCGCGAGCTTGCCGCCGCCGAGGCGCGCGATGCCGTAGGCCGGCCGCACCTCCAACTCGTCGATCTGCCGGAACACGATCAGCTGGCCGGCTGCGGCGCCGGCGCGCAGCGCGCGCGCGCCGGGCACGGCGTCGGCGGCGACGACCACGTCCGCCTCGAACAGATTCGCCTCACGGCGCACGACCGTCGCGCTGACGCCGGCGCCGAAGCCGGCGTCGTCCAGTGCGCCGAGGCCACTGCCGACCACGACCACCCGGCCGCTCGTGCCGGCGCGCAGCGCCTGCGGCAACACTGCGAGCAGCTGCGGCGCGCCGTCGGCGCGGATCGCAGTCCACTCGCCGCCGAGTTCCGAGTGCTCCGGGTCGAACCAGCGGCCCGCGATGCGGCTGCCGTCCTCGTTCGCGGCGAAGATCTCGCGCACCGCGCGGCCGCCGAGCGCCGCCCGGCCGCGCCACTCGTAGCCGGTGTAGACGATCGCATGCGACTCGCCGGCGATGGCCGCGCCGCCGGCCTCGTTGAGCGCGTAGCGCGCGCGGTAGTCGCCGCCGGCCTCGCGCGTGATATCGGCGGTGCCGTAGAAGTCGCGGCCGCCCGGCACGTGGCCGACCACGATCCAGCGGCCGGCCAGCTCGCGCTTCGGCTGCTTCTGCCAGTCGCTCCAGGCAGTGGTCGTGAACGGAAAGCGCTTGCCGAGCTCCGGCGGCAGCTGCGTCGAGGCGATCTGCCACCACGGCCGGTCGCGACCTGAGGCCTGGTACTCGAGCGTCGAAAACTGGCCGACGTGAAAGTGCATGTGCTTCAGCCATTCGTCGCTGTCGCGGCGCTGCAGGGCGACGCGCGCCAGCGAGTGGCAGCGACCGCACATCACGCCGAGCTCCGGCCCGAGGTCGAGGTCCTGCGCGTTCGGCCGGCGCTCGAGCGCAAAGCGCGCCGGCGCGGCTTCCGAGGGCGCGAGCCCCTGGGTGTCGGCGAGGTAGCGCACCAGCGCATCGTGCACCTCGTCGGTGAGCACCAGGTGATGCACCTGCCGCATGCGAAACAGCGTCATCACCCAGCCTTCCGGCGTCTTGCGAATCACGCTGATCCGCTCGAAGTGGCCCGGCTTGGCCTCGTGGTGGCAACCGGAGCACCAGGTCCGCACCAGCGCCGCGCCGGGTTGCGCTGCCGCGGCACCGGCGGCGGCCGGCAGCGCGAGCATGCACAGGGCAAGGCGAGTCATCACGCTTCGGATCGGCACGGCTTCAGACTCCTGAGGAAAGGGATGCCCCGCGAGGCACGGCAAGCGCCCCCGAGGCCTTGAGCCAGTGGAGCGCCTTCTCGACGGCGGCCGGCGGCCGGTCGAGGCTTCGCGCCGCGTCGAGCAGCACCGGCGCCGCTGGCGCGGCGTCACGGATGAGGTCGAGCAGCGCGACCAGCGGCACGCCGTCGACGTGCCAGGCGCCGCGCGGCGCCGCGGCGGTCACGAGCACGGCGCGTTCGCGGATGCGGCCGTCCTCGAGCACCGGGCGACGCTCGATGCGCGGCTCGGCGGGCGCCGGCGACGGTACGAGCGCGGCGTAGGCTGCCGCGGTGTCGGCCCAGAACGCGCCCAGCGCGGCGTTCTCGGCGTAGAAGCCGGCCGCGGTCGCCACCGCCTTTGACCAGGCCTCGGCGTAACGCTCGGCGACGAAACGCGCGGCGAGCGCGGCCGTGCCGCCCTCGAGCACGGTGCGCGCCGCTGCGGCGACGACCGTCGCGCCGCGCAGCGCCTCGTAGACGCCCTGCCCGGACAGCGGATCGAGCGCGAGCGCGGCGTCGCCGACACGCCAGATGCCGGGATCCCTGCTCGCGCGCCCGAGACGCGCGTGCGCCGGTCGCGCGACCAGCGCGCTGGCAGGTGCTGCGGCGAGGATCGCGCCGAGGCCGGGCACTTCCGCGGCCGCGGCGGCGAACCAGTCCAGCGGCCGATCGGCGCCGCGCGCCGCGCCGACCAGCTGCACGAACACCTGCTCGCCGTCGTCGGCGAGCCAGCACCAGCCCCGTGACCAGCACGCGATGCGGGTCGCCGGGCGGCCGCTGGCGTGCGCGTGGCTGCGGCCGAGCGCGAGCAGCAAGGGTCCCCGCGACTGCGGGCCGCGCCGGCCGCGCGCGTCGACGAGCAGCCGCGCCTCGACCCGCCCGCCGCAGAACTCGACGGTGTAGCCCGTGGCGGCGCGCGCGACGCGGCTCGCGGGCCCGCCGACGCAGCGCACGCCGCCGCGTGCGAGCGCGCGCTCGAGCGCCTGCGCGACACGCGCCCGGTCGGCCAGCCACTCGCGGCCGTCGACCGCCCGGCCAGCGCCCCAGTGGCCGCCGCGCGCCACCGGCCCGATCAGCGTCGCGCCGACCTCGTCGAGGCCTTCCGCCTGCAACCGTGCCAGCGTGCGCTGTGAATAGCCCTCGCGGGCCGCGGCCGGCCGCGGGCCGGCGACCACGAGCACGGTCGCGCCGGCGGCGGCGAGCTGCCTGGCCACCGCCGCGCCGGCCGGCCCAGCGCCCAGCACCACGACGTCGGCGTGCAGCGTCACGCGTGCGCCTCATCGCTGAGCTTGAGCTCGGCGCGCACGTGCTCGCGGATCAGGTACTTCTGCACCTTGCCGGTGACCGTCATCGGAAAACTGTCGACGAAGCGCACGTAGCGCGGCACCTTGTAGTGCGCGATCTGGCCGCGGCAGAACTCGCGGATCTGCTCCTCGTCCGCGCTCGCGCCCTCGCGCAGCCGGATGCAGGCGCAGACCGCTTCGCCGTACTTGTGGTCCGGGACGCCGACCACCGCGACGTCGAGCACCGCCGGGTGCCGGTACAGGAACTCCTCGATCTCGCGTGGCGAAATGTTCTCGCCGCCGCGGATGATCATGTCCTTCACGCGACCGACGATGTTGCAGTAACCCTGCTCGTCGATGACCGCGAGGTCGCCGGTGTGCATCCAGCCGCCGGCGTCGATTGCATCCCGGCTGCGCTCGGGCTCGGCCCAGTAGCCGCGCATCACGCTGTAGCCGCGCGTCAGCAGCTCGCCGGAGGTGCCGCGCGGCGTCACCCGGCCGTCGCCGTCGACGATCTTGACCTGCACGTGCGGGTGGATCCTGCCGACCGTGCCGACGCGCCGCTCGAGCGGGTCGTCGCACGAGCTCTGGAAGCTGACTGGGCTGGTCTCGGTCATGCCGTAGCAGATCGTGACCTCCGGCAGGTGCATCTCGTCGACCACCCGGCGCATCACGGCGATCGGGCACGGCGAGCCGGCCATGATGCCGGTGCGCAGCGAGCTCAGGTCGAAGTCGCGGAACCGCGGGTGCTCGAGCTCGGCGATGAACATCGTCGGCACGCCATGCAGCGCCGTGCAGCGCTCGCGTTGCACGGTCTCGAGCGTCGCCAACGGCTCGAAAGCCTCGCCCGGGAAGACGCTGGCGGCGCCGTGGGTCATCGCTGCCAGCACGCCGAGCACCATGCCGAAGCAGTGATACAGCGGCACCGGGATGCAGACGCGGTCGGTGTCGGCGAGGCGCATGGCCTCGCCGACGAAGAAGCCGTTGTTGACGATGTTGAAGTGCGTCAGCGTCGCGCCCTTCGGCAGACCGGTCGTGCCGCTCGTGAACTGGATGTTGTACGGCTGGTCGGGGTCCAGCGTCGGCGCCAGCGCGCCGATGGCGCCGGCCGCGCGCTCGTGGCCGGCTGCCTCGAGGTCGGCGAACGACAGGCAGGCGGGGGCCTCGCCGCTGCCGATACGCACCAGCAGGCGCAGCTCCGGGAAGCGCTCGCTCACCAGCCGGCCGTGCGCCGCGTGGCCGAGCTCGGGGATCAGCTCGCGCAGCATCGCGAGGTAGTCGCTGCCCTTGAACGCGGCCGAGAACACCAGCGCCCGGCAGCCGACCAGCCTGAGCGCGTACTCGAGTTCCGAGGTGCGGTAGGCCGGGTTGATGTTGACCAGGATGAGCCCAGCGCGCGCCGCGGCGAACATCGTCAGCACCCACTCGGCGCAGTTCGGCGCCCAGATGCCGATGCGATCGCCGGGATCGAGGCCGCAGCCGATCAGACCGCGCGCGACGCGCTCGACCGCGGCGTCGAACTCGCGGTAGCTGTAGCGCAGCGACTGCTGCGGCACGACCAGCGCGAGCCGGTCGGGGCCGCCGTCGACGGCGGCGCGCAGCACGCCGTCAACGGTGCGGTACAGCAGCGGCGCCGTGCTCGTGCCCGACACGAAGCTTGGCGCCGTCGCGGCGGCCTCGGTCATGGCAACGTCCCCCGACCGCGGCGCGCTAGAAGTGGTAGCTGGCGTCGAGCCCGAACATGCGCGGCACGCCGCGATGCCGGTAGTCGAAGCCGAAGCCCTGCACGTCCACGGCGTTGGTCAGGTAGAACTTGTCGCCGAGGTTGCGGCCCCATGCGCCGAGCTCCCACTTGCCGCCGTCGCCGCGCAGCATGACGCGGGCGTTGAGCAGCGTGTAAGCGTCCTGCGCGATGCGGTCTTCGTTGCGCAGCTCGAAGTACTGCTTCGAAGCATAGCTGCCGTCGATGTGCAGGCGCAGGTTCATCGCACCGAAGCTGGCCGCGTCCCAGTCGGCCGACAGCGTGCCGGAGACGGTCGGCGCGTACGGCAGCTTGTTGCCGGACACGTCCTGCAGGCCGGTGGACACGTTCGAGTGGATCATCGCCTCCTCGATCTTGGTCTCGAGGATGCCGAGGCCGGCGCGCAGCGTCAGCGAGCGCACCGGGCGGGCGACGAGCTCGAACTCCGCGCCGTCGATCTTCGACTTCGGCAGATTGATCAGCGGCTGCTGGCCGGTGATGTAGACGTCGATGAACTGCTGGTTCTTGTACTGGTAGTGGAACAGCGCGCCGTCGAAGGTCAGCCGGCCGTCGAGCCAGCCGGTCTTGAAGCCGGCCTCGATCGCGTCGAGGGTCTCGGGCTCGACCGCGGTGAGGTCCTGCGGCGTGAACAGGAACTGGGCGTTGAAGGCCGCCGAGCGATAGCCGCGGCTGTAGTTGGCGTACAGCAGCACGTCCTTCGCCGGCGTGACGTCGAGTCCGAGGCGCCCGGTGAACGCGGTGTTGTGGATGTCCTGGCGGCGGGTGGCGTTGACGGCCGCGTCGTAGCCGGGTGTGCCCGGCAACCAGAAGGTCGGGCCGGGGTTGCCGTTGTAGGTGGTGTCGAAGAAGCCGAGGTTGGCGATCGGCACGTTGTCGCTGCCGCGCAGCTGGTCGAGGATGTTCTTCTGCGCGCCGTTGTCGTGGTTGTAGCGCAATCCGGCACGCAGCTTGACCGCGTCGGAGATCTTGTAGCTGCCGTCGGAGTACGTCGCCCAGCTGTTGCGGATCTGGTCGAACTGGTTGTGGTAGATGCAGCTCAGGTTGATGTAGGCGCCGGCGCTGAAGCCGCCGGTCGAGTTGTTGAGGCAGTCGTTGTAGTCGCCGGTCACCGCGAACGCCGGATCCGTGAAGATCTGGTTCTCGGTCGAGTTGAAGATCGTCTCGTGCTGGTAGTAGGCGCCGACGATGTAGCTGAGCGGGCCGTTGTCGGTGGTCGTCAGCCGCAGGTCCTGCGTCAGCTGGTGCGTGTTGCCGGTGTACGGGATCTTCCAGATGTTGAGCGGCGTGCCGTCGGTGCCTTCGGGGTTGAACAGCGAGCCCTGATCCCAGGACGTGATGGAAGTCAGCTGCAGTGCCTCGGAGAGCTTCCAGTTGGCCGTCAGCGCGAGTGCGTCGTTCGCCTGGTGGCGCTTCGGCGTGTAGTTCTGTGCGACCTGGTCGTCGCGCAGCGGGGTCGAGCCGAAGTTGCCGTCGATCGTGCGGAAGTAACCGGTGAAGCCGACGCCGGCCGAGCCGACGCTGCCGTCGATGATCGCGTAGTTGTACGGGTTCTGGCGGCTCATCGAGTAGCGCAGCGACAGGTCGAGATTGTCGCTCGCCTTGAACAGCAGGCTGACGCGCGCGCCGTACTGGTCGGTGCCCTCCAGGTCCGGATGGCCCGGCAGCACGTTGTGGACGAAGCCGTCGACCTTGGTGTAGGTGAAGGCGACGCGCAGCGCCAGGCGGTCGGGCACCAGGCCGGTCTGGAAGGCGGCCTCGGCCTCCTGGCGGCCGTAGTTGCCGACGCCGACCTTGATCTCGGCCTCGGTGTCGAAGCCGGGCTTGCGGGTGATGAAGTTGATCGCGCCGCCGGTGGTGTTCTTGCCGTACAGCGTGCCCTGCGGACCGCGCAGCACCTCGACCCGCTCGAGGTCGTACATCTCGACCCCGAACAGCACGAAGTTGCCCTTGTAGACCTCGTCGATGTAGCTCGCGACCGGGCTCGACTGGTTGAGGCTGTAGTCGAACATCGAGATGCCGCGCAGCGAGAACAGCGGCGAGCCCTCGCCGACGATGCCGTTCACCTGCAGGTTTGGGATCTGCGAGGCGAGATCGGACGGCGAGTCGATCTTCATCTCGCCGAGCTGGCTGCTGGTGAGCGCGGTCACCGATACCGGCACGCTCTGCAGCGTCTCGGAACGCTTCTGCGCGGTCACCACGACCTCCTCGATCGCGCCGGCGTCGGCCGGGACGGTCTGGGCGGCGGCGCCGGCGGCGACCAGAAGGCCGAACGCGGCGGCGCCGGCAGTCAAAACGCGGCCCGCAGGCCGGCACAAACTCTGGAGCATCATCGTGTCATCCCCTGTGTCGTATGGCCCGCGTTCTTCGGACGCGTCTCACCGTCGTCGCGCCGCCGAGTTCGGCGCCGACTCTGGAATATACCTCTCCGGATCGGGCTTCCGACACCGGCGCGACGGTCGCTCGCCGGCCCCGCGCCAAAGCGGTGCCGGCACCCCGAGTATCCCGGCCGCGGTCGCGGTCGTGTATAAGTCGTTCGCAGCAGGAGGGTCATACTTTGGTATGTAGCGTGCACCCCACGCCGGGTCTGCGCCGCCCTGCCGGCGGTTCCCGGTGAGCGAGGCCTCAGTGCCCGGCAAACGCGTGCTGATCGCCGACGACCACCCGCTGTACTGCGAGGCGCTGCGCGCCGTCGTGCCGCAGGCCTGCCCGGAGGCCGAGATTCGCGAAGCAGCCTCCCAGGCGGACGTGCTCGCCGCGGTGACCTCGGACGCGGTCTTCGACCTGGTGCTGCTCGATCTCAACCTGCCGGGCGCCTCCGGCGTCAGCTGCCTGTCGGCGCTGCGGCGCGTCGCGCCGCTGACGCCGGTGGTCGTGATCTCGGCCGTCGACGACGCGCGCACCATGCAGGAGGCCATCCTCGGCGGCGCCAATGCCTACGTGCCGAAGTCAGCGCCGCGGCAGGTGCTGATCAACGCGATCCGGGCGATTCTCGGCGGCGGCACCTACATGCCGGCCGAGGTCGTGGCGGCGCTGAGGGAGTCTCATTCGCACTCGCGCGAGGAGCCGGCGCCCGGCCGCGACGAGCTGACGCTGCGCCAGAAGCGCGTGCTCGAGCTCCTGTCGCAGGGCATGTCCAACAAGCTGATCGCGCGCACCCTCGCGATCAGCGAAATCACCGTCAAGGCGCACGTGTCGTCGATCTTCCGCAAGCTCGGCGTCACCAACCGCGTGCAGGCCGTGATCGAGGCCGGCCGCCTGCTCGCCAAGAGCGGCGGTCACTGAGCGGCGATCCGCTCGATCATCGCCCGCAGTCTGGCAAGGTTGAGCGGCTTGGCGAGCAGTGTCAGGCCGCGGGCCTCCAGCGCCTGGCGCAGCCTGGGGTCAGGGTCGCTCGTCATCACCACCGCCGGCGGTGCGCGGTCGAACTCGCGCCGCACCTCCTCGATCGCGGCGTCGCCCTTGATCCCGCCAGCCAGGTGGTAGTCGCTGATCACGAGATCAGGAGTCAGGTCGCCGCCGATGAACTGCACGACCGCGTCGGTCGCGGTGGCGGCGACCACCGGCCGGTGGCCCCACTTCGCCAGGGTCGCGGCGAGGCCCTGGCGGATCCCGGCATCGTCGTCGATGACGGCGATCGCGAGCGGCCGGCGGCGCAGCCCGGCGGCCGCGCTCTCGCCGGGCTTGGGGCGCGCCAGCCGGGCAGGCGCGCGCCCGTAGGGCACGCGCACCGCGAACATCGAGCCGCGGCCGGGCGTCGAGCGCACGCTCCGCTCGAGCGACAGCAGCGCCGCGATGCGGTCGACGATCGACAGCCCGAGGCCGATGCCGGCGGCGCGCGCCCGGCCGCCGCCCGGCACCTGGTAGTGGGCCGCGAAGATCGCGTCGAGGTGCTCGGCGGCGATGCCGATGCCGGTGTCGTGGACCTGAATCTCGAGACCGTCGCGGCGCCGCCGGCAACCGACCAGCACGCGGCCGTGCGGTGTGTAGCGAATGGCGTTGCTGATCAGATTGCGAAGCACGGTCTCGAGTAGGTACATGTCCGAGCGCACCCACGCCGCCGACGCCACGTAGCTGAGCGCGAGGCCGGCCGCGCGCGCCACGCCCTCGAACTCCGGGACGATGCGATCCAGCACCGTCGCCGCCGGAAAGTGCGCGTACTGCGGCTCGATCGATCCGGAGTCGAGCCGCGCGACGTCGAGCAGCGTACCGAGCAGGTTGCTGACCGAAGCCAGCGCGACCTGCGCCTTGTGCACGTAGTCGCGATCGCGGCCACCCAGCGCGTCGGTGTCCACCGACTCGAGGAACAGCAGCGCCGAACTGAGCGGCTGGCGCAGGTCGTGGCTCGCCGCCGCCAGGAAGCGCGTTTTCGATTGGTTCGCGAGCTCGGCCTGCGCCTTGGCCTGCTTCAGCGCGAGCTCGATCTCGCGGCGCGACTCGAGCTCGCGCTTCAGGCGCTGGTTGAGCCGCTCGTACTCCTGGGTGCGCTGGCGGACCGTCTCCTCGAGCGTCGCGGCAGCCTGGAACCACGAGAAGGCGCTGCCCTGATCGTCGACCGCGCGCTCGACGCGCTCCATCAGCGCGACGACGCTCTTCCTGAGCGCGCGGTTCTCGGCCGCGAGCCGCCGGGCGCGCGGCTCGGCTTGCGCCTTGGCCTTGGGCTTGGCCTTGGGCTTGGGCTTGGCCTTGGCTTTGGCCTTGGCTTTGGTGCGCGGCCGCGACGGGGGCTTGCGGCTCATGGCGGCGCCGCGAGTCCGAGGCAGGTGAAGGAGTTGTTGGCGTGGATGGTGTTGTACTGTTCGCCGAGCGTCGCGAAGCCCGTCACGCCGTGGCGGATCAGCAGCGGCGCGATGCGGGCGGTCAGTCCCTGACGCTCCATGTAGACAGTGCGCGCCGCGCAGTCGAGTCCGATCACGAGCTCCGGCAGACCGATCCGCGCGCGCATCGTCTCGAACAGCTCCTCAAGCCGCGCCGCCATGTCGCCCGGGCGGGCGAGGGCGACCACCAGCCCGCGCTCGATCGCGCAGGCGAACTCGAGGGAGCCGTTGCCGACCAGGCGCTGCATGCCGCGCGCGTAGTACTGGCCGCCGATGCGGATCATCAGCGGGTACGGCGCGAAATCCTCGCCGCTCAGCCCGGCGGTGCGCCGGAAGCCGCACAGCGAGGCATAGACCTTGAGCGCCGGCCGGCCGTCGATCTCGTGCACCACCCGCCGCGGCGGGTCGGCGTCGGTGATCACGAGCTTGTGCTCGCCGGCGACGTAGTGGTTGTGGCAGTAGGCGGCCAGCGGCGCGCTGGTGGCGACCAGGCACAGCAGCGCCGCGCCCCGGTAGCCGACGCCGTGATGCAGCAGCGGCACCGGGTCCGGACTGTTGCCGGGCGGGTTGAAGAAGTAGTCGCCGGCCGAACCGCCGACCAGCGGCACACCGGAGAGCTCCATGCCGATCATCGCCGCGAGCCGCTCCTCGCAGCGCGCCGCGCAGTCGACCAGCAGCAGCGCGAACCGGTTCGGCAATGCGGCGCCCGCGCCACGCGCAAGCGTCGCATGCAGCGCCTGCACTCGCTCGCGCGCTTCGGGAAGGGAGAACGACGCGGCGTCCTCGATCAGCGTCTCGGCGACTGCGAAGCGTCCGGCGGGCAGGTGGAAGCCCGTCACGCCGTGCGCCTCGGCGCCGTGTGTGCCGATGACCCGGCCGGTGGCGGCGCCGATCGCGCGCGTGACGCCGCGTGCGGTGAGCGCTTGGCCGAGTTCGGTGAAACTGTAGTGGCTCGAGGCGAACAGCACGGTCAGCGCCGCATCGCGCGCGCCGGCGGCGATCGCATCGGCCGCGGCGGCGACGCCGGCGCCGGCCGAGCGGAAGCGGACGATCGGCGCGCGGCGGTTGGCCATGCTGCGAGCGGCTCCCGCGCTCAGCCGGGCGCGCCGGACTTGAGCTCGGGAAAATCCTCCTCCCAGAATTCGCCTGGGTGGCGCCCGCCGCCGGCCGGCCGCTCGAGCTCGGCGCGCCTGAGCTCGACGCGGCGGATCTTGCCGGAGATCGTCTTTGGCAGGTCGGCGAACTCGAGCCGGCGCACGCGCTTGTAGGGCGAGACCCGCGCGCGGACGTGCGCCAGGATCGAGCGCGCCGTCGCGGCATCCGGCACCGCGCCGGCGGTGAGCACGACGAAGGCCTTCGGCACCACCAGCCGCATCGGGTCAGGGCTCGGCACGACCGCGGCCTCGGCCACCGCCGGGTGCTCGATCAGCACGCTCTCGAGCTCGAAGGGACTGATGCGGTAGTCGGACGACTTGAAGACGTCGTCCATCCGGCCGACGTAGGTGAGGTAGCCGTCGGCATCGCGCGCGACGACATCGCCGGTGTGGTAGTAGCCGCCGCGCATCGCCTCGGCGCTGCGCAGCTCGTCGTCGAGGTAGCCGTGCATGAGGCCGGTCGGCCGCGCGGCGAGGTCGAGGCACAGTTCACCCTCCTCGCCTACCGTCCCGTCCGGCGCCACGAGCACGACCGGGTAGCCGGGCAGCGGCCGCCCCATCGAGCCGGGCTTGACCGGCTGGCCGGGTGAGTTGCCGACCACCGCGGTGGTCTCGGTCTGGCCGAAGCCGTCGCGGATCGTCAACCCCCAGGCGGCCTGCACCTGCTCGATGACCTCGGGGTTGAGCGGCTCGCCGGCGCCGACCAGCTCGCGCAGCGTGACCTTCCAGCGCCGCAGGTCTTCCTGGATCAGCATCCGCCACACGGTCGGCGGCGCGCAGAAGGTGGTCACCCGCGCGCGCACCAGTTGCTCGAGCAGCGCCTTGGCGCTGAAGCGCTCGTACTGGTACGCGACCACGGTGGCCTCGGCGTTCCACGGCGCGAACAGGCACGACCAGGCGTGTTTCGCCCAGCCGGGCGAAGACAGGTTGAGGTGCACGTCGCCGGGCCGCAGCCCGAGCCAGTAGAGCGTCGACAGGTGCCCGACCGGGTAGCTCGCGTGCGTGTGCGCAACGAGCTTGGGCTTGGCGGTGGTGCCGGACGTGAAGTACAGCAGCATCTGCTCGTCGGCCCGGGTCGGCGCCGCCGGCACGTGCACCGCCGGCGCCTGATGGCTGTCGTCGAAGGCGGCCCAGCCGCGCGCCGCGCCGCCGACCGCGATCCGCACCGGTGCGCCCGCGAGGCCGTCGAAGCGCGGCGCGAGCGCGGCGTCCGCGAGCACCGCCTTGACCCGGCCGCGCTCGAGGCGGTCGGCGAGGTCGTCGTGCTGCAGCAGCGTGGTCGCCGGGATCATCACCGCGCCGAGGCGGATCACGCCGAGCATCGCCTCCCACAGCGGCACGACGTTGCCGAGCATGATCAGCACGCGATCGCCCGGTCGCACGCCGTGGTCGGCGAGGTAGTTGGCGACCTGGTGCGAGCGACGCGCGAGCTCGGCGTAGCTGACCTCGAGGTCGAGACCGGCGTCGTCGATGACCTTGAGCGCCGGGCGGCCGTTACCGGCCGCGACGCGGTCGATGTAGTCACGCGCCCAGTTGAACTGCGTCAGCGCCGGCCAGCGGAACTCGGCGCGGGCCCGCGCGTAGTCGGTACCGAAGCCGATCATCTGATCGCGGGCGGCGATGAAGACGCTGCCGGCATCCATGGCTCCACCTCGCTCGGCCCATTTCCCCGAGGCTTCGATCATGCCACGCGCCGCCACGGGCGCCGCCCGTCTTCGGTGTGATTGCCCAGCCGCGGCGCGTCTGCTAGCGCTGTGCGGCGGCGAGCGGGTCGGCGCCGACGCGGTGCTCGTCCCAGATCAGGAACACGCCCGCCGCGATCACGACCGCGCCGCCGAGCAGCACGCGCGGCAGCGGCACCAGGCCGAACACCGTGTAGTCGAGCGCCAGGCCCCAGATCAGCGCGGTGTACTCGAACGGCGCCACGGTCGTCGGCGAGGCCAGCCGGAAGGCGGCGGTGAACAGGAACTGGCCGGCGGCGCCGGTGACGCCGACGACGGCGATCAGCGGCCAGTCGCCGACGGCGACCGGCTGCCAGCCGTGGGCGGCGAGGCCGGCCGAGGTGATCGCGAGCGCCAGCACGAACCAGAACACCATCGCGTAGTTCGAATCGGTGCGGCCGAGCACGCGGATCGCGAGTACCGACAGCGCGTAGCACACCGCGCTGGCCGCGGCGGCGAGGCCGCCCAGCGAGACGAAGCCGGCGCCGCGCGGTTTCAGGGCGATGACGACGCCGGCGAGCCCGACGCCGATCACCAGCCAGCGCCGCGCCGGCACGCGCTCGCCGAGCAGCACCGTCGACAGCGCCGCGACCATCAGCGGCGCGCTCATGAACACCGCATACGAGTCGCTGAGCGGCTGCACCGACACCGAGTAGACGAAGGTCACCAGCATCACGATGCCGAGCGCGACACGCACCAGGTAGAGCGCGAAATTCTCGACGCCGAGGCGATTCCAGGCGTGCGTCGAGGCGATCCAGGCGAGCAGGAACGGCAGCGACGCCGCGGCGCGCAGCGCCGTCACCTCGATCGCCGGGTAACGGGTCGACAGGCCCTTGAGGCCGGCATCCATCAGCGAGAAGGTGAACACGCCCGTCAGCATCAGGCTGATGGCCTTGAGGTTGGCTGATCGCACGCGCTGGCCGGTCCATCGTCTCGGAAGTGGCGCCCACGCAGCAGGCGGGCGTGCGGTCCGACGCGGCGCGGCGCCGCCCGGCCGGGCGGCGACGGGCCGGCTAGCTGCCGGTGCCGTACCCCAGTGCCTTCAGCGCCACCGTCACCTCGTCGAGGATCCGCGGGTCATCGATCGTCGCCGGGACATTGTAGTCGCGCGCGTCGGCGATCGCGCGCATCGTCGCGCGCAGCACCTTGCCGGAGCGCGTCTTCGGCAAGCGCGCGACCACCGTGACGTGCTTCAGGGCCGCGACCGCGCCGATCTCGCGCCGCACCCGGTCGACCAGCTCGGCGGTGATCAGCTCGTGCGGCCGGCTGACACCGGCCTTGAGCACCACCAGCCCGACCGGCAGCTGGCCCTTGAGCGCGTCGGCCGCGCCGATCACCGCGCACTCGGCAACGTCCGGGTGTCCGGCCAGCACCTCCTCCATCGCGCCGGTCGAGAGCCGGTGGCCGGCGACGTTGATCACGTCGTCGATGCGCGACATGATCGAGAGGTAGCCGTCGGCGTCGATGAAACCGGCGTCGCCGGTCAGGTAGTAGCCGGGATAGCGGCTGAGGTAGGCGTCGCGGTAGCCGGCGTCGTTGTGCCACAGCGTCGGCAGCGTGCCCGGAGGCAACGGCAGCTGGATGACGATGTTGCCGATCGTGCCGGCGCCGACCGCCCCGCCGGCGTCGTCGAGCACCTGCACGTCGAAGCCCGGTACCGCGACGCTGGCCGAACCTGGCTTGATCGGCATCGGCTCGAGGCCGCGGCAGTTCGCGGCCACCGGCCAGCCGGTCTCGGTCTGCCACCAGTGGTCGACGACCGGGACCTTGAGGCGCGCCTCGGCCCACAGCACCGTGTCCGGATCGCAGCGCTCGCCGGCGAGGAACAGCGTGCGCAGGCAGCTGAGGTCGCGGCCGGCGAGCAGCCGACCTTCCGGGTCCTCCTTCTTGATCGCGCGGAACGCGGTCGGCGCGGTGAAGAGTGCATTGACCCGGTGCTCGGCGACCACCCGCCAGAAGGCGCCGGCGTCCGGCGTGCCGACCGGCTTGCCCTCGTAGAGGACGGTCGTGCAGCCGGTGAGCAGCGGCGCGTAGACGATGTAGGAGTGACCGACCACCCAGCCGACGTCGGACGCGGCCCAGAACACGTCTCCCGGGCGCGCGTCGTACACCGCACGCATCGAGTAGACGAGCGCGACCGCGTGGCCGCCGTGGTCGCGCACCACGCCCTTGGGCTTGCCGGTCGTGCCGGACGTATAGAGGATGTAGAGCGGGTCGGTGGCCTGCACCGAGACGCAGTCCGCCGGGCTCGCGGCCGCGACCGCGGCCTGCCAGTCGACGTCGCGCCCGGCGCTGAGCTCGGCGGCGGCCTCAGGCCGCGCCAGGATCACGCAGCGGCGGACCTTGTGCGCGGCGAGCTCGAGCGCCTGGTCGAGCAGCGGCTTGTAGGCGATGACGCGCTGGCCCTCGATGCCGCACGAGGCCGAGACCACCACCACCGGAAGCGCGTCATCGATGCGCTTGGCGAGCTCGGCCGGCGCGAAGCCGCCGAACACGACCGAGTGCACCGCGCCGATGCGCGCGCAGGCGAGCATCGCGATCACCGCCTCCGGCACCATCGGCATGTAGATGATCACGCGGTCGCCGCGGCCGGCCCCTTGGGCGACCAGCACGCCGGCGAAGCGCGCGACCGCGTCGGTGAGCTCGCGGTAGCTGAAGCGACGCACGGTGCCGCTCACCGGGCTGTCGTAGATCAGCGCCACCTGCTCGCCGCGGCCGGCGGCCACGTGGCGGTCCAGCGCGTTGTAGCAAGTGTTGAGGCGGCCGCCCGTGAACCAGCGGTAGAGCGGCGCCTGCGAGTCGTCGAGCACCTGATCCCAGCGCCGGTCCCAGTGGATCTCGCGGGCGGCGTCCGCCCAGAAGCCGGACGGATCGGTGAGCGAACGCCGGTAGGCATCCCGGTAGGGCGACGTGGCCATCTGAGAACCCCCTCCGCCGCACGGCACGGCGAGGGCGCAGTCTGCGCCGCGCGCCGGGTTCCGGCGATATCGCCTTTCGCCTACGACTAAAGTCGGTCAGCGGGCCGCGGGGTCGACGTAGTCGCGCGCCGCGGGACCGGTGTACAGCTGGCGCGGCCGGCCGATCTTCATCGTCGGGTCCGAGATCAGCTCCTGCCAGTGCGCGACCCAGCCGGCGGTACGGGCGATCGCGAACATCACCGTGAACATGTCGCGCGGGATGCCGAGCGCGCTGTAGATGATGCCGGAATAGAAGTCGACGTTCGGGTACAGCTTCCTCGACACGAAGTACTCGTCGTTGAGCGCGATGTCCTCGAGGCGCAGCGCGAGCTCGAACAGCGGGTTGTCCGGGCGCCCGACCTTCTCGAGCACCTCGTGGCAGGCCTCGCGGATGATCTTGGCGCGCGGATCGAAGTTCTTGTAGACCCGGTGGCCGAAGCCCATCAGCTTGGTCGTGTCGTTCTTGTCCTTCACCTTGGCGAGGAACTTCGGGATCGCGTCGGCGGTGCCGATCTCCTCGAGCATCTGCAGCACCGCCTCGTTGGCGCCGCCGTGCGACGGACCCCACAGCGCGGCGATACCGGAGGAGATCGCCGCGTAAGGATTGGTGCCGGTGCTGCCGGCGAGGCGTACCGTCGAGGTGCTGGCGTTCTGCTCGTGATCGGCGTGCAGGATCAACAGCAGGTCAAGCGCCTTGGCCGCGACCGGCTCGACCGCGTAGCGTTCCGACGGCACCGCGAACAGCATGTTCAGCAGGTTCGAGCAGTAGTCGAGCGAGTTCTGCGGGTAGATGAACGGCTGGCCGAGCATGTGCTTGTAGGCCGCCGCGGCGATCGTCGGCATCTTGGCGATGATGCGGTGCGCGAAGATCTCGCGGTGCCGCGGGTTATTGATGTCGAGCGAGTCGTGGTAGAAGCCGGCCATCGACGCGACCACCGCCGAGACCTGCGCCATCGGATGCGCGTCGTAGTGGAAGCCGTTGTAGAAGCGCAGCAGCGACTCGTTGATCATCGTGTGCCGCGTGATGCTGATCTGGAACTCCTTGAGTGCCAGCGGCGTCGGCAGCTCGCCGTAGATCAGCAGGTACGCGACCTCGATGAACGAGCTCTTCGCGGCCAGCTGCTCCACCGGGTAGCCCCGGTACAGCAGCACGCCCTTGTCGCCGTCGATGAACGTGATCTTCGATTCGCAGGCGGCGGTCGCCATGAAACCGGGATCGAAGGTGAAGATCCCGTGATCCTTGACGAGCGGCGCGATGTTGAGAACGTCGGAGCCGACGGTGGGCGACCGCGCTTCGAGCGAGCTCGTCTTGCCGGTCGCAACGTCGGTCAGCGTGAACTTTCTGGTCGTCATCGGAGCGCCCCGTGGGTCCGACCAGACTGTCACGCTGCAGCGCAAGAATCAAGGTAACCGCGCGCGTCACGAGGCTCGCGACACGACGCCCGTCACAGCCGAATCAAACAGATAGGGATGCCGCTGACCCGGCTCCGGGTCAGCGCACTACTTTGATCAGCTGCCCCGCCGCCGGCTCCCCCTGCGGGTAGAGGCGATTGAAGAGACGCAGCTGTTCGACCGGATAGCGCTTCAGCGGCGAGCCAGCGGCCAGTGCCGCGACGGTGGCGCCGTCCGGTGCCTCGATGATCCGGATGCGATCTGGCTCGGCGCGATCGAGCTCGTCGCTGCGCAGCCGCCGGAAGGTCTCGGCCGACGACAGGAACAGTCGGTCGCCGTCCGGCACCGTGCCGGCGCTGCGACTCGCGCCCATGAACACGAAGTAGAGGTTCGCGTACTTCACGACCACGAGCCGCGCCGGCTTGACGCCGAACGGCGTGCGCGCGCCTGACGTCACCGCGGTGTAGGCCGGCAGGCCGTTGACCTCGAGCTCCTGGCCGTCGCGCGGCGCGTGGCCGGCGAGCAGCGACTGGACCGCGAACGCGTGCGGCTGCTGCAGCTTCGGCGGAATCGGCAGGGTCTCGACGATCATCATCGAGTCCTTGGCCTTCGACGTCGCGCGAATCTGCGCCTGGCCGTTGTCGATGTTCCAGCCGCTCGGGAACGCGACCGTGAAACCCATGCTGGCGTGATAGATCCGCGAGCCGCGCACCACGCCCTGCTCGGCGCTCGTGCCCCACGCGACGCCGTCCAGGCGCTTCAGGAAATCGACCTCGTTCTCGGTCTTGCCGACCGCGTGGCCGGCCACCGCGTTCGCCGACTGCACCGCCTCGCGCAGCCGCGTGTCGTTGTCCGGATGGGTCGAGAACAGGCCGTGGTAGATGTGCGGCTCGCGCCCCTCCTGGCGCGCCGAGGCGACTTCGAAGCGCTCCTGGTCCTTGAGCGTGCGGATCACGCGGATCATGGCCTCCGGGGCGTAGCCGGTGCGCGCGAGGTACTCCGCGCCGAGCCGGTCCGCCTCGAGCTCCATGTCGCGGCCGTAGCCGCGGATCATCGCCTCGCCGGCGACGTTGGTGAGGCCGGCGAGCGCCGGCTGGCGCGTCAGGATCGCCGTGGCCAGTCCGGCGATGTCGGCCAGCGTCCCCTGGGTCTTCTGCCGCGCCATGTGCTTGGCGGTGATGTGGCCGATCTCGTGGCCGAGCACTGCCGCGAGCTCGGCCTCGCTCGACAGGTACGGCAGGATGCCGCGCGAGATGTAGACGAAGCCGCCCAGGGTCGCGAAGGCGTTGACCTCCTCGGCGTCGACGACCGTGAACGTGTACGGCAGGTTCGGCCGGTTGCTCTGCTGGGCGAGCTTGCGGCCCACCATGCCGACGTATTCCTGCAGCTCCGGGTTGTTGTAGATGCCCATCGACTGCACGATCTCGGCGTGCATCTTCTGGCCCTGCTCCACCTCCGACTTGTCGGCACGTGACAGCGTCGGTCCGGACGGCGCGGCAGCGGTGGCCGCTGCGGGCGTCGAGGCAGCGGGGGCAGCGGGAGCCGCCGCCGCCACCGGCGGCGTGTCCGCGACGGCCGCGGCCAGCGGCATGGCCGCGGCCCACAGGCCGAGGCACAGTCGCAGCAGCGCGCGGCGCGCGGGGTTCGTCAGGTCAGGCATGCGGGGCACCCGCGCGAAAGCTTAAGCGTTCGCGGCGCGCTCTGTCGTCGCGCCGCGGCTGGACCCCGCGGTCGCCGGCGCCGAATCGCCGCGGCCATAACGACAACGCCCGGCCAAGCCGGGCGTTGTCGCGCAGCGTGCGAAATGGCGCCTCAGCGCGCGGGCTGGGCCGCGTACTTCTTGCGGAAGCGGTCGACGCGACCACCGGTGTCGACGATCTTCTGCTTGCCCGTATAGAACGGGTGGCAGTTCGAGCACACCTCGACCTGCAGGTCGTGGCCCAGCGTCGAACCGGTCTGGAACGTGTTCCCGCAGCTGCAGGTCACGGTGATCATCTTGTAGTCAGGATGGATACCAGCCTTCATGGGAACGCTCGCGGCTGAGGTCGGAAAAAATGGCCGCGCAGTATAGGGCGGCAGGTCCGGCATCGCAAGGCGCGCCGCGGCCGCCGAAATCGGTGTCTGGCGGATCAAAGCCTGAGCATCCAAAAATCGGGTTCCGCAGAGGAGCTTAGCGTCGCTTGCCGTGCGAGTTTATGAACTCCGAAGCGTAATGAACTCATCCTGCAGCCCCCACCCTCTTTATCCACAGTTCCTGTGGATAACTATGTGGATGAATGCCGTTCCTCACGGCAGGAAATGCAAAAAAATGGCTTACATGTCGTTTTGGTTAAAAAGTAAACACCATAAAATGGTGTTGTATATCAAATGTTTATATCGTGTCTTCTGAGGTTGAGAGTCAAGAAACGTGCGTTAGTCCACACTTTTGGCGGGATGCACTGCGCGGTGTGCACAAGTCAGGCCACCCTGGCGCCCGGACCCGACATAAAGCGGCCGTTGTCAAGAGGCGGTCACGCGGCGGCGGCGGTCATCGGGGACCGTCAGGCACCGCGATTCAGGGATTCCCTGCCGGGGCCTTGCCGGGCAGAAAAAGGGCCTGCAGATCGTTGAGGAAGCGAAAGCCAAGTTCGGTGGGCCGCCAGCCGGCGCCGCCGGCTTCGAGCAGCCCGCGGGCCTGGGCCTGCGCCATCTGCGGCCTGACGACGCTGATCGGCAGCGCCGTGCGGGCCTCGAAATCGGCCGCCGCGAAACCCTCGGTGAGGCGCAGCGCGTTCAGCAGGAACTCGAACGGCCGCGCCGCGGCGGGCACCGGCTGGCGCGTGCCGAGCGCCTCGCCGCGCGCCGCGCGGGCGAGATACTCCCGCGGCTGCTTGGCCTTCTCGGTGCGCACGATCGCTGCGCCGTCGGGCGCGGTGAGCTTGCCGTGCGCGCCGGCGCCAATGCCGAGGTAGTCGCCGAAGCGCCAGTAGTTGAGGTTGTGGCGGCATTCGGCACCCGGGCGCGCCCAGGCGGACACCTCGTAGCGGCGCAGGCCCGCGGCGGCGAGCCGTTCCTGAGTCTGCTGCTGGATCCGCTCGGCGAGGTCCTCGTCCGGCAGGCTCGGCGGCCGGGCGTGGAACACGGTGCCGGGCTCGAGCGTCAGCTGGTAGTGCGACAGGTGCGGCGGCGTGAACGCGAGCGCGGTCTCGACGTCGGCGAGCGCGCCCTCGAGCGTCTGCTCCGGGAGCGCGTACATCAGGTCGAGGTTGAAGTTCGCAAGCCCTGCAACGGCAAGCTCGCCGACCGCGCGGCCGGTGTCGGCGGCCGCGTGGATCCGGCCGAGCAGCTCGAGCTGCCGCGCACCGAAGCTCTGCGCGCCGAGCGACACGCGATTGACGCCGGCCGCGCGGTAGCCGTCGAAGCGGCCGTGCTCGATCGTGCCGGGGTTGGCCTCGAGGGTGATCTCGGCACCGGCCGCGAGCGGCACGCGCGCGCGCACGCCTTGCAGGAAGCTCGCGAGGCTCTCCGCGGTGAACAGGCTCGGCGTGCCGCCGCCGAAGAACACCGTCTCGACGCTGCGGCCGGCGACGCTCGGCGCATCGGCCTCGAGGTCGGCGAGCAGCGCCGCGACGTATTCCGCCTCAGGCAGCGCGCCCTTGTGGACGTGTGAGTTGAAGTCGCAGTACGGGCACTTGCGCACGCACCAGGGCAGGTGCACGTAGAGCGCGAGCGGCGGGGCGCTCATGGCCGCAAGCGCCAGGCTACCAGCAGCGCCGCGAGCGCCTGCGCGCGGTGCGAGACGCGATTCTTCTCCGCCGCCGCGAGTTCGGCCGCGGTGCGCTGCCCGCCGTCAGGCAGGAACAGCGGGTCGTAGCCGAAGCCACCGCTGCCGCGCGCGGCAGTCGCGATTTCGCCCTCCCAGCTGCCTTCCGCGAGCAGCGGCGGATCGTCCGGGCCGAGCACCAGCACCAGCGCCGCGCGGTAGCGGGCGCGGCGTGGCGCGGCGACGCCGGCGAGCGCACCGAGCAGCTTGGCGTTGTTGTCCGCATCGCGTGCGCCGTCGCCTGCGTAGCGCGCCGAGTACACGCCCGGCGCGCCGTCCAGCGCATCCACCTCGAGGCCGGAGTCGTCGGCCAGCGCCGGCAGGCCGGTGGCGCGCGCCGCGTGGCGCGCCTTGAGCAGCGCGTTGCCGGCGAAGCTGCGTTCGGTCTCGGCGACCGCGGCGACGCCGAGCGCGGACTGCGGGACGATCTCGGTGGCAAGCGCCGCGGCGAGCGCACGCAGCTCGGCGAGCTTGCCGGCGTTGCCGGTCGCGACCACCAGCCGCGGTAGCGGCGCGGCCATCGCTAGCCGCCGTCGGCGAGCGCCTGCTGCTGGAGCGCGAGCAGCTCGCTGATGCCGGTCGCGGCCAGGTTCAGCAGCTGGTCCAGCTCGTGGCGGCGAAAGGCGTGGCCTTCGGCCGTGCCCTGCACCTCGACGAAGGCGCCGCCGCCGTTCATGACGACGTTCATGTCGGTCTCGGCCTCCGAGTCTTCCTTGTAGTCGAGGTCGAGCACCGGCAGGCCGCCGACGATGCCGACCGAGATCGCCGCGACCTGGCCGTGCAGCGGGCTGGCGGCGAGGTCGCGGCGCTTGACCAGCGTCGCCATCGCGTCGGCGAGCGCGACGAAGCCGCCGGTGATCGCGGCGGTGCGCGTGCCGCCGTCCGCCTGCAGCACGTCGCAGTCGATCGTGATCGTGCGCTCGCCGAGCGCCTTCATATCGACCACCGAGCGCAGGCTGCGGCCGATCAGCCGCTGGATCTCCTGCGTGCGGCCGCTCTGCTTGCCGCGCGCGGCCTCGCGCGCGCTGCGCGTGTGGGTGGCGCGCGGCAGCATGCCGTACTCGGCGGTGATCCAGCCCTGGCCCGTGTTGCGCAGGAAGCCGGGCACGCCGTTCTCGATGCTCGCGGTGCACAACACCTTGGTGTCGCCGAACTCGACCAGCACCGAACCCTCGGCGTGGCGGGTGAAGCGGCGCGTGAACTGCACCGCACGGAGCTGATCGGGGGTACGGCCACTCGGGCGCATGCGAATCTCCAGCGGGCTGGTCAGGCGAGCCAGCGCAGTACGGCAGCCGAGGTATTGTCGCTGTGGGGCGCCGAGGCCTGCACCGCCTTGGCGCACAGCTCCGCGAGGACCCCGCGCAGACTGGCGGTCGAGCGCCACGGCGCCGCGATGTCGGCATCGCGCAGATTGGCCCACAGGCCGTCGCTGCAGGTCAGGATCAGGTCGCCGCGCTTCAGCACCTCACGGCGGCCGATCGACATCTCGGTAAGCATCGGGTCGCCGCCGAGGCAGCACTCGACGAAGTTGCGCATCGGGTGGCCGTGCGCCTCGGCCTCGGTGATCACGCCGTCGCGCAGCAGCTGCTCGACGTGGCTGTGATCGCGGGTGCGCGAGATGGGCTCGCCGTTGCGGATCTGGTAGACGCGGCTGTCGCCGACATGGGCCCAGTAGGCGGCACCTTCCTGCACCAGGCACAACGCGCAGGTGGCGCGCGGCCGCTGGTCGAGCGGCAGCGTCTTGCCGAGCGCGACCACGTCCTCGTGCGCCTTGCCGAGCGCGAGGTGCAGGAAGCCGAGCGGGTCGAAGATCGGCTGCGGCGTCTGCCAGAAGCTCGCCGACAGCGAGGTGAGCGCCGTCTCCGCCGCCTTGGCGCCGTTGGAGTGGCCGCCCATGCCGTCGACCGCGATCACGAATGCCGCATTCTCGCCGGCGGCGACGCCGACCCGGTCCTGGTTGTCTTCGCGGTGACCGACGAGACTCAGCTCCGCGTACTCGATCTGCAAGCGCCGTTTCCCTGCCCCCGGTGCGTGTCGGGGCTGCTACAGTGTGCGCGCGTCTTATAGCACACGGAACGCGATGATCCGCAGCATGACAGGCTTCGCGCGCCGCGAGCGCGGCGGCGAGTTCGGCACCCTGATCTGGGAGGTCCGGACGGTCAACCACCGCTACCTCGAGGCGAGCGTTCGTCTGCCCGAGGAGCTGCGCTCGGCCGAGGGCGAGTTCCGCCAGGCGATCGCCGGCGCGGTGCGCCGCGGCAAAGTTGACGCCACCCTGCAGTACCGCCCGGCCGCCGACCGTCGCGTCACGCTCGAGATCGACGAAGCTTTTCTCGACGAGTTGATCGCCCGCAGCCACGAGGTCTCGCGCCGCGCGACCGCCAAGGGTGGCACGATCGAGTCGCCGACCGCGCTCGACCTGATGCGCTGGCCCGGGGTGCTGCGCGAGCGCGACCGCGACTCGAGCCCGCTGCTCGCCGCGGCGCAGGCATCACTCGGCGATGCGCTCGAGGCGCTGACCGCGAGCCGTGCCAGCGAGGGCGAGCGCATCACCGCGATGCTGGCCGCGCGCTGCCAGCAGATCGAAGCGCTGGTCGCGGCGGTCCGCGCGCGCCTGCCGGAGGTGCACGCCCGGATCCGCGCCCGCCTCGAGGAGCGTCTCGCGCAGCTGGTGTTGCCGGGTGAAACGAGCCGCGAGCGCCTCGAGCAGGAGATCGCCCTCGCGCTGGCACGCACCGACGTCGACGAGGAGCTGGACCGGCTGACGAGCCACGTCGCCGAAGTCGGCACGGCGCTCGGCGGCCAGGAGCCGGCCGGGCGCCGGCTCGACTTCCTGATGCAGGAGTTCAACCGCGAGGCGAACACGCTGTCGTCGAAGTCGCAGGACTCCGAAACCACCCGCGCCGCGGTCGACATGAAGGTGCTGATCGAGCAGATGCGCGAGCAGGTGCAGAACGTCGAATAGTCCCCGCGCGCGCCCGTGTGGCGCCCGCTTCCCGGCCGATCGAATGGCCCGGCGCGTTCTGTCCGCGCCGCCGACCGCGGCTCAAAGTCCTGCCGCCCCCGCTTGCCGCTGGCCCACAGCCGCTAAAACGCGGCCGGCGGCACAGTTCCGCGTCAAGAACTGATATTTGGCTCACTTCGCGCAGGTCGGCGCGCTTCTAACATAGTGATTCTGCACATGTTCCTACCAGATCGAGCCGGGCAGGTCGCCGTGTCCCGCCAGGCGCAACGTCTATCAGGCAAGAGATGTACGTTTCCGTCCGCAGCAAGTGAGCCAAATATCAGTTCTTGACGCGGAACTGTGCCGCCGGCCGCGTTTTAGCGGCTGTGGGCCA
>JANYAE010000012.1 GCA_025355105.1 Pseudomonadota bacterium | reverse complement strand
CGCGTGCTGTTCGCGATGCACGAGCTCGGCGTCGAGTGGAACAAGTCCTACAAGAAGTCGGCGCGCGTCGTCGGCGACGTCATCGGCAAGTACCACCCGCACGGCGACACCGCGGTCTACGACGCGATGGTGCGCATGGCGCAGTCCTTCTCGATGCGCTACCTGCTGGTCGACGGCCAGGGCAACTTCGGCTCGGTCGACGGCGACATGCCGGCCGCGATGCGCTACACCGAAGTGCGCATGTCGCGGCTCGCCCACGAGCTGTTGGCCGACATCGACAAGGAAACGGTCGACTTCGTCCCGAACTACGACGAGTCCGAGCGCGAGCCGGCGGTGCTGCCGGCGCGCGTGCCGAACCTGCTGATCAACGGCTCCTCCGGCATCGCGGTCGGCATGGCAACCAACATCCCGCCGCACAACCTCGGCGAGATCGTCGACGCCTGCATCGCGCTGATCGACGATCCGAACCTGTCGCTCGCGGCGCTGATGCAGCTGGTGCCGGGCCCGGACTTCCCGACCGCCGGCATCATCAACGGCGCCGCCGAGATCGTCTCGGCCTACAAGATGGGCCGCGGCCGCATCTACGTGCGCGGCCGCAGCCACATCGAGGAGCTCGAGCGCAGCCGCCAGCAGATCGTGATCACCGAGCTGCCGTACCAGGTCAACAAGGCGCGCCTGCTCGAGCGCATCGCGGACCTGGTGCGCGAGAAGGTCATCGAGGGCATCGCCGGCGATGGCCTGCGCGATGAGTCCGACAAGGACGGCCTGCGGGTCGTCATCGAACTGAAGCGCGGCGAGGTGCCGGACGTCGTCCTCAACAACCTTTATAAGCACACGCCGCTCGAGACCGTGTTCGGCATCAACATGGTCGGGCTGGTGGACGGCCAGCCGCGCCTCCTCGGCCTCAAGGACCTGCTCGACGCCTTCCTGCGCCACCGCCGCGAGGTGGTCACGCGGCGCACGGTGTTCGAGCTCAAGAAGGCGCGCGAGCGCGGCCACGTGCTCGAGGGCCAGGCGATCGCGCTCGCCAACATCGACGAGGTGATCGCGGTCATCAAGGCCGCGCCGACGCCGCCGGAAGCGAAGCTCGCGCTGATGGCCCGCGCCTGGCCGGGCGGCGCGGTGCCGGAGATGCTGGCGCGGGCCGAGGACGTGCGCGTGCGCCCGGACGGGCTCGCGCCTGAGTTCGGCCTGGCCGGCGCGCTCTACCGGCTCTCCGAGGTGCAGGCCCAGGCGATCCTCGACCTGCGCCTGCACCGGCTCACCGGCCTCGAGCGCGGCAAGATCCTCGCCGAGTACGCCGAGATCCTCGACCGCATCCGCGACCTCTCGGATATCCTCGCCCGCCCGGCGCGCCTCCTCGAGGTGATCCGCGGCGAGCTTCGGGAGATCCGCGAGCAGTTCGCCGACCCGCGCCGCACTGAGATCAACATCGATCACTCGGACCTCACCATCGAGGACCTGATCGAGGACCAGCCGGTGGTGGTGACGCTGTCGCGGGACGGCTACGCCAAGAGCCAGCCGATCACCGAGTACCGCCGCCAGAACCGCGGCGGGCGCGGTCGCATCGCGACCGACATGAAGCAGGAAGACCTGATCGACCGCCTGTTCGTCTGCAACACGCACGACACGCTGCTGTGCTTCTCGAACCGCGGCCGGCTCTACTGGCTCAAGGTTTACCAGTTGCCGCTGGCCGGCCGCGGCGGGCGCGGCAAGCCGATCGTCAACCTCTTGTCGCTCGAGGACGGCGAGCGCATCAACGCGATGCTGCCGATCCGCGAGTTCCCGGAGGATCGCTTCGTGTTCATGGCGACCAGCCAGGGCACGGTCAAGAAGACACCGCTCGAAGCCTTCTCGCGGCCGCGCACCGCCGGCATCATCGCCGTCAACCTCGACGAAGGCGACCGGCTGGTCGGCGTCGACATCACCGACGGCAACAACGAGATCATGCTGGTGACGAGCGCCGGCAAGGCGATCCGCTTCCCCGAGGATGACGTGCGGCCGATGGGTCGCGAGGCGGCAGGCGTGCGCGGCATCACCGTCGGCGACGGCCACGAGGTCAACTCGCTGATCGTGATACGCGAGGGCGCGGTGCTGACCGCCTCCGAGAACGGCTACGGCAAGCTCACCGAGGTGGCCGAGTTCCCGCTGCACGGCCGGGGCGGGCAGGGCGTGATCGCGCTGCAGCTCTCCGAGCGCAACGGCCGCATGGTCGGCGCGCTGCAGGTGCTGCCGTCCGACGACGTGCTGCTGATCAGCCAGGGCGGCACGCTGGTGCGCACCGCGGTCGCGCAGGTGTCGGTGCTCGGCCGCAACACCCAGGGCGTGCGGCTGATGCGCATCGACGACGACGACCGGCTGGTCGGGCTCGCGCGCGTGCAGCACTTCAACGGCGAGGACGAGGAGTCCGCCGAGGGTCCGGTGGACGCGTCCGGCGACGGCGCGGGCGAAGCCATGACGGGCGACCCTGAGGCTGCCCCGGAGGGCACCGGCGCGACGCCGCAGACGCTTCCCGACGCGTAATGCCGCAGTGCACAACGCCGCCTCAAGCCGGTACCATCGGATGCGCGGCACGCTGAGCCGCAGGATGGGCTGAGCATGCGCGTCTTCAACTTTGCGGCCGGGCCGGCGATGCTGCCGCTGGCGGTGCTCGAGCAGGCCAAGGCCGAGCTCTGCGACTGGCAGGGCAGCGGCATGTCGGTGATGGAGGTCAGCCATCGCAGCAAGGCCTTCGTCGCGGTGGCCGCCGAGGCCGAGGCCGACCTTCGCGCGCTGCTCGCGATCCCGTCGAACTACAAGGTGCTGTTCCTGCAGGGCGGGGCGACGCTGCAGTTCTCGGCGATCCCGATGAACCTCGCGCCGCCCGGCGCGAGCGTCGACTACGTCCACACCGGCGCCTGGTCGAAGAAGGCGCTGACCGACGCCGGCCGCTACGCCAACGTGCACGTGGTCGCCGACGGCGCCGCTTCCGGCTATTTCGCGGTGCCGCCGGAGGCCGGCTGGCAGCGCGATCCCACCGCCGCGTACCTGCACTACACGCCGAACGAGACCATCAGCGGCGTCGAGTTCGGCTTCGTGCCGGACTCAGGCCAGGTGCCGCTCGTCGCCGACCTGTCCTCGACGATCCTGTCGCGGCCGATCGAGGTCGCCCGCTACGGGCTCATCTACGCCGGCGCGCAGAAGAACATCGGCCCCTCAGGGCTCACGGTCGTGATCGTGCGCGAGGACCTCGTCGGGCGCGCGCGCCCCGGCACGCCGCCGGTGCTCGACTACCAGGCGATGGCTGCCGAGGGCTCGATGCTGAACACGCCACCGACCTTCGGCTGGTACCTCGCGGGCCTGGTGTTCAAGTGGCTCAAGGCCGAAGGCGGCCTGGCCGCGGCCGCGGCGCGCAACCGCGCCAAGATGCAGGCGCTCTACGGCTACATCGACGGCTCGGGCTTTTACTCGAACCCGGTGGCCGTCGACAGCCGCTCGTGGATGAACGTGCCGTTTCGGCTGCCGCGGCCGGAGCTCGAGAAGCCCTTCGCCGCCGAGGCGGCGCGCGCCGGGCTCACCAACCTCGACGGCCACCGCTCGGTCGGCGGCATGCGCGCGAGCATCTACAACGCCATGCCGCTTGAGGGCGTCGAGGCGCTGATCGGCTTCATGCGCGACTTCGCCAAGCGCCACGGCTAGCGCGATGTTTCGCATCCAGACGCTCAACAACATCTCGCCGCGCGGCCTCGCGAGGCTGCCGCGCGAGAGCTACCAGGCCGGCGCGCAGATCGCCGATCCAGAGGCGATCCTGGTGCGCTCGGCCGACATGCACGCGCTCGCGCTGCCGGCCTCGCTGCTCGCCGTGGCGCGCGCCGGCGCCGGCACCAACAACATCCCGGTCGCAGCGCTCACCAAGCGCGGCATCCCGGTCTTCAACGCGCCGGGCGCGAACGCCAACGCCGTCAAGGAACTGGTGATCGCGAGCCTGTTCCTCGCCGCGCGCAACATCTGCCAGGCGTGGGGCTTCGTGCGCGCGCTCGAGGGTGACGCCGAGGCGCTCGAGCACGCGGTGGAAGGCGGCAAGAAGCGCTTCGTCGGCTACGAGCTGCCCGGCCGCACGCTCGGCGTGATCGGCCTCGGCGCGATCGGCGTCGAGGTCGCGAACGCCGCGCACGGCCTCGGCATGCGGGTGCTCGGCTACGACCCGCAGATCACCGTGCAGCGCGCCTGGCAGCTGTCGTCCGGCGTCGAGCAGGCGCTGTCGGTGGACGACCTGCTGTCGCGCGCCGACCTCGTGAGCTTGCACGTGCCGCTGGTCGAGGCGACGCGCGGCCTGATCAACGCGGCGCGCATCCGGCTGATGAAGAAGGGCGCCGCGGTGCTCAACTTCGCGCGCGCCGGCATCGTCGCCGAGGCGGACGTGCTGGCTGCGCTGGATGCCGGGCAGCTCTCGGCCTACGTCTGCGACTTCCCGAGCCCGGCGGCGAAGAATCATCCGCGGGTGATCGCGCTGCCGCACCTCGGCGCCTCGACCGGCGAGGCCGAGGAGAACTGCGCGGTGATGGTGGTCGAGACGCTGAAGGACTTCCTCGAGCACGGCAACCTGCGCCACGCCGTCAACTTCCCCGAGGCGGTGCTGCCGCGCCTGGCCGGCACCTGGCGGCTGGTGATCGCCAACGCCAACGTGCCGAACATGGTCGGCCAGATCTCGACTGCGCTCGCCGGCGGCGGCCTTAACATCGCCGATCTCCTCAACAAGTCGCGGGGCGAAGTGGCCTACACGATCATCGACACCGACGCGCCGATCCCGGCGCCGATCGTGGCGCAGGTGCGCGCCATCCAGGGCGTGCTCGCGGCGCGGGACCTGCCGGCATGAGCCGCCCCAAGCCGGGCCCGCTGCGAAAGCCGCGGCCGAGCGCCAAGCGCGCCGCGGCGCCGCCGGCGGAGCCAGGGGCGGCGCTCGCCGGCGTGCGCGCCGAGATCGACCGCATCGACCAGAAGCTGCAGCTGCTGATCAGCGCCCGGGCGCGGATCGCGCAGACCGTCGGCCTCACGAAGCGCGCCGCCGGCACCGCCGACTTCTACCGGCCGGAGCGCGAGGCGGAGGTGCTGAGGCGCGTGGTCGCGCGCAACGACGGGCCGCTGTCGGACGAGGAGATGGTGCGGCTCTACCGCGAGATCATGTCCGCCTGCCTCGCGCAGCAGGAGCCGCTCAAGATCGCCTTCCTGGGCCCTGAGGGCACTTTCACGCAGCAGGCGGTCCTCAAGCACTTCGGCCACTCGGTGCGGGCGCTGCCGCTCGCGGCGATCGACGAGGTGTTTCGCGAGGTGGAGTCCGGGGTCGCCGACTTCGGCGTGGTGCCGATCGAGAACTCCACCGAAGGAACCGTCAGCCACACCGCCGACATGTTCCTGACCTCACCGCTCAAGATCTGCGGCGAGGTGGAGCTGCGCGTGCACCAGCACCTGCTCGGCCGGGTGACAGCGCTGAAGCGCGTGGCGCGCATCTGCGCGCATCAGCAGGCGCTCGCGCAGTGCCGCGGCTGGCTGGCCGAGCACCTGCCGGATGCCGAGCGCATCGCGGTGTCCTCGAACGCCGAGGGCGCGCGCCGCGCGCGCGACGAGGCCGGCACCGCGGCGATCGCCGGCGAAGCCGCCGCCGAGGTCTACGGCCTCAAGATCCTGGTGCCGCAGATCGAGGATCATCCGGACAACACCACCCGCTTCCTGGTGGTCGGTCGCAAGCTGCTGGCCTCCTCCGGCAGCGACCGCACGACGCTCCTGCTGTCGGCGCCGGACACCGCCGGCCCTGGCGCGCTGCTGCGGCTGCTCGAGCCCTTCGCCGCCTGCGGCATCACGCTGACGCGGCTCGAGTCGCGGCCGTCGCGGCGCAAGAAGTGGGACTACGTGTTCTTCCTCGACATCGAGGGCCACGCCGAGGATGAACGGGTGCGCGAGGCGCTCGCCGCCGTCAAGAAGGTGGCCTCGCTGATGAAGCTGCTCGGCTCCTACCCGCGGGCGGTGCTGTGATGGACCGCGAGACACGAAGCGCCGTGCCGAGCTTCCACGTCGCCGCCGGCGGCTGCGTGCGCGGCGAGGTCACGGTTCCCGGCGACAAGTCGATCTCGCACCGCGCGGTGCTGCTCGGCGGCATCGCTCAGGGCACCACCGAGGTGGAAGGCTTCCTCGAGAGCGAGGACTGCCTCGCGACCTTGAACGCGATGCGCGCGATGGGCGTCAACGTCGAGCGACCGGCGCCCGGGCGCGTGGTCATCGACGGCGCCGGGCTGCGCGGCCTCAAGGCGCCTGCGCAGGCGCTCGACATGGGCAATGCCGGCACCGCGATGCGCCTCTCCATGGGGCTGCTCGCCGGCCAGGCCTTCGACAGCACGCTGGTGGGCGATGAGTCGCTCTCCAAGCGGCCGATGGAGCGCGCCGCGGCGCCGCTCAGACAGATGGGCGCGCGCATCGACACGACCGCCGGCCATCCGCCGGTGACGCTGCACGGCGGCGCGCGCCTCAGCGGCATCGACTACCAGCTCACCGTCGCGAGCGCGCAGGTGAAATCCGCGATCCTGCTCGCCGGCCTGTACGCCGACGGCGTGACCACGGTGCGCGAACCGGCCGTCACGCGTGACCACACCGAGCGCATGCTGCGCGCCTTCGGCGTGCCGGTCACGAGCGCCGGTGGGGTCATTTCGCTCGCGGGCGGCGCCGAGCTCAAGGCCAGCTACCTGCACGTGCCGGGCGATGTGTCCTCGGCCGCCTTCTTCCTGGTGGCCGGCGCGCTGGCCGCCGAGGGCAGCTTCCTGGTGCGCGACGTCGGCATGAACCCGACGCGCACCGGCGCGATCGAGATCCTCAGGCTGATGGGCGCCGACCTGCGGGTTGTGAACCCGCGCCTCGCGGGCGATGAGCCGGTGGCCGACGTCGAGGTGCGCGCCTCGCGCCTCAAGGGCATCACGGTGCCGCCGTCGCTCGTGCCGCTCGCGATCGACGAGTTCCCGGTGCTGTTCGTCGCCGCCGCCTGCGCCGAGGGCACCACCGTGGTTACCGGCGCCGAGGAGCTGCGCGTCAAGGAGAGCGACCGCATCCAGGCGATGGCGCAGGGCCTGCACGCGCTCGGCATCCAGGCCGAGCCGCTGCCGGACGGGCTGCGCATCCACGGCGGCACGCTCGGCGGCGGCACGGTCAGGAGCCACGGCGACCATCGCGTCGCGATGGCCTTCGCGATCGCGGCCCTCAAGGCCACCCGGCCGGTGCTGATCGAGGACGTCGCCAACGTCGCGACCTCGTTCCCGGGCTTTGCCGCGATCGCCCGCCAGGCCGGGATCGCGATCGAAGAGCGCCGTTGAGCGTGCCGGTGATCGCCATCGACGGCCCGTCCGGCTCCGGCAAGGGCACGGTCAGCCGGCAGGTGGCCGAGGCGCTCGGTTTTCAGCTGCTGGACAGCGGCGCCCTCTACCGGCTGGTCGGGCTCGCCGGGCTGCGGGCGGGCCTCGAACCTGCCGACGAGGCCGGCCACGCGGCGATCGCCGCCACGATGGACGTCCGCTTCGGCACCGCGGCCGACGGCGGGGAGCAGGTCTGGCTGGCCGGGGAGGAGGTCACCGAGGCGATCCGCACCGAGCTCGCCGGCAACCTGGCCTCCAAGGTCGCGAGCGTCGCGGCGGTCCGGACGGCGCTCCTCGAGCGGCAGCGGCGCTTCGCGACGCCGCCTGGCCTCGTGGCCGACGGCCGGGACATGGGCACGGTGATCTTCCCGGCAGCCCGGCTCAAGGTGTTCCTGACCGCGAGCCCGGAAGAGCGGGCGCTGAGGCGCCATAAGCAGTTGAAAGATAAGGGGCTGAATGTTAGTCTCGCCGGCCTTTCGCGGGAGATCGCGGAACGTGACCTGAGGGACAGCACCCGCGCGGTGTCACCTCTCGTGGCCGCGGCCGATGCGATCACCCTCGATTCGACGCGACTGACGCCTGCTGCGGTGGTCGCGCGCGTGCTCGTGCTCGCGCGCGAGCGCCTCGCGGGCAGCTGATGAGGGCCTGAGCGCGCAAGCGGGCAGGCCAAAAGGTGGGGAAGGTGCGCAAGCGCTTTCCCTGTGGGATTGGCAACAACCCCTCGTCGATCCGCATGACCGGCAGAGCCGGCCGGATCCGGGGACTGACCAGGGACCTCAGCGTCCCCACGAGATACATCAAATGACGGAATCTTTTGCCGAGCTGTTCTAATCGAGCCTGGCCAACCAGCGTTTTCGTCCTGGCCAGATTCTGAACGGCTTGGTCATCGAGGTCGGATCGGACTACGTGATCGTCAACGCCGGACTCAAGTCCGAAGCGGTCATCTCGATCGACCAGTTCAAGAACGAAAAGGGTGAGCTCGAGGTCAAGGCCGGCGACGAGGTCGAGGTCGCCCTCGATTCGGTCGAGGACGGCTCAGGCGAGACCCGCCTGTCGCGCGAGAAGGCCAAGCGTGCCCGCACCTGGACCCGCCTCGAGACCGCCTTCAACGAGCAGCAGGTCGTCACCGGCATCATCAACGGCCGCGTCAAGGGTGGCTTCACGGTCGAGATCGAGAACGTGCGGGCCTTCCTGCCGGGCTCGCTGGTCGACGTGCGCCCGGTGCGCGACCCCTCCTACCTCGAGGGCAAGGTCCTCGAGTTCAAGGTCATCAAGCTCGACCAGAAGCGCAACAACGTCGTCGTCTCGCGCCGCGCGGTCGTCGAGCAGGAATACAGCGCCGAGCGCTCCGCGCTGCTCGACAACCTGCAGGAAGGCGCGGTCGTCAAGGGCACCGTCAAGAACCTCACCGACTACGGCGCCTTCGTCGACCTCGGCGGCATCGATGGCCTCTTGCACATCACCGACATGGCCTGGAAGCGCGTCAAGCACCCCTCGGAAGTGGTCAAGGTCGGCGACGAGATCGACGTGCGCATCCTCAAGTTCGACCGCGAGCGGCAGCGCGTCTCGCTCGGCATCAAGCAGCTCGGCGCGGATCCGTGGCAGAACATCGCCCGCCGCTACCCGCCGAACACCCACCTCTGGGGCAAGGTCACCAACATCGCCGACTACGGCTGCTTCGTCGAGATCGAGGAGGGCGTCGAGGGCCTGGTGCACGTCTCCGAGATGGACTGGACCAACAAGAACGTCAACCCCGCCAAGGTGGTGCACGTCGGCCAGGAAGTCGAGGTCATGGTGCTCGACATCGACGAGGAGCGCCGCCGCATCAGCTTGGGTCTCAAGCAGTGCAAGCCGAACCCCTGGAAGGAGTTCGCCGAGAACTACAACCGCGACGACCGCGTCTCGGGCCAGATCAAGTCGATCACCGACTTCGGCATCTTCATCGGCCTCTCTGGCGGCATCGACGGCCTGGTGCACCTCTCGGACATCTCCTGGGACGTGCCCGGCGAGGAAGCGGTGCGCAACTACCAGAAGGGCCAGACGGTCGAGGCGGTGGTGCTGTCGATCGACCCGGAGCGCGAGCGCATCTCGCTCGGCGTCAAGCAGATGGCCAAGGACCCGTTCTCGGCCTTCATCGCCCAGAACCCGAAGGGCAGCATCGTCAAGGGCTCGGTCCGCGAAGTCGACGCCAAGGGCGCGATCATCGACCTCGGCGGCGGCATCGAGGGCTACCTCCGGGCCTCCGAGCTCGCGCGTGACCGCGTCGAGGACGCGCGCACGGTGCTCAAGGTCGGCGACGAGGTCGAGGCCAAGTTCACCGGCGTCGACCGCAAGTCGCGCGCCATTGCGCTGTCGATCAAGGCCAAGGACATCCACGAGGAGCAGGAAGCGATGCAGGCGTATCGCACCGATGCCCCGACCGGCACCAGCCTCGGCGACCTGCTCAAGGAACAGTTCACCGACCGCGACAGCTAAAGCGACGAGCGGGGCAGCCGGCGCCGAGGCGCCTGCTGCCTCATCCTCCAAGGCCCTCTGACCTGACCCCGGACGACCGCATGACCAAGTCCGAACTGATCGAGATCATCACTGCGAAGCAGAAGCACCTGCCTGCGAAGGATGTGGAGCTCGCGGTCAAGCAGATCCTCGAGATCATGAGCGACGCGCTCGCGACCGGGGAGCGGATCGAGATCCGCGGCTTCGGCAGCTTCGCGCTGCACTTTCGCCCGCCGCGCCAGGGCCGCAACCCCAAGACCGGGGAAGCGGTGGCGCTGTCGGGCAAGCACGTGCCGCACTTCAAGCCCGGCAAGGACCTGCGCGAGCGGGTCAACGACGGCCAGCACTTCCCGATCCGCGAGTAGCGCTCGGCGCGGCCTGCGCCGCGCCGGCTAGATTGCGGCGCGGTCCGCCGCTGGGTGCGCCATGCTCCGCCGCCTCACGCTGGTCTTCTTCCTGCTGCTGCTGGCGCTGGTCTGCGCCGGCTTCGTGCGCCTGAACGGCGCCGCCGTGCCGGTCGACCTCTTCTTCGCGGTCATACCGGCGACGCTCGGCGCGGCGCTGGTGGTCGCCTTCCTCGCCGGCTGGCTGATGGCGGTGCTCGGCGCGCTCTTCTGGGTCACGCGCCTCGCGCGCGAGCGGCGCGAGCTCGCCCGCGCGCTGCGCCTCGCCGAGGGTGAGATCAAGAGCCTGCGGTCCATGGCCCCGGCGCATGCGCGCTAGCTGGATCGAGGCGGCGCTGATCGCCGCCGGCGCGATCGTCGGCTGGTACGCGACGCGTCGCTGGCGGCTCTCCGCCGAGCCGCCACCGCGGCCGCCGTCACGCGACTACCTCGCCGGCCTCAACTACCTGGTCAACGAGCAGCCGGACCGGGCGGTGGAGGCCTTCCTGCGCGCGGTCGCCGTCGACCAGGACACGGTCGAGACGCAGTTCGCGCTCGGTGCGCTGTTCCGCCGCCGCGGCGAGGTCGACCGCGCCATCCGCGTCCACCAGAACCTGATCGCGCGCGACACGCTCGATCCCGCCTTTCGCGAGCAGGCCACCTATGCGCTGGCCCAGGACTACCAGCGCGCCGGGCTCTATGACCGCGCCGAGAAGCTGCTGCTCGAGCTGTCCGCCGGCGGCACCTACCGGATCAACGCGCTCAAGGACCTGCTCGGCCTCTACGAGGTCGAGCACGAGTGGGAACGCGCGATCGCGATCCACCGCGACCTCGGCCGGATCGGCAAGCCCGACCAGCCCTCGGCGATCGCCCACTACCACTGCGAGCTCGCCGAGGTGGCGCGCGCGAGCGGCGACACGCTCAAGGCGCGCGAGCTCCTGCGTACCGCGCGCGGCGAGCTCAGGCGCTTCCCGCGCGCGGCGCTGCTGCGCGCCGACGTCGCCCTTGACCTCGGCGACCCGGCGCACGCGATCAAGCTGCTGAAGAAGGTGCCGGTCGAGAGCCCGCAGCTGGCGAGCGAAGTGCTGCCGCGCCTCGTGCGCGCGCTCAAGGCCGCCGGCCGGCAGGCCGAGCTCGCCGAGCTCGTCGCCGAGCTCGCCGGCGACGGCCGCGAGGTCGCCGATGCGCTCGCCTACGCCGCGATCCTCACCGGCCAGCTGGACTCGCCGGCGCTGCTCGCGCTGGCACGGGCCTTCCTCGGCCGCGAGCCGGCGGTCGCCGAGATCGTCGGCGCGCTGCTGCCGGACGGCGCGCTGCTCGAGGACGCCGCGCTCGCGCGGCTGTGCGCCGCGATCCGCCGCCAGGCGCAGCGCTCGGCGCGCTTTCGCTGCGGCGAGTGCGGCTTCGCCTCGAGCGGCTTCTTCTGGCAGTGCCCGGGCTGCAAGAGCTGGGACTCGCTGAAGCCGCTGTCGCCCTCGGACCTCGCCGGCCAGGTCGGCGGCAAGCGCGGTCGCTGAGCGGCGACTGCGGGCGGCACGCACGCCGGTCGCCGCCGGCCTCGGTTATTATCGCTGCACTCCCCTCGAGGTCGCCATGCCCGCCCAACGCAAGCCCATCCGTACCGTCGTCTTCCCGGTTGCCGGCCGCGGCACGCGCTTCCTGCCGGCCACCAAGGCGAGCCCGAAGGAGATGCTGCCGATCGTCGACAAGCCGCTGATCCAGTACGCGGCCGAGGAGGCGCTCGCCGCCGGCGCCACCCAGCTCGTGTTCGTCACCGGCAGCTCCAAGCGCGCGATCGAGGACCACTTCGACTCGGCGCCGGAGCTCGAGGCGGCGCTCGAGGCGCAGGGCAAGCAGGAGCTGCTCGAGTCGCTCAGGAGCATCGTGCCCTCGTCCGCCACCTGCATCTACATCCGCCAGCCGGCGCCGCTCGGCCTCGGCCACGCGGTGCTGTGCGCGCGGCCGGTGGTCGGCGACGAGCCCTTCTTCATCCACCTCGCGGACGATCTGATCGACGCCGAGGTGCCGTGCCTCAAGCAGATGGCGAGCGTCTACGCCGAGCTCGGCGGCAGCGTGCTCGGCGTGCAGAACGTCGAGCGCAGGGACACCGACAAGTACGGCATCGTCGCGGTCGAGGCGATGACCACGCGCGTCTCGCGCATCACGCAGATCGTCGAGAAGCCAAAGCCCGAGCTCGCGCCCTCGACGCTCGGCGTGGTCGGCCGCTACCTGCTGAGCCCGCGCGTGTTCGACAAGCTCGCGCGCGTCGGCCGCGGTGCGGGCGGGGAGATCCAGCTGACCGACGGCATCGCCGCGCTGCTGACCGAGGAGGCGGTCTACGCCTACGCCTTCGAGGGCAAGCGCTACGACTGCGGCAGCAAGCTCGGCTACCTCGAGGCCACCGTCGAATACGGCTTGAAGCACCCGCAGCTCGGCGAGGACTTCGCGCAGCTGCTCGCCAAGCTGCTGGCGCGGCGCCTGCGCCGCTGACTTCGCGGGCGCGCGCGGCGCGCCCCGTTATGTCACATCGGCGCTGACCCCGAGTCACGCCGGCGCGCAGCCTCAGTCGATAAAGGCCTATGTTTCCCGGGCGGCGACGCCGACCGCGCGCCGCGCGCGGCGCCGCGTCGCGCACGCGGCAGGGGCCGATTCACACGGGATGTGCAGGCCAGTTGCGGGGTTTTCCGCATCAACGCCGCGCGCCGCACGCGGTGAACTACATCGGACGGGGTGACCAACAGCAGCGAAAGGCAGCGGAATGCGCGCGGCACAAACAAGAATCGACCAGCGTGGCGAGGAGTCCGGCAGCGAATCACCTCGACGGCGCGCCCGCGTGGTGCTGCTCTCGCCGTCGCCGGACGAGGTGCCCGCGGCGACGCCGGCCGCGGAACTCGCGCGGGTCACGGGCCAGCGCTTCGGCGTGCTGTTCCAGCCGATCATCGCGCGCGAGCCGGATGCCGAGGGCCTCAGCCGCTGGCAGTACGCCGGCGCCGAGGCGCTGGTACGCGCCGACGCCGGCCGCGGGCTGACGGTGCGCCCGGAGCAGCTGCTGCCGGCGCTCGAGCGCTGCGGACTCATGCCGACGCTGTTTGATTTCGTGCTCGGCGCGGCCCTCGAGGCGCTCGCGCTGTGGCAGCGCGCGGGCGCCGCGCGCCTCGGCGTCGCCGTCAACCTGCACGCCACGGCGCTGCTCGACGAGCGGCTGCCGGAGGCGATCGGCGCGCTGCTGTCGGTGGCCGGCATCGCCCCGCAGCGCCTGACGCTCGAGATCTCCGAGAGCGCGCCGATCAAGGACCTGCGGCGCGCGGCGCGGACGCTGAAGCGCGTGCGCGCGCAGGGCGTGCGGGTCGCGCTGGACGACTTCGGCGCCGGCTTCTCGACCACCACGCGCCTCAACTGGCTCGAGTGCGACGAACTCAAGGTCGATCGGGCGCTGGTGCAGGGCCTCGAGTACTGCCACGAGCAGCGCTGCATCGTCGAGCACCTGATCACGCTGGCGCACGCCCGCGGCATGGTGGCGCTCGCGGAGGGCGTCGAGACCGAGGCGGCGCTCGAGATCCTCACCGACTTCGGCTGCGACCGTGCGCAGGGCTACCTGGTGGCGCGGCCGCTGCCGGCGCTCGACCTCGCCGACAGCGGCCGCGTCTGGTACCAGCGCACCGCCGCCGCCGCCGCGCTTCGCGAGCGCCAGCTGGCGCTGCCGGGCTTCGGACCGATGAGTGCCTGGTGGAGCGGCGGTGAGCTTGATGCGATCGCCTAGCGCCGCCAGCGCCGCGTCGCTGCCGCTGCCCGCCAACGACGCGCCGGAGCACGCCGGGCCGCTGTTCGTCAGCCACCCGACGGGCAGGAGCGCCGGCGCCCGTCGCGTGCGCGAGCAGATCGGCCAGGTCGGGCGCTTCGATACCACCGTGCTGATCAGCGGCGAGTCCGGCACCGGCAAGGAGGGCGTGGCGCGCGCGCTGCACGCCCAGTCGGCGCGCGTCGCCGGCCCCTTCGTGCCGGTCAACTGCGGCGCGATCCCGGCCGAGCTCTTGGAGAGCGAGCTCTTCGGCCACGAGAAGGGCGCCTTCACCGGCGCGATCGCCGCGCGCCGCGGCCGCTTCGAGCTGGCCGGCGGCGGCACGCTGTTCCTCGACGAGATCGCCGAGATGGGCCCGTTCATGCAGGTCAAGCTGCTGCGCGTGCTGCAGGAACGCTGCTTCGAGCGGGTCGGCTCCTGCGAGACGCGCCGCTGCAACGTGCGCATCGTCGCCGCGACCAACCGCCAGCTGCCGGATGAGGTGGCCCGCGGGCGCTTTCGCGCGGACCTCTACTACCGCCTCAACGTCTTCCCGATCGCGATCCCGCCGCTGCGCCAGCGCGCCGAGGACCTCACGCTGCTGATCGCGGAGCTCAACATCCGCCTCGGCGAGCGCGGCTTCACGCCGCTCAGCTTCAGCGACGCCGCGCTCGCCGTGCTCGGGCGCCACGGCTGGCCGGGCAACGTCCGCGAGCTCGAGAACCTGATGGAGCGGCTCGCGGTGTCCTCGGGCGGCGCGACCGTCGGCGTCGCGCAGCTGCCCTTCGCGCCGCTGCGCCCGGTGGCCGCTCCGCCTCCTGCCGAGGAACTCGTCGCCGCGCCGCGCGCGGGCGCCGAGCTGCGCGTGGAACTGCCGGCGGCCGGACTCTGCCTCAAGGGCACGCTCGCGGCGCTCGAGTCGGACCTGATCGCGCAGGCGCTCGAGCGCGCCGACGGCGTGGTCGCGAAGGCCGCGCGGCTGCTCGGCGTCGGCCGCACGACGCTGCTAGAGAAGCTCAGGAAGCGCACCGAGCCGGACGCGCGCTTCGCCGCCGAGCAAGTGCTCGAGGCCTCGGTCAACTGACCGCTTCGGCCCGGCGGCGCCGGGCCTGCTCGCTTCGCGATCGGCATGCCGTGCCGCCCTGATGCATCGGCGCACGCCTTGCGGGTGCGACGCCCCGCGCCTCAGGGCAAACCCCTAGACGCAGTGTGAACGCCGTCACGACGCGTCACGGGCACCGGAGGCGCTGCAGTCGACATTAGGGGCGCGGATGATCGTGCGCGCGGGTCGCTGTTGGTCAACTACCGCCGACGGGGAGCAAAACCAGGACGCGACGAATGAGGCGTGGGGTAAGCGCAAGGACTACTGCCGCCGGATTAGCGGCGTGAGCAGGATGCCGAGGAGACTCGGACGCGTCGTCGTGCTCTCGGAGCGGCGCGGGCTGCGCCGTCACGTCCCGTCCTCGGCCCTCGAGCAGCTGCTCGGCGGCCGCGCGCTCGGCGTCTTCTACCAGCCGATCCTGGCGCGCGGCGTCGGCAGCGACGGCGTCAGCCGCTGGCAGGTGGTCGGTGCCGAGGCGCTGGTGCGCGCCGGCGGCGCTTGCGGCGCCGGCACGACGCTGCGCCCGGCGCAGTTGCTGCCGGCGATCGAGCGCGCCGGCCTCATGAGCTCGCTCTTTCAGTTCGTGCTCGCCGAGTCGCTGTCGGCGCTGCTCGAGTGGCAGCGTGACCATCAGCTGACGCTCGGCGTCGGCGTCAACCTGCACAGCGGCGCGCTGCTCGACGACGGCCTGCCGGGCCTGCTCGAGGGGCTGCTGGCGGCCACCGCCGTTGAGCCCTCGCGCCTGACGCTTGAGCTCACCGAGCAGGCGCCGATCACCGACCTCCCGCAGGCAGCCGCCAACCTCGCGCGGCTGCGCCGCATCGGCGTGCGCGCGGCGCTCGATGACTTCGGCGCCGGCTTCTCGACCGCGACGCGCCTTGCCTGGCTGGCCTGCGACGAACTCAAGATCGACCGCGCGCTGGTGCAGGGCCTCGAGCACAGCGACGAGCAGCGCTACGTGGTCGAGAGCCTGATCGAGCTCGCGCACGGCCGCGGCATGAGCGCCTGCGCCGAGGGTGTCGAGACGCACGCGGCGCTGCGGCTGCTCGGCGCCTTCGGCTGCGACCGCGTGCAGGGCTTCGTGGTGGCCCGTCCGGCGCCGGCCGCGAGCTTCGTCGCGCGGGCGCGCGAGTGGCAAGCGCGCGCTTTCGCCACCGGCGCCGCCGAAGACCGTCAGCTGCCGCTGCCGGGCTTCGGCCTGCCGTTCTTCGCCGGAGGCCGCGATGCGGTTGCCTGAGGGCCTCAGGCTCGCGCGGGTGGCCGCGGCCAACGATGCGCCGCGGCGCGGCCGGCCGGTCGTCGTCGGCCACCCGACCGGCCGCAGCGCCGCGATCGGCGCGGTGCGCGAGCAGATCGGCCAGGTCGCGCGCTTTGACACCACGGTGCTGATCCTCGGCGAGTCCGGCACCGGCAAGGAAGGCGTCGCCAAGGAAGTGCACGCGCTCTCGCCGCGCGCCGCCGGCCCGTTCGTGCCGGTCAACTGCGGCGCGATCCCGGCCGAGCTCCTGGAGAGCGAGCTCTTCGGTCACGAGAAGGGCGCCTTCACCGGCGCGCTGACGACGCGCCGCGGGCGCTTCGAGCTCGCCTGCGGCGGCACGCTGTTTCTCGACGAGATCGCCGAGATGAGCCCGTTCATGCAGGTCAAGCTGTTGCGGGTGCTGCAGGAGCGCTGCTTCGAGCGGGTCGGCTCCGGCACGACGATCCACTGCGACGTGCGCATCCTCGCCGCGACCAACCGCGACCTCGAGCTCGAGGTGGCCGCCGGGCGCTTCCGCGCGGACCTTTACTACCGCCTCGCGGTCTATCCGATCACGCTGCCGCCGCTCAGGCGGCGCGCGGATGACCTGCCGCTGCTGATCGAGGACCTGAACCTGAGGCTGGTCGGCCGCGGCTACCCGGCGGTGTCCTTCAGCGACGCCGCCGGCCGTGCGCTCGCCGCGCACGGCTGGCCCGGCAATGTCCGCGAGCTCGAAAATCTCCTCGAGCGGCTCTCGGTGGCCTGCGCCGGCGTGCCGGTGGGCCCGGAGCGGCTGCCGTTTTGTTCCGCGGCGCGCATGGGCGCGCCGCCGGATGGGTTGAGTGATGGGGTCCTGGAAGAGGCCGGCGGCGGCAGCGCACGGATGGCGTTGCCGTCGCAGGGTCTTAACCTCAAGGACACGCTCGCGGCGCTGGAGTCCGACCTGATCAGCCAGGCGCTCGGGCGCGCCGACGGCGTGGTCGCGCACGCCGCACGGCTGCTCGGCATCGGCCGCACGACGCTGCTCGAGAAGCTCCGGAAGCATCCCGCGCGCGGCGACGTGGCGGCGGAGTCCGCTGCCGACTGACCGATCGCTTGAAGGCACCTTGCGACCGCAAGAGCGCTTGCCTAGGCCATTGCCGAGTGGGCGAGCCGATCGTTGATAGCTCGCCCGGCATCATGAGCAAAACCCCGCTGTGCCCCGGAACGCGCGGGCCCGTTCAAACTCTGCTGGACTTGCTGGAAGGCGGCGAAACGATCGACGCGCTTGTTGACGGCTTGCTCTGCGTGTCGCGGCCGAAGGTCGTCGCATGTCTCGAGCGTGGCGCCTCGCTCGCAGTGACACTCGTCGAAGCCGCGTCGAATCGGCTTTCTGCCTCGATGAAGTTGGTCCCCAGAAGTTTGAGGCGATGCCGTCGGCCCCCGGCGGATCGGTCACGCGAGTTGGCTTCTAACAATTGCTGAGCGGTCGGATGCGCGGAATTGAAAGCCATACGATCGTATGGCTACTGGAACTCGCGTTCCGGGAGGAGGTTGAGAAGGTGACGATTTCCTTGTCGAAGCGGAGCCTCGACTTCTTCCGGCGCGAGGCGGAGCGTCACGGCACCCAGTATCAGCCCATGATCCGAAAGCTCCTGGACGCCTATGCAAACGCCCACGCGCGACCTCTAACTAGGCGATTGAGCGGGCGCGGTCGGGATAGAGCGCCAAGCGCTCGGGCTCGATAGCGCGCCGCTGAGCCCCTCGTGAGACATCGTCACGCGCAAAAGGTGTAGCGCTTGAGCTAGCGCGGGCCGTCCGCCGGCCGGCCCTCAAGCTCTGCTGACGCCGGGATCCACCACTGCGTACCCCTGGCGGTGGTCACGTACTCCGGCCAGCGATAGTCGATCGGCGGCGCGAAGTCCTTCGGCAGCAGCGGCGCGACGAAGCGCTCGCCGCCGGTGCGCTCGCTGAACTCCTCGCGTGCCGCGGCGAGATGGCGCGGCTCGGTGAGCAGGTCGAGGAGCGTGCCGGCGATCGTCCGCGCGGCCACCGCCACCGTCGGGTCGATGCACGGCGCGAGCCCGCCGAGTGCGTTCGACACCCACGCCGGGTAGCCGCCGTAGCCGGCCGGCACCGCGAGCATCGGCCGCGCGATGTAGAGCCGCACGGTCGGCGCGTACCAGCTCATCTCGACGTAGTCATCGGAGGTCCAGTGGCTCTGCCAGGCCGGCATGTGCTCGCGCAGCTTCGCCTCGGCGGCGCGCGGCTCGATCAGCTGCTCGCAGGCCGGCAGGAAGGGCTTCGCCATCGGTTCGAGGCCGAGCTCGCGCTGCATCGCCTGGGCCAGCGCGATCGCCTCGGCGCCGTACTTCGGCGCGCCGACGCGCTCGAGGTTGCGGTAGGTGAGCTCGGCCAGCGGCTTGTTGGCGACACCGGGCCGGGTGCGCGACACCCAGCGCTTGACGACCCGGCAGTGCGCGACCGCCGCGGCGTGGTCGGCGTTCCTGTCCAGCGTGTCGAGGATCGCGCCGGCCATCGTCAGGTCCGGCGTACGCCAGGCGTAGTTGATCTGCGCAAGCGACGCCGGCAGGTTGTCGGCGGTCGCCTGGCCGGCGGTCAGGATCGCCTCGTTGAGCGACCAGCCGCCGCTGTGGGCGAGCATCGACTCGGCGGTGGCCTTGCTCAGCATGAACATCGTCATCAGCGCGACGTTGGCCCCCGGCGCGCGCGCGGCAGAGTGGGCGGCGGCGATCGGGCTGTCACTGGCCGCGGCCGGCCAGGTTTCCGGCTGGTCGCAGATGAACGAGTAGATGCGGCTCGCGTAGGCGCCGCAGTGCGTGTCCCAGCGCGTGGTGTTGCAGAGCGGCAGCATGTAGAAGGGGTGGTAGCTGATGATCGCATCCAGCCCGTCGCAGTAGCCGCGCAGTCCGTGCACGAGCTTCGAGCCCTGCACCTTCTCGGCGGGCTCGCCGAAGAATTTCAGCGTGCCGCGCACCCCGGACTGCTGCATCGCGTGCTGGGTGGCGAGGATCGCGCCGAGCGCACCGATGCCGAGCGCGGAGTGCGGGTCGGTGTGGCCGGGCGCGAACTCCGAGAGACCCTCACGCGGCCCGCGGCGCGTGGCCGCCGCCTGGCAGTTGCCGGGCACCGCGTCGTACTCCGCGTAGGTTGCGACCGCGGGCCCCGGGCCGTTCGACCACTCGGCGGCGAAGGCGGTCGGCATGCCGCCGGAGCCGGCCTCGACGCGAAAGCCCGCGGCGCCCAGCTGCTCGACGAACCACGCGGCCGAACGGTATTCCCGCCAGGCCGGTTCCGCGAATTCCCAGATCGTGCGGTGCCAGCCGGACAGCATCTCGCGATGGGCGTGCACCCAGGCGTCGGCGAGCTCGTGGTGGTGCGTCATCGAAACTCCGGCAGGAAGGAGGTCAGGTTCAGAATCGGCCGGCGCGCGTGGCGTCGCTACGCTGAAGCGCGCGGCAAGCGGCGCCAGCTGAGGCGACGCTCGCGGTCCTCGCCCGCCTCGTGGCTCTTGGCGACCAGGGTCAGCAGCTCACCCTGGATCGCGTAGTGGCGGACGAAGTCGACGCCGCGCTCGCCGGGGTAAAGCGCGTGGCGCACGTGGGGGGTCACGGTGGAGGCCTTCTGGTCGATCGCGTACGGTCCGAAATAGGCGTAGTAGCCGTCGGCGGCGATCGCCTTCTCGGCCGGCGGCGCGCCGCGGAAGCTATCGCGCGAGTTGCCGCTGGGCACGGTCGGCAACGGATCCGAGACGATCTGCACCGACATCCATCCCGAGCGGTCATAGACGATCAGACCCTGCGGGTGTTCACCGTAGAACGGATGGATGACCTCGCCGCTGGGGCGGACGGTGTCGACCGAGACGAGTTGCCGGGCGCCTTCGAGCGGCAGTTCGGCAAGGGCGGGCACGGCGAAAGCGAAGCCGAGGCACAGCAGCAGGAGGCTGGTGAGACGCATGGCTGAACTCTCTGAGGCAGGTGGTTCGCGAGTGTAGTCGGCCTCTGCCCCGCGCCGCACCTGCGGGCCCACCACACTCGGCCGCGCGGCGGCGTCAGGGCGCTACACTGGTAGTCAATGGGTTGCCGCCCCGAGCAAGGAAGGACTTTGATGAAAGCGCACGTGCTGCTGGCCGCCAGCCTGCTTCTCCTGCTGAGCGCGTGCGGCGCCTCGGCTCCGCCGACCCCCGAGGCTGATCCGCTCGTCGGCGCATGGCAGTCGCAGATCAGCTTCAAGGACGGCGCGCTGGCGACGGTGCAGGGGCTCGAGTTCCTGTACGTCTTCAATGCCGGCGGCACGCTGACCGAGTCCTCCAACTACGACGGCGCGCCGCCGGTGCCGCCGGCCTACGGCGCCTGGCGACGCACCGCGCCGGGGCGCTACGAGGCGCGCTACATGTTTTTCAATACCCAGCCGCCGGCGGACTGGAAGGCGGTCGCCGGCGGCGGCGGCTGGAACCCCGCCGGGCGCGGTGAGCTGCGCGAGCTGATCGAGCTGGCCGCCGACGGCCAGAGCTTCACCTCGACGCTGTCGCTCGCGCTGTTCGACCTTGCCGGCCACCCGGTCGACGGCGGCGGCCAGGCGAGCGGCCACGGCACGCGCAACGGCTTCTGAGGCGAGCGGCTGCCGTCAGCGGCTCGTGAGCCGGCCAAGCTCGGCGCGCAGCTCAGCGCCGGCCTCGTCGAGGCGCCGGATGAGGTGACCCTCGGCGTCGACGACCAGCAGCGCCGGCACGTCGCGTACCCCGAAGGCGCGGAACAGCTCGCCGCTGTCGTCAAGCGCGAGCGGCAGGCGGACCGCGTGCTCGGTGCGGTACTCCTCGAGGTCCTCGCGACTGGCCCAGAGCCCCGAGGCGATGCCAAGCCAGCGGACCGTGCTGGCGCTCGCAGCCAGCGCGTCCACCTGCTCGCGGGCGCGACGGCAGGCCGCGGCGCGGGTCGGGCGGCTGCTCGCGAGATAGGACTCGCACCACGGCGACAGGAACACGAGCACGAGCGGCGCCGCGCGCGCGCTGCCGCCGATCGTCACCGCCGTGCCGTCGAGCGTCGTGACGCCGCGCGCCGGCAACTGCGCGCCGGCCGCGAGCACGCTCGCGGCGGGGCTCACGGGACCATGGGCGACGCGCGCCGTCGGGGCGCGGGTGGCGCGCGCGAGTGCGCTCTCGAGTTCGCCGTTGACGAGGTGGCCGACGTAGGCGATGCGCCCGTCGCGCCCGATCACCACGTGCTGCGGCGTCACCTTGAGGTGCAGCGCCGCGCCGAGCGCGCCGTCGTCGATTACGACCGGCATCTTGAGCCCGAGCGCGCGGCGGTAGTCCTGGACCTCGGCGAGCGAGTCGTTGAAGCCGGCGTTGACCGCGATGACGAAGAGATCCGGGCCCGCGGTCTCGTAGCTGTGCTCGAAGTGCGGCATCTGCTCGCGGCACGGCACGCACCAGGTGGCCCAGAACTTGAGGTAGACCGCCTTGTGGCCGTAGAGCGCGCCGAGATCGATGCGCTGGCCATCGATGCTGGTCAGCACGAGGCGCGGCGCCGGCTGCCCGACGAGCGGCCTGCCTGCCGCCTGGGCCCGTTCCTCGCCGGTGCTTGCCGCGCAGGGCGCGGCGAGGAGTGCAAGCATCAAGAGCAGCAGAGGGCGCATGAGGATCCCCGCAGGTGACAGGTGGCACGATTCTGAGCCTGGCCGCGGCCGCTGTGGAGGTCCACTGCCGCAAGGATCAGGTAAACCACTTGCCGTGGCTAGGTCGGCCAGAGCGTGCGCAGTCGCGCCAGGCCGGCGGCGAGCTCGCGCTCGCCGATCGCGCCGTAGCCGAAGATGAGTCCGGGCCGGCGGCGCGTGCCGAGATAGAAGCCGTCCAGCGACTGAATCCCGACGTCGAGCGCGCGGGCGCGCGTGAGCAGCGCGCCGGCATCCCCTGCCGAGCGCAGCCAGGCGCTGACGTGCAGGCCGGCGACCGACTGCACGGGCTCGAGCAGGCCGGCGAAGTCGCGCGCCAGCAGCTCGAGCAGCAGCCGGCGGCGCCGCTCATAGAGACGGCGCATGCGCCGCACGTGGCGCGCCAGGTGACCCTCGCCGATCAGGAGCGCGAGCGCGTCCTGCAGTACCGTCGGCTGGTGGCCGTCGTGCAGGCGCTTCGCGGCCGTGAGCGCCGCCCGCGCCCAGGGTGGCGCGACGATGAAGCCGGTGCGCAGCGCGGGCGTGAGGCTCTTGGAGAAGGTGCCGACATAGAGCACGGTGCCGCCGGTGTCGAGCGTCTGCAGCGCATCGAGCGGCCGGCCGCCGAAGCGGAACTCGCTGTCGTAGTCATCCTCGATGATCACCGCGCCGCGGGCGCGCGCGAGTTCGAGCAGCGCCGTGCGGCGCTCAAGCGACATCGCCGTGCCGAGCGGGAACTGGTGCGAGGGGGTGACGCAGATGACGCGCGCCGCGCGCGGGATCCGCTCGACGATGAGGCCGGCGGCGTCCACGGGCACCGGCGCGAGCCGCGCGCCGGCGGCGCGCAGCACCGCGTGCAGCGGCGGATAGCCTGGATCCTCAACCGCCACGGGCGTGCGCCCTGGCGTCACCAGCACCTGCGCCAGCAGGTTGAAGGCCTGCTGCGCACCGGCCGTGACGATCACGTCCTCGGCACGGCAGGCGACCGCGCGCGTGAACGACACGTGGCTCGCGATGCCGGCGCGCAGCGCCGGGCTGCCCTGCGGTGACGCGTCGTCGCCGCCGGCGGCGCCGGCCTCGCGCACGGCGCGCCCGAGCAGCCGTCGCCAGAGGTCGGTGGGAAACGCCTCGGCGTCCGGCACGCCGATGCGAAAGTCGTAGCGGGCGCGGCGCACCGCCGGCGGCGGCGCGTCGCCGGCCTCGCGCCACGCGGCGGTGAGGCGCGGGTCGCTGCCGGACGCTGCCGGCATGCGGGCCGGCACGCGGGCAGGCGCGGCGTGCGCGGGCAGGCCGTGGGCGACGAAGGTTCCGGCGCCGCTGCGCGCGATCAGGTAGCCCTCGCCGAGCAGGCGCTCGTAGGTCGCGACCACCGTCGCCCGCGACACGCCGTAGTCGGCGGCCAGCGCCCGCGAGGAAGGCAGGCGCAGGCCCGGGTGCAGCCGGCCGCCGAGGATCGCGGCCCGCAGCTGCTCGTAGAGGGAGCGCAGGCGGCGCCGTGAGCCCCGCCGCGGCAGGCTGAGGCCAAGTTCGAGAAGTGGACTCATAAAATACGCCTGAACTGGATCTATTGTGGGACCGCTTTGGCGGCTAGTCTAGCGCCGGAACTGCCGCCTGCCGCGCCGCTGCGGCGCCGCCTGCTGAGGAGAAGCCGATGAAGCCATGGACCCTGACCGTCGTCGCCGCCTGGCCGCTCGCGTTCGCGGCGCCCGGCCCGGCGCGCGCTGCGCTGCCGGCGGTGCCGGCGCCGGAGGCGGCGCGCGTCGTGCCGCTGCTGACGCAGGCGCTGGCCGACCTGCCGACCAAGGAAGTGGAGATGCTGACCGTGGAGTACCTGCCAGGCGGCGCCTCGTTGCCGCACCGCCACGACGCGCATGTCTTCGTCTACGTGCTCGAGGGGGCGCTGCGCATGCAGGTGCGCGGCGGCGAGGCGCGGACGCTGCGGCCGGGTGAGGTGTTTTACGAGAACCCGGGCGACGTGCACGAGGTGTCCGCCAACGCGAGCGCGACCGAGCCGGCGCGCTTCCTGGTCGTGGTGCTCAAGGACAAGGGCCGGCCGTTGACACGGCCGGCGCCGCCGGCCCGCACGCCGTGATCGAGCTCTACTACGCGGCGACGCCGAACGGCCTCAAGGTTCGGCTGTTCCTCGAGGAAGCGGGCCTCAGCTACCGCATCCGGCCGGTGAGCCTGTCGCGCGGCGAGCAGTTCGAGCCGCAGTTCCAGGCGATCGCGCCCAACAACCGCATTCCGGCGATCGTCGACCACGAGCCAGCCGGCGGCGGCGCGCCGCTCGCGCTGATGGAGTCCGGTGCGATCCTCTGGTACCTCGCCGACAAGACCGGCCGCTTCGTGCCAGGCGACGCCCGCGGCCGGGCCGAGGTGCTGCAGTGGCTCTTCTGGCAGATGGCGGGCCTCGGTCCGATGGCCGGCCAGGCCGGCTATTTTCGCGTCTACGCGCCGCAGCCGGTGCCTTTCGCGATCGAGCGCTACACCCGCGAGACCCGCCGGCTCTACGGCGTGCTGGATCGGCAGCTGGCCGGGCGCGAGTTCATCGCCGGCGACTACTCGGTGGCCGACATGGCCTGCTATCCGTGGATCGTGCCGCATGCCGGGCATGGCCAGGCGCTCGACTCCTTCCCGCAGCTCAAGCGCTGGTTCGCCGCGCTCGGCCGGCGGCCGGCGGTGCGCCGCGTCTACCGCGGCGTCGAGGACGTCTACGCCCGCGCCGGGCCGGCGGTGGCCCCCGCCGGAGCCTCGCGCACCCCGCGCGCCGCCGCCGGGGAATAAACTCGCCGCTCAGGGGGTCAACACCGGGCCCGCGACAGGACGGCGGATGAGCGGGACCGAGGACGGGATGACCGAGCGACGGCGGCGATTCGAGGCCGAGGCCCTCGTGCATCTCGACGCGGCGTACAACCTGGCGCGCTGGCTCGCGCGCGCGCCGGGCGAGGCCGACGATGTCGTCCAGGAGGCGATGCTGCGGGCCTGGCGCGCCTACGACGGGCGGCGCGGAGCGGACGCCAAGCCCTGGCTGCTCGCGATCGTGCGCAACTGCTTCTACGACGCCGCCGCCGCGCGCTCGCGCGAGGCCGCGCGCCGCGCGCCGGGCGATCCTGATGACTGGGTCGCAGCGGCCGCGGCGCCGGCCGCCGATGAGCCGCTCGCGGTCTCGATGCGCGAGCAGCAGGCCGGGGCGCTGGATGCGGCGCTCGCCTCGCTGGCGCCTGACTTTCGCGAGGTGCTGGTGCTGCGCGAGATCGAGGATCTGTCTTACCGCGAGATCGCGACGGTGATCGGCGTCGCGCAGGGCACAGTGATGTCGCGCCTCGCGCGGGCCCGCGCGGCGCTGCGCGCCGCATGGCACGACGACGACGGAGGGTCCACTGATGGCCTGCGCTGAATCGGACCGAGTGCACGCGCTCGTCGACGGCGAGCTGGTCGTCGCCGAGGCGGCGGCGCTCGCGCAGCACCTCGCCGGCTGCGCCGAGTGCGAAGCGCTGGCCGCCGAGCTGCAGGCGCTGCGCGCCTCGCTCAAGGCCGGCGCCAGCCGTTACGCCGCCGGCCCGGCGCTGCGCGGGCGCATCGCGCGCGCGCTGGCTGCGGACGGCGCCGCCGCCGCCGCCAAGTCGCGGGGCCGCCGC
>JANYAE010000048.1 GCA_025355105.1 Pseudomonadota bacterium | reverse complement strand
CGCGCGCGCGCTGGCTGCGGACGGCGCCGCCGCCGCCGCCAAGTCGCGGGGCCGCCGCGACGCACTCCTCAGGCAGCCGGCCTTCTGGAGCGGCGCCGCCGGCGGCGCGCTGGCCGCCGGCGTCGCCGCGCTCGCGATCGTGGCCTCGCTCGGGCGCGGCGTGCCGGACGCGCTGGAGCACGACGTGCTGAGCGCGCACCTGCGCGCGCAGGTCTCCGGCCATCCGATCGACGTGGAATCGAGCGACCGGCACACCGTCAAGCCGTGGCTCGCCGGCCATGCCGACGTCGCGCCGCCGGTGACCGACTTCGCGGCCGACGGCTTCGTGCTGTCCGGCGGGCGCGTCGACTACGTCGACGGCACGCGCGCCGCGGTGGTCGTCTACCGTCACGGCGCGCACCTGATCGACGTCTTCGCCTGGCGCGATGCCGCCGGGGCGCTGCGCGAGCGCGCGGTCAGCGCCAACGGCTACCGGCTGCTCTTCTGGCGCGCCGGCGATCTCGCCTTTTGCGCCGTGTCCGACACTGCCGATGCGCAGCTCGTCGCGCTGAAGCGCCTGATCACGGCGACGCTGCCGGCCGACACCCGGGAATAAAGCGCAGCCGGCGGCGGTCTACACGCGGCAGCCACAACCTGGGGGATGACCATGCGTGACCTCAACCCGCCGACCAGCCGGCGTGATGCCCTGAAGTGCCTTGCCTACGGCGGGGCAGGAACCGTGTTCGTGCTGTCCGGCGGCGTGCTGACGCCGTTCAGCCTCGCCGAGGCCGCGAGCCGCGAGGCGGCTGGCGGCGTGCCGCTCTTCGTGCAGCTGAGCGACACCCACATCGGCTTCACCAAGGAGGCGAACCCCGACGTCGGCGCGACGCTCAGGCTCGCGATCGAGCGGGTCAACGCGCTCGCCGAGCAGCCCGCCTTCGTGCTGCACACCGGCGACATCACGCACCTCTCCAAGGCCGCCGAGTTCGACGCGGCCGCCGAGCTCCTGAAGGGGCTGCGCGCGACCGAGCTGCACACGGTGCCCGGCGAGCACGACGTCGCCGACGCCACCGTCAGCGAGTACTTCCAGCGCTTCGGCGCCGCCTCGGCCAACAAGGGCTACTACAGCTTCGATCACCAGGGCGTGCACCTCATCGGCCTCATCAACGTGCTGTCGTTCAAGGCCGGCGGTCTCGGTGCGCTCGGCGCGGAGCAACTCAAGTGGCTCGAGGCGGACCTCAAAGGCCGCTCCGCGAGCACGCCGATCGTGGTGTTCGCGCACATGCCGCTGTGGACGATCTACGAGCCGTGGGGCTGGGGTACCGCCGACGCCGACCAGGCGCTCGCGCTCCTGAAGCGCTTCGGCTCGGTCAGCGTGCTCAACGGCCACATCCACCAGATCGTGCAGAAGGTCGAGGGCAACGTGACCTTCCACACCGCGCGTTCGACCGCGTTCCCGCAGCCGAGCGCCGGCCAGGGCGCAGGGCCCGGGCCGCTCAAGGTGCCGCCGGGCGATCTGCCGGCGGCGCTCGGCGTCAGCACCATGTCGGTCAAGCGCCACCCGCTCGCGCTGTCGCTCGCCGACTCGACGCTGGCCTGAGGAGAACGACGTGCGCATCCTCAAGCCCTGGTCCGCGGCCCTCCTGTTCACGGTCGCAGCGGCGCTCCTCAGCATGACGGCGGCGCGCGCCGGCGCGCCGCCGGCCGCGGCCGCCGACGCCGCCGTCACCGTGCGCCTCGAGCACTTCATGTTCGCGCCGGGCACGATCACGGTGCCGGTCGGCGCCAGCGTCCACTGGCAGAACCTCGACGGCGAGCCGCATACCGTGGTCAGCCTCGAGGGACTGTTCCGTTCCGGGGCGCTCGATCAGGGTGATTCGTACGCCTTCACGTTCAAGACCGCCGGCACCTACCGCTACGTCTGCTCGATCCATCCGCAGATGGTCGGCACGATCATCGTCACCGCCCCCTGACGGCAGGCGCCGGCCCCGGCGGCGCGCCGCCGGGGCCGTGCGGCGATTCCGCTGTACCCCCCCCGTGGCTTCGGCACGCGCCGAAGTGGCGATGTCCACTTCGGCCGGCCGTCTACGTATGTCCTGAGTAGGAAGCTGCCTGAGATCGCCGGCCGTCCACGGGCCGCGTCCGGCCGCGTCCCCGGCGCCTGCCGGCAACCATCGGCAGGCAACCGGCGCAGGCAGCGTGGAATTGACACCGAGATAGGGGGAATTTATGACGATTGGAGCTCGATTTGGCCGGCGCGCGGCGTTCGCCGCGGCGCTGCTAGTGACCCTCGCGCTACCCGTGGCGGCGCGCGCCGACGGCGGGACCGCGAACTTCGGCGGCGGCGCGGCCCATGACCCGGGCCCGCGGCCGAACCCCGCGTCGGCGATCCCGAAGCCGATCGACGGGCTGAACGCCAACGAGAAGGCGCTGTTCATCGAGAGCCTGCTGCGCGTGTCGGAGCTCGAGGGCACCTGCGACACCTGCGTGCAGCAGCCGCAGAGCGTGCCGCCGGTCGATCCGGACCCGAACAACCCCTTCTCGCCGCTCGCGCTCGTCAACTCCGCCGGCATGGGGCCGGTGTTCAACGCCGACCAGTGCTTCATCTGCCACTTCCAGCCGCGGATCGGCGGCAGCTCGCCGAAGCACAATCCGGCCTCGATCATCGCCCACCGCCTCGGCGGCACCAACCAGGTGCCGGCCTTCGAGGACCCGAACGGGGCCTTCCGCGAGGTGCGCTTCAAGTACAACGGCGACGGCACGCGCGACGGCGGCGTCCACAGCCTGTTCACGGTGGCCGGGCGCTCCGACGCGCCGGAGTGCACGCTGCGCCAGCCGGACTTCGTCGCCGCCGGCGCGCAGCGCAATCTCGCCTTCCGCATCCCGCTGCAGCTGTTCGGCCTCGGCCTGATCGAGTCGATCCAGGACCGCGCCATCCTCGCCAGCATGAACAGCCACCTCGACGAGAAGCGCGCGCTCGGCATCAACGGCCATCCGAACATGGTGCCGAACAACGGCACCGTCAGCCGCTTCGGCTGGAAGGCGCAGAACGCCTCGATCACGATGTTCGCCGGCGAGGCCTACAACGTCGAGATGGGCATCAGCAACGACCTGTTCCCGATCGCTCGCAGCGAGGTGGACGGCTGCAACCTGTCGTACGAGCCCTTCGACGTGCCGCGCACCGACCCGCAGCTCTACAACGACCCGCTCAAGATCATGCCGGCCTGGCTGATGTTCACGGTGTTCATGCGCCAGGTGGACGCGCCGCAGCCGGCGCCGTTCTCGGCGAGCGCGGCCCGCGGCCGCGAGCTGTTCGCCGAGGTCGGCTGCGCGATGTGCCACACGCCGTCGTTCAGGACGCCGGGCGTCGTCTCGCCGGTGACGCCGAGCCAGGAGGTCGGCCCGCACGTCGTTGCGCTGCGCGGCAAGACGGTCAACCTGTTCTCGGACCTGCTCGTGCATCACATGGGCGCGACGCTCGCCGACAACGTGGTGCAAGGTGCCGCGGGCCCGGACGAGTTTCGCACCACGCCGCTGTGGGGCGTCGGCCAGCGGCTGTTCTTCCTGCACGACGGCCGCACCAGCGACCTCTTGACGGCGATCGAGGATCACTTCTCCGCGGCGCACTCCGACGGCGGCGACAATCCGTCCAAGGACGCGCAATCGACGAGCTACGGTGCGTCGGAGGCGAACCGCGTCGTGCAGCGCTTCAACGCGCTCGAGGAGCGCGAGAAGCAGGCGATCCTCGACTTCCTGCGCGCGCTGTGAGCCGCCAGCTGACCCCTGCGGGGCATCACGGGATGCCCTGGCGCCGCGCAGCAGTCGGCTGCGCAGCGCTGTTCGCGAGCGCCGCGGCGCTCGCGGACGGCGATCCGTTCGCCGGCCGCTGGCTGCTCGACGCGGCGCAGTCGCACTACGCCGGGGTCACGCTGCCGCAGCGGATGGAGGTCCTGATCGAGCCCGCCGAGGGCGGCATTCACTATCGGTCCACCACGCTCGCCGATGACGGACGCACGGCGTCGGCCGAGTACACGGCGGACTTCGACGGCAGCCCGGTGATCGTGACCGGCAACGTCGGGCTGCGCGCGCCGGTGGCGCTGCGGCGCATCGACGCCCTGACCATCGACGCCGAGTACGTGCGCGGGCTGCAGACGATCGCCTCGAGCCGCTGGGTGCTGTCGCCTGACGCGCGACGGCTGACGATGACGACCAGCTCGAAGGCCGCCGATGGCGCCGCACAGGTCAATATCAGCGTCTTTCGGCGTTTGCCCTGACGGCTGCGGCGGCTGCTGTGCGCCAGCAGGCGCCGCCGCTCAGACGGCAAGGGACAGCCCGGGCGCCGCGGCCGGCCCGCGGCCGGTCGGCCACCGGCAAGCGCCGGGCCGGCCGGCGGAGCGCGGCCCGGAAGTTGATCGGCGTCGCGATCCTTCGATCACGGCCGCCGCCGCCCGCGTCCGGGGCGGCAGGGGGCTTGCCCGAGCATGGCCGGGGTCCGCACTATCGGCGCATGGGCGAATTGACCAGTCTGCTCGCGGCCGTCCGCGCCGGCGAGCCGGGCGCCGTGGACGGCGTCGTCGCGATCACCTATCGCGAGCTGCGCGCGCTCGCCCACCAGCGACTGGCGCGCTCGCCGACCCTGACGCTGCTCGATACCACCTCGCTGGTGCACGAGTGCTACCTGCGCCTCGTCAAGGTCGGTGAGCTGCAGACCGACGATCGCAGCCACTTCATGGCCTACGCGGCCCGCGCGATGCGCTCGATCATCGTCGACTTCGCCCGCCAGCGTGCCGCGCAGCGCCGCGGCGGCGGCGAGCTGCACGTGACGCTGGATCCCGAGCTCGCCGACGACGGCGCCGAGGCCGCCGCGGACCTGGTGCGCGTCAGCGCGGCGCTCGATGAGCTCGCCAAGCTCGACGAGCGCCTGGCGCGGGTCGTCGAGCTCAAGTACTTCGCCGGGCTCACCAACGAGGAGACCGCGACGGCGCTCGGCGTCGACGAGCGCACCGTGCGCCGCGACTGGGACAAGGCGCGGGCGCTGCTCTACCAGGAACTGAAGCAGTGATGCCGCGGCCCGCGGCGCGCCGCGGGCCGATGTCCGCCGGCGCGCCGATTTGACGTATTACTGAACGAGGCCGCGTTGCGCGGCGTGCTGACCGAAGGATCGCTGTGCTCGTGACCCCTGAGCAATGGCCGGCGCTGTCGCACCTGCTGGACGCGGCGCTCGAGCTCGAGCCGCGCGAGCGCGAGCGCTATCTCGCGGCGCTGCCGCCGGCGGCGGTGGCGCTCGGCGAGCCGCTGCGCGCGTTGCTGGCCTGCCACGCGCGGGTTGAGACCAGCGACTTCCTCGGCGAGCTGCCGCGCCTCGGCGGCGCGGGCACGGCAGCCGACGCGCCGGCCGCCGCGCTCGCGCCGGGCACGCTGGTCGGCGGCTACCGGATCGAGGCCGAGGCCGGCCGTGGCGGCATGAGCGTCGTCTACCGCGCGCGGCGCGCCGACGGCCTGATCAAGCGCCCGGTCGCGCTCAAGCTGCTCGACGTCGGCCGCTTCAGCCGCGAGGCGCTCGCGCGCTTCGCGCGCGAGCGCGACATCCTCGCCGGCCTCACGCACCCGCACATCGCGCGGCTCTACGACGCCGGCACGACCGTCGAGGGCCAGCCCTACATCGCGCTCGAGTTCGTCGAGGGGCAGGCGCTGACGGCCTACTGCGACGGCCAGCAGCTCAACCTGCCGGCGCGGGTGCGGCTGTTCCGGCAGGTGCTCGAGGCGGTGCAGTTCGCGCACTCGAACCTCGTGATCCACCGCGACCTCAAGCCGTCCAACATCCTGGTGACCGGCGACGGCGAGATTCGCCTGCTCGACTTTGGCATCGCCAAGCCCTTGCAGGCGCACGGCGCGCGGCCGGCGGCCGCCACCGAGTTCGGCCAGCGCGCGCTGACGCCGGACTATGCGTCGCCGGAGCAGATCCTCGGCGAGCCGGTGTCGACCGCGAGCGACGTCTACTCGCTCGGCGTGGTGCTCTGCGAGCTGCTCTGCGGCAGCCGGCCCTACCGGCTCAACCGCCGCTCGCTGGCGGCGCTCGAGGAGGCGATCCTGGCCGCCGATCCGGTCCGCCCGAGCGAGGCGGCGATCGCGGCGGCCGGCGCCGCGGCGCGCGCGAGCACGCCGCGGGCGCTGGCGCGGGCGCTGGCAGGCGACCTCGACACGATCGTGCTCAAGGCGCTCAAGCCTCGTCCTGAGGAGCGCTACGCGACGGCCGACGCCTTCGACCAGGATCTCGCGCGCTATCTGGCCGGCGACGCGGTGCTGGCGCGGCCGGATGCCCGCTGGTACCGGGCGCGGCGCTTCCTCGGGCGCCACCGGCTCGCGAGCGCCGCCGTGCTCGCGGTGCTGGTCGCGCTCGCCGCCGGGCTCGGGATCGCGCTCTCGGAAGCGCGCGAGGCGCGCCGCCAGGCGGCGCTGGCCGAGCGCGAGGCCACCAAGGCCAAGGCGGTGCAGTCCTTCCTGGTCGAGCTGCTCGAGACCAACACCGATGCGCAGGCGGATCCCGTCACCGCGCGCAACCGCACCGCGCGCGAGATCCTCGATGCGAGCGCCGCCAAGCTCGAGAGCCGGCTCGGCTCGGAGCCGGAGGTCGAGGAGGCGGTGCTCAACACGCTGATCGACATGTACGTGGCGATCGGCCTCGACGAGCAGGCGGCGCGGCTCTCCGAGCGCCACATCGAGCTCCTCAAGCAGCTGCGCGGCGGCGACGATCCGGAAGTGGCCGACGAGCTGCTCTCCTATGCCGAGATCATCGACCCGCTGCGCGGCTCGCCGAGCGCGCTTGCGCCGCTCGCGGCGGCGCGGCGCATCCTCGAGGCGCGGCCGGATGCCGCCGCGCCGATCCGTGCCCGGCTGCTGCGCGACACGGCCCGCGTGCAGATGAAGCTGGCGCCGGCCGAGGCCCTGCCGGCGGCCGAGGCGGCCGTGGCCCTCTATCGGCGCGAGCTGCCGGGCGATCGCCACTTCGGCGCCGCGCTCAGCGATCTCGCACGGGTGCGGCTCTGGCTCGGCGATCTCGCCGGCGCCGACGCGGCCTATAGCGAGGGCCTCGCCGCCGTGCGCCGCGGCGTGCCGCAGCGGCTGCAGGACCTCGTCACCATCTTGCTGGGGCGCGCGGAGAACCGCTTCCTGCTCGGCCAGGTGGCCGAGGCCGAGGCGGACCTCAGAACCGCGCTCGATGAGTCCACGCGTCGCAACGGCGCTGAGCACATCGACACGGTGCACGTCGAGACCCGGCTCGGCGCCCTGCTGCACGCCACCGGCCGGCGCGCGGAGGGCCGGCAACTGCTGGAGCGGGCGGCCGGGCGCCTCGCGCAGGGCGGTGAATTTGCCACCGCGAACCTGGTTGGACCGGTGCGGCGCAATCTCGGCATGGCGCTGCTGGCCGATGGGCGCTGGCAGGCTGCCGAGCAGCCGCTCGCCGACAATCTCGCGCTCAAACGAGCCATCGGCTACGGCGTCCTGCTCGCCGCCGCGCTCGACGATCAGGCCGTCGTCGCGACGCTGACCGGCCGCTTCGCGGCGGCGCAGCAGGCGCTCGACGAGGCGCTGCGGACCTGGCAGCAGGCCGCCCGCGGCCAGGCAGATCCGGCCCGCGGCAACCGCTACCTGCTGCACGCCGGCCGCCTGCTGCTCGCCGAGGGGGACCCCGCCGGCGCGGCGGCGCGCTTTGCAGAGGTGGCCACGGCGCGCGATGTCGCGGTGATGCCGCTGGACGGCGACCGCGTGGCGGCCGAGACCGGCCTTTCGGCGGCGGCGCTCGCGAGCGGCCAGCCTGAGGAGGCGCTGCGCCTCGCGCTGGCCGCGCGCGGGCGGCTCGAGGGCGCTGCGACGCGCGCCTACTGGCCGGTGCTCGAGGCGGAGGTGCTGCTCGAGCTCGGCCGCGCGCAGTCGCGGCTCGGCGATCTCGCGGGCGCGAAGCGCAGCCTCGAGCGCGCGCTCGCGCTGCGGGTCGCGAACGAGCTGCCGATGAGTCCGTGGATCGCCGAGGCTGACGCCGCGCTCGGTGCCGTGCGCCTCGCCGACGGCGATGCGGCCGGCGCGCGGGCGCTGTCCGCCCGCGCCGCAGGCATCGCGGCGTCGCATGCCGAGCTCGGGCGGCAGTTCCGCGAGCCGATCCGGGCGCTCGCGGCGGCACTCGCGGCGGCGCCAGGGCAGCGCCTGCCCTCGGCTCGCGGCGCCGCTACGCCGTGAGCCACTCGGCGGCACGCTCGGCGATCATGATCGTCGGCGCATTGGTATTGCCGGACACCAGCGTCGGCATCACCGAGGCATCGACCACCGTGAGCCCGGCGATGCCGCGCACCTGCAGCCGCGGGTTGACCACGGCGCCGGCATCGCTGCCCATGCGGCAGGTGCCGACCGGGTGATAGATGGTCTCGGCCTTGGCGCGGATCGCCGCCATGAGCTCGGCATCCGATTGCACCGCCGCGCCCGGAAAGAGCTCCTGCCCTCGGTACGGATCGAAGGCCGGCGCCGCGGCGATGTCGCGTACCAGCTTGAGGCCCGCGATCAGCGTCGCGGCGTCATCCGGCTCCGACAGGTAGTTGGCGAAGATCCGCGCCTTGGCGGCAGGATCGGCGCTCGCGAGGCGGATCCGGCCGCGGCTCTTCGGCTGCAGCACGCAGCAATGGAAGGTGTAGCCGTGGCCCGGCAGGCGGTTGCGGCCGTGGTCGTCGAGCTGCGCCGGCACGAAGTGCAGCTGCACGTCCGGCCGGCCCTTCGGCGCGCGCGGCGTGGCGAGGAAGGCGCCGGCCTCGGCGATGTTCGAGGAGCCGGGCCCGTCGTGCGTCAGCAGGTAGCGGATGCCGACCAGCATCGAGGCGAGCAGGCCGTAGTCGTAGCTCACCGGGCGCTTCGACTTCACCAGCGTGCAGTAGTCGAGGTGATCCTGCAGGTTGGCACCGACGCCCGGCAGGTCAGCGTGCACGGCGATGCCATGCGACTCGAGCTCGGCGGCAGGGCCGACGCCTGACAGCAGCAGCAGCTGCGGCGAGTTGACCGCGCCACCGGCGAGGCTGACGGCGCCGGCCGCGATCCGCCTAAGCTGGCCGCGCTTCGCGTACTCCACGCCGGTGACGCGCCCGCCCTCGATCAGGATGCGGGTAACGAGCGCATGGGTCTCGACGCGCAGGTTCGGCCGGCCGAGCGCCGGGCGCAGATAGCCGGTCGCCGCGCTGCAGCGGCGGCCGTCACGCTGCGTGACCTGGTACCAGCCGGCACCCTGCTGCGAGGCGCCGTTGAAGTCCGCGTTCTCGGCGATGCCGCGTTCGCGCGCCGCGGCCAGGAAGACGTGCGACAGCTCGTTGCGGTAGCGCAGGTCCGAGACCGCGAGCGGCCCGCCGCTGCCGTGCCAGGCGTCGGCGCCGCGCGCCTGGTCCTCGGCGCGGCGAAACACCGGCAGCACCTCGTCGAAGCTCCAGCCGCCGCAGCCGGCCGCGGCCCAGCCGTCGTAGTCGGCGCGCTGGCCGCGGATGTAGCACATGGCGTTGATCGACGAGGAGCCGCCGAGCACGCGGCCGCGCGGCCACCACAGGCGCCGGCCGTTGAGCGCGGGCTCGGGCTCCGTCTCGTAGCTCCAGTTGATGGCCGGCATCTTGACGATCTCGGCCAGTCCCGCCGGCATCGAGATGAACGGGCTCGTGTCGCGGCCGCCGGCCTCGAGCAGCAGCACCCGTCGGGCAGGGTCCGCCGACAGGCGCTCGGCCAGCACGCAGCCGGCTGATCCGGCGCCGATGATGAGGTGGTCGCAGCTCGTCATGGGTCGCTCTCCCGGAACGGGTCAGGCTCGCCCGCGTACAGCCGGGTGAGCAATTGTGACTCACGCTCGCGGATCCGCGCGAGAAACTCCGCCGCGCCGCCGGTGGCGCGGAAGGCCGCGAAGCCGCGCTCGAGGAAGTCCTGCAGCGCGCCGAGCCCGGCGGCGTGCGCCGGCGCGTGCGCGACGCGCAGCAGCACGCCGAGCGCGGCGTGCCGCACCAGCCGGTCGAGCAGCGCGCCGAGGTCGAGAATCGCCGCCAGCTGCGCCTCGCGCTCGGCGCGCGGTGCCGAGCGCCGGTAAGCCTGCGCGTAGCTCGCCGCGCTGATCGGCGCGTCCGGCGGCAGCGCCGCCGCGAGCGCGGCGTCGAGGCGCTGGGTCATGAGCTCGAGCGCGATCGCATCGCAGAGCACCGTGAGCGCCCGCGACGGCAGCAGCCGCTCGAGCGCGCCGGCCGCACGCTTCAGGTCACGGTCACGCGGCGAGACGTCGGCGCCGCCGTAGAGTTCGCCGAGGAAGAAGGCCGTGGCGGCGGCGTAGCGCGGCGTGGCGGCGAGGTCGGCGTAGCTGCGCGCCAGCCGCTCGCCCTGCCAGGCCCGCAGACGCGCGAGGGCCGCGGCGCGCGCCGGCGAGGCGGCGAGCGCGCCGCGCTCGGCCTCGTTGTCGGCGAGCAGGGCGGAGAGCGCTCGCATCGTCGGTCGCACCGGCCTCAGAGCACCGCCTCGAGGCGGTCGAGCGCGGCGCCGAGCCGGCTGCTGACCGGCCCGAAGGCGCTCTTGCGCAGCGCCATCGCCGCGCGCAAGGTCCGGCTGCGGTCGGCCAGCACCTCGCGCCGCAGCCTCAGGCCGTGGCGCGCGAGCAGCGGCGCGAGCGCGCGCGCGTGGCGCGCAAGGTCCGCGCGCGTGCGCTGGTAGGCGTGCTCGGCGAGCCGCCGCCGGCCGGCGTACTGGAAGACGTTGACGAAGAACAGCTCCTCGTCCGAGCGATCAGGCTCGAGCAGTAGCATGTCGCTGGCCGGGAAGCGGCCGCGGTACGCGGCCATGCCGACCTGCATACGCGACTGGATCAAGGCGCGGAAGGTCTGGCTCATGACCAGCGGCAGGCCGCCGCGCTTGAGGTCGTGGCTGCGGCGGCCGTGGGCGTAGGCGTCGAAGGCCACCAGCGGGTTGACGCAGATCACGAGGCTCGCGCCGGCCTCGAGCGCGACCGAGGCGTGCATGGTGCGCAGCAGCGCGCCGTCCACGTAGGTGTGGCCGTCGATCTCGACCGACGGGTACAGCCCCGGCAGCGCGGTGCTGGCCTGGATGGCCTTGGAGATCGGCACGTGGTCGCGGCCCGCGGCGCCGAAGCGCGCCTCGGTGCCGCCGTCGAGGTCGGTGGCGATGATGTAGAGCCGGCGCTCAAGGGTGCGAAAGTCGTTGCTGCGGCCGTGCGTCGAGAAGAAGTGCGCGATGAAGCGCTCGAAGGGCTGGTTGTCAAAGAGCCCGGTCGGCACCAGCCGCCCGAGCGGCTCGACGGCCGCGGCCCAGGCGCCGGGCGAGTGCGCCGCGAGGTACTGGCGCACGATCGCCGCCAGCAGGCCCGGCGCACCCTTGGCGCGGTTCAGGTACTCGCGAAAGGCCGGCTGCAGGAACAGCCCCGGCGACATCGGGTACTCGGCCGCGGCGTTGTCGATGAACACCACGCCCATGTCGGCGGTGCTGACGCCATTGGCGAGCCCGGCGGCGATCATGGCGCCGGAACTGACGCCGACATAGGCGTCCAGGCGCGTCAGTTCGAGGCCCTCGATCGCCTCGGCGAGCGCCTGCAGTGCGCCGAGCTCGTAGAACGCACCTAAGGGTCCGCCCCCGGCGAGCGCGAGCCCGAGCCGGGGGCGGCGATGCTGCTGCGGCCGCGGCGCGGGCTGCAGCGTGAGCATCGGACTGCCGTCAGGCGGCGGCGGCCGGACGCTTCGAGCGCTTCGCGACCGCGCGGCGCGGCGTGGCGCGACGCGCCCGCGCCAGCTGCGCGACGCTCGAGTTCAGGTGATCGACGCGCTTCGACAACGCCCGGATCTCGGTCGAGGTCGGCACGCCGGCCTGATGCAGCACGCGCTGCACGCGACCGTGGAAGATCTTCTCGAGGTTCTCCCAGGTCTCGGCGGCCTGGTCACGCGAGCTCTTCATACGCTCGCCGACCGTGGTCTGCACGGTGTCGATCGCCTCGCGCAGCATCTTCTCGGCCGTCGCCCGGCCCTGGCCGATGAACTCGGCGCCGTCGACGATCAGCGTCTCGAAGGCACGCGGCCCCTCCTTCTGAACGCGCGACAGCGCGCCCATGCCCGCCAGCCAGATCTGGTGCATCGCGTCCACGATCGGCAACTCGGCGCGGGTGCGCCGGCCCCGGACCTTGCGGCCCAGCTTTCCGGTCTTGCGTACTGCCATGACAATCTCCTGTACTGAAACGCAGGCCCCGCGGGCCCGGCGTGCCGTTGCGTATAGCCCGGACGCGCTGCTTATTATTGGCCCGCTATCGTCGATGCCGATCAGTAGTTGCCGAAGGGGCCGCCATGGCGTCGAAGCCTTTGAAAACGCACTGGATACAATTTCCGTACAATGAGCCGTCGCTCGCGTTCGGCGGCCGCGCGCTCGGAAAAGCCTGGGAGCGCCTGCACCGCGGCGACCGCGAGCCGTGGCCGGACGCGCGGCGCGTGGCCGCGGTGCACGCCGACAATCCCGCCGCGCGCGCGCAGCTCGCGGCGCCGGCCGGCGACGCGGCGCTGGCCGCGCGCCTCGAGGCGGCCTGGCGCGCCTTCCACGAGGGCGACTTCGGCGAGGCGTGGCGCGTCGGCAACGAACTCGGCGTGCTCGGCGCGGTGGTCGCGTGCAAGGCCGCGGGCGTGTACGTCGGCTACCTCGAGGAGCGCAAGGCGCGCGCCGAGGCGCTGCTCGGCGCGGCCGCCGAGCTCGCGGCGCGCGCCGCCGGCGCCGCGCCGCGGCTCGCCAACGCCCACTACGTGCACGCCTTCGTGCTCGGCCGCCTCAGCCAGCGGATCTCGGTGGTGCGGGCGCTGGCGGCCGGCCACGCGGGGCGCGTGCGCGCGAGCCTCGAGCGCACGCTCGAGCTCGAGCCGCGCCACGCCGACGCGCACATCGCGCTCGGCCTCTACCACGCCGAGATCGTCGCCAAGCTGGGCAGTCTCGCGGCCAAGCTCAGCTACGGCGCGAGCGCCGCGGCGGCGCTGCGGCACTTCAAGGAAGCGGTGCGGCTGTTCCCGGACTCGGCGATCGCCTGGATGGAGTACGGCAACGGGCTGCTCGCGCTCGAGGGCGACCAGCGCCGCGACGAGGCGCGCCGGCACTACGAGCGGGCCGGGTCCTTGCGGCCCTTGGACGCCATGGAGCGCTTGGACGTCGAGCAGGCGCGCGCCGAGCTCGCCTGAGGCGCGCGCCGCAGGTGCATGGCGCCGAGTACGGTCAGCAGCACAAGGCGCTCGAACTCGGCCGCGAAGCCGTCGACGATCGCGTGCGGCACGGGGATCAGGCCGCGGTCGGCGATGATGCCGAACTGCACCTCGCCCGCGTAGGTGAGGACGCTGATGCCGAGGCCGATGCTGCCGGTCTGCGGCACCCAGAAAAACTGCTCGCGGATCCGCTGGCCGCAGACGTACATCGGCTCGCGCGGGCCCGGGACATTGGAGATCACCGCCGAGGACTTGCGTGTCAGGACCTCCATGGCGAGGTCCTGCACCATCGCCGGCAGGCTGCCGAGCACGGCCAGCGTCGCGAACGCGGCCGGCGGTTGCGGCGAGTTCTTGAGCGCCTGCATCGCCTCGTGCACGGCATACAGGCGTTTCAGCGGATGCGCGACGCCGACCGGCAGCTCGAGCAGCACCAGTCCAAAGCGGTTGCCGAGCGACGGCGCCTCGTCCGGCGGGCGCAGGTTGACCGGCAGCGTCGCGCGCAGCGTCAGGCCCTCGGTCTTGACGCCGCGGCTCCTGAGGTAACGGCCGAGCACGCCGGCGATCACCGACATCAGCACGTCGTTGACGGTACAGCCGAGCGCGTGCGCCACGGTGCGCACCTCGTCAAAGGGCAGCGGCCGTGCCCAGGCCACCTGCTTGCGCGCGCCGAGCGCACCGCGCAGCGGCGTCGGCGGGTCGTCGCTGTACTGCAGGATCGCGGCCATCTCGCCAGCCATGCCGGCGACCTGCTTGGCCTCGTCGAGCGCCGCGAGCGGGTGGCTGACGCGCTTCAGGCTCGCCTCGACGAGGCCGCTGCTGCCGGCAACCGCCTCGCCGAGCCAGCGGGCCGCCGGGCCGAGCAGTGGCGCGAGCCACGGCAGCACGAAGTCATCGCCGGCGTGCGGGCTCTCCGCCACCGGCTCCGGCGGCAGCCGCGCGCCGTCAGGCGTGGTGGTGGTCATGCCGAGCACCACCCGCACCAGCGCGATGCCGTCGGCGTAGCAATGGTGGATGCGGGTAATGACCGCCGAGCCCTCGCCGAACTCCGGCACGAGGTCAAAGCGCCACGGCGGGCGCCGCGGATCGAAGCCGGTGCTGGCGAGCTCGCTGCACAGGCGCTCGAGGTCCGCCTGGGCGGCACCGGCCGGCAGCCGGATCAGGCCGACGTGGGCGTCGAGCTCGAAATATGGGTCTTCCACCCAGGCGCCGCCGATCGCCTCCTCGACCGGCACCGAGCGGAAGCGCTCGTGGATCAGGAAGCGCTCGGCCACCAGCGCCCGGAGCTCGTCCAGGCTGACGCGCCCGTCGAGCACCCAGACGCCGTTGATGACCATCGGGTTGGTGCGCTTGTCCATCCGCAGCCAGGCGGCGTCGATGCTGTCCATGCGGTGCCGGACCGGGATCACGCGCGCTCCGCATAGAGGCTTGCCACGAGGCCGCCTGCGCTTGGCCGCGCTACCGTGGCAGGAGATTCCGGCAAGGGCAGAAGCTCATGGCCTATTTCGTCACAGGCGGGACCGGCTTCATCGGCCGGCGGCTGGTCGCACGGCTCGCTGAGCGCGACGTCGTCTACGTGCTGGTCCGCGAGGGCTCGCGGGCGCGCTTCGAGTCGCTGCGCGCCGCCGCCGGCCAGGACCCGGCGCGCGTGGTCGCGGTCAGCGGCGACCTCGCGGCCGCGGCGCTCGGCGTCGCGCCGGCCGAGCTCGTCGCGCTCGAGGGTCACATCAGCCACATCTATCACCTCGCGGCGCTCTACGACATCACCGCCGCCGGGCCGGAGTCGGAGGCCGCCAACGTCGCCGGCACCGCGCATGCGCTCGACTTCGCGGCGCGGGTGGGATGCGAGTGCTTCCATCATGTGAGCTCGATCGCGGCAGCAGGGCTCTACCCGGGGACCTTCCACGAGGGGATGTTCGACGAGGCGACCGGCCTTGAGCATCCGTACTTTCGGACGAAGCACGAGGGCGAGGCCCGCGTCCGGGCCGAACGGCGCTTCCCTTGGCGGATCTACCGCCCCGGCATGGTGGTCGGCGACTCGACGAGCGGGGCGATCGACAAGATCGACGGCCCCTACTTCTTCTTCAAGCTGCTGCAGAAGCTGCGGGGCGGCTGGCCGAACTGGCTGCCGCTGGTGGGCCTCGAGGGCGGCTGGGTGCACCTCGTGCCGGTCGACTTCGTGGTGCGGGCGCTCGAGTACCTGTCGCAGCTCCCGGGCCACGACGGCCAGTGCTTCCACCTGACCGACCCCCGGCCGCGGCGGCTCGGCGAGGTGCTGAACGTGTTCGCCAAGGCGGCGCACGCACCGCAGGCGACCATCCGCATCGATCCCAAGCTCCTCGAGCACGTGCCGCCGGAGCTGGCCGAAGCGGTGGTCCGCTTCGAGCCCGTGCGACGGGTGGTCGAGGAACTGCTCGACGGCCTAGCGGTGCCGCGCGAGGCGCTGGCCTTCATCAACTATCCGACGCGCTTCGACTGCGAGCGCACGACGGCGCTGCTCACGCCGGCCGGCATCCGCGTGCCGCCGCTTGAGGACTACGCCTGGCGGCTTTGGGACTACTGGGAGCGGCAGCTGGACCCTGACCTGTCGCTCGATCGCAGCCTCGGCGGCGCGGTGCGCGACAAGGTCGTCCTAATCACCGGCGGCTCCTCCGGCATCGGCCGGGCCAGCGCGATCCGTGTCGCGGAGGCCGGCGGCACGGTGCTCTTGGTGGCGCGTGACGCGGCCAGACTCGAGGAAGTGCGCGAGCTGGTGGCCGCGCGCGGCGGCGCCGTGAAATGCTATGCCTGCGACCTCACCGACGCAGCGGCCAGCGCGGCGCTCGTCGAGCGCGTGCTCGCCGAGCACGGCCGTGTGGACATCCTGATCAACAACGCCGGTCGCTCGATCCGCCGCGGGATCCGCGAAGCCTACGACCGCTTTCACGACTACGAGCGGCTGATCCAGCTCAACTACTTCGCCGGCGTGCGCCTGACGCTCGCGTTGCTGCCGTCGATGGTCGGGCGCGGCAGCGGCCACGTCATCAACGTCTCCTCGATCGGGGTGCTGGCGAGCCCGCCGCGGTTCTCGGCCTACGTGGCCTCCAAGGCGGCGCTCGAGGCCTTTACGCGCTGTGCCGCGGCCGAGTTCACCGACGCCGGCGTCGCCTTCACGGTCATCAACATGCCGCTGGTGCGCACGCCGATGATCGCGCCGACGCGGATCTACGAGCAGATGCCGACCATCTCGCCGGAGGAGGCCGCCGACCTGGTGGCCGAGGCAGTGATCCACCGGCCGCAGCGGCTCGCGACGCGGCTCGGCCTGTTCGCGCAGTGGGTGCAGCTGCTCGCGCCGAAGCTCTCGGAGCTCGTCATGGGCACGGCCTTTCGCATGTTCCCGGAGAGTCCGCCGGCGGCCGGTACGCCGGTGCCGCCGCCGCACGCCCAGGCGACGCCGGAGGCGGTCATCTTCGCGAGCCTGATGCGCGGCGTACACTGGTAGCCTTGGAGGGGGCGCCGTGATCGTCAGCATGTGGATGACCCGCGATGTCCAGACGGTGAGTCCGGACACGCCGATCGTCGAGGCCGCGCGGCTGATGGCGAGCCGGCGCATCCGCCGGCTGCCGGTGGTGGCAGCAGGGCCAGGCGGGGAGCGGCTGCTCGGGATCGTGACCGCGACCGACCTGCTGCACGCGGCGCCACCGGACGTGAACCCCTTCGCGCTGCACTCGGCGGCGGCATCGCGCAGCATCGTCAAGGTCGGCGAGCTGCTGCATCACGAGCCCACCACCATCCGGCCGGACGAGCCGGTGGAGGCCGCCGCGGCGCTGATGCGCGCGCGCAAGGTCGGCGGCCTACCGGTGGTGCGCGACGGGCGGCTGGTCGGCCTGATCACCGAATCGGACGTGTTCCGCGCCTTCGTCAGCCTGTTCGCCGCGACCCACCGCGGCCTGCGGGTGACCTTCGACGCCTCGCACTGCGCGCACCCGTTCGCGACGGTTGCCGCGCTCGCCGTCGGCCAGCCGCTCGAGGTGCGAAGCCTGGTCGTGTCGCGCCAGGAGGACGTGCCGGTGTGCGTGGTGCGCGTCGAGGGCAGCGGCGCGCAGGCTTTCGTCGACGCCCTGTGGGCCGCCGGCCACCGGGTGCTCAACGTGCTCGCGGTCGGACCTGCGGACGGCGGCCCGGCCAAGCCCTGAGCGCCGCCGGCCGGCGCTCCGCGTCAGGCGCGCAGTGCCCGCTCGACCTGCTGCTCGTGCCGCACCGTGGCGGCGGCGCTGCCGATCGCGTCGGCCAGCCAGTCCAGCAGGTCATCCAGCGCGATCACCCCGACCAGCAGGCCGGCGGCGTTGACCACCGGCGCGCGACGCACGCCGAAGGCGCGCAGCTGCCCGAGCACCTGCTCCGGCGTGCTGTCGACGGCCACCAGCAGCGGCTCGCGCGTCATGGCGTCGGCGACGCTGACGGTGGTCGGATCAACCCCCTCGCTGACCACCTCGACGACGATGTCGCGGTCGGTGAGCACGCCGAGCGGCGGCCCGCCGCTGCCGTCGGCGGTGACGACCAGCAAGCCGACGTGGCGGGCGCGCATCGCTTGCGCCGCTTCGACCAGCGAGGCGTCGGCGGCGATCGTGACGGGGTTGCGGGTGCACAGGTCTGTGAGGCTCATGAGGCAGCTCCGGTGTCCTGGATTGGCGCGGTGGGCGTCCTGCCCAGGCCCAAACGCTACGCGCGGCGCGCGGCCGCGCCATAGGGGAAAGCGGCGCTGGGCGCTCGCATTGGCGCCGCCAAGCGGCCCCCGGGCGCTCATTGCGTGCCCGTCGCGCGCCGCGCTGGCGCTGTCACGATTCCGTCACACGGCCGTCACAGAATGCGCGCCGGTGACTGCTACCGTTTTCCGAAGCGACGCGCGCCCTGGCGCCGCACCCCAACGTCCGAGGTAACCATGACTCTCTCCCTGATCCGTAGTGCCGCCGCCGTCGGCGCGCTGGCCGCCGCCTTCGCCGCCGTGCCTGCGCTCGGTGAGGCGCGCGATACCGTCCACATCGTCGGCTCCTCGACCGTCTACCCGTTCTCGAGCGCGGTGGCCGAGCGCTTCGGCAAGGGCGCAAGTTCAAGACGCCGGTGGTCGAATCCACTGGTACCGGTGGCGGCTTCAAGCTGTTCTGCAGCGGCGCGGGCGTCGACACGCCGGACATCAACGATGCCTCGCGGCCGATGACCGACTCCGAGAAGGCGATCTGCGCGACCGCCGGCGTGACCGCGGTCGGCGAGTTCCGCGTCGGCTACGACGGCATCGTCGTCGCCGCGACCAAGGGCGCGAGCTTCGACCTCAGCCGCGAGCAGCTGTACCGCGCCGTGGCCAAGACCGTGCCGCTGGACGGCAAGCTGGTGCCGAACCCCTACCATCATTGGAGCGACATCGACCCGAAGCTGCCCAAGCACGCGATCAACGTCCTGGGACCCGCGCCGAACCACGGCACGCGCGACGCCTTCGTCGAACTCGTCATGGACCCGTCCTGCGAGCGCTTCGCCGAGATCAAGGCGCTGCCGAAGGACGAGATGAAGAAGACCTGCCAGACGGTGCGCGAGGACGGCGGCTGGACCGACGTCGCGGCCGACTACGCGGTCATCATGGGCAAGCTGAAGAACGACAAGAACGCGACCGGCGTGTTCACCTTCTCCTACGTCGACCAGAACCGCGACAAGATCCAGGCCGCCAAGGTGGACGGCATCGCGCCGTCGCTCGAGACGATCTCCTCCGGCCAGTACCCGATCTCGCGGCCGCTCTTCATCTACGTCAAGAAGGCGCACGTCGGCGTGATCCCGGGCCTCGCCGAGTTCGTGCAGGAGTTCGTCAGCGACAAGGCCGGCGGCAAGGAGGGCTACCTGGTCGACAAGGGCCTGGTGCCGTCGCCAGCGAAGGAGCTGAAAGCCGAGCAGGCGGCCGCCAAGGCGCTGGCGACCAAGTAAGCTTGCCGGCGGCGAGCAGGCGCCGGCAAGGCCCTCAGCCGCGCGAGCGCCGGCCGCGCGGCGCCGGCGCGCAGTAGGCGGCGTACAGCGCCGCCATGATCTTGCGCGCCGGGCCCGCGACCAGCGAGTAGTGGATCGTCTGCGACTCGCGGCGGGTCGCAACGACGCCTGCCTCGCGCAGCACCGCGAGGTGCTGCGACAGCGCCGACTGACTGAGCGGTACGCGGGCGTTGATCTCGCTGACCGAGAGCGGCCCGTCGACCAGGCTGCAGAGCACCAGCAGCCGGGGCTCGCTGCCGAGCGCCTTCAGCAGCGCCGCTGCGACGGGCGCGTGCTCGATGACCGCCGCGAGTCGCGCTGCGCCGCGCCGCCGACCGGCACCGCCTGCACTGGCCATCACGCTGTCCTCACGCTGGATCGGGTACGGCCATCTTAGTGAAGTTGGCGCCGCTTGGGCTCACGGCCTGCGGTAGCGGTCCGGCGGTCGCGGCCGGGGCCGGCGGCGACCGGAGTAGGGCAGCGCTCACGGCGCGACCCGCCGCGCGCCCCGGCCGTCGCGCGCCGGCACCGCCGGCGCTCACCAGCATCGACTGCGGTCCCCGCCGCCGGGCGTGCGCCAGCGCTTCATCGTCCACCACCGCCGGATGCGCGGCGCTCCGCCGCGGACGGGATTCGATCACGCTTCTCCTTGAACCAGGGCCTTCATCCAAATAGACTAGACTTAGTCTAGTCATATCGGATTGCAGGCCATGCTGACCGTCAACGTTCACCAGGCGAAGACCCACCTGTCGCGCCTGCTCGAGCAGGTGCAGGCCGGCAAACAGGTGCTGATCGCCAAGGCCGGCCGGCCGGTGGCGCGGCTCGTGCCGCTCGCCGATGCGCCGCGGCCGAAGAAGCTCGGGCTGCTCAAGGATCGGCTGCGGCTGCGCGACGGCTTCAACTTACCGGCGGCGCGGCGCGCCGCGAGGCGGTCGCGGTGAGGGCGCGACTGCTGCTCGATTCCGAGCTCACGCTGTGGGCGCTGGCGGCGCCGGCGCGGCTGTCGCGCGAGATTCGCGAGTTGCTCGATGGCTCGGAAGTCCACGTCAGTGCCGCCTCGATCCTCGAGATCGGCCTCAAATCCGACGTCGGCGGGCTCGCGGCGGAGGTGCTCGCCGCGCTCGAGCCGACCGGCTTTCATAGCCTCGCGGTGAGCGGCGAGCATGCCGCGCTCGCCGCGGCGCTGGTCGGCGTCGCCAGCGACGCTGTCGATCGGCTGCTGCTCGCGCAGGCCGGCCTCGAAGGCCTGACGCTGCTGACCAGCGATGCGCAGCTGGCCGCGTCCGCGGCAACTCCGGCCCGCCCGTCCGCCCGGCTGGCTGCGACACGCGCTGCCGCGGCTGGTGCCGATCGGGCCCGCGTGCGCGGCGTCCGGCTCACCCGCCGGCCGCGGCCTGCGCCGCCGCCGGCCGCGCGCTGCCGGGTGATCCTGGTGACGGCCGTCGTGCCGCGCCGGCGCGCCCGCGCGTGACGGTGCCCGGCCGCCTCAGCGGCCGCTTCGGCTTCGCGCCTCCAGCGTGCGGCGACTCTCCCAGCCGCGACGTTCCAGCGATTCCTGTGAGCCGGAAGGCGGCGGGCGCGAGTAGCGAGCCGGATCGGTGAACACCGCCGAGCAGCCCTCGCAGGTGAACAGCGAGGAGCGGTACACGGTGCCGTTCGGCCGGGTCACGGTCACCGACGCGTAGCGCGTCGCGTCGCAGGTCGGGCAGCGGAAGCTCATGGCTGTATATATATACAGTCATCAGTCGAAAGAAAAGCGGGCCGGACCGAAATCCCACCCGCTTCATGAGCCGGCGTCGCTAGGGGGGAAAAGTGCGACCCGGTATCTGCGATATGGGGGCGCCGGCGACCGCCACAAGCGCCGCCCCCGACCGGACGTCGCACCGGCAGCAAGCTCGCGGGCCGCGGGCGGCGAGCCGCTTCGGCCTCAGGCGTCGAAGAAGGCGAAGGCCCGCACCTCGATGCTTTCGCGCGGCGGCACGTGCGGCAGGCGCCGCGGATCGGTGAAGGCGGAATGCGGCGCGACCCGCGCTCCACCGGCCGGCGCCGAGTCGTGGTTCTTGAACAGCCACGCCTCGTCAACGCCCATGTCCGAGGCGTAGAACCAGCGCTGGCCGGCGCCGTGCGTGAGGTAGTAGATCTCGCCGGAGCGGTCGGGGTACCGCAGCTCCGTTGCCTGGAGGCTCTCGGCCCCGAGGCTCGCGCCGTCGCAGAGCGCGAGCGGCGCGTCGCGCAGCGGCGCACGCAGCGGCCGCCAGAGATTCACCTGCAGCCAGTGGCGCGAGGCGAGCGCCGCCGCCTCGGCGCCGAACTCATCGGTGAGCCGGCGCCGGGCCGACGCCGGCGTGTAGTCGGCGTGCGCGTGGTGCACCGGGCGGCCCTGGTCATAACGGTCCGGCCGGAGCCGGAGGCGCGCGCCGCGCCGCACGTTGTGGTCGTACACGACCACGTGGCTAGCGCCGAGCGCCGCACGGATCAGCTCCGCGGATTCGGGGTAGTAGCGACCGAGCAGTTCGTCATCGTCGTAAAAGTTGCCCACCGTGGTGGGCTCGAGGAGCAGGGCCGCGCCGTTGGCCGCAAGCGACGGGCGAAAGCCGGCACGGACATCCTCGATCCGCACCCGCTCGGCCACGAAGCTCGCCGAGGCTAGCGGGTCGCCGGGCGAGGGCTCGCCGCCGTAACAGAACGGCCGTTCGAGGCCGGGCACCAGGAACTCGATGTCGGCGTCGACGGCGTCAGCAGGCGCATCGATGGTTGCGACGAAGCTCACGGCGTAGTTCCTTGCGATGCCGGCGCGGCGGCCGGCGGTGGCGCAAGAGTGGCGCGGGCAACGAGCCGGCGATTGAGGACTGCTGAAGCCGCGTTCAGCGGAACTGAACGGTGCGGCGCTGGCCGGCGGCGGCGTCAGGCCCGGGCGGCGGCCGGGCCGATGTCCGCGGCGAGCTCGGCTTGGCTCGATTGCGGGCACTCGCAGGAGATGAGGGTGCCGCCGCGTTCGCCCGGCCCGACCGTCAGGTGCGCACCGATCAACGCCGCCCGGTAACGCATGATCCGCAGGCCCATGCCGCTCGCGTCGGTCGGTGCCGAGGCCTGCGGCAGGCCGACGCCGTTGTCGAGGACCTCGAGCCGCACGCTGCTCGGCTGGATATCGAGCGTGAGCTCGATCGCCTGCGCCTGGCCGTGCCGTCGCGCGTTGGTCACGGCCTCCTGCGCGATCCGGTAGACGTGATCGGCGGTATCGGTGGTCAGGCGGAGCGGCGCGTTGCGCACCGCCTCGAAGCGGATGTTGGCGCCGTAGGCCTCACGCTGCAGGACCGCCATCTCCTCGAGCGCCTCGATCAGACCGCCGCGCGCATAGCCAAGTGGCGACAGGCCGCGGGCCACTGCGCGGCAGTTCGCGATCGCGCGGCGCGTCAGCTCCTCGAGGTGGGCGATCGCCTCGGCGCCGGGGCGCCCGGCCTTGCGTTCGGCCGACGCCAGGGCCGCGGCCAGCATCGACAGTCCGGTAAGTTCCTGGCCGAGGCCGTCGTGCAGGTCGTGGCCGAGGCGGCGCTGCTCGCGGTCCGCCGCCTCGAGCACCGCGCGCTCGAGGCGCCGCTGCTCGGTGACGTCGCGGGCCGCGCAGAAGCCGTACTGCTCGCCGTCCAGCTCGAAGCGGTCGGCCGTGACCTCGACGTCCAGCGTCGTGCCGTCCTTGCGCCGGTAGACTGTCGTGAAGCGCAAGCGGTCGCCGGCCAGCAGCACCGGCAGGCTCGCCGCGGCGAACTGGGCCGCGAGGCGGTCATCCCAGCGCGACGGGTGCATGCCGATCACCTGCTCGCGTGGGTAGCCGAGCATGGCGCAGAAGGAATCGCTGACTTCGACGATCCGCGCCGAAGCGTCGAGGATGTGGACGCCGTCGCTCGCGGTGCGCAGGAACATCCGGCTGCGCACCGATTCCGACGCCAGCTCGGCCTGCAGCCGCTTGCGCTCGGAGATGTCCTCGACGATCGACCAGATGTAGTTCTGCCCGTCGCTACCCTTGAGGAGCGCGCCGTTGAGCTGCAGCGGCACGATGCTGCCGTCCTTGCGCACGTACTCCTTCTCGTAGGGGCCGTAGTGGCCGCTGCGCGCCAGCGACGCGAGCTGCTCGGCCTCGGCGGCCTCGTAGCGGCGCGGCGTCAGCGTCCAGTAGTCCAGCGCCTTCAGCTCCTCGGCCGAGTAGCCGCAGATGCCGCGGAAGGCCTCGTTGAACTGCACGAAGCGGCCCTGCATGTCGGTCAGCGCGATGCCGACGTGTGGCGCCTCGTACAGGCCGCGCAGCCGCTGCTCGCTCTCGCGCAGCTCGCGCGACGCCGCCCGCACGTGGTGTGCCAGGAAGCAGGTGAGGCCGCCGCTGAAGCAGAACGTGGCGAGCGACAGGACCTCGCGGCCCGCGACCGCGAAGGTGCCGAGCGGCCGCAGGAAGAAGTAGTCGGCAGCGACCGCGCTGAGCGCGATCGCGAGCACGCCGGGACCGGTGCCGAACAGCATCGCGGCGAGGATCACGACCGGGTAGAAGGTCAGGAAGCCGAGGCCGGCGTTCTGCGGCAGCATCGCGAAGCGCGCGCCGAGCGCGACGCCGCAGAGCGCCGCCGTGATGAGGTAGCCGGCCCACGGCAGCAGCGGCAGCGGCGCGCCGCGCAGCGCCGCGCCGATGAAGCCGCGCATCGCCGGCAGCGCCCGGTGCATCGCCCACGGCAGCATCGTCACCAACGACCCCCATTGCGTTCGGCGCCGGATCCCGGAGCTTGTGCCGGACGGCCGATGCTGCCACGGATCGGTGCAAACAGCATTAGGGGGCGAGCGGCGCCGGACGCGCGCTGCCGGCTCCCCGGCCGGTCGTTCGCCGGCGCGCAGCGCTCCTGCGCAGCGCTCAGCGGCGGGCCGCGAGCAGGGCCGCCATCTGCTGGTGGATCAGCTGCACGGCCTTCAGCGGCCGCAGCATCACCTTGAAGTCGACGATCTGGCCGTGCTCGTCCCAGCGGATCATGTCGACGCCGTTGACCGTGAGGCCGTCGATCTCGACCATGAACTCGAGCACCGCATCGCACGCCCCGACGAGCTCGCGCACGTAGCGAAAGCTGTCGTTGCCGAACACCTGCAGCGCCGCTGCGAGGTACATCGTGGTGATGGCCTTGCCGGCCTGCGGACTGTGGACGACGGGAGAATGGAACACCACCGCGTCGGCGAGCAGCGCGTCGAGGCCGCGCGGGTCACGCGACTTGAGGATGCGGTGCCAAGCGGTGAGGGCGTCAGCGGCCATGTCCGGACTCCGACGACGGCCGGCGCGGAGGCGCCGGGCGTCGCTGTGCTGGGCGATCAGTGGACGGCGAATACCTGCTTGGCCTTGGCGACGTCGACGTCGTTCGGCTGGTACGTCTGCCAGCCGTCCTTCTCGGCGGAGCGGAATCGCACCGCGCGCTGGTCGAGGTCGAACTCGTAGAAGGCGAAGGGCTCGCGGATGTTGAGGAAGATGGCCGGCGCGAAGAACAGGATGTCGAGCGCGAGGTTGCCGCCCGCGAAGCGCAGCGGCAGCCGGCCGTAGAGCGGCTGCGCACCCGGGCGCGTGGCGCGAAACTCGTAGTTGCCGAAGGTCGTCGCGTGCATCACCTCGGCGCGCGGGACGTTGGACTGCGCCGTCTGCTTGACCTCGACGGCGGCGTCCGCTTGCAGCGCGGCGAAGTTCGCCGTCGTGGTGCAGCCGGAGCTGAGCGTGGCGGCGAGCAGCAGCGCGAACCAGGCGATGCGATGTGTCATGGGTTTCTCCGATCGTGGCGTTCCGGGCAGGACGCGCAGGCCGCCGCTGCCGCGAGCAAGCGCCAGTCTAACCGCACGATGGACACTTCGGCGCTGCCTCAGGCGCGGCCGTCGCCGCGTCCGCGTCGGCTGGCGACGGTTCGTCTTGCGAACGCTTCAGGGCTAGCCCAACGGCGCGCCTGAGGTCGTGGCGTGGCGAGCATCGCTGCCGAAACCGCCTGCGCAACGTCGCGCCGCGGCCAGGCGCCGTCGGATGCCGATGCGCGCTTGGAGGGACGGAGCGCCGACCCACTGGCCGGCAACTTGGCCGGCCAGCGCGCTGCGGACGAGGACCTGCGCAACACGCGAGCGCGGTGCGGCCGGAGGCGCTGGCTGCCCTGGCGTTAGCCGCCGGCGGTGACGAAGGGGGAGCTGCCCGTGGCGGGTGCACGCGAACGGTGCCTGCCGCTGTACCAGCCGGTTGTCGTCGGGCCCCGGCTAGGCGCGTCGTGCCACGGCGCCCAGCGTGCCACCGTGCTGCCTCAAATCAACTTCATGAAAATTATGCAACTTATTGTTTTTATAATTTAATTGGCTCCCCGGGTAGGACTCGAACCTACGACCCAGCGATTAACAGTCGCTTGCTCTACCGACTGAGCTACCGGGGAACGGTAATCAAAGAGGTGCCGGCGGAAAGGCCGCGCATTCTGTCCAGCGACCCCCTGCAAGTC
>JANYAE010000115.1 GCA_025355105.1 Pseudomonadota bacterium | reverse complement strand
GCGGCGGCGGCGGCGGCGGCTACGGCGGCGGTGGTGGCGGCGGCGGCGGCGGCGGCGGCGGCTACGGCGGCGGTGGTGGTGGCGGCGGCTACGGCGGCCGGAGCTACTAGGCTCCGCCGACGCACATTCAACGACTGACTGACCCCGCCGCGAGGCGGGGTTTTTGTTAACGGGGACCTCTGACCATGAGCCGCAAGACCATCGCCGGATCCCGCCTCGGCCTGCTGTGCTGCTTCGCGGCGCTGTTCACTGGCTGCGCCGCGGCGCCGAAGCCCGGCACCCGGCCGGCGACGGCAGCGGCCGAGACGCGCGACCGCGCGCTGCCGACGACCGACGCGGCGACGCTCGCAGCGCTCGAGCGCGCGCTGGCCGCCAGCCACCGCAGCGACGCGGACCGCGCTCGCGACGTTTACCGCCACCCGCGCGAAACGCTCGAGTTCTTCGGCCTGCGCCAGGACATGACGGTCATGGAAATCTGGCCTGGCGCCGGCGGCTGGTACACCGAATTGCTCGCGCCAGTGCTCAAGGACCGCGGCCGCTACATCGCCGCCGGCTGGGACCCGAAATTCGACAACAAGTTCGTGCAGGACGGCATCCGCTCGTTCCAGGCGAAGCTCGACGGCGACGCCGACGCCTACGGCAAGGTCGAGGTCGCGGCGCTGCAGTATCCCGGCGCGCTCGCGCCGGTGCCGCCTGACTCGGTGGACCTGATCGTCACCTTCCGCAACCTGCACAATTGGATGGCGCGCGACGAGGCCGCGCCGGCGATGTTGAAGGCGATGTTCACCGCCCTGAAGCCGGGCGGCGTGCTCGGCCTGATCGACCATCGCGCCGATCCGAACGCCCCGCCGGACACGCACGCCAAGCTCGGCTACGTCAACCAGCAGTACGCCATCAACCTGATCAAGGCCGCCGGCTTCGAGCTGGTCGGCGCCTCGGAGATCAACGCCAATCCGAAGGACACGCGCGACTACGAACAGGGCGTGTGGACGCTGCCGCCGACCTGGCGGCTCGGCGACAAGGACCGCGAGCGCTACGCGGCGATCGGCGAGAGCGACCGCTTCACGCTGAAATTCAGAAAGCCCGTCGCCCGCTGACGGACCGGTCAGCGCCCGGTGCGGATCGCCACCGGCGAGCCCGCGGCGCGGTGCACGAGCTTGCCGCGAAACAGCGTCAGCTCGCAGTGCAGGTCCTTGAGCTGCGCCGTCGGCACCGCGATCAGGTCTCGGTCCCAAACTGCCACGTCGGCGCTCTTGCCGACCTCGAGTGAGCCTGCCTCGGCGTCGATGAACAGCTGCCGCGCGGCCCAGACGGTGTACGACTTGAGCGCGGTGCGCACGTCCACCGACTCCTGGCTGCCGAAGGGCTGGCGGCCGTAGGTGCCGAGCAGCGGCTCGCGCGCGACCGACGACCACAGCCCGTAGCGTGCCGGCAGCGGCGTCACGCTGTAGTCGGAGCCGCCGCCCCAGTGCACGCCGCGCTCGATGTAAGTGTGGAACGGGTTGAGCCGCAGGGCACGCTCAGGCCCGAAGGTCCCGGCGTAGAGATCGCCGATCCACCACGTGAACGGCGCCTGTGACTCCGGGTAGGCCGCGTCGTAGTCGTGCTGCAGCCGCGCCATCACGCCGATCGCGCGGTCGGTCGGGATGTTGGCGTGGATGATGCTGTGCCGCAGGCCCTGCGTCGGCTGCGCCGCGAGCACCTCGGCGTAGGTGTCGACGACCCAATCGATCGCCCGGTCGCCGATCGCGTGCGTGCCGATGTGGATGCCGGCGCCGTGGAACAGCCGCACCTGCTCGCGGTAGAGCTCAGGATCGAGCGCCGGGTAGCCGCGATTGCCGCTGTCGATACCAACACTCTTCTTGTGCCACTCGTCGTACACCCACGCGGTCGGCGCGCCGCCGCTACCGTCCATGAAGATCTTCACACCGCACGACGTCAGGTTGCCGCCTGCCGTCGTCGCCGGCGGCTTCGGCAGCGTCGCGAGGCGGGCGGCGACCTGCTGGGCCGCGGCCAGCGTCGGCGCGACGTGCCACAGCACGCAGATGTGGGCGCTGAGGCCTCCCTCGCGGCCGAGGCTCGCGTACGCATCCCAGTCGTCGGCGTCGATGTTCGGGTCCTTGACGGCCGTCATGCCCTCGCGGTGCATCAGCTCGAGGCTGGCGATGATCCCGGCACGCCGCTGCGCGGCGCTCCACGGCGGGATCAGCCGGGTCGCGAACTCCTGGGCGGACTCCTTGAGGACTCCGGTCAGGTTGCCCGCGGCGTCGCGGTCGATCGTGCCGGCCGGCGGCGGCTGGGTCGCCGCGGTGACGCCGGCGAGCTTGAGCGCCAGGCTGTTGGCGACCCCGTAGTGGCCGCTCGTGTGGGTGAGCCAGACCGGGTTCGACGGGCTGGCAGCGTCGAGGTCTAGTGCCGTGACATAGCGCAGCTCCGCGAGCTTGCCCTCATCCCAGCCCTCGCCCAGCAGCCACTCGCCGGGCTTCAGGGTCTTCGCCCGCTGCGCGACCAGCCGCACGATGTCGGCGACGCTGCGCGCGTCGCTGAGCTGCACCGAATAGACCGCACCGAGCCCGCTTTCGAGGAGGTGCGCGTGCGTGTCGATGAGCCCGGGAGTGGCCGTCCGACCGTGCAGGTCGATGACGGTCGTGCCGCGGCCGACCAGCGTGCGCACCTCGCGGTCGGTGCCGACCCTGACGATGCGACCGTCCTTGACCGCGAGCGCCTCGGCCACCGAGTCGCGCGCGTCGACCGTGAGCAGGTGGCCGTGCAGCATCACGAGGTCGGCGCTCGCCGGCGCGGCCGCGCACGGCAGCGCCGACGCTGCGCTGAGAACCAGGAGGCTGGCGAGTCGTGCCGGTCGCTGCATGGGAATCCCCGTGTGAAAGCCGTGGTAGTGGCCGGCTCAGCCGCCGAGCAGCTCGCCGACCGCGCGCTGCGCCTGCTCGATCGCGGCGTCCATGAACGCGAAGCTGGCGGCATCCGAGTTGGCGATCGTGATCGCGCCGCGGCGCGCCCGACCGCGCACGTGCGGCCGCTGCGCCTCCGGCAGCCGCGCCTCGAACAGCGGATTGAACTCCGGCGCGTAGCCGTGCGGCCAGCGGTTGACGGTCATCGCCAGGATGTCGCGCCCGGCGTCGAAGCCGCCGGCGCCCAGCATGCGCCCGAGCTGCGAGCGGATCTCGTGCTCGAAGCGTTCGAGCGAGGTGGCGAGGATGTCGGCGCGGCCGATCCGGTTCTGGTCGTGCTCGGGCAAGCCCGGCGAGCACGGCGTGCGCGTCAGCCGCAGCAGCGTCGGGCGCTCAGGCGAGCGCGGCGTCGCGTACCGGCCGATCGACACGCACTCGTTGAGATAGACGTCGCTGAAGTAACCGCCGGGCGCGTGGATCTGCGCGACGCCGAGCCGCGCGAGCGGCTGCCAGTTGCGGATCGCGACGCTCGCGTACACGAGCGGCGTCTTCACAAGTTCATGCAGCGCCGCCTTCTGCTCGGCGGGAAGCTCGGGGCAGAGGTGCGGGATGACCGCATTCCAGCAGGCGAGCACGCAGTGCCGGCCGAGCACGGTGTGGCCGTGCCCGGCGCGGACGTAGTCGACGCGCACGCCCTGATCGCCGCCGCCGAGATTCGCGACCCGAGTCACGGTGGCACTGAGGCGGATGCGAGCCGCCGCGCCCGGCCGGTCGAGCGCCGCATAGTCGGCGCGGGTCGTGACGAGGTCGTCGATCGTGGTCGCCGGCAGCGCCGCGGGGACGAGCGCACGCACCAGCGCGCGCGCGATCGTCGCGCCGCCGTCCGGCAGGTACACGTCCAGCGAGCCGCCGGTGTCGGCATAGCCGGCCGCGGTCGGGCCCATGCCCGGCGTCGCGCCCGGCGGCAACTTGAGGCCGTCGCGCCCGGGGAGGCCCGTGGCCCACGCCTCGAGCGCCGACACCGCCTCGATGCCGACGCCCCACTCGCCGTGCGTGCGCTGCTGGTAGAACGCAGCCACCGCCGGCTCAACGCGCACCAGCTCGGCGAGAAAGGCCCGGTAGCTGAGCGGCGCGAGCCGCGCGAGCTTGGCCTCGGTGCTGAGCCCCGCCAGATAGTCCGCTGGCGCCTCCTCGAGGCGCGCGATCTCGTCTCGAGCGCGCGCCGACAGCGGCGCGCCGGCGAGCGTGCGCGACCAGGGCTCGTGGGGATCGCGACGCAGCAGATGGTCGGCGCCGAAGGTCTCGCGGTCGAGGAACACGCCGGTGAACAGGCCCTGCGAGGCATAGAAGCCGGGGTCCTGGATGCGCGTCACGAGCTCCGCGCTGTTGATGCCGAGCCGCCGCAGCAGCCCGTCGGCCTGCGCGCTGTAGGGCCGCGGGCTCTCGATGCTGTAGGTGCCGCCGTTCATCAGCTGCAGCTCGCCATCGAGCCAGAATTCGTTGCGCTTGGCGTGACCGCCGAAGTCGTCATGGTTGTCGAGCACCAGCACGCGGGCGTCGGGGTTGCGCTCGCGGTAGAGGAACGCGGCCGTGAGTCCGCTGATGCCAGCGCCGACGACTACGAGGTCGTAGACCTCGCCGGTCGAATGCGCCGTCGGCTGCGCCACCCCGTCGCGAAGCGCGTGCGCGACCTCGAAGGCGCCCGGATGCGAGCCCCTCAGGCCGGTCTTGAGCGGCGGGTAGTAGCCGGGCAGATCCTGCGGCGCGACCGGCGCGCCGGCGTCCGCGCCGCTGCAGGCGCCGAGCGCGAGCGGCGCCAGCGCGGCGCCAGCGCCCGCCACGCCCTGCACGAACTCGCGCCGCGTCAGAGCCGTCGTGCGGTCGCCGTCGTTCGCCTCGTCTCGCGCCATCGTCGCTGTCCCCGCCGCAGGCCGGCGCACACCCTAGCACGCCGCGCGCGGCTCAGTCCCACAGCGCCCGGAGCCGCGCGCCGACGTCGATCCGCGCCGTGCCCGGGTCGGCGCCGCCGCGCACGGCGACCGTCGGCGCCAGCGCCGCCAGCGGCTCGAGCGTCGCCAGCACGCGCTCGGTCAGAAAGCGGCTGCGGGCACCGTAGACGTGCGCATCGCCGTAGCGGGACTGCTGCGTGACGTAGTACTTGAGCGGCGTGACGAGGTGCAGCGCATCGCGGGCGCGGGTCATCGCGACGTAGAGCAGACGCCGCTCCTCCTCGAGCAGCTCCGGCTCGCCGGCCGCGAACTCGGACGGGAAATTGCCGTCGTTGACGTTGAGCAGGTAGACCGACTGCCACTCCTGGCCCTTGGCCGAATGCACGGTCGACAGCACCAGGTAGTCCTCGTCGAGCAGCGGCGGTCCCGACAGGTCGCCGCTCGCCTGCGGCGGATCGAGCGCGAGCTCGGTGAGGAAGCGCTCGCGCGTCGCGTAGCCGCCGGCGATCCGCACCAGCTGCTCGAGGTCGCCGGCGCGCACCGCGGCGGCGTCGTACTGACGCTCGAGGTGCGGCCGGTACCAGTCGCGGACCCGCTCGGCCTGGCCGGGCCAGGCCGCGCTCGGCGTGGCGAGCGACAGCACGAGCTCGACGAGCGCGGGCCAGTCGGCGCGCGCCGCCGGCGGCGGCTCGAAGCGGCCGAGCGCGGTCAGCGCGCCGCCGGCGCGGGCGAGCTCGGCCAGGCAGCGGTCACTGTGCGCCGGCCCCATGCCGGGCAGCAGCTGCAGCGCGCGGAATGCGGCGATGCGGTTGCGCGGGTTCTCGGCCCAGCGCAGCACCGCCAGCAGATCCTTGACGTGCGCGGCCTCGAGGAACTTGAGCCCGCCGTACTTGACGTAGGGGATGTTGTGACGCGTGAGCTCGACCTCGAGGAAGTCGCTGTGGTGGCTCGAGCGGAACAGCACCGCCTGGCGCCGCAAGGCGACACCGGCCTCGCGCGCGCGCAGCACCTCCGCGATCACGTAGTCCGCCTGGCCGCGATCGTCGGCGACCGTGACCAGCCGCGGTCGCGCGCCCGGCCCGCGTCGCGCATGCAGCTCCTTGCGATGCCGGCGCGTCGCCTCGCCGATCAAAGCGTTGGCGGCGTCCAGGATCGGCTGCGTCGAGCGGTAATTCTCGGTCAGCGTGACCACGCGCGCCGGCGGCACGAACTGCGCGGGGAAATCGAGGATGTTGTCGACCGTCGCGGCGCGGAACGAGTAGATCGACTGTGCGTCGTCGCCGACCACCGCGAGCCCGGCGCCGTCGGGCTTCAGCGCCCGCAGGATCTCCGCCTGCAGGCGATTCGTGTCCTGGTACTCGTCGACCAGGACGTGGTCGAACAGCGCGCCGACGCGCGCGGCCAGCGCCGGCTCGCTGACCAGCCCGTGCCAGTAGAGCAGCAGGTCGTCGTAGTCGAGCACTTGCTGCGCCTGCTTGCGCTCGACGTAGGCGCGGAACAGCCGCGTCAGGTCCGGCTCGAACTCGGCACACCAGGGCCAGTGCTCGGCGAGCGTCGTCGCCAGCGGCTTGAGCGTGTTGACGCGGTGCGAGTAGATCGCGAGACAGGTGTCCTTGCGCGGAAAGCGCTTGTCGCGTGCCGACAGACCGAGTTCGTGCCGGACCACATCCAGCAGGTCGGCACTGTCGCCGCGGTCGAGCACGCTGAATGCGGGGTCCAGGCCGACCTCCGCGGCGTGGTGCCGCAGCAGCCGGTTGCCGATCGAGTGGAAGGTGCCGGCCCATGGCAGCCGCACCGCGCGGCTGCGGCCGGCGCCGGCGCCGGTCGCCGCGACGATGCGTTCCGCGCGCCGGGTCATCTCCTCGGCGGCGCGGCGCGTGAACGTCAGCAGCAGCAGCCGGGCAGGATCGACGCCTTGTGTCACGAGGTGCGCGACCCGGTGGGCGAGCGTGTTGGTCTTGCCGGTACCGGCACCGGCGATCACCAGCAGCGGCCCGGCGACGAAGCGTCCGGCGGGATCGGCGCGACCGAACGACGCGGCGTCGTACTGCTCCGGGTTCAGCGCTGCGAGGGGGTCGGCGGCCATGACGCGGATTATCGATGCGGACTGTATGTTTATCCAGACCTGGCCGGCCCATGCAAGCCCGCTGCTACACTCCGCCGCCGCGGCCGCTTTGGCCGCACCCGGATGACTCCCGATGGACCGGCTCACGCTGCACGGCTTCCTGCTCCGGCTGCTCGCCTCGGCGCTGCTCGTCGCGCTGACCTGGAACCCGACGGCGTTCTCCTACGTTCACTGGCTCGCCAGCAGCGTCCCGGCGGTCGGGCCACTGCAGGCGATCGCCGGCCTGCTGCTGCTCGGGGGCTGGGGGTTCTTCGCGCATGCCACCTGGCGCTCGCTCGGCACCTTCGGCCTGCTGCTCGCCACCGGGCTCGGCGCCGCGTTCGTCTGGCTGCTGGTGTCTTGGGGCTGGATCCGCCTCGAGGCGCACGGCGTGGTCGGCTGGCTCGCCGACGCGCTGCTCGCGATCCTGCTCGCGGTCGGCGTGTCCTGGTCGCTGGTCGAGCGGCGGGTGACCGGCCAGGTCGTCGTCGACGAGGGTGACCACCGCTGACCGCGGGGAGATGCTCCGATGCCGCAACCGAAACACGTCCTCGGTCTCAAGATCCGCCTGCCGACGCGCGCCAAGCTCGACGCCGACATGCAGAAGTATTTCGGCATCTGCGAGCAGAAGCTTGGCTTCGTGCCGAACGTGCTCGCCGCCTACAGCTTCGATCAGACCAAGCTGCGGGCCTTCGTCAATCTGTACAACGACCTGATGCTGGCGGAGTCCGGGCTCTCCAAGCTCGAGCGCGAGATGATCGCGGTGGTCGTGTCATCCGCGAACCGCTGTTACTACTGCCTGACCGCGCACGGCGCGGCGGTCAGGCAGCTGAGCGGCGACCCCGAACTCGGCGAGATGCTGGTGATGAACTGGCGCACCGCGCCGCTGCCGGCGCGGCAGCGCGCGCTGCTGGAATTCGCGCACCGGCTGACCGTCACGCCGGCCGAGGTCGGCGCGGCCGAGCGCGCGGCGCTGCGCAAGGCCGGCTGGTCAGAGCGCGACGTCTGGGACGCGGCGAGCGTCACCGGCTTCTTCAACTTCACGAACCGCGTCGCGACCGCCACCGACATGATGCCTAACCGCGAGTATCACGCGCAGGCGCGCTGAACGCGGCGAGCGCCGCGTCCAGCGCCCCGAGCAGCGAGCTGGCATCGAAGCCGGCGGACGTGTCCCAGGCGAGCAGCGCGCCGCCGAGCGGCAGGCCGGGGTCCAGGCCGGCGAACTCGGCCTCGAGCCCGGGCAGCGCCTCGAGATCGACGTGGCCCGGGTGGCGGCGGCCGGCACGCGCCCGCGCCTCGTAGCGCTGCCGCAGGATCGGCGCCCGCGCGCCGCAGCGGATCTCGACGAAGCAGTCAACCGGCCGCGGCACCAGCGCGATCAGCGCACGCCGTTGCGGCGCGCGCCAGTTGCCCTCCAGCACGCAGTCGACACCGGCCGCGAGCAGCCGCCCGGCCTCGGCCAGAAGCAGCTCCCAGGCGAGCGCGCTGACGCGCCGCGACCAGTCCCGGTCCTTGGCGCCGAGATGACCGAACACCCGCTCCTTGTAGTCGTCCTTGGCGAGCAGCGGCCAGCCGCGGCGCCCGGCGATCGCGACCGCGAGCGTCGACTTGCCGGCGCACGGCGGACCTGAGATCACGATGCAGGCGGCCATGCGCGCGAGTCTACCGGCGGCTGCGCCGGCCGTGGGATGATCGGCGCATGACCGAATCCACGCGACGGATCTACGCCGGGCGGGTCGTGACGCTGGACGTCGCCGAGGTGCGGCTGCCGAACGGCCATCTGGCCACGCTCGAGATCGTCGGCCACCCGGGCGGCGCGGCGGTCGTCGCGCTGAACGCCGCCGGCCAGGTCTGCCTGCTCCGGCAGTACCGCCACGTCGCCGGCGGCTGGCTGTGGGAGGTGCCGGCAGGCAAGCTCGACGGCAAGACGCCGGACGCGACCGCGCGCGCCGAACTCGCCGAGGAGGCCGGCCTGCAGGCGCGCGACTGGCGGTCGCTCGGACACGTGCTCAGCTCGCCCGGCGTGTTCCGCGAGGTCGTCCATCTCTACCTCGCGCGTGAGCTCACGGCCGTGCTGTCGGCGCCGGAGCGCGAGGAAGTGTTCGAGGTCGTGTGGGTCCCGCTCGCCGAGGCGGTCGCGCGCGCCCTCGACGGCGACATCGTCGACGCCAAGTCGGTGGTTGCGCTGCTGCGGGCCGCGCATCAGCTGAACGCCGGCGGCGGATAGTCGGCGCGCCCGGATTACGTTCAATTTCAGGGAACTCCCTAGCACTGCCTGTGATGCCTGTCACAGATCCGCGGCGCGCTCATCCGTATCGTACCGTCGCAGGGTGGAGACAGAGGCCCCGTCGGCGCGCGCAGCGCGCTGGCGGTGTGACGAATTTGGTAGACACGATCAAGATGCGGCGACCGATCTTCGCGGACTTGGGCGACGGCCTGAGCATCGGCGTGACCGGCCGTGTCGACCACGACGAGCGCGGCAACGCGGTCTGGGAGTGGGCAAAGAATATTCCGGGCGCCGCGCTCGAGGCCACGGGACTCGCCATCGTCGACGACGACCGGCCGGCGCCGCTCGGCACCGTCAAGCTCAACAAGGTCGCCGCCAAGGGCGGCTACGACCCGTACGAGAGCGGCCTGATCGAGAAGAAGAAGGTCGCCAGCAAGCAGCGCGACCTGCGCGCGCTGTCGAACTGGATCGAGCAGCAGAAGAAGCGCGGCGGCAGCGCCGGCCGCTGAGCTCGCCCGCGCTCAGGCGGCCTCGATCGCCCGCAGCTTGCCGGCGTCGCCGAGGCGGTAGAAACGCCGCAGTTCACCGAGCATTTCCGGCACCCGCGCTGCGCGTCGCTTCAGGAACCGGTCTTCGAGCCGGCGACAGAAGCGCGCCGCGTAGCGATTGGCCTGCAGGTACATGCCGCGCAACGCCGCGTCGAGATCGTCGCGAAAGCGGATACGCTCGAACAGCCGCCCGTGCAGGCCGCGCACCAGCTCGCCTCCCCGCTGCGTGCCCGCCAGCAGCACCGCGGCGGCGTACTTGTCGATCTCCGCCTGCATCTCGAGCCCGAGCAGCGACACCGACCAGCCGCGCGCCGCGCACCAGGCGACGCAATTGAAGTGGCTGACGCCCTCGAGTGCGGTGCAGAAGTCCTCGAGGTTGTCGTCGTCGAGGTGGGCGAGCGGCGCGCTGTCGGCGAGCCGCGCGAGCAGCGCCGGGTCGAGGTACAGGCCCATGTCGAGCGCACCGTCCTGCTCGGCGACGAGCAGCGCCTCGGGGGTCTCAGAGGCCGCGCTCGGCGCGTGCCAGCGACCGAGCTGGGCGCGATCGGTGATCAGGTAGTCGCAGACGTCCTGGGCGACGGCGGCGTCGTTGATCCGGGCGAGCAGGGCCTGCAGCTCGCGCAGCAGCACGACCTAGTGGCTCCAGCGGACCCGCGCCGAGGCCGCCGGCTCGAGGCCGAGCCCGCGCAGCCGACCCGCGGCGCGCTCGCTGCCGGTCTTGATCCACAGTTCGTAGAGCCGCAGCAGCTCATCGTGGCACGGCGCGCGTGCACTGTCGGCGATTTCGTTGAGCGCGTCGACGAGCTCGCGGAACTTGAGCGCGAGCTCGGTGAACACGCCGGCGATCGAGCGCCCGCGCGGCGCTGCGCGGGCGCTGTCGGCGAGCGAGCCGTAGGCGCGGCCGCCCATCGCGATGTGGTAGTCGACGTCCACCAGCTTGCGCGCGAAGCCGTGCGCGAAGAACCCGGCGACGAACAGCGACACGTCGCCGAGGCGCTGCAGCGCATGCTGCCGCTCGGCGAGCGTCGGCGCGCCCATCGCCTCGGCGAGCATCAACGCGAGCGGCTTCATGCGCGAACCGGACGAAGTCCGCTCGAAGAATGTGTCGGCGCGCGAGAAGCTCGTCAGCACGTTGACGACGTAGTGCTCGGTGTGGCCGTCGAGCGCGAGCCGCTGCTTCGCGGCCGCGCCGTGCAGCGCGTCGCGAAAGAATTCCTCGAGACTCGAAACCTGCAGAACGGTGCCGTCCGACATCGTGCCTCCTCGACTCTTCAATCGAAGGATCGTCCGCGCCGGCTCAAACTTGACATGATGTCGCGCCGGAAAACAGCGCACGCGCGCACGTTCCGGCGTGATCGAGCGCTGGCAGCAACGACACCGGAGTGCTGATGCGCGCGGCCGGCGTGACCGGCGTCGCGGTCCGGTCGTGACGCGCGTCACGGCCTCGGCACGCTGTCGCCGCGGGCCCTTGCGCGCCGCGGCAGGCGCGCGATGATGGCCGCGTGTCTCCCGTCAACCTCAGTAGCGGCGCCCCGAACTACCTCGACACGCTGAACCGTGCCCGGGCCGGCGTCGACGCCGGCGTCCAGTCCTTCGACGTCGCGGCGCAGGCGGTCGCCTCGGACGGCACGCGCGGCCGGGTGTCGGCGACGCATCTGGTCGACGCACTGCAGGCGCGCAACCAGGTGGCCTACTCGGCGCGCCTGTTAAAGACCGCCGATCAGATGATCGGCACGCTGCTCAACCTGCGCGCCTGACGGCGCGCCGGCGCCGCTACGGCCAGCTTCCCAGCTGCTCCACCAGCTGCGCGAGCGCGGTCAGATCGGCAATCTCGTGATCCGGCGGCGCGAGCCCTGCCGGCCAGCGCGCGCCGCTGCGGTTCATCCACGCGGTCCGCAGGCCGGCCTGCCGCGCGCCCTCGACGTCGGCCTCGGCGTCGTCACCAACGTGCAGCACCGCGTCTGCCGGCACCGCCGCCACCTCGAGCAACCGGACGAAGATGCGCCGATCCGGCTTCGCCGCGCCGGCACCGGCCGCGTCGATGGCGGCGCGGAAGTGCCGGCCGAGACCGGCGCGCCAGACGCAGGCATTGCCGTTGGAGAGCGCGTACAGCGGCACGCGCGCCGCGAGCCGGCGGAGCGCGTCCGGCACCTCGTCGAACGGCACGACCTCGTTGCGCGCGCTGAGGAACACGGCGAAGGCCCGCTCCGCGACCGCGTCCGCGTAGCCGGCCGCCCGGGCCGCGCGTCGCAGCGCCTCGGTACGGACGAAGCTGAGGTCGTGGGCAAGCTCCGGGCGCTCGGTGGCGACCGCGAGCCGAAGCCGGGTCAACGCCGGCGCGTCGAAGCGCGCGGCGATCCCCGGGCACTGCGCGCTCAGCCAGTCGCGCAGCACCGCCTCGGCGTGCGCGAGCACCGGCGGGGTATCCCACAACGTGTTGTCGAGGTCGAGCGAAACGGCGCGCAGCGGTTGGTGCATTCGGGCATTATCCCCGTCCCTGTATGAGCGCGTCACCGTCAGCGGCGCGGGCCTTCGGCCCGCCCATCGTCATCGCCCACCGCGGCGCGTCGGGCTACCTGCCCGAGCACACGCTGGTGGCCAAGGCCTACGCCCACGCCCTCGGCACCGACTTCCTCGAGCAGGACGTGGTGCTGACGCGCGACGACGTCCCGGTCGTGTTCCACGACCTCGTGCTCGAGGAGGTAACCGACGTCGAGCAGCGATTTGCGCGGCGCCGGCGCGACAACGGCCACTGGTACGTCATCGACTTCGATTACGCCGAGCTCGCGACGCTCGAGGTGCGCGAGCGTGTCGAGATCGCGAGCGGCGCGGCAGCTTATCCCGGCCGTTTCCAGGAGCGCCTGCCGCTGCGGATCCAGTCGCTTGCCGAGGAACTCGCCCTGGTCCGCGGCCTGAACGCCGCGACCGGCCGCCGCACCGGCGTCTATACCGAGGTCAAGAGCCCGGCGTTTCACCGCGCCGCCGGCAAGGACCTGAGCCCGGCGGTCATCGCGACGCTCGCTGAGTTCGGCTACCGCGGCCGCGACGACGCGGCCTGGCTGCAGTGCTTCGACGCCGCCGAGTGCGCCCGCATCCGCGTCGAACTCGGCTCGACCCTCAAGCTCGTGCAGCTGGTCGGCGAGAACGACTGGCGCGAGGCGGCCACCGACTACGACGACCTGCGCACCGTCGCGGGCCTGAAACGCGTCGCGGCCTACGCCGACGGCATCGGGCCGTGGATCCCGCAGATCGTGCGCTGGCCACGGGCCGGCGCGCCGCCGGAGTTCACGACGCTGGTGGCGGACGCGCACGCCGCCGGGCTCGCGGTGCATCCCTACACCTTCCGCGCCGACCAGCTGCCGGAGCACGCGCCGGGCGCCGCCGCCGTGCACGAGGCGCTGTTCGCGACCGCGGGCGTCGACGGACTGTTCACCGACTTCTGCGACGTCACCCTCGCCTATCTCGGCCGCCGCCCCTGGAGGACGCCATGAGCAAGCTCACGCTGGTGGTCGGCAACTACAACTACAGCAGCTGGTCGCTGCGGCCGTGGGCGCTCATGAGGCACCTCGGCCTCGCGTTCGGCGAGCATCGGATCGTGCTCGATACGCCGTCCTTCGCCGCCGACGTGGCCCGCTACTCCGCAGCCGGCAAGGTGCCGGTGCTGGTCGACGGCGAGCTCGTGGTCTGGGAGTCGATCGCAATCCTCGAGTACGCGAGCGAGCTCGCCGGCGGGCGCGGCTGGCCTGAGCCGCGCGCGGTGCGCGCCGAGGCCCGTGCCGTGGCTGCGGAGATGCACGGCGGCTTCGCGGCTCTGCGTGCGGCCTACCCGATGAACATTCGCGCCCGCGAGCGCCGCGTTCCGATGACGGCGGAGCTCGCCGCGGCGATCGCGCGCATCGACGCGCTCTTGAGCGGCTGCCGCCGGCGCTACGGCGCCGGCGGACCCTGGTTGTTCGGCAGCTACAGCGCCGCCGACGCGATGTACCTGCCGGTCGCGTTCCGCTTCCAGAGCTACGGCACGACCGGCCTCGGCAGCGAGTCGCGCGCCTACGTCGCGACCGCGCTCGCCGACCCGGTGATCGCACCGTGGGTGCAGGCGGCGCTCGCCGAGAAGGAAACCGTGGCGCACGACGAGGCCGGCGCCGCCGGCCCCTGAGTCAATCAAGCAGCTCGACCGCCGCGCCGCGCTCGAGCCGCGCGCCCGGCGCAGCCTCGGCCAGCGCGTTGACGCCGAAGGTCACGCCGCGCAGCGCCGGGTCCCAGCGGAATTCCTTGAGCGCCGGGCCCGGGTCGGTCGAGCGCTCGCCGCTGTCCTGGTCGATCGCCGGCACCGTGCAGCGCGTGCACGGCTTGACGAAGCGCAGCACCACCGCGCCGATGCGCACCGCGCGGATGCCGTCCTCGGCGAAGGCTTCGAGGCCGTCGATCACCAGGTTCGGCCGGAAGCGCTCCATCGGCACGGGCGCCGGCAGCCGCGCGTTGAGCAGCGCGAGCGAGGCGCTTGAGCAGACCAGGAGCGGGTAGCCGTCGGCGAAGCTGACCGGCACGTCGTGCTCGCCGACCCAGCGGCGGTCGGCGAAGCGGCGCGTCGCTGACGAGGCGCGCACCAGGCACAGCGGCTCGCCGAGCGCACGCGTCAGCCAGACGGCCGCGATGCCGCCGGCGTCGGCCGCCGTCATCCGGTCCTCCCAGACGACCACCTGGCGCGTCTCGGCGGCGGCCGCGGCGCTGACCACGAGCGGCGGCAGCCCGGGGCCGGTGAGCTCGAGCCCGCCCGGCACGAGCCGCGGCACCAGCCGGGCCAGCGCCGGGTGCGTGCGCTGGCTGACGAACCTGCCGTCCGGACGGGTGATCATCCACCGCCGATCGTCCTCGAGCCCGGTCGCGGCCAGCCGCGCCGCGGCGAGCTCGGTCCGCCGGCAGGCCTTGACCGGGTAGATGCTGATCGCCGCGAGACGGGCCGTCACGGCGCGCGGCGCGCGGCGTGGCGCCGGCCGCTCACAGCGACAGCACGGCGTGGATGCGCTGCCCGCCGAGCCGCGCCCGGCCGGCGAGCGCCGCGATCTCGACCAGGAACGCGCAGCCGACCAGCTCGGCGCCGAGCCGCGCGACCAGATCGACGCTGGCCGCGGCGGTGCCGCCGGTGGCCAGCACGTCGTCGACCAGCAGCACGCGGCGATGGCTGGCGAGCGCGTCGCGATGCACCTCGAGCGTCGCCGTGCCGTACTCGAGCTCGTAGGTGACCGCCTCGACCTCGGCCGGCAGCTTGCCGGGCTTGCGCAGCGGCACGAAGCCGGCGCCCAGCTGCCAGGCGACCAGCGCGCCGAAGATGAAGCCGCGCGCCTCCATGCCGGCGACGACGTCGACGCCGGCATCGCGGAACGGCGCCGACAGCTCGCGGATCGAGGCGCGCAGCGCGTAGGCGTCACCGAGCAGCGGCGTCAGGTCGCGGAACGTGACGCCGGGCTGCGGGAAGTCCGGGATCGTGCGGATGTAGTCCTCGAGCTTGAGCACCCTCAGGCCTCGTTGGCGCGCCACGCGGCCCGGTAGCCGATGCCGAGCGACAGGATGCGCGCCAGCAGCTCGTCGTAGTCGATGCCGGCGGCGCGCGCCGAGCGCGCCAGATCCTCCTCCTCGGCGAGGTTCGGATTGGCGTTCGCCTCGAGCACGAACACGGCGCCATCGGCGCGCAGCCGGAAGTCCATGCGCGCGTAGCCGGTCAGGTGCAGCGCGCGATAGATGCGCTTCGTCAGCCGCCCGAGCTGCAGGACCACGGCGTCCGGCAGCTCCTGGGCGGCGTTGGTGGTGATGCCGTGCCGCACCTGGTAGCGACGATCCCACTTGACCTTGCGGGTCGCGATCGGCGCCTGGCCGTCCGGCAGCGAGCCGAAGCTCATCTCCCACACCGGCAGCGTCGTCAGCCGGTCGTTACCAAGCACGCCGACATAGATCTCGCGGCCCTCGATGTACTCCTCGACCAGCGCGTCGCTGTCGGTCTGCTCGTGGACGAACTCGATCCGCTCCTTGAGGCTCGCCGGATCGGAGCACACCGAGGCCTGGGCGATGCCGAGCGAGGCATCGTCGGTCGCCGACTTCACGAACAGCGGATAGCGCATCTTCGGCGGCAGCCGCACGCGCTTGCCGCGCTGGAACACGGCGAACTGCGGTGTCGGAATGCGGTGGTAGGCCAGCAGTTGCTTGGACAGCACCTTGTCACGCGACAGCATCAGGCCACGCGGGTTGCAACCGGTGTAGGGCTGGCGCAGCAGTTCGAGGAACGCCACCACGTGCTGGTCTTGCTTGGCGATGCCGTCGAACTCCTCCAGCAGGTTGAACACGAGATGCGGCCGCCACTCCTGGATCGTCGTACGCAGCTCGGTCAGGCTGTCGAGCAGGCCGATGCAGCGCACGTCGTGGCCGGCCTTGTTGAGGTGCGAGACGACGTCGAACTCGGTGCGCCACTCGTCGATCTCGCTCTGCTCGTGGCCCTTCAGCGAGGCCGGCGGAATCAGCGTCTCGTGCACGGCGACCAGGATGCGCAGCTTCTTCATAGCGTCAGCCGCCGGCCGGCGCTGCGTTCGAAGGCCCGGACCAGCCGGCCCAGCAGCCATTCGGCGTGACGCACGGCGCGGCGCCGGTCGCCGGCCACGTACAGCCCGAGCTCGGTGCAGCGCCGGATCGCGGCCCGCATCACCTGGTGGACGAGGTACTCGCTGCAGCCGACGCGGGTCGCGAGCGCGTCGTGCAGTTTCGGCCGCAGCCGCCTGAGCAGCGTCGCGGCGCGCATCCGGCGCGGCCCCGGCTCGTAGCTGAAGACGCGCTCGAGCAGCTCGTCCTCCTCGCGGCGCGTCGGCACGGCGTAGCGCTTGAGCACCGCCGCGTAGTGCTGGCGCAGCGTGCGCGTGTCCTGGGCGAGCGAATCGACGTGGGCGCGGGTGCGCACCAGCGGCGGCTGCGTCGCCACCTCGGTCATCAGCGTGTCGACGAATTCGAGCTTACCGAGCGCCGGCCAGTCGCGGTAGTCGCTGCGCCAGCGCGACCAGGGCTTCAGCCACACGGCGAAGGTCTCGGCGAAGTCCTCGGTCGGGTGGCTCTGCGCATACCAGCTGCCGAGGTGCTGCACGTAGCGGCGGCTGCCCGGTCGCGGCCGGTAGCTGTCGGGATAGGGCAGCGACGCCGGGCCGAAGGTTTCGCGCCACTGGCGGCGGCGGCGCAGCCGGTAGGCGTTGTCGATGGCATGGCCGGCTTCGTGGCGCATGATCCGCATGAACCAGTTGCGATTGCCGCCCTCCACCTCGTGCAGCATCCGCCGCTCAAGGCGTCGCAGGCGCGGGTGCGCGAGGTAGAACGGCAGGGCGAAGCCCGGCACGCCGTCCGGCGAGAACCACTCTTCGCCCAGCCAGCAGTGCGGACGGAACGCGATGCCACGACGCTCGAGTTCGGCGTACAGCCGCTCGACGTAGCGTTGCAGCGGCGAACGGTCGACCGTCAGCCCAAGGTCGCAGAACCGCAGGTCCAGCAGTTCCTCGTCGCTAAGCTTCACCCACCAGTCGCGGCGGGCCGACCGGCGTGGCCGGGTGCGAGCAGGCACGGCACCTCCCTTCAGATCGCTGCGATGCGTCCCAGTGCGCCGGTCAACAGCCGGTCGGCGATGGCCGCGATCCGGCGTCCCTCGACCAGCGAGGCCACCCAGTGTGGCGGCAGCGCGCCGGCGCCGTGGAGCGCGCCGGCCAATTGGCCGACCAGCGCCCCGTTCGCGTCGGCATCGTGGCCGAGGTTCACGGCACTCAGCACAGTATCGCGGTAGCCGTGGCCGGCGGCCAGCGCGCCGAGCACCAGCGCGAGCGCCCCGACCGCGCTGCCGGAGGCAAGCTCGGCGGCGCCGGCCGCGGTCAGGCCGCTGCGCCAGGCGCCGGCGGCGATCCGCGCCACCTCGCGCTTCAGCGGCCGGCGCGCCCACAGGCCCGGCACCGGCGTGAAGTCCGGCATCAGCAGTTCCTCCCGCGAGCTGCCCTGCAGGGCGCCGATCATGAGCGCCGCGAAGTAGCGGCAGGCATCCAGCGCCACCGGTGCCTGATGCGTAGGCCGCGCCACCTCCGCGGCGAGCTCGATGGCGCGCTCCGGGTCATCGAGCGCCCACGCCGCCACGACACCGGCCCGTACCAGCGGCTCGCGATCGGCGCGCGTCGGGTCATGCGATCCGGCGAAGGGATTGCCGCTCCACTGCGCCTGGGCCAGCGCCCGGGCGGTGGTGGCGCTGATCCCGAGGCACTGTCCGGTCGCAGAGCCGCTGCCGTCCCGCTGCCAGCGCGTCAGGCGCTCGACAAAGTCCCGCGGCTCGAACGCGCCCCTCTCGACGAGACTCTGCGCGAGCGCGAGCGCGACCGCCGTGTCGTCGCTCCAGGCACCGCGTGGCAGGTCATACGGGCCGCCGCCGAGCAGGTCGCCGACCGGCGTGAAACTGCCGGGACGACGGTGCTGGACCGGGGCCGCGAGCGCGTCGCCGAGCGCGAGCCCGAGCAGCAGACCTCGGTACCGGTCGCGCAGGCGATCGGCGACGTCCACAGCCGGCAGCGGATCGACTGCCGCCGCCGCCGCCGCAGCAGCCGCCGGCCGGTGCTCGTGCCAGTCGCGCACGTAGGCCGCCTGCGCGTCGGTCTCCGGCGTCCGCGGCCAGTCGCGGGCGCGCCCGCCTTCCACCCAGCGCCGATCAAGCTGCACAAGCGCGGCCGCGCCGCTGCCGAGCTGACGCGCCAGGTGGCAGCCGACCACGGTCCCGGTGCGACCGATGCCGGCGCGGCAGTGCACGTAGACGCGGTGACCGGCGGCAAGCGCCTCGTCGAGCTCGTCGAGGATCTCGACCATGTGGGCCGGACTGCGCGGCAGGTCGTGATCGGGAATGGGCCGGCGCGAGTAGACGACCGACCGCTGCGGGCCCGGCGCATACGGGCTCGGCAGCAGCGACTCGTACGGTGGCAACTCGCCGGGCCAGGTCAGGTCGATGAACCAGTCGATGCCAAGCGCGAGCAGCGCCGCGACCCGCGACTCGGCGTAGGCCGGATCCACGTGGCCGGGATAGGCGCCGGCCAGCAGCCGCTGCGGCTCGACCCAGTACGTTCCCGGTAGCGGTGGTGGCAGCTCGCCGAGCGGGCGCACGCTCACGCGTCGTGTCCGGCGTCGGTATCGGCGGCCGCCGGCTGCGCGCGCCGGGCGTCGAGGCCCGCAAAGTCGAACAGCGTCGTGTCGGCGAGCTGCGAGGGCACGACGTCGCGCAGCGCGGCGAAGATCGACTCGATGCGGCCCGGGTGCTCGCGCTCCCAGCCGGCCAGCATGCGGCCGACGAGCTCACGCTGCAGGTTCGGCTGCGAGCCGCACAGCGTGCACGGGATCAGCGGGAAGCCGCGCGCCTTGGCGTAGCGTGCGATCAGGCGCTCCGGCACGTAGGCCAGCGGGCGGATCACGACGTGGCGGCCGTCGTCGGACAGCAGCTTCGGCGGCATGGCCTTCAGCTTGCCACCGTGGAACAGGTTGAGGAACAGCGTCTCGAGGATGTCGTCGCGGTGGTGGCCGAGCGCGATCTTGGTACAGCCGCGCTCGTGCGCGTAGCGGTAGAGCCTGCCGCGCCGCAGCCGCGAGCACAGGCTGCACATCGTGCGGCCCTCCGGAATCAGGCGCTTGACCACCGAATAGGTGTCCTGCTCGATGACCTCGAAGGGCACGCCGAGCCTGCTGAGGTATTCCGGCAGCACGTCTGCGGGAAAGCCCGGCTGCTTCTGGTCGAGGTTGACCGCCACCAGTTCGAAACGCACCGGGGCGCTGCGCTTGAGCGACAGCAGCAGGTCGAGCAGCGTGTACGAGTCCTTGCCGCCGGACAGGCAGACCATGACCTTGTCGCCGTCCTGGATCATGGCGTAGTCGTCGATCGCCTTGCCGGCCAGGCCGCGCAGCTCCGCCTGCAGGCGCTTGAAGTTGCGCGACGGGCGCGGCGGCGGCGGCGCGGCCGCCGGCTCGGTGGCGCGCGGCGCGCGCGGCGCCGGAAACGGGACGAACTGGATCTCGCTGGCCACCACCTGCCCTCAGCGTGGCTCGAGGTACTTCGCCTCGAGATAGCGCATCGCCGGGGCCGCCGACAGCGGCCGGCCTGAGGCGGTCTTCACGAGGTCCTGAACGGACATCTTCGCGCCGGCGCCGTGCACGTTCTCGCGCAGCCAGCCGAACATGCCGGTGAAGTCGCCGGCGGCGATCTCGGCGTCGAGGCTCTCGCGATCAGCGCGAAGCTTTTCCCACAGCTGCATCGCGATCAGCGCGCCGAGCGCGTAGGCAGGAAAGTAGCCGAACTGGCCGACCGCCCAGTGAATGTCCTGCAGGCAGCCCTCGAGGTCGTTGCCGGGCTTGAGGCCGAGGCGCGACTGCGCCTTCTCGTTCCACGCCTCCGGCAGCTCCTCGACCTTGAGCTCGCCGGACAGCAGGTCCTTCTCGATCTCGTAGCGCAGCAGGATGTGCGCCGGGTAGGTCAGTTCGTCGGCATCGGCGCGGATCAGGCCGCGATGCACGCGCGTCAGGTGGCGGTAGAGATTCTCCGCCTCCCACTCGGGGCCGGCGACGCCGAAGTGCTTTTCGAGCAGCGGCTTCAGGTAGCTGAGGAACGGCCGGCTGCGCACCAGCAGCATTTCGATGATCAGCGACTGGCTCTCCTCGAGCGCCATGCCGCGATTGCGGCCGACCGGCTGGTCGCGCCACTCCTTCGGCAGGCCGAGGTCGTACATGGCGTGGCCGGTCTCGTGCAGCGCGCCGAGCAGCCCCTGGAAGGCGTCGTTCGGCTCGAGCTTGGTCGTGACCCGCAGGTCGCCGGACATGCCCTCGGTGAAGGGATGCTCGGCCTCGTCGAGCCGGCCGCGGTCGAACGGGAAGCCGATCGCCTTCATGACCTCGGTGCACAGCGCGCGCTGCTTGGCCGCCGGGAACTTGCCGGTGATCGGCAGCGAGGGCTTCTGCGCCTGCAGCTCGATCGCCTCCTTCACCAGCGCCGGCAGGCGCCGCGCCACGGCCTTGAACAGACCATCGATCTCCTCGGTGCGAACGCCCGGGCTGAACTCGTCGACCAGCGCGTCATAAGGCGACAGCCCGAGGTGCTGGCCGAGCAGCAGGGCGCGGTCTCGGATCAGGCCGACCACCTCGGCCAGGTGCGGCGCGTAGTCCGCGAAGCGGCCGGTACGGCGGGCCTCGAGCCAGTGGGTCTCGGCGCGCGCGGTCGCCTTGGCGAGCCGCGAGACGAGTGCGTTCGGGGTGGCGATCGCGTGGTCACGCTCGCGGCGCATCTCGCGCAGGTTGGCGAGCTGCCAGTCCTCGAGCCCCTGGGCGTTGGCGTCGGCGCGCTCGATGAGCCGCGACACCTTGGGCGCGGTCAGCAGCGCGTGGCCCTCCATTTCGAGCGCCGCGAGCTGCTCGCCGCGAACCTCGGCGCTGCCGCGCGGCATCATCACCGCCGCATCCCAGCGCAGCACCGCGAGCGCGCCGCGAAAGGCGTGCAGGCGCCGGAACTCCTCCTCAAGCTGCTGGTAGGGCGAAGCGGCCATCGTTCCTTCGGAACCCGTCGCTGCGACGCTGTTCGTGTTCGGCCCTCGCGTCCGCCGCCGGGCCGCAGGGTCGTCGCAGGGGGTGAGCGGACGGCCGCCATTCTACCAGTGCGGCCCGTTCCGGGTCCGACAGGAATGACATAAATTATTGATTTATATCAGTAAAGATATACCGGACGGTGGTTGACAGCGTGCCCGGGCGGGCGCGCCGGTGCTCAGAAATACAGTCGGGCGATCGTCTCGGCGACGCACGCCGGGCGGGTCAGGCCGTCAATCTCGACGGTGAATTCCTCGGTGACCTGCAGGCCGCCCTTGAAGGGCTCAACCGCGAGCACCTTGGCCCGGCCCCGAACCTTCGCCCCGGCGACCACCGCATTCGTGAAGCGCACGCGGTTGAGGCCGTAGTTGATCACGCGGCGCACGCCGGGGTAGCGCGCCTCGCCGCCCTGCGCCACGCCGCGCAGCAGCGGCAACAGCGACAGCGTCAGGAAGCCGTGCGCCACCGTGCTCTTCCACGGCGACTCGCGTGCGGCGCGCTCGGGGTCGGTGTGGATCCACTGGAAGTCGCCGGTGGCGGCGGCAAAGGCGTCGATGCGCGCCTGGTCGACCTCGATCCAGTCGCTGACGTACACCTCCTGGCCGAGCTGCGCCGTGATCTGCGAGTGGGCGGCTTCGAGCGACATGGGTGACATCATCCTGCGGGGCGCGAAATGATGCCGAACTCGCCGCGCGGCCCGACTCAGCGCCGATCGAGCCAGGCGGCGATCGCGGCGGGCACCGCCTGCGCCCGGCTACTGACGTAGATGCCAATGTGGCCGCCGTCAAAGGCCAGCTCCTCGTAGTCGCCGCCGACCAGGCCGGCCAGCGGCCGCGACGCCGACGGCGGCACGAGGTGATCCTGAGTCGCGTAGATGTTGAACACCGGCATCGTGATGCGGCCGAGGTCCACCGGCCGGCCGCCGATGACGGCGCCGCCGCGCACCAGCCGGTTCTCCTGAAAGAACAGCCGCACGAATTCGCGGAACGCCTCGCCGGCCTGATCAGGGCTGTCGAAGATCCAGCGTTCCATGCGCAGGAAATTCTCGAGCTGGCGCGGCTCGTCGGCGCCGTCGACCAGCGCGAGGTACTTCTGCAGCGTGAGCCGGAACGGCATCAGCGACACGAAGGTGAAGTTGAGAAGCTCACCGGGCACGTTGCCGTAGGTGTCGACCAGCAGGTCGACGTCGACGCCCCGGGCCCACTTGGCCAGCAGGTTTTGCGGCGTCGCGAAGTCCACCGGCGTCACCATCGTGACCAGGCGCCGGATCCGCGCCGGCTCGAGGCTGGCGTAGAGCAGCGCGAGCGTACCGCCCTGACACACGCCGAGCAGGTCAACGTGATCGTGCTCCCCCGCCAGGCGCTCGACGGCGCGGTGAAGGTAGCCGAGCGTGTAGTCGGCGAGGCCGAGATGGCGGTCGCCGCGATCCGGGTAGCCCCAATCGAGCAGGTAGACGTCGACGCCGGCGGCGAGCAGCCGGCGGATCAGCGAACGGTCCGGCTGCAGGTCGAGCACGGTCGGCCGGTTGACGAGCGCGAACACGATCAGCAGCGGCGGCCCGCCGCAGGGCTTGGCAACCGAGCGATAGCGATACAGCGTCGTCTTGCCATCGCGGCTGATGACCTCGCGGGCAGCGGTCGCGAGCTCAACCGGCGGCAGTCGCGACAGCGTCGCGACGCCGGTCGCGAGCCGGCGCTGGAACTCGGCGATCTCGGCGCCGAGGACCTGCGGGTCCGGTGGCGCGCTCACCGCGGCCCCTTGCGCGGCGCGCGCCGCCGCGGCGGCGCGGCCGACTTCGGCACGTCGCCGGCAGGCGGCGCGACGCGCGCCAGCGCGAGCTCCGCCTTGAGGGCGCGCAGCTCGTCATGCAGCGCGTCCACTTCGCTGCGTGTCGGGACGCCGGCGCTCTTCGCAAGCTGCTCGGTCAGGGTCTGCTGGCGCGCCCTGGCGCGCACCAGTTCGTTGAACAGTCGCGCCTGGGCCTGTGCGAAGGCCTCGGAATGCGCCGTCGACTGGAACGCCGCCTCGGCGCAATCGATCCAGGCATCGAAGGTGGCGCGCAGCGTCGCGGGCGGGTCCGGCGCAGCGAGCCGCGCGGCGAAAGCGCCGGCGCTCGCGCGCGCGACCTCGGCGAGCGCCATCGACCACTGCTGCAAGGCCGCCGCCCACTCAGGCCCCTGCCCGGCCCACGCCGGCCACGCCGGCACCGCGCGGGCGAAGAAGTTCTGCGCCAGCGTCTCGAGCTCGCCGCGCAGCCGCGCGCTCGCGGCGGCATCCGCGCCAGGGGCCATTCGGGCCAGGCGTTGGAACTCCTCGGCGAAGCTCGTGAAGGCCGCCGCGGCGTCGTGCAGGCCGCCAAGTGGCGCGGACCGCCCGTCGGCAACGCCCATCCTGCCGGCCCAGCGCTGCCACTCAGCCTGGCCCAGGCTCCGCCACTCGTTCAGCCAGGCATCCTGCGTCTCCATCTGGATTTCACTTAATCCCAATTGCACTGCAACGGACTGGCGGCAGGCGGCGACGGACACTGCTCGTCATAGATACAGTAACATGCTGTTTATTAGTCATTTAATATTGAATTTCGGCCGAGATCGGTGCTCGGAAAAAACCTGTTGCAATGCAAAATTAATTCGCTATACTGCATCGCAACAAAGACTTTCCCAGGAGCACTCACCATGACGAACCCGACCGCTGAAATCAATGCGTTCATCGAGAACTCGCGCAAGTTTGCCGAGCCCGTCGCTCGTCTGCAGGCGCTGTCGGCCCGCACCTTCGAGCGCTTCGCGCGCTACGGCTACGAAGTGGCCGGCGACTACATGAACCTCGGCATCGCGACCCTGCATGCCGCCACCCAGGCGAAGGACGCCCCGGAACTGCTGAAGAAGCAGGCCGAGCTCGCCAATGCCTACTTCGAGAAGCAGACCCTGCGCTCGCAGGACTTCCTGAAGCTCGCGGGTGAGGCCCAGGCTGACGTGACCTCATTCATCGACCAGGCGTCGACCGAGTTCACGACCCGCGCGACGAAGGCTGCCAAGGCTGCCTGACGAATCGGCCGACCTGCCGCCTCGAGCGGCAGGCGGCAAATGGCCCCCCTCGGGACGGTGTGGCTTCGGCTCACCGTCCCTTTTTACGTCTGGGGCCCCTGTTTTGCGCTGCAAGGAAACGCCCCGGCATTCGAGGTAAACTTCGCCCATGGCTAAGGAACGGTTGATCAAGAAGTACGCCAACCGGCGTCTCTACGATGCCTCCCAGTCGCGGCACGTCACGCTCGACGACATCCGGGAGTTCATCATCCAGGGTGAGAAGGTCTCGGTCGTCGAGGACAAGACGGGCGAGGACATCACCCGGCTGATCCTGCTGCAGGTGCTCGCCGAGCAGGAGCAGTTCGGCAAGCCGATCCTGTCGACGCCGCTGCTCGAGTCGATCATCCGCTTCTACGGCAACGGCATGCAGGACTTCATGAGCCGCTACCTGGAAAAGAGCGTCGAGACCTTTTCGCGCCAGCAGGAGACGCTGCAGACGCAGATCTCGAAGCTGATGGCGAACGCGCCGATGACGACCATGGGCGAGCTCGCCAAGCAGAACCTCGACTACTGGACGCGGATGCAGGAGTCGGTGGCCTCGGCCTTCATGCCGATGATGCGCCCGCCCGGCGCCGGCGAGCCGCCGGCCGAGGAGCCGGCACCGTCGCCGACCGCCGAGCAGCCGGCCGGCGGCAAGAACGGCACCGGCCGCTAGCCTCAAGGTTCGTCGGCGCCGAACCAGTCAAGAATCAGGCCGAGCCGCGCGATGCGCTGGTTCGGCCGCCCGTCGCGGCTCATGCCGTGCGAGGAGTCGGGGAATACCGCGAGCCGCGCGGGCTTCTTGAGCTCCTTCAACGCCGTGTAGAACTGCAGCCCCTGGTCCAGCGGCGCGCGAAAATCGTCCTGGTTGTGGATCACCAGCACCGGCGTCCGGACGTTCTCGACGTAGCTGAGCGGCGAACGCGCGAGGTAGTCGGCGCTGTCCTTCCACGGTGCCCCGCGGAACCAGTGCGTGACGAAGTAGTTGTTGAGGTCGCTCGTGCCCGCGAAGCTGTGCCAGTTGGTCACCGCGCGCTCGACCACCGCGGCGCGGAAGCGATCGGTATGGCCGACCGTCCACGCCGACAGCAGCCCGCCGCCGCTGCCGCCGGCCACGTACAGCCGCGCCGGATCCACCGCGCCGCGGGCCACGACGTAGTCCACGGCAGCCATCAGGTCGTGGAAGTCGTCGCCCGGGTAGCGGTACTGGATGACGTTCGCGAAGGCCTCGCCGTAGCCGGTGCTACCACGCGGGTTGGTCAAGAGCACGAGGTTGCCGGCGTGCGCCAGCACCTGCATTTCGTGGAAGAACGCCGTGCCGTACATCGTGTGCGGCCCGCCGTGGATGTAGAGCACGAGTGGGTAGCGCCGCCCGGGATCGAAGCCCGGCGGCTTGAGCAGCCAGCCCTGGATCCACTGGCGCTCGCCGGCCGCGTGGCCCGGGAATGCCGTGACGGACGGCGCCGCACCCGGCAGCCACAGTTCCTCGTACGGCACGAAGCCGGCGCGCGCGACCAGCGCGGCGTTGAACGTCGTCAGCGACTGCCACGCCGCGCGGCGCGGCGCAGCGGCGAGCCGGAACGCGTACAGCTCGACCGGCCCGGCAGGCGCGGAATGCGTGACGATCGCCCGGCCGTCCGCGGCCACGTCGAAGGCACGCAGGTCGCCGGCAGCGAGCGCCGTCAGCGCGCGGTAGCGTCCGTCAAGCGTCGCCTCGTAGAGCTGCGTCGCGCCACGGTCCGCGGACACGAAGTAGACGGCCTTCGAGTCGGCGCGCCAGACGAGCCGCAGGCCCTCATCTTTTTTCACGCCCATGTCGGCGATCACCGCGTCGCCGACCGATCGGTCGAGACCGCGCGCGAGCTCGCGGCGCTCGAGCGTCGTGGTGTCGAGCACGTACAGGTGCGTGACGTTGTGGCTCTGGCGCCGCTCGTCGTCGAAGCCGGTGAAGGCGAGGTAGCGGCCGTCCGGCGAGACCGTCGGATTGTCGTCCGGGCCGCGGCGGTTGGTGAGCGCGACCGGCTCGCGGCTGCCGTCGGAAGGCACGGCGTAGATTTCGGTGTCGTTGCCGGCCCAGTCAGCATCCGGTTTGCGGATCGCACTGAAATACAGCGTCGCGCCGTCCGCCGACCAGCTCGGCGCACCGTCGTCGAAACCCCCGCTCGTGACGCGCGTGGCGGCGGCCTTCGGGCCGCGGTCGGTGGCCACGACCCACAGGTGCGCACGTCGGGGCGACAGCCAGGCCGGGCGACCATCGGCGCGGGTGGTCAGGCGTTCCGTGACGTAGGGCGGCTTCGACTGGCCTGCGTCCGGCTCCGGCGGCGCGGCCGCCGGCTCGTCCGGCGTCGGCGCCCGTGACACGAACGCGATGCGCCGGCCGTCCGCCGACCAGCTGAAGCTCGCGGTGCCGAGCGCATCGTCGGTCAGCTGCCAGGCTTCGCCGCCGCCCAGCTCGAGCAGGTGGATCTGCGGCCGCCCGGAGCGTTTGGAGAGGAACGCGAGCCGCCGCCCGTCCGGCGACCAGCGCGGCGAGAGCGCATCGGCCGGCTCGAAGGTCAGCGGCCGCGGTGCCGCGCTGCCGTCGGCCAGCCAGATCGAGGTCGCATAGTCATCCTTGACCGCATCAACGCGGGTCTGCACGAACGCGACGCGCTGCCCGTCAGGAGCGAGCCGCGGGTCGGAGACCCAGACGAAGTCGCGCAGCGACGCCGGCGGCAGCGCCGACGGCGCCGCGGCCGCCGGCAGCCCGGCGGTCGCGGCCAGCAACACGGTCGCGAGCCACAGTCGCGAACGACGGCAGGTGAGGTCGGACATCGGTTCCCCTTCCGGCCGCGCGCCGGCCCGCGGCCACCGTGCCCGAGTGCGGTTCGGTTTGACAAGCCCGGGAGCGCCTCGGACGATGGGCCTGATGACCGACCGCGCCCTGCTCGGGCCCCAATACCGCACGCCGAACCTGCGCGAGTGCCTCGAAGCGATGGCGCTCGGCGGACCGCTGGTGGCGATCACCGCCGGCTGGCAGGACCGCGAGGGCGAGATCGAAGAGCTGCGGGCACACGTCGCCTGCCCGGTGACCGACCTCGGGCTCTACGTCCGCGCCGAGCACGTCTATGCAGAGGACGCGGCCCTCGCCGCGGCGGCGCGCGAGCGCCAGGAGCGGCTGCAGGAGCTGCAGGATCACTACCGGCTGCGACTGCACGCGCTGATGGCGGCGGTCGAGGAGCTGGCGCCGGCGGCCGAGGAGTCCCACGGCCGGCGCGCGGCGCGGCGCGCGGCGCTCGGCGACGTGCGCCGCCTCGACCGCCAGCACCTCGCGGCAACGGCGCGCGAACATGCCGCGTTCGCGCGCCGCTGGCAGCACGCGCCGCGACCTAGCCTTGCGCCGCACCGCGCCGCGCTCGCCGCCGCGATCGACGGCGCGGCCGCGGTGCTGATCGCCGGCGGCCACGTCGCGGTACTGCTCAACCGGCTGCGCCTGTTCGGCCTCGGCGCGCTGCTCGAGCGCAAGCCGCTGATCGCCTGGTCGGCCGGTGCGATGGCGCTCTGTGAACGCGTCGTGCTGTTCCACGACCGGCCGCCGCAGGGCGCGGCGCACGCCGAGGTGCTCGAGCCCGGGCTCGGCCTCGTGACCGGCGTGGTGGCCCTGCCGCACGCGGCGGCGCGGCTCGCGCTCAACGAGCCGGCGCGGGTGCAGGTCTTCGCGCGGCGCTTCGCCCCGGCGCGCTGCCTCGCACTCGAGCACGGCAGCCTGGTGCGCTGGCACCGTGGCCGGGTCGCGACGGCGCGCGACCTCAAGCGCCTGTCGCGCTCAGGCCGCGTCGTCGAGGTGGCCGAATGAGCGCGCCACTGGCCACGCTGCTCGCCGGCGGCGCACCGGACCGCGCGGCGCTCGAAGCCTTCCTCAACGCGCACGCGGTGCCGCTGGTGGCGCGCGAAGGCGTGACGTTCCTGTACCACGGCGAGGCAGAGGCGGTGCTGCTCAGGATGTTCATCTCGGGCCTGCCGGCCGCGCAGCCGCTCGAGCGCGTCGCCGGCACCGAGCTGTGGATCCTGACGCTGCCGCTGCCGGAGGGCTCGCGCTTCGAGTACAAGTTCGAGGTCAAGCAGGGCGCGGCCAGCGAGTGGATCCTCGATCCGCTCAACCCGCTCAAGGCCTCGGATCCGTTCGGCGCCAACTCCGTCTGCCAGGGCTACGGCTATGCGCCGCCGGAATGGACGCTGCCGGACGACGGCGCTCGCACCGGCCGCTTCGAGCGCCTCGCGATCGACTCGCGCCACGTCGGCCGCCGTCCGGTGCAGCTCTACCTGCCAGCGCGCTTGCGGCGCACGCGTCGCTATCCGCTGCTGGTGCTGCACGACGGCGGCGACTACCTGCGCTACGCGCAGCTCAAGACCGTGCTCGACAACCTGATCCACCGGCTCGAGATCCCGCCGCTCGTCGTCGCGCTGACCGAGTCGCCGGACCGGCTGCGCGAGTACGTCGGCCTCGACGCGCACGCCGACTTCCTGGTCGAGGAACTGCTGCCGGCGGTCGCGGCGCGCGTGCCGCTCGACGCCGACCCGGCGATGCGCTGCGCGATGGGCGCGAGCCTCGGCGGCGTCGCCTCGCTGCACGCCGCCTGGCGCCACCCCGGGACCTTCGGGCGGCTGCTGCTGCAGTCCGGCTCGTTCGCCTTCACCGACATCGGCGAGAACAGGCGCGGCCCCGTGTTCGAGCCGGTGGTGCGCTTCATGAACGCCTTCCGCGCCCGCCCCGGCCGACCGGCCGAGCGCATCTACCTGTCCTGCGGCATCTACGAGTCGCTGATCTACGAGAACCGCTCGCTGGTGCCGCTGCTGCAGGCCGCGCGCATCCAGGTGCGCTACGAGGAGGCGCGCGACGGCCATAACTGGCAGAACTGGCGCGACCGGCTGCGCGCCGGCCTCACGTTCCTGTTCCCAGGGCCGCTGTGGATGGTGTACGAATAGCAATCCGGGTTGAGGGGACCGCATGGGAGACGTGACGCGCCGCATTGGCCTCTCGCTCGGGGCCGACATCTGCTGGCCGGCCTGCTACGAGCAGCTGCTCGAGCGGCTTGACCTTCGCATCCCGTGGGACGGCGACACGCTGCGCTTCGCGGTCGAGCGCGTCACGATCGAGCCTTTCGACCTGCGCCAGCCGTGCCGCTACGACGTCGTCGTCGACCGCCTGACCCACTGGTACAACACCAGTCGCGAGTGGATCAAGAAGGCGATCGTCCTCGACGGGCTGTACGTCTTCAACAATCCCTGGTCGATCCAGTCGAACGAGAAGCACACCACCTACGCGGCGATGATGCGACTCGGTCTCAAGATCCCCGCCACCTGGATGGTGCCGCCGAAGTCCTACGAGAAGGCCGCCGACCTCGAGCCGACGCTGCAGCGCTACGCGCGCCTCTTTGACGTCGGTGCGATCGGCCGCGAGCTCGGCTACCCGCTGTTTATGAAGCCGTACGACGGCGGCGGCTGGGTCGGCGTCACCAAGATCGACGACGAGGCGGCGCTGCGCGCCGCCTACGAGTCGAGCGGCACCAAGATCATGCACCTGCAGAGCGGCGTGATCCCGTACGACCGCTTCGTGCGCTGCATCGGCTTCGGGCCGCAGACACGGCTCGTGAACTACGACCCGGCGGCGCCGCTGCACGACCGCTACCGCATGGATCGCGGCTTCGTCAGCGACGCGAAGGCGCGCGAGCTCGAGGCGATCACGCTGACGATCAACGCCTTTTTCGGCTGGGACTTCAACTCCTGCGAGGCGCTCTTGCGGGGCGAGGACTGGCACCCGATCGACTTCGCCAACGCCTGCCCGGACTCGCAGGTGACCTCGCTGCACTACCACTTCCCGTGGCTGGTGAAGGCCAATCTGCGCTGGTCGCTGTACTGCGCCGCGACGCGCCGGCCGATGCGCGTCAACCTCGACTGGGCGCCGTACTTCGCGGCCGCGGCGCGCGAGGGCTCGTACGCCGACCGGCTCGCGGCCTATGCGGCGCTCGCGCGCCAGCACTTCGAGAGCGAGCGCTTCAGCGAGTTCTGCAGCGGCCACCTCGGCCACCTCGACGCCGTGGCCGACGAGTTCTTCGCGAGCGCCGCGGCACGCGCCGCGGTGCGCGCCAAGGTCGAGGCCCTGTACCCGCCGCACGAAGTGGAGCGGTTCACCGAGCTTTTCTGGCAGCGGATCCAGCAATGGCGGCGCGCGGAGGCGGCCGGCGCCTGAGCCGCCCGGAGCCGCGCATGCAGCAGCAACGCTGGACCTGGAACACCGACCGGCTGCCCGAGCCGGCGCGCGTCGTGCGCTGGGGCCACTTCGGCACGCCGGTGCTGCTGTTCCCGACCGCCGGCGGCGACTTCGAGGAGGTCGAGCGCTTTCACCTCGTCGCCGCGGTCGCCGAACTGATCGACGCCGGGCGCATCAAGGTCTATTCGATCGACAGCGTCGCCGGCAAGCACTGGGTGCAGGGCGACGAGCGGCCGGAGTACTGCTCGCGGGTGCAGAATCTGTTCGACGCCTACGTCTACCACGAGGTCGTGCCGCTGATCCGCAGCGACTGCCAGACACAGGACCTCGAGATCATCGCGGCCGGCGCCTCGATCGGCGCCTTCAACGCCGCCGCGAGCGTCTGCCGCCACCCGGACGCGTTTCGCCTGGCGATCGCGATGAGCGGCACCTTCGACCTGTCGAAGTACCTCAACGGCCGGATGAACCTGGACTTCTACTACGCGTCGCCGCTGCACTACCTGCCGTCGCTCGAGGACGGTCCGCAGCTGGCGCGGTTGCGGCAGCGGCTGCTGCTGCTGCCGACCGGCCAGGGCCAGTGGGAGGACGTCGGCGAGTCGTGGCGGCTCGCGAACGTGCTCGGCCGCCGAGGGATCCCGAATCGCGTCGACCTGTGGGGCCGGGAGTGGGACCACAACTGGGAGACCTGGCGCGCGATGTTGCCGAAGTACCTCAAGGAGCATGCATGAGCGTTCCCGCGATCGTCGATTTCCGCCGCGGCGGCGCGCCGGCGGACGCGCCCTTCGATCCGGCCAAGCTGCTCGCCGGCACGCCGCGCGCCAGCGTCGACAACCGCTACTCGGACGCCTCCCAGCAATTCCACTGCGGCACGTGGGCGAGCACGCCGGGGCGCTGGAAGATCAGCTACACCGAGCACGAGTTCTGCTTCCTGCTCGAGGGCCGCGTGCGGCTCACCTCGAGCGACGGCGTCGCGGTCGAGTTCGGGCCCGGCGACGCCTTCGTCGTGCCCGCCGGCTTCAGCGGCACCTGGGAGACGCTCGAAAGCGCCCGCAAGCACTACGCCATCTTCGAACGCAGCGGCTGAGGGCGCGAACGACGGCCCGGGGGCGGCCGCTCTATGCTGCGGTCTGGTACGAACAACAACCGCGAACGAACGCGTCGAAGGGGATCTCATGGCGACATCGAAGCTGCCCGGACTGCGCCTGGCGCAGCACCGGGGACTACTGGCCGTGCTGGCGCTGCTGGCGGCCGGGGCGATCTACTTCCTGCAGCACAACGCGCTGCAGTACTACCTGTCGTTCGATGCCAAGACCTACGGCGACTACTGGCCGCGGCGGTTCGGACTCGTGCCGCACATCGCCGGCGGGGCGACCGCGGCGACCGCGGGCCTCGTGCAGCTGTGGCTCGGCCTCAGCGGCCGCACCGGCGCGACGCACCGTGCGCTCGGACGCGTCTACGCGGCCGGGGTGCTGGTCGCGAGCACGGCCGCGTACTACCTCGCACTGACGATCGACCCGAAGTACGTGCCCTACGCCGCCGGGCTCTTCATGCTGAGCAGCGCATGGCTCGTCACCACCTCGATGGCGATCGTGGCGGTCAGGCGCGGCGCGCTCGACCAGCACCGCGAGCGGATGATCCGCAGCTACACCGTCACCTTCGCGTTCGTGACCCTCCGGCTGGTCGAAAAGTGGCTGCTGCCGTGGCAACTCACCAGCGAGCAGAACCTCGACGTGATCATGGCCTGGGCCTGCTGGTCGGTGCCGTTGCTGTTGTGCGAGCCGCTGCTGCAGCTGCGCCGGATGCGGCGGCGCTGAGCGCGCCGCCCGCCGGCCGCGCGGCGCGCGTCAGTGCGCCGCGACGATCGACTGCCAGTTGATCAGCGCGTTCCAGACGAGTCGCTGATCGCCGCGATTGAGGTCGCGGTGCAGTGGGTTGAAGTTGAACGCGAGCACGTGGCCGGCGCCGACCGGCATGTCGAGGATCGCCCAGCGACCGACCAGGCTGCTCTCGCCCCAGGCCTGGCCGCTGACCACGAGTGGCGCGCCGTCGCGGTCGCCCCACTCGAGCACGACACCGCGCCGGTCGAACGGTCCGTCGAGGCAGTTGGTGCAGTACGCCATGCGCAACCAGCGACGCGGCGTCGAATAGAGCGCGAAGTTCTGCCGGAACACGTGCGTGCGCGGCGCGTAGCCGTAGGCGAGCGGGTGCTCCGGCCGCACGAACGTCACGCGCAGGTGCGATCCCGGCGTGCGCGTGCTCGCCTGCTGCGCGGCCTGGGCGGCATCCGCGCCGCCGCCCTGGCTGCTGCGCGGCACGCCGCCGGCCTCGCGTCGCACGCCGCGCACGAGGCCGGCCTCGAGCGGCAGCATCGTGCCGTTGCCGAGTGTCACCAGCAGCCCACCGCGCTGGACGAAGTCCGCGAGGTGGTCGAGCCCGGCACCACCGAGCCCGCCGGTGATGTCGTCGGAAGCAGCCGGCGTGCCGAAGGCCGGCGTCGCCGCGGTCTTCGTGAAGGGCATCGGGCCCCACGCCTTCGGGATGCCCTGCAGCAGTTCCGCGAGTTCCAGGTCGACGTGGCCGAGCAGCAGCACGTCGTAGCGTTCGCGCAGGTGGCCGGCGCGGACGTCCTCGTCGCGGACGTAGCCATAGGGCACGTGGCGCTGGTCGAGCGAGTACCGCACCCAGCCGATCGAGTCGGTATCCGCCCACGGCACGTAGAGGCCGAGCCGCGGCCAGGGCGCGGCGTGGCTGGCGACCTCGGGCAGCGCTGCGGCGGCGGCGAAGTCGAGGCCGAGATCGGCGGCGACCCGCGCGAGCGCGGCGGCGACACCGGCGCGCGAGGCGATGATCCAGGAGCCCGCGGGATAGTCGCGGCCGTCGACGCGAAAGCCGCGCTCGGCCACCTCGACCGGGAACGCCGCCAGCCGGAAGCGCGCCTCGAGCAGGCTCTCCTGGCCGGTGTCCTGCAGCAGGTACGCGCCAGCGCCGGCCGCTGGCGCGTGGCCGTGGACGGCGGGCGCCTCGGTCAGCGGCGCGAGCGCCGCCGAGCGGATCGAGGCGTCCGCCGTCGGCACGACCTCGAGGTGATAGTGCGCCGGCAGCGACCAGGAGACGTCGTCGTAGGGCTCGCCGCCGTCCTTGGGGTAGTGCTGCGCGGTCAGCAGGTCCACCGCGTAGTTGCGTTACGGCTGGTCAAGGCGCACGACGTAGGTGCCTGCGGGGTACGTGCCTTCGCGGACGGCGAGCGGCGCCGTCGCACGGCTCACCTCGATGTGCTGGCCGAGCAGGCGCGCCACCAGCGCCGCGACGCGCGCAGGGTCACCCTGCTCGGCGGGGATCAAGAACGCGAACGGCGCCTCGTCGACGCCCTTGCGCCAGGAGTGCAGGCCCTTCTGGTAGAAGTTCGACAAGAGCTCGCGCGCGTGCAGCGCGGAGAAGTCGAGCGCGGCCAGCGCCGCGGTCTCGTTGTAGTTGACGTTATCGCGCGCCGACCAGGCGAACTCGGTCGCCGGCGGCGGCACCAGCCGCCACCATTCGCGGCTGGTGTCCTCGGGCCCGAGCGTCCAGGTCATCGTCTCCGCGCTGCCGTTGCCCCAGGTCTCGTAGCCGCGGCCGATGGCGTTGTGGTTCATGGCCACCGAGTCGAGGAACAGGTGCGCGAAGCCCTCGCCGAAATTCCAGGTGGAGACCCCGGGCATGCCGAGGCCGTTCATGACCTGCACCTCGTGGAAGCTGAGCTCGAGGAACTCGCTGAAGGTGATCGCGTCGATGTTCGGGTTGTAGGGCCCGGTGCCGTTCCAGGTCATCAGCAGCGCCACCGCCTCGTGCAGGTCGTGGACCACCGTCGGGTGCCAGTCGTGGAACATCCGGTGCACGGCCTTGGTGGTCTCGTGCGTCTGCTGGTGCGCGTCGCGGTTGATATCGACGAAGGCGTACTTCGACCAGTAGGGCGGCGCCTGGCGCGGCAGCGTCGCACGGTCGGTCTTGCCCTTCAGGTAGCGGTAGAACCACTCGACCTGCTTGTCGCGGCCATCCGGGTTCGAGACCGGGTTGATGAGCACGACGAGGCTCGAGCGGATGCGGCGGATCATCGGCTGCTCGGACACGGCGAGCCGGTAGGCAAGTTCGAGCACCGATTCGGTCGAGCCGGTCTCGTCGGAGTGCAGCGCGGCGTTGAAGTAGTAGACCGGCCGGGCGGTGCCGATCAGGCGCTCCGCGGCGGCGGGATCGGTGCGCCGCGGGTCGGCGAGCGCCGCGGTCGCGGCTTTGAGACCGTCGAGGTTCTGGATGCCGGCCTCATCAGCGATCGCGAGCAGCACGATGTCGCGGCCCTCCTCCGAGCGACCGATGCTGAACAGCCGCACGCGCGGCGAGGCGGCGGCCAGCGCGCGGCAGTAGGCGTAGGCCTGCGCCGATTCCACCAGCTCGCCGGCCGCGCCCGGAATGCGATGCAGGAAGGCGCGCGGCGACGGCACGCTCGCCGACTGCGGCAGATACGCGACCCACGGCGACAGAAAGCGCGGCTCGGTGGTCGCGGCGGCGATGTCCTCGGCCGAGCCCGGCTCGGCGACATCCGGCAGGACGTCGGCGCGGCCGGCCGGAGGCGCGGCAGCGACGAGCGCGAACAGGGCGGCGGCGGCGAGACCATTCTGCATGTCAGCTTCCTGTGGTGGCGGCGGCGCCGTGATCAGCGCGCATAGAGCTGGACGCGCTCGCCGATCTCGTCGGCGATCGCCAGCGTGGTGGCAAGTTCCGGGTGCCGGACCAGCAGGAAGCCGTCCGACACCAGCGTCTGCTTCCAGTTGCGGCGCCGCGCGCCGACCGGCAGCAGGTGGTTCCAGGCGATCGCCGCGCCGTGCCGCCGGTAGAGCTCCTCGAGGCCCTCGATGGCGCTGATCGTGCCCTGGCCGTGGGCGCGCTTGAAGACCGACGCCACGTTGTAGCGGCGCTCGATGCGCGCCTCGAAGCGGCCCGCGGTCACCGCGCGCGCCCATTCCCGGAACACGTCGAAGTCGCAGGCATAGTTCATCTGGTCCACCTGGTGCGCGCCGGGCGGCCGCGCGCCGATCTCGCCGAACACGACTTCGCCGTCGGCCTTGCGGTACCACTCCATGTGCGTGAAGCCGGTGTCGAAGCCGAGCGCCGCGATCACCGCCAGGCCCATCGCGACCCCGCCCGCGAGTGCCGGTGCGTCAGGCTCGCGCAGCGCGATCACCTGCGGGCTGATCCACTCGTTGCTGCGCGCGAGCAGCGGCCGCGGCCGGTACCAGGCGACGTTGTAGTAGCGAACCTCGCCGTCGATGGTCACGGTGTCGAAGGTGTACTCCTCGCCGTCGACGAATTCCTCAACGCTGACGACCGGCACGTGCGCGATGCGCGGCAGCACGGCGCGCAGCTCGTCGGCGTCGTCGCAGCGCCAGGTGTCCGCCGAGCCCGCGCCGGCGATCGGCTTCAGGATCAGCGGAAAGCCGATGCGCTCGGCGGCCTCCCAGCACTCGGCGGCGTTGTGCGCCGCGACGTGGCGCGGTGTGCGGATGCCGGCCGCGTCGAGCCGGCGCTTCATCACTTCCTTGTCGCGGAACGGCACGGTCGCCTCGACGCCGAGGCCGCGCGCGCCGAGCGCCTCGCGCAGGCGCGCCGCGAGCAGCATCAGCGGCTCCCACAGCGACTCGACCCGGTCGATGCGCCGGCCGCCGAGCTCGGCGCGCAACTCCTCGACGCAGCGCGCCTCGTCGAACAGCGAGCGGACGCGCACGTAGGCCGCGAGCGCGCGGCGCGTGCGTTCCGGCAGCGCCTCGGCCGGCTGGTCGCCGACGCCGATGACCGTTGCCCCGACCTCGGCGAGCCCGCGCGCGAACTCGGGCATCTCCGCCGGATAGCCCGGCGACAGCAGCAGCACGTTCATCGTGTCCCTCCCCGGCCGGATCGTAGCGCAGGGCGGGCGGGCGCGCGCCTTCGCTATACTGCCGCTCGTGTCCTACCGGGTGCTATTCGTCACCGCCGAGTACGCGCCGCTCGCGAAGACCGGCGGCCTCGCGGACGTGTCGACCGCCCTGTCGCGCTTCCTGCACGGCCGCGGCGACGACGTGCGGGTGTTCCTGCCGTTCTACCGGCGCATCGCCGAGCAATCGCTCGCGCTCGCGCCAGTCGAGTTCCTGCAGAACCTGGAGCTTCGCCTCGGGCCGCACCTCTACCGCTACCGGATCCTGACCGGCGCGGCGCCGGGTTCCGAGCTCAAGCTCTACTTCGTCGACTGTCCGGCGCTGTTCGACCGCCCCGGAGTGTACTCCGCCGACGACGATGAGCACCGGCGCTTCCTGGCGCTGACCCGCGCCGCGCTCGAGTCGGCGCAGCGCATGGGCTTCGCGCCGCACGTTCTGCACTGCAACGACTGGCACACGGCCTTCGGCCCGCTGTGGCTCAAGACCAGCTACGCGTGGGACCGCCTGTTCGCCGCGACGCGTTCGGTGCTGACGATCCACAACATCGGCTACCAGGGCGTGTTCGGCGCGGAGCACGCCGACGAGCTCGGCCTCGGCGACGCGGCCTGGCTGCTGCACCAGGACCAGCTCAAGGCCGGACGCATCAACTCGATGCTGCACGGCGTGCTGTACGCCGACCTGGTCTCGACCGTGAGCCCGACCTATGCGCGCGAGATCTGCACGCCGGAGTACGGCCTCGGCCTCGATCCGTTCCTCCGCTCGCGCGGCGACCGCCTGGTCGGCATCCTGAACGGCGTCGACTACGACGAGTGGGACCCCGCGCGCGACCGCTACCTGCCGATTCACTTCTCGCGCGACGACCTCACCGGCAAGGCGGCGCTGAAACGCGCCTTCGCCGAGCGGCTCGGGCTGCGCACCGGCCCGGGCACGATGCTGTTGGGGCTCGTCAGCCGGCTGGTGACGCAGAAGGGCATCGAGCTGCTGCCGGCGGTGCTGCCCGCCATCCTCGGCCGCCGCGACTGCGCGCTGGTCGCGCTCGGCTCCGGCGAGCGCCAGTACGAGGAGTTCCTCGCCGCGCTCGAGCGTTCGTTTCCCGGCCGGGTCGTCTACCACCGCGGCTACAGCGAGGAGCTGGCCCACTGGATCGAGGCCGCGAGCGACGCCTTCCTGATGCCGTCGCTGTACGAGCCCTGCGGCCTCAACCAGATGTACAGCCTGCGCTACGGCACGGTGCCGATCGTGCGCCGCACCGGCGGGCTCGCCGACTCGGTGTCGCTGTACTCGCCGGCGCACGGCGCGGGCACCGGCATCGTGTTCGAGAACTACGATGCCGCGGCGCTGCGCTGGGCGGTCGAGAGCGCGCTCGAGCTCTACGGCCAGCCGCAGCACTGGCGGCAGCTGATGGCGAACGCGATGGCAGAGGACTTCTCGTGGCAGCGCCAGGGCGCGCTGTACATCGATGCCTACCGCCGGCTCGTCGGGCCGGACTGAGCGCAACCGCCGGAGGCGGAACCGCGATGAACGTCATCTTCGTCGAGCCGGCCTTTCCGTACTATCAGCGCGACTTCGTGCGCGGACTCGCGGCGGCCGGCGCGCGCGTGATCGGCATCGGCGAGCGACCGGCGGCGGCGCTCGATGCCGAACTCAGGCAGTGGCTCGCCGACTACGAGACGGTGCGCTCGGTGGTCGACGAGGCCGGACTGCTGGCGGCGGTTCGCCGCGTCCAGGCCCGGCTGTGGGTCGACCGGCTGGAGGCGACGATCGAGGCACACATCCTGCCGGTGGCGCGCGTGCGCGAGGCCAGCGGCATTCCCGGAACCTCGGTGCGCACGGCCTGGTTGTGCCGCGACAAGCCGGCGATGAAGCAGGCGCTGCGCGAGGCCGGCGTGCCGTGCGCGCAGTCGACCAGCGCCGACGACGCGCGCGCCGTGCGCGAGTTCGCGGCGCAGGTCGGTTACCCGCTGATCTTGAAGCCTCGTGCCGGCGCCGGCGCCGCCGGCACGACCCGCGTCGATACGCCAGATGAGCTCGAGCGCGCGATCGCGGCCTCAGGCGTCGAGCGCGGCGCATCGATCGCGGTCGAGGAGTTCATCGAGGGCCACGAGGGCTTCATCGACACGATCTCGGTGCACGGCCAGGTCGCGCACGAGTTCATCTCGCACTATTTTCCGGGCGTTCTGGTGGCCATGCGCGAGCGCTGGATCTCGCCGCAGATCGTTGCCACCAACCGGATCGACGCGCCCGGTTACGAGGAGGTGCGGCAGATGACCCGCCGCGTCATCGACGTGCTGGGCATCGGCACGTCGGCGACCCACATGGAGTGGTTCTTCGGCCCCAAGGGACTCAAATTCTCAGAGATCGGCTGCCGGCCGCCGGGCGTCGGCCAGTGGGACGTGTACGCCGCGGCCAACGAGTTCGACATCTATCGCGAATGGGGCATGGCGATCGCCCACGGCCGGCCGCTCGAGCCGCCGACGCGCCGCTACGCCTGCGGCATGATCGCGCTGCGGCCGGACCGCGACGGGCGCATCGCCGGTTACGAGGGCGCCGACCGCGTCTGGTCGAAGTTCGGCGAGTGGATCGTGGCCTCGCATCTGCCGCCGCCCGGCACGCCGACGCAGCCGATCGAGGCCGGCTACATGGCGAACGCCTGGCTGCGAGTACGGCACCCGGACTACGACTACCTGCGCCTCATGCTCGACGCGATCGGCGAGACGCTCAGGGTGCGCGCTACCTGACCGGGAAGCTGCCGCGCTCGTCGAACGGGATCGTGTGCAGGAAGGCGAGGTCGGTGCGGACCTTGCCCAGCAGGCGGTACTCGAGCCGCTGCGACGAGTCCTTGAGCCGCGGCAGCACCTTCCAGAGCGTCGCCGCGAGGTTGGTCGTCACCAGCATTTCGAAGTCGGCCTCACCGCGAGCCGGGACGACGAATTCGCTCACCGTGCTGCCGGCGCCGAAGTCCTCGTCGCCGAGCCGGATCGTGTAGTCGATGCCGCGCACCGGCAGCGCCCGGTCGTTCGGGTTCTGAACCCGCATGCGCACCCGAAAGTGCTGCTCGCCGAGGGTCGCGTCCTTGACCTCGACGCCGATCAGGAAGAGCCGCGGATGCTCGAAGTGCGGCGCGAGCGCGGCGCAGCCGGCGAGCAGCACGACCGCGAACAGCGCCGACGCGCGGCGCGCGGCCGCTGCGGGCACGACGCCGGGTTCAAACGCGGCCATAGACCCGGTTCCAGCGTTCACAGCGGGCGGCGAGGCCCGGCGGCACGTCGCGCCACGCGAAGCGCCATGCCCAGTTGCCCTCGGTGGTGCCCGGCAGGTTCATGCGCGCCTCGGTACCGAGGCCGAGCAGGTCCTGCATCGGCACGACCGCGAGCTCGGCGACCGACGCGAGCACGGTGCGCACCAGCGCCGGCACCACCTCGGCAGGCGTCGCGCCGAGATAGTCGGCGACGAATTGCTGCGCGCCGGCGTCAAGGTGCGCGTACCAGCCGGCGCTCGTGTCGTTGTCGTGCGTGCCGGTGTAGCCGACCGAGCGCGCCGTCCAGTGGTGCGGCACGTGCACGTTGCGCTGCTCGCCGTCGAAGCCGAACTGCGCGATGCGCATGCCCGGCAGAGCGAAGCCGTCGCGCAGCGCCTCGACGTGCGGCGTGATCACGCCGAGATCCTCGGCCACGACCTCGAGGCCGCCGAACACCTCGCGCGCGCGCCGCAGCAACGCCTCGCCCGGGGCGCGGCGCCATTCGCCGGTGGCGGCCGTCGGCGCCGAGACCGGCACCGCCCAGTAGGCCTCGAGGCCGCGGAAGTGGTCGATGCGCACCAGGTCGAAGAGCTCGAACTGCGCCCGCAGCCGCTCGAGCCACCATTCGAAGCCGCTCGCCTCGTGCGCCTCCCAGCGGTACAGCGGGTTGCCCCAGCGCTGGCCATCGACAGAGAAGTAGTCCGGCGGCACGCCGGCGACTGCCGTCGGCCGGCCGGCGTCGTCGAGCTGGAACAGCTGCGGATGCGCCCAGACCTCGACGCTGTCCGGCGCGAGGTAGATGGGGATGTCGCCAAAGAGGCGCACGCCGCGCCCGGCCGCATAGGCGCGCAGCGCGTGCCACTGGCTGTGGAAGAAGTACTGACCGGCCTCGAGTTCGGCGATCGGCCCCGCGAGCGTGGCGAGCGCCGCGGCCAGCGCGGTCGCGTCGCGCCGCCTAAGCGGCTCCGGCCACTGCCACCACGGCAAGCCGCGCTGCTGGTCCTGGATCGCCATGAACAGCGCGTAGTCGCGCAGCCAATACGCCTCGCGCTCGCGAAACGCCGCGAACGCGCGACCCTCGGTGCCGGCGTCGACGGCGACCGCGCGCGCGGCACGTGACAGCAGCGCCGCGCGCGGCAGGTGTCCGAGCTCGCGCGTCTCGAGCAGTCCGGCGGCGCCCAGCGCCGCCAGGTCGACCAGGCCGGGATCGCCGCCATGGTTGGAACGCGCGAAATACGGTGACCGGTCCGGGCCCACTGGGCCGAGCGGCAGGAACTGCCAGACCGAGAAGCCGCCGGCCGCCAGCCAGTCGACGAAGCTGCGCGCGGCCTGGCCGAGCGCGCCGTGCGTCGCGTCCGGCAGCGACGTCGCGTGCAGCAGCACGCCGGCGCGCCGCCGGTCGAGCACCCGCAGCAGGGCCGGCGGGCTCACGCGCCGACCCGCGCGCGGCGCGCGCTCAAGCCGGGTCCCGGAGCATGTCGGGGGTCACCAGCACGACGCCCTTGGCCGTGACCTCGAAGCGACTCTGGTCGGCGGCAAGGTCGACGCCGATCTGCATACCATCCGGCACTACGCAGCCCTCGTCGAGGATCGCCCGCTGCACCACGCAGTCGCGTCCAACCGAGACCCGCGGCAGAACGACCGAGGCCTGCACCACCGAGCGCTCCTCGACGCGAACGTCGGAAAACAGCAGCGACTCGCGCACCAGCGCCCCCGAGATGATGCAGCCGCCGGCCACCATCGCGTTGACCGCCATGCCGCGCCGGCCGTCCTCGTCGAGGATGAACTTCGCGGGCGGCCGCTGCAGCTGGTAGGTCCAGATCGGCCACTCCTCGTCGTAGATGTTGAGCTCCGGGCGCACGTAGACGAGCTCCATGTTCGCCTCGTAGTACGCATCGAGCGTGCCGACGTCGCGCCAGTAGGCCTGCGCGCGCGTGCGCACGTCCTGGAACGCGTAGGCGAACACCTGCAGCTCCTCGATCGCCGCCGGGATGATGTTCCTGCCGAAGTCGCGCTGCGTGTCCTCGCGCGCGGCGTCGGCGGTCAACAGCTCCTCGAGCAGGTCGGCATTGAAGATGTAGATCCCCATCGAGGCGAGCGCCGTGCCGGGCCGTCCCGGAATCGGCTCAGGCTCGGCCGGCTTCTCGCTGAAGCGCACCACGCGGTTGAACTCGGTCACCGACAGCACGCCGTACTCGCGGGCGCGCTCGCGCGGCACCTCGACCACGCCGACCGTGATGTCGGCGTGCTTCTCGACGTGGTACGCGATCATCGGACCGTAGTCCATCGTGTAGATGTGGTCGCCGGCGAGCACCAGCACGTGCTTGGGACGGTGGGTGCGGATGTAGTCGAGGTTCTGGTAGACGGCATCGGCCGTGCCGCGATACCAGTGCGCGCCGATCTGCTGCTGCGCCGGGATCACGTCGACGAACTCGCCGAATTCGCCGCGCAGGTAGCCCCAGCCGCGCTGCACGTGCTCGATCAACGACTGGGACTTGTACTGGGTCAACACCGCGATCTGCCGGATGCCGGAATTGACGCAGTTCGACAGCACGAAGTCGATGATCCGGAACTTGCCGCCGAACGGCGTCGCCGGCTTGGCCCGCCCGGTGGTCAGCTGCTTCAGCCGTTCGCCGCGGCCGCCGGCCATGATGATGGCGAGCGCACCGCTGGTCAGGCGGCTGACGTAGCGGCCCGAACCGCTGTTCGCGGGCAGTGGGCTCATGGGGCTTCCGGGAGGTTGACGGGGGTATGTTACCGCGCGACCGGAGCGCCGCAACCGCATCCGGCCGCCCGCGTGAAGCTGTTCCTCGCCGCCCGCATCAAGCGCCGCGCGCGGCAGCGCGGACTTCCGGCCGCCGGGCGCCATCGTGAGCCGGGGCCAGTGCTCGGCCGCCGGCCGCAGGGCGCGCGCGGGGTCGTCGTCGGCTGCCGGCCGGGCGCGCTCCGGACGCGGCGACCGCGTCGGCAACTTCGGCCAGCTCGAGGCCGAGCGCGACCCGGCGATGGGCCGCGGCTGGTCGGCGAGCAGCGTCCAGCCGCCGCTCGTCGCGCGGCTGCTGCAGCGAGCGGCGGTTCAGAGCCAGCGCATCAGGCCGAGCTCGTAGGGATGCGACAGCAGCTCGTGGTACGGCACGACGCGCACCGCCGCGCCGAGCCGACCGCACCACGGCGGCGTGCACTCGCTCGCGAACAGGTGGGCGCCATCCGGCGCTCGCTCGCCGGTCGGACGGAACAGTTCGATCGCCGCCTCGTGGCCGTCGCGAACCCGCGTCCGCGTCGCCTCGGCGCCGAACGAGCTCAGCGCCGGCGGCGCATGCGGTCCGTCGGGCAACTCGCGGGTCAGCAGCAGCTCGAGGCGCACGTCGCCGGGATCGAGGCCGTTCAGCTCGACCGCGACCTGCATCGCGACCCGCTCGCCGAAGCCGATGCGCCCGGGCCACGGCGAGGCGGCGCGCAGAGCGACCTTCGGCCAGGCGGCGGCGACGCGCGCGCGCCATGCGGCCAGGCGCCGCGCGCCCTGCGCCGCGTCGGCGCCGAGCCGGCGGCCCTGCGCGGCGGCCGGCCGGTACAGGCCCTCGACGTAGTTGGCGAGCATGCGACGCGTGTTGAAGGCCGGGATCAGCGTCGCCATCGAGCGCTTGGCGCGGGCGATCCAGCGCAGCGGCAGGCCGCTCGGGTCGCGGTCGTAGTAGAGCGGCACGACCTCATCCTGCAACACCTCGTACAGCGAGCGCGCGTCCTCGTCGTCGCGGCGGCCGTCCTCGGCGGTCGACGAGGGGATCGCCCAGCCGTTCTGGCCGTCGAAGCCTTCTGCCCACCAGCCATCCAGGATGCTGAGGTTGAGGGTGCCGTTGATGCCGGCCTTCATGCCGCTGGTGCCGCTGGCTTCGAGGGGATAGACAGGATTGTTGAGCCAGACGTCGACGCCGGCGACCAGCGAGCGCGCGAGGCCGATGTCGTAGTCCTCGATGAATAGCACGCGGCCGAGGAACTCCGGCCGCTGCGCCATCGCATGCACATCGCGGATCATCTGCCGACCCGGCTCGTCGGCCGGGTGCGCCTTGCCGGCGAACACGAACACCACCGGCCGCTCCGGGTCGCCGATGATCGACGCCAGCCACTGCGGGTCGCGAAACAGCAGGTTGGCGCGCTTGTAGGTCGCGAAGCGGCGCGCGAAGCCGATCGTCAGCACGCGCGGGTTGTCGGGGTTGAGCCAGCGCGACAGGCGGCTGAAGTGGGCGTCGCTGATCTGGTTGCGGCGGCAGCTGTGCTGCAGGCGCGCGCGCAGCAGCTTGAGCAGACTCGACTTGGTCGACTGCTTGACGTCCCAGAACAGGTTGTCCGGCAGCGCGTACAGCTTGTCCCAGTAGCCGCGCTCGTTCAGGCGCCGCCGCCAGTCCATGCCGAATTCCGAGTCGAACACGTCCTTCCAGCGCTGGAACAAGAAGGTCGGGACGTGCACGCCGTTGGTGACGTAGCCGATCGGGTTGTCGACCGGCGGCACTTCCGGCCAGGCGTAGGCGCAGATCTCGGCGGACACACCGCCGTGGATGCGGCTGACGCCGTTCTGGTGGCGCGACAAGCCGAGCGCAAGGCGCGTCAGATTGAAGTCGCCGCCGCCGCCGCCGCGACCGAGCGTCAGGAACGCCGCGCCGTCGATGCCGAGACGGCGCGCGTAGTCGTCGAAGTAGCGCAGCACGAGCTCGGCCGAGAAGGCATCGTGGCCGGCCGCCACCGGCGTGTGGGTCGTGAATACGACCGACGCCGCGACCGCCTCGCGCGCCGCCTCGTAGCCGAGCCCGGCTCCGACCTGCTCGCAGACCAGTTCCACCGCGAGGAACGCGGCGTGGCCCTCGTTCATGTGCCACACGGTCGGCGCGAGGCCGAGCGCGCGCAGCGCGCGCACGCCGCCGATGCCGAGGATCATCTCCTGCTGCAGCCGCATCTCGCGGTCACCGCCGTACAGCTTGTGGCTGATCGCGCGGTCGGCCTCGCCGTTCTCGGCGACGTTGGTGTCGAGCAGGTACACCTCGACACGGCCGACGGTCGCGCGCCAGACCTGCGCGACGACCTCGCGCGCGGCGAGCCGCACGCTCACCTTGATTGGCTGTCCGTCCGCGCCGAGCGCGAGCGTGACGGCGAGATCGTCGCTCGAGGACTCGCGGTACTCCGGCACCTGGTTGCCGTCGCCGTCGAGCGTCTGGTGAAAGTAGCCCTGCCGGTAGAGCAGGCCGACGGCGACGAACTCGAGGCCTAAGTCGCTCGCGGTCTTGCAGTGGTCGCCGGCGAGTACCCCGAGTCCGCCCGAGTAGATCGGGAAGCTCTCGTGAAAGCCGAACTCGGCGCAGAAGTACGCCACCAGGTCGCCGGCCTCGAGGTCGGTACCGGGCGTGTTGTGCCGCGGCTCGCGCTGGTAGGCATCGAAGCCGCGCAGCACCTTGTGGTACTGGTCGAGGAAGTTGTCGTCGGCCGCCGCGCGGTCGAGCGACGCCTGGTCGATGCAGCGCAGGAAGAGGCGCGGATTGCCGCCGACCGAGTTCCAAAGGCGCTCGTCGAGGGCCTCGAAGAGGCGCCGGGTGGGTCGGTGCCAGCTGAACCGCAGGTTCAGGGCGAGCTCCGGAAGGCGCAGCAGCTGCGCCGGCAGCGTCGGGTTGACCTCAAGCGTGAATTTCTGGCCGTTCATGGACTTGCGAGGCCCTTTGCCCTCAAAAGCGGCCGGCAGTCTAGCATCCGCAGGCCGGTCAGGCGGCCGTTGGAGGCCCTGGTCACGCAAGTGTCAAGCAACTACTATTACTAAGTCTTGACTAGTACTCACCAAGCTGTATCATTCAATCCACGTATGGATACCCGCCCAACAGATGAGCTGCCTGCCGATGACGTCCCCGCCGTCGCTCCTGGCGCGCTGGACGTGGAAGGCCTTGTCCGCAAGTTCCAGAAGGAGCTGAACTCCGGCCTGATCGCGCTGGTGCTGCTGTCGGTGCTGGAGCGCGCGCAGGAGGACCTGTACGGCTACCAGATCGCCAAGCGGCTGCAGGGCATGAGCGAGGGCGGCAGCCCCATGAAGCAAGGCGCGCTCTACCCGGTGCTGCGGACGCTGTCGGCGCACGGTCTGCTCGCCAGCCGCGTCGTGCCCTCCTACGCCGGCCCGCCGCGCCGCTACTACCGGATCACCGACGCCGGCCGCGACACGCTCGCGCGCTGGCTGGCCGTCTGGAACGCAACCCGTGATTTCGTCGACGCCGTCGCGCGGCCTGCCGCGGACGTCACACCCACCGAGAGTGAGCGACCATGAACCGCCCAGCCCCCCGCTCGATCGACCAGTACCTCGTCCAGCTGCGCGACGCGCTCAAGGGCGAGGATCCTGCGCTCGTCCAGGATGCCCTGTACGACGCCGAGGAATACCTGCGCGCCGAGCTGGCGAGCCACGCCGGCAAGAGCGAGGCGGACGTGCTCGAGCTGATCGCGAGCACCTACGGCGCGCCGGACGAGGTCGCCGAGGCCTACCGGACCACCGAGAAGACGGTCCGCGAGGCGATGAAGCCGATCGCACCGCGGCCGCGCAGCAGCATGCTCGGGCGCTTCTTCGGCGTCTATGCCGACAGCCGGGCGTGGACTGCGCTCTTCTTCATGCTGCTGTCGCTGGTCACCGGCATCTTCTACTTCACCGTCGCGGTCACCGGGCTCGCGATGTCGGCGGGCCTTGCGGTGCTGATCATCGGCGTACCGTTCTTCCTGCTGTTCATCGGTCTGACGCGGGTGCTGTCGCTGGTCGAAGGCCGGATAGTCGAGGGCCTGCTCGGCGTGCGCATGCCGCGCCGGCCAGTGCGCTCCACCCAGGGCATCGGCATTGGCGCGCGCATCAAGGAGATGCTGCTCGATCGGCGCACCTGGACGACGATCCTGTACATGCTCGTGATGCTGCCGCTCGGCATCTTCTACTTCACGCTCGCCGTCGTGAGCGTGACGCTCAGCATCGGCGGCATCGCCGCACCGGTGATCGGCTTCCTGCACGGCGTCGGGCTGACCAATGCCGACATCCAGATCGACGGCGAGATGGTGGCCTGGCCGCTGACGCTGCCGCTGTCGCTCATCGGCATCGTGCTCATGACCGCCGTCATGCACGGCGTGCGCGTGCTCGGCGAGCTGCACGGCCGGCTCGCGCGCGCGTTGCTGCTGTCGCGGGACGGCGAGTGAGCTGCGACGGCCTGCCGGACGCCTATCTCGAGGCACGGCTCGCCGGCGCCATCGACGCCGAGGTGCACTGGCAGGCCGCCGACATGCAGTGCGAGGGCATGCGCCGGCCGGACGGCCGGGGGCTGCGGGTCACGTTCACCGGCGCGGTCGGTAGCGAGCGTCTGACGCTGGTATTCGGCGCGCCGCAGCTCGCCGAGGGCAGCTCGGCGCACGCCGTCCCGGTCAACCTCACGGTGATCCGCGAGGGCAGCACGCTCTACGGCACGCGCGGCGACGACAAGTGCGTGTTCGACGACGTCCGCCAGGCCGCCCTGCCGGCGCTTGCCGGCCAGGCCACCGTCCGCCGCTGGCGCATCGAGGCCCGCGGATTTTGCCTTGAGCCCGCGCGTGCGGTCGCGGGCGGCCGGGATGCGATACTGGTGTCCCGTTTCGACTTTCGCGGACAGCTCGCATGGGAACCCGATCCCCTGACCGCTCCGGCGCCACCGCCGGCTGCTGCTTCACCGCGCTGAGGACGGCCGCGACCGGCCTCGCGCTCGCGCTCGCGACCGCAGCGGCGCCGGCCGAGCCGCTGTTGCGCGAGCCGCTGGATCGACTGCCGACGGCGGAGCTCGCCGTCGAGTCCGGCGGGCGCGCGCAGCCGTTCAAGGTCTGGATCGCCGCCACCGAGCCGCGGCGCAACGAGGGGCTGATGTTCGTGCCGGCGCTGGCGGCGCACCGCGGCATGCTGTTCCTGTTCGACACGCCGCAGGTGGCAAGCTTCTGGATGAAGAACACGCTGATTCCGCTCGACCTGCTGTTCATCTCGCCGGAGGGGCGGATCATCCGCATCGCCGAGAACGCAGTACCGCACTCGGAAGCCATCATCACCTCGATGGGCGTCGTGCTCGGCGTGCTCGAGGTGGCCGGCGGCACCAGCCGGCGGCTCGGCTTCAAGGCCGGCGACCGAGTCCGCTACCCGGCTTTCGGCACGCACTGAGGGCCAAAGCGGCTGGCGCCGAGGAGCGCGCTCCGGGTCGCTCGGGTATCATCCTTTCCAAGAGCGGCGGCGCTCGCCGGCAACGGCGCGCCGCCCCGTCAAGAAGCAATATCGACTTCTGAATCGGAGGCGAGACATGGACCAGATGCACACGCTCGGGCTCGCGGCGGGCCTCGCGATACTCAGCTTCGGCAACCCGGCAAGCGCCGCAGACGACGTCGGCAAGTGGTACCTCGCGCCGCTCGTCTACGACGTGCGCACCGGCGCCGACCGCCACGTCGACGATGGCGCCGGCTACCAGCTCTCGTTCGGCAAGAACTTCACCGACCAGTGGTCCGCCGAAATCGCGCTCAACCATGGCTCGTTCAAGGCCACGAGCGCCGCCGACGACCTGCGCATCAACGCCTTCAGCATCGACGCCCTCAGGCACTTCTACCGCGACGCCCGGATCCATCCGTACGTCAGCGTCGGCTACGTGCAGTCCGGTGAGGCGAGCGACAACACCGGCCACTACGACCGGCAGATGATCCAGGGCGGCGTCGGCCTGCTTGGCCGTCTGTACACCGCCGCCGACCGCTCGGCGGTCGTGCATCTGCGGCTCGAGATCAAGGAGCGCTGGAACATCGACTGGGTGACGGACGCGCACCGCGGCGAGCCAAACGACTTCCTCGCCGGCGTCGGCCTGCAGTTCGCCTGGGGTGCGGCCGCGCCGGTCGCGGCGGCGACACTGCCGAAGGAAGAGGCGCCGCCGGCCGACGTCGACTCCGACGGTGACGGCGTGCCGGATCGCCTCGACAAGTGCCCGAACACGCCGAAGGGCGTCAAGGTCGACAGCGTCGGCTGCCCGCTTGATTCCGACGGCGACGGCGTGCCGGACTACCTCGACAAGTGCCCGAGCACGCCGGCAGGCGTCAAGGTCGACGGCGACGGCTGCCCGCTCGATTCCGACCACGACGGCGTGCCGGATTACCTCGACAAGTGCCCGGGCACGCCGGCCGGCATGAAGGTCGACGCGCAGGGCTGCGAAGTCGAGGCAATCGTCCTCAAGGGCGTGAACTTCGACTACAACTCGGCGAAGTTGACCGCGGCGTCCGACAAGACGCTCGATGAGGTCGTCGCACTCCTCAAGCTCCGTCCCGGCGCGACGGCGATCATCGGCGGTCACACCGACGGCCGTGGCAAGGCCGCCTACAACCAGAAGCTCAGCGAGTCGCGTGCCAATGCGGTGCGCGACTACCTGGTGGCGCACGGCATTCCGGCCGGCTCGCTGACGGCGAAGGGCTACGGCAAGACCAAGCCGATCGCGTCGAACGACAGCGAGGACGGTCGCGCGCAGAACCGGCGCGTGACGCTCGAGTTCACGACCTTCGCGACCAGGTAGCGCCGCGCACCGGGGGGCCTGCGGCCCCCCGGTGGCGGTCCGTCGTGCTGCGGCGGCCGACTACGTGATGTAGCCGAAGCGCCTGACCCAGGGATCGAGCAGCGGCAGCACCGGGGTGAGCGCCGCGCGATAGCGGCGCCAGCCACCGATGCCTCCGGGGTCCAGTCCCCGCGCCAGCTGCGCGGTGCTCGGCGTCGCGCTCGCCCGCGCCTGGGTACGCGCCGCAAACTCCCGCATCGCCCCGTTCCACTCGAGATCGAGGAAGGTGCACAAGCGGCGCATCTCGCCGTCGAAGTCGGCGACGACGCCCTCGTAACGCACCTGGCGCGTCACGGTCGGCAGCACCACGTCCATTCGCGCCACGAGCGTCATGACCGCGTCGTAGAAGCGCGCCGCCGACTCAAGCGACAGCAGCTCGTACATCGGCGCGCTCATCTGGAAGCGCCGCCGGAAGCAGCTCAGCAGCACGTCGCGCGGGTCGCGGAACGCGAACACGATCCGCGCCGCCGGAAACAGCCGCGCGATCAGCGGCAGCTTGAGCGTGTTGAGCGGGTGCTTGTCGATGAAGACCCGGTCGCGGGTCACGGCGCCGGCCGCCACCGCCCGCGCCCAGTACGCCGCGCGCAGGCGCTCGAGCACCGCCGGCTCAGCGCGCGCCAGGCGCTCGAGTCCGTCGCCACCGGCCATGAACTCGCGCACGCCATCGATCAGCAGCTCGTTCTCGCCGAGGCTGACCGCGCCGGGATGCCCCTCCAGCGCGACCTCGAGTAGCGTCGTACCGGAACGCGGAAATCCCAGGATGAACACGTGACCACGCACGGCCGCCGGGTCCGGCCGCATGCGCAGCGTCGGCTGCCACTCCTGCGGTCCGGCGCCGTCGAAGTACGCGCTCATTTCGCGCACGGCCGCCAGCGCGCCCGGGCCTGCGCCGAACTGCGCCGCGTACACGGAGTGCAGTTCCGCGTTGCAGCGCGCGTAGGCCGCATAGGCGTCGGTTGGTTCGTCAAGCGCGTCGAACGCGTCGCCGAGCAGCCCATTGGCGTAGGCGCGCTCGAGCCGGCCGAGCCGCGTATCCGCCACCAGGGCCTCGAGTCGCGTGACCGCCCGCTCCGCGGCGCCATCGCCGAGCTCCGCGGCCGCGAGGCTCATCACCGCGTCCGGGTAGCCCGGCAGCAGCGCGAGTGCCTGGTCCGCCCAGACGCGGGCGCTGCGGTTGAGCCCGCGGCGCACGGCGATGCCGGCGAGCCCGGCCATCGCCACGGCCTGCTTCGGGTCCAGCTCAAGCGCGCGGCGAAAGCTCCCCTCGGCCAGCGCAAGGTGTCCCTGGGCCTGCAGCGCCGTGCCGCGGCTGGCGTGCGCGAAGGGCAGCGCGGGCTGCGCGGCCAGCAGCGCGTCGAATTGCAGCAGCGCCTCCGTCGGCTGCTCGAGGCGCAGCAGGCACAGCCCGAGCGCGTTGCGAAGGCCGACGTCCTCGGGGAAGCGCGTGACGCCGCGCTCGAGCAGCGCCGCCGCCTCGGAGAGTTGCTGCTCGTGCTCGAGGCGAATCGCGAGCACGTTGTAGAGCAGCGGATGCTCGAGCCCGGCCTCGAGCGCCGGCGCCGCGAGCGCGGCGGCCCGCGGAAAGTCGCCGCGTTCCGCTGCGCCATGCACTGCCCGCAGCGTCGCGAGATCGGCGTCCCGGTCACGTGCCATTGAACGTCTCTCCTCACTCGCCACGAAGCTGCCGGCCGCAGCGCCGCTACGGATCATCCCCGATGCCGATCATGCCCGAACTTCAACGACCTGCCGCGAGGCTCCCGCATCGGCAGAGCTCGTCGCGCCCTCTCCGTCCCACAAAAGAAAACGGCGGGCCGAAGCCCGCCGTTCAGGTACCAACAGAGCGTCTTTCTTAGAAGTTGGCAGTGATCGACGCGAACACGTAGCGACCCAGCGAGTCGTACACCTGCGGGAAGGTGTTGCCGTTGCCGAACACACCCGGCAGGTTCGAGCCGCCGATGATCGGCGGGCTCTTGTCCAGCAGGTTGTTGATGCCGACGCGCAGGTTCACCTTCTCGCTCAGGTTCACCGACCCGGACAGGTCGAGGTAGCTGCGCGAGCTGAGGTACGCGTCCGTGTTCGACACGACGCCGTTCGCGATCAGGTCAGCGTTGCTGCCGCCACTCGCGCGTAGGTTCGCGTTCGGGCTGAGGCCATCGGCCTTGACCGGACCGTAGTAGCGCCAGGCCAGCGAGACGTCGGCACCCTTCCACGGCGTCGTCCACGTCGAGCGCATGATGTGCCGCCAGCGCTGCGTCGGCGTGCCGCACTTCGTGCCGTAGTAACCAGCGCAGTCGTACGACGTGTCCGGCAGGGCCTGCACGGCGGTCGTGATCGCACTGATGATGTACGTGCCGTTCAGGTTGAGGCGCAGCTTGCCCATCGAGCCCATGCTGAAGCCGTACGACAGGTCGACGTCCACGCCCTTCTGCTGCAGCGCCAGGCCGTTGTTGTTGGTGTCGTCGACAAAGCCGTTGTTCGACAGCCACAGCGAGCCGTTTGCGTCACGGTGGATCAGGTTGCAGTACTGACCCTTGACACCGCACAGCGACAGGATCGTGTCGGCGCCAATCTTGCCGATAACGTCGCGGATATTAATGTCGTACCAGTCGATCTGCGCGCGGAAGCCCGGCGCGAAGGACGGCGTCCAGCCGAGGCCGAGCGACTTCGTGATCGCCGTCTCCGGCTGCAGGCTGGGGTTACCACCCTGGTTGCCGTTGTACTGGTTGGCCGAGTTCGGAATGATCGTGCCGTACTGACCGGCCCCCACGCCCATCGCCGCGCACTGCGCCGGCGTGAAGCCGGACGGCACGAGGCCGGTGGTTGCGCTGGCGGTGCCCGCACACGGATCCGTGTTGCCGTCGAGGGCCACCGACTGCGTGGTGTAGAGCTCGCCGACGTTCGGCGCGCGCACCGCACGGGCCCAGCTGCCGCGCAGCCGCACGTCGTTGACCGGCGCCCACTCGAGACCAAACTTGTAGGTATTGGTCTTGAAGCCCAGGTTGTAGTCCGAGTACCGGTAGCCGGTATCGAACGCCAGCACCTGTGCGCCCGGCTTGCCGTCGATCAAGGGCAGGTTCGCCTCCATGAACACGTCGCGGTTGACGATGCCGCCGGCGATCGGCAGCGTCTGGCCGCCCTGGCCGGCGCCGTCGCCGGTCTGGAACTCGAGGTCCGGCAGCGACTGCATGTACACGTCGCGCCACTCGGCACCGGCGTTGATCTTGAGGCCGGTCTGCGCGGTCGGCAGCTGCACGCCGTAACGACCGAGGTCACCGGTGACGTTGGCACCCACCGAGTACTGCTTGACCGCGCCGGAGTTCAGCAGCGGCACACCGACGTAGCCGATCGCGGCCGCCGACGGCGGGCTCGCCGGGTTGAAGATGTTCCACGGCACGCAGCCCACCGCCGCCGCGTTCGCGCAGACCACGGTGCCGTTCGGACCGGCAACCGCGTTGAGCGAATTCTGGATGCGGGCCTTCGAAAGGTCCTGGTAGGTATCGGCGAGGGTCGTCGAGCCGTACTGGCCGGAGAAGTCGTAGCTCCAGCCGTCGGCGATCGAGCCGTTCACGCCGACCACGGCGCGGAACGCCTGGTGGCGCAGGTCGTCGGTACGCCCACCGCCCTCGACGTTGCGACGGCCGATGCCGATTTGCACGTTGCCGTTCGCGTCCATGAAGGTGTAGGTGTGCGTCGAGACGACGCCGGTGGTCGGATTGGTGAAGGTCGCCGTGACCGGTGCGTGGCACCAGAACGAGACCTCAGCGGCCGTCAGGTACGGGTTGGTGCAGTTGACCGTCAGCGGGGCGCCGAAGAACGAGCCGGACGGCGCGATCTGCGACACCGACCGGTCGTCCATGAACTGCGACTCAAGGTAGACGTTCGCGTGCTCGTTGAACTCGTAGTGCGCGAACGTGCCTGCCATCCAGCGCTCGTCCGGTCGCTGGTAGAAGTTGGCCGGGCCGAAGTTGTAGCGGTTGGCGTTCGTGAACGGCGCGATGCCACCGGTGCCGGTCAGCGTCTTGCTGCCGCCCGGCACGGGGATGCCGTGGAAGTTCGTCGGCATCGGCGCGCCGGTGATCGGGTCGTACTGCAGGAAGCGGCCGGGGTACGACGTCGAGGAACCGCCGCAATCGAAGCGGCCGTTGCCGGTCGCGTAGCCTGAGCTGAACGTGCAGGCGCTGTAGTCGTACTTTGACTGCAGCACCGCGGCGACGTTGCGGTAGGTCACGTAGGCGGTCGCGTTGCCCTTGCCGTCGGCCGTGTTCATGCCGAGGAGGAACGCGAGGTCCTTGGTGAAGCCGGTGTTGACGTTGCTCGGCGCGGCCGCGAATGTCGTGCCGGTGTTCGCGTTGTGGTCAGTAAGCACCGTGCCGGCCAAGCCGTCGTTGTCCTGATGGTGCTGGTTGAAACCGTAGTTCGCAAACAGCCGCACGCCTTCGAAGTGGTTGTTGAGCTTGAAGTTGACGACGCCGGCGACGGCGTCCGCGCCGTACACCGACGAGGCGCCACCGGTCAGGACCTCAACCGACTCGATGAGCTCGGCGGGGATCTGGTTGACGTCCGAAGCGCTGTTGCCGCGGGGGTCGCCGGGGCCGAGGCGGCGGCCGTTGACCAGCACCAGGGTGCGCTGCGCACCGAGGTTGCGCAGGTTCAGCTGTGCCGTGCCGTCGGCGCCGTTCGACAGCGTCGAACCCTGCGCCGCGAACACCTGCGGCAACTGGTTCAGCATGTCCTCGACGCGCGTCGCACCGCTCTGCTGCAGATCGGCGGCCGTGACCTGGGTCACGGGGCTGATGGAGACTTGGTTCGGGGCCAGCGCGATGCGCGAACCGGTGACCACCACCTCTTCGACGGCCGCGCCGGCGGTCGACGGAGCGGTCTGCGCGTTCGCGACGCCGGTGGCGGCCACCGCGCCAGTCACGAGCGCGAGGTGCACGGCCCTCTGCAAGTTACGGTTTCGGGAATTGGACATTGAGTGAGTCTCCCAATAGCGGGTCGGATGTAATGACCAGAACCTGGCGAGCCACGACACCGAAACACTCCGTCCGCAGGAGCTCAATCCCTGCGGGGACACTCACCGGGACACAGGTCCCGACGAGCCTCGCAAGGCGGTAACTCCCTCTGGCGGACGTTTGAGCGTCTCTAGGTATTTCGCCGATGCGCGCAATATAGCACGGTGTCGGAACGTCACCACAAGGTGGTCCCGCGACGCCCGGCAGCGGCCACGATTTCAGAGCGGTGATGGAAACGTCGACGACGTGCCGGACGATTTTCCAATATTGTTCTGTCAAACAGTCGATTGACCGCCAATTCCCGAGCCGCCGGGTGCGCCGGGATGCCGCTGCGGGGGAGGCCCAGGCAACCGCCAGCACCGCCGAACGGGGGTCGCGACCGGCCCGATGGCTGGCCCGCGCCGACATGTTGTCGTAAAGCAACAACGGTGCACGGGCCCTGACTGGACGATCCGAGCCCAAGCCCGCACCATGCCGCCCTCGCAACGCGCAGGAACGACCCGCGATGACGACGCCGAGCGTGATGGATTTCAGGCGCGAGATCGCCGCGCGCATGGACGTGCGGGACTGGAGCCGCGCCGCGGCTGCGGCCGCGGCCTGTCGCGCCGCGTGGCCGACCGAAACGGCCGGTTGGCTGCTCGGCAGCTTCGTCGCGTTGCTGATCGATCGAAAGAACGAGGCGCTCGCGCTCATCGATGGCGGCCTCGCGGCGCGACCTGACGACTTCGAGTGCCAGCTGCATCGCGCCGAGTGCTTGTGGACGCTCGGCCGCAGCGGCGACGCGATCACGGCAGCCGAGGCGGCGATCGCCGCGGCGTCGAGCAATGCGGCGGCGCTGACGGCCGTCGGCCTGTTCTTCAACCATGCCGCGCAGTACGAACGGGCCGTAGCGGTGTTCGACCGCGCCATCGCCGCCGCGCCGCGGGACCCGGAGCTGCGCTCACACCGCGCCGCGGCACAGCGCTTCCTCGGCAATTTCGAGCAGGCGGCGGCCGACTACGAGGCGGTGCTCGAGCTGAACCCGATGGAGGTCGAGGCGCTCAAGGCGCGCGGCGAGCTGCAGCGGCAGAGTGCCGAGCACAACTCCGTCGCGGCGCTCGAGGCCGCGCTCGCCCGCAACCCGACCGACGCCGAGTACGCGGCACCGCTGCATTTTGCGCTGGCCAAGTCACACGAGGATCTCGGCGACTACCAAGCCAGCTGGCGCCACGTGCGGGCGGGCAACGGCCTCGAGCGCACGCGCCTGCGTTACGACGTGCGCCGCGACGTGCGGATGATGCAGAGCATCGTCGGCCAATTCCCGGCGCTCGAGCCGCTCGCCGCCGACACGACCGGCGAGAGCCCGATCTTCGTCGTCGGCCTGCCGCGTACCGGCACGACATTGCTGGAGCGCATCCTCGGCAGCCACTCGCAGGTGCACTCCGGCGGCGAGCTCGCGGTGCTGTTCGAGGCCATCGGCGGCGTGATCGCGCGCACCCGGCCGCCGGTCGACCTCGAGATCGACGAGTACGCGGCGCTGCTTGGGCGCATGGACGGTGCGGAGCTCGCCGCCGAGTACCTGGCGCGCGTGCGGCCGTGGCGCGGTGACCGGCCGCGCTTCAGCGACAAGCAGTTGACCAATTTCTTCTATTGCGCGCTGATCCTGCGGGCGTTCCCGAATGCCAGGATCCTGCACCTCACGCGCCAGCCGCTCGCCGCGTGCTACGCGGTCTTCAAGACGCGCTTCACGCGCGGCTTCTCGTTTTCCTACGAGCTCGGCGAGCTCGCCGATTTCTACATCGGCTACCGGGAAATGATGGCGCACTGGCAACGGATCCTGCCGGGACGGATCCTGGACGTCGCCTACGAGGACATCGTGCGCTCGCAGGAGGCGACGACGCGGATGGTGCTCGACTACTGCGGCCTGCCGTTCGAGGCCGCCTGCCTCGACTTCCACAGCGCCGCAGGCGCAGTCACGACTGCGAGCTCGGTGCAGGTGCGCCAGCCCGTGTACGACTCGTCCCTCGAGCAGTGGCGGCACTACGCGGAGGGGCTGCGGCCGCTGCGCGAGCGGCTGGAGGCCGCCGGCATCGCCGTCGACTGAGCCGGCGCCCGGCTCAGCGGACGCGCATCACCTTGCAGCTGCGCGGCCCGGGCGCCGTCAGCAGGAACGAGCCGAGCGCGCCGCGCACGATCTTGATCGCGTCACCGGCCTGGAGCAGCAGGTCGGAGCCGGGCTGCAGCTGGCGCCACACCTGGCCGTTGTCGAGCGTAAACACGTGACGCCCGTCGGGTGCGGCACGCACCGCGACCAGCTTCGACTCGAGCGCATCGACGTCCGAGCGCGGCTGGCCCTGCTCGGCTTCCTTGGCGGCCAGCGCGCGCGGATCGAGGCCGAACTTCTGCTCCGGCGACAGCGCCGGCTTCGCGACCGCCGGGGCGAGCGTTGTGCTCTCGCGGTCGAAGCACGCGAGCCGGGCCGCGTCGTCGGTTAGCGCTCGGCACGCCAGCAGTGGCGCGAGCCGGTCGGCTGCCGACGCGCCGGTCGCGACCAGCGTGAGCAGCGCCGCGCCCGCAAGCCGCGCGCTCCCGCGCCACCGGCCAGTCACGGGGTGTCGCATGTTCATAGCTCCATCGAGGGCATGCCCTCGGCGCCGTAGTAGTCGGCCAGCGCCACGGTCGTCTCGCGCACGAGGTCACGTTCGAGCGCGGTCAGCTGCGGGTGCCAGATATCGAAAATCAGGATCGCGCGCGGCAGGTCGGAGCCGTTCCAGGCCTCGTGCTCGACGGTGTCGTCGAACACCCACGCCGAGCCGACCGCCCATTCGCGGCTGTCGCTGCCGACGCGGAAGCCGCAGCCCGGCGGCACCACCAGCGGCACGTGCACCGTGAGGCGCGTGTTGGTCGCGCCATGGTGCGGCGGGATCCGGGTGCGCGCGTCGAGGATCGAGAAGAACGCCGTCGGCCCGCGTCCCGGGATGTCGACGCGCGGCGCCGCCGCGAGCACCGCCGCCGTGCGTGGACAGCGCGCGATGTGATCCTCGACGCGCTCGCTCTGGTTCCACAGGAAGTACGCGCCCCAGCGACGCGAGTTGTTGAGCTCCGCCCACTGCGCGAGCGGCACGCCGTCGCGGTAGGCGACGTACGGCCTGATGCCGGCGGCGTCGTCGCTGAGAACGCCGAGGCACTCCTCGCGGATTGCGTCGGTGGCCGCCTCGATCGAGTCGAGCCACGGGAAGTCGCCGCGCTCGTAGAACTCGAAATTGCTGAGGTAGGGAAACAGCATGAACGAGGGCTGCGGATGGTGAACCTGCGCGCGACCGAGCAGGTGGTCCATGCAGCGCTCGAAGCGGCGTCGTTCGCTCAAGTCCCGGCCAGCACGGAGCGGCCCGATCCGCTGCGCGATCACTGAGTCGAGCTCAGCCGCACCCTCGGCGACGCGCCGGCGCGCCTCGGCGGCCAGCGCCTCGATCGCCGGCGGCAGGCGCAGCTCGGGCTTGAGCGTGGCGAGCGCGTTGCCGTAAGTCATGACGGCGCTGCGGCGCTTGCCCATGCGGTCGAGCAGCGCGCCCTTGCGCAGCAGCGCGAGCGGGTGGACCGGCTCGAGCTTGAGCACCTGCTCGAGCGCGGCAAGTTCCTCGTCGGCGTAGGCCAGCACCCTGAGGACGTCGGCGAGGCTCAGCCAGAACGGCGGGTGGCCCGGCGCTCGGGCGACGACCTGCTCGAGCAGCGCACGGGCTGCGCGGGGATCGCCGGCCCCGAGCGCCCGACGCGCGCGCTCGTGGAGCACCAGCGGGTGGTCCGGCAGGATCGCCTCCGCCTCGCGCAACGCCCGCGCGGCATCGGCGTCGCAGCGCTCGGCGAGCGCCCGGTCGCAGGCGGACATCAGCGCGAGCACGTGTTGCTCTGCCGGCGTCGGTCGGCCGGCGACGGCGTCCGGGAGTCTGCTCATACGCCAGAAGTATAGCGCCCGGATCGGCAGGCCCCGCACCGGCTAGAATCGCCAGCGACCGTCCACGCCGCCGCTGACCGAGGTCGCCCATGCCCGCGCCCGAAATCCTGCCGCTGTTCGCCGTGCCCTTCGCCTTCAGCCATCATCCGGACCCCGCGCGCCTGAACGCGGCGCTGCGAGTTTTCGCGCTCGCACAGGAAGGTCGCGGTGTCGCCGGCGCCAATCCGCGGCCGCTGACCCAGCGCAACGCGCCGGTCTACGAAAGCCATTTCGACCTGTTTCGCGATCCGGACCCTGCAATCCAGGAACTGAAACGCCACTGCTGGGACCAGTTGCTCGCCGTGATCGGGCAGCTCAACGGCTACGACCTCGCAACCGTCCAGCGGCTGCAGATCTACAACGATGCCTGGGTGCACGTGACGCGGCGCGGCGGCTACTTCGGCCTGCACAACCACCCGAACGCTTCATGGAGCGGCGTCTACTGCGTCGACCCGGGACAGCACGACGCCGGCAAGCCCGAGAGCGGCGCGCTGACGCTCGTCAATCCGATGCTGCCGAGCGCGATGTACCTCGACGCCGCGATCGCTCGGATCCCGCCGCCGTTCGGCGTGCAGATCCGCAGCGTCAAGCTGCAGGCCGGGCAGCTGGTGATCTTCCCGTCCTACCTGCTGCACGACGTCAAGCCCTTCGAGGGTGAGGGTGAGCGCATCACGATCGCCTTCAACTGCTGGTTCACGCTGTCCGAATCGGCGCCGTAGCGGCGCCAGACTCGGCGGCTCACGCCGGATAGCCGAACCGCTCGACCCAGCGGGCCAGCAGCGGCAGCACCGGCTGCAGAGCCGATGCGTAGTACCGCCAGTGGCCAGCGCCCGTTCGATCGAGGCCGCGAGCGAGCTGCGCGGTGCTCGGCGTCGCGTGCTCGCGCAGCCGCGCGCGGGCACCGAAGTCCTCTAGGCCATCGGCCGGCTCGAGGTCGAGGAATCCGCAGATGGCGCGCATCTGCCCGGAGAAGTCGGCGACCAGGCTCTCGAACTGCACGTTTCGCCATTCCAGCCCCAGCAGCGGCTGCGCTAGCTCCGCGAACTCCATGACCGCGTCATAGAAGTCTGCCGTGCCCGGCAGCGTCAGCAGCTCGTACATCGCCGCATTCATCTTGAATCGGCGACGAAAGCAGCCGAGCACGACGTCGCGCGGGTCGCGGCGCACGAACAGCACTCTGGCATGCGGAAACAGCCGGGCGATCAGCGGCAGCTTCAAGGTATTTAACGGGTGCTTGTCGATGAACAGCTTGCCAGCCGGGTCGACTCCTGCGTGTCGCACGCGCTCCCAGTAGGCGGCGCGCAGCGTGTCGATCTCGCGCGCGTCGGCCGCCAGCAGCCCATCGAGCGACGGCGAATCGCGCAGGTAGCGCGTGACCGACTCGGTGAGCAATTCGTGCTCGTCCAGGCTCACGACCTGCGGATGGCCGTCGAGGGCGACCTCGAGCAGCGTCGTGCCCGAGCGGGGAAACGACAGCAAGAACACGTGCCCGAGCTCAGCTGCCGAAACCGTCGCCGGCGGCGCGCTGGCGCTCCAGTCGCGACAGCCCGCGCCGGCGAAGGCCGCGCCGAGCCGGCGCGCGTAGCGCCGCGGGCCGGGATCGGCCGCGAAGCGGTCGAGGATGCGTTGCAGCCGCTCGTTGCAGGCCGCATACGCGGCCCACGCGGCCTCGTAGCTGCCGGCGGCATCCAGCACGTCGCCGAGCAGTCCGTGCGCCCGCGCCCAGTCGATGGCCGCCAGGCGCGGGTCGACGAGTAGCTGCCGCAGCAGCGTCTCGGCGCGTCCGGGGGCGCCGTCGGCCAGCTCCGCGGCGGCGAGGCTCAGCACCGCGTCCGGAAAGTTCGGCACCAGGACCAGCACCTTCGTCGCCCATTCGCGCGCCTCGTCGTGCTGGCCGCGGTGACTGGCGATCGAGGCGAGCGCGGCCATCGCGGCGACGTTGCCCGGCTCGAGCGCCAGCGCGCGCAGGTGGCCGTCGCGCGCCTGACCGAGCCAGCCGAGCGCGAGCAGCGCGTTGGCGCGGTTGGCGTGCGCGAAGCCCAGGCCGGGGTGGCGCCGCAGGAGCTCGTCTGACTGCCCCAGCGCGTCCGCGGGCCTGCCGACCCGCTGCAGGCCCATCGCCAGCGCGTTGCGCACGCCGACGTCGTCGGGTGCGATCGTGACCGCGCGCTCGAGCAGTTGCACCGCCTCCTCGAAGCGCCCCGCCTGTTCGAGTCGCGTGGCCGCGACGTTGAAAAGCAGCGGGTGCTCGAAGCCGTCGGCGAGCGCCCGCTCGGCCATGGCGCCGGCCCGCGTCCAGTCGCGGTTCTGCGCGTAGGCGCGAACCGTGCGTAGCATCTCGAGATCCGCGGCGAGGTCGCGTGCCATCATCCCTTCCAGTGCCGGACGTCGCGGCGCCGCCACCGCTGAGCGGCGTGAACTCGGCGCTCCAGACCGCCGCCGTGCCAGCCTGTCGCCGATGATGCCAGAACGACGTGGACGGCCGTACGTTCCTGTCGCGGGCAAAGTGCGTCCGGCCCCGGCGGCCGCGTGCGTTCGATGCCGTCGCGACTGTCCGCTCGGCCTCTACCGCCGGGGCAGCGGCGGCTCCGCCACCGCGGCATAGCGGTCGACGAGATCGCCAAGGGCCGCCTTGAGCGGTCCCAGCCACGGCTCGTAGTGGCGCCACTGATCGACGCCCTCGGAATAGAGCGGCCGCCGCACCTGCTCGGAGCTGACCGACTGCACGACGCGGCGATTCTCGTGGAAGCGCAGGCACGCCGCGTCGAAGGGCAGGCCGCAGTGGCGGAGCAGCGCCGTCAGCTGGGCCTCCGGTTCGGCGACCAGGCGCTCGTAGTAGACGCGGTGCACGTAGCCCGGCAGCACGACGTCGAAATGCGCCATCAGCTCGGCGTAGTCGCTTAAGTGCCGACCGAGCTCCGTCAGGTCGTAGCTGAAGGCGGCGCCGAAGGCGAACAGCTGCTTGTAGCAGGAAAACGCGCAGGCGAGCGGATGCCTGCGCGCGTCGACGATGGAGGCGTTCGGGAACATCAGGCGGATCAGGCCGACGTGGCTGAAATTGGCCGGCATCTTGTCGATGAAACGCGGCCTGCCGAGCGGCCGATGAATCCGGGTGCGCTCGAGATAGCGCTCGGCCGCAGCCTCGATCTCCCCGCGCCCGAGGCCCGCCACCAGATCCGGATGGGCCAGAGCCGCGCCCGCCTCGGCGCGTGCGCAGAGCTCGGAGACGATCGCCGACAGCTCGGAAAGCTCGCGCGTCCCCTCGACCCGCGGGTGGCTGGCCAGCATCTGTTCAAGCAGCGTCGACCCGGAGCGCGGCACGCCGACGATGAAGATCGGATCCGGGCGCGCGCTGCCCCAGCCGTCCCGCTCACGGAAGAAGTCCGGCGTGTACAGCGTCCGCGCGCGCTGCACCGCCGCGCTGGCCGCGTCCGCGTCGTAGCCGTTGGTCGCGCGATGCAGCGCGTTGCCGCGCGCGTAGTGCGCGAACGACTCGGCGTAGCAGCGCTCATCCTCGAGCGCCTTGCCGAGCGCGAACTCGAGGCGCTCGCGGTCGACGCCGGACAAGGCGCCGCGCGTCAGCAACTGGCGCATCGCGTCGACGTCCGCAGCCTCCAGGGGCACGGTCTTGAGGTTCGCGAGGCTCCAGTAGACCTCCGCCGAATCAGGCCGCAGCGCAAGCGCGCGGCGATAGGCGTCGATCGCCAGCGCCTGATCGCCGATCTCGCGCCGCACGTGACCGAGCAGCAGCCAGGCGGCGTCGTCTTCCGGATGCTGCGCAACCGCGCTTTCCAGCAGCGCGATCGCCTCGCCCATGCGGTCGACAAGTCGCAGGGTCCGCGCCTTCAGGATGCGGCACGCCCAGTGCGCGGGGTCGAGCGCCAGCAGCCGTTCGAGGAGCGCCAGCACCTCCTGCGGCCGCTGCTGCGAAAAGTACACGCAGGCGAGGTCGTAGCGGGCGCGCGCAAATCCCGGTGCGAGCTCGAGGCACTCGTCCAGCAGCCGTTCGGCCGCGGCGAGGTCGTTGCGTCGCATCGCGACCTGCGCCCGGAGGCGTAGCGCCGCCACCTCACCCGGAGTCCGCTGCAGCCGCTCGCGAAGCAGCGCGTCGGCGGTATCGATGCGGCCATCGGCGAGCGCCGCGAGGATGTCCTGCAGCCCGGGCGGATCTGGCATGCGGCGCTCGAAGTTCGAGTAGGCGGCGTCGCCGCCCGCGGCGTCGCCCGCGGCGTACAGCTGCGCCGCAAGCTCCCACCAGCCGTCGGCCAGCTCCGCATCGAGCGCGACCGCGCTGCGAAAGGCCGCGAGGGCCGCGCCGCCCCGCCCAGCCGCCGCGCAGGCGCGACCGAGCTCAAGCTGGAATACGGGAACCCCGGGATGCGCCGCCACGGTGGCCTCGAGCACCGCGACGGCCCGTTGCGGATCGCCGAGCCGGCGCAGCGCAGCGGCCAGCAGCAAGGCCGCCCCGCTGTGCGCCGGGTCGGCGGCGACGATGTCGCTCGCGCGCCGGGCCGCAGCCACCGGGTCGGAGTCGAGGATCGCGGCGGCGCGCATCAGCTCGAGATCTACACTGGCACTCGCGCTCAGGGATCACTCCAGATCGGCGGCGGGGCGGCGCCCTGGCGAGCGCACCAGTCGTGGGCTGGGCTCGCGTGGACGACCGGTGCGCGATCGCGTCATCTAAGCGGAGTCGGGCGGGTGAGTCAACGCGCGCGGCGGAAGACCGGTCCCGCCCCGCGCGCTACAATCGTCCCGGCGCCGCAAGGCACCGCGTGAGGCCGCCTGCATGAACACCGCCCTACCCGCGCCGCTGGACGAGGCGGCGATCGTGCGCCTGCTGCAGGCCTGCCGCGCGGAGGCCGCGAGCGGCCGGATCATGGAGTCGGACCAGCTGCTGGCGCGCCTCGCGCAGCAGGCGCCGCATCATCCGGCGGTGCTCAACGCGCTCGGCGTACGGATGCTGGCGCGCGGGGCGGCCGAGCAGGCCCATGCGCTCTTCGTGCGCGCGACTGCCGGCGACCCGCGCCACCCCGCGCTGTGGGCGAATCTCGCCAGCAGCCTCAAGGCGCTCGGGCGGAGCACTGAGGAGCTCGGCGCGCTCGAGAAGGCGCTCGAGCTCGAGCCGCGGCACTTGTCGGCGCTGCTGCAGAAGGCCGCCTACCTCGAGGACACCGGCGAGCCGCGCAATGCGGCGCGCATGTACCAGAACGCACTCGACTCGCTGCCGCCCGGCGCGCAGCTGCCGCCCGGCATCGAGGCGACGCTGCAGCATGCTCGCGCGATGGTGGCGGCGGACGTTGCGGCGCTGAACGCCGTGCTCGAGGAGCCGCTGGCCGCCATCCGCCAGCGTCATGGTGGTGGCCGGCAACGACGCGTGGACCTGTGCCTCGAGGCGCTCTTGGGCCGGCGGCGGGTATTCCCTGCTCAGCCGACCTGGATGCACTTCCCGGAACTGCCGGCAATCGAGTTCTTCGAGCGCGCCGACTTCCCGTGGCTCGACGCCATCGAGGCCGCGGCGGGCGAGATCCGTGCCGAACTGCTGCGCGTGCTGGTGGCCGACCGCGACGGGCTGCAGCCGTACATCGATTTTCCGACTGGCCTGCCGCTCGACCAGTTCCGGGAACTGAACGGGTCGCGGCGCTGGAGCGCGTACTTCCTGTGGAACCAGAGCGAGGCGGTCGCCGGGCACATCGCACAGTGCCCAACCACGGCGCGGGTGCTCGAGACCGCCCCACGCTGCCGGGTCGCCGGCCGTGCACCCACCGCGTTCTTCTCGATCCTCGACCCCAATACTCGGATTCCGCCGCATACCGGCGTCACCAACACGCGCTGCACGGTGCACCTGCCGCTGGTAGTGCCGCCGGCCTGCGGCTTCCGGGTCGGCGGCACGACGCGCGAATGGGTCCCGGGACAGGCCTGGGTGTTCGACGACACCATCGAACACGAGGCCTGGAACCTGTCCGACACGCCGCGCGCCATCCTGATCTTCGACATCTGGAATCCGCTGCTGAGCGCGGCGGAGCGCGACATGATTCAGGTCGCGACCGAACTCTACGGTCGGCACTATTCGCTTCGCGCGGAGAGTGCGTTGTGACCCGGCGAGGGGCGGCGCGGCGCGTGTCGTTCGCGGCGCTCGCGCTCGCGCTCGCCGCGACCGACACGCGCGCGGACGAGCTCACGCGCTGCGCCGCGATCGATGCGCCGGAGAAGCGCCTCGCTTGCTACGACCGGCTGGCTGGCCGCCCGCCGGCCGGATCGGCGAGTGCCTCCGGTGCCGGCACGGCGCGCGCTGCCGCGTTGCCTGCCGCGACACTGGTTGGCGGCCCTGCGCCACCGACGCCGGCCGCGTCCCCCGGCACGAGCTTCGGCGACAACAGGCCGCGGTTCAGCGCGGCCGCTGAGGAGCCGGCGTCGATCCAAGCCGTGGTGGTCGGCATCACCCAGTCGCGCGCTGGCCCGATGCGCCTGGAACTCGACAACGGCCAGACCTGGACCGTCAGCGACAGCGACGTGCGCCTGGAGCGCGGTGACCCGGTCACGATCCGTCGGGCTTCGCTCGGCTCGTACCTCATGCAGACACCGTCGCGCCGCAGCTACCGGGTGATGCGCGCGCAGTAGCTGCCCGGCGTCGGCGCAGGCGCCGAGCGCCGGGCCGCGCGCACCTGCCGGCGGAGCGATCCGCCACGCGTCAGGTGCAGGTGCGCCCCGGAAAGAGAACGGCGGGCCGAGGCCCGCCGTTCTTTCCTTGCCGCCCTGCCCGCGACGTCGATCAGAACTTCGCGCTCACGTGCGCGTAGATGTAACGACCGAGAGCATCGTACGTGCCCGCCCAGGTGTTGTCGTTGCAGGTCGTGTTCGGGCAGTCCGAGAACGTCCCATTGAGCACCAGCGGAGGGTTCTTGTCGGTCAGATTGTTGATGCCGAGTCGAATGCTCACGCCGGAACTGACCGGCATCGACGCCGACAGGTCGATGTAGTTGTACGAGCCGATGTGCGCCGTCGAGGCGTAGAACGGCGCCGCCAGCAGCGGGTTCGAGCTTGACCGGTCGACTTCCGAGGACCCGATGTAGCGCCACCGCGCGGTGAGGTCGAATCCGCCCCAGGGCGTGATCCACGTGTTGTTGAGCACGTGCCGCCACTTCGGCAGCGGCGCATTGCAGGTGCTGCCCCAGAGCCCGACGCAGTCGTACGAACCCCCGGTGGGCAGCGGCTGGGTGACGAAGCTGATCGCTTTGGTGCCGACCAGGTCCATGGCCAGCTTGCCCATGCTGCCCAGGTCCCAGCGGTAGTGCGACTTGAGGTCGATGCCCGAGGTCGAGACGTTGCCGATGTTCTGCTCGGTCGTGTCCACGAACTCGGTGACGTCCGTCCACAGCGCGCCGTCCGCGCCGCGGTGGATCAGGCCACAGAGCGGCGAGTTCGCGTTACCCGACTTCACGCAGTTCGCGATCACCGTGTTGGTCGACAGCGTCTGGATCGTGTTCTTGATCTTGATGTCGTAGTAGTCCACCGACACGATCAGGTTCGGGATCGCCCGGGGCTGCGCCACGAAGCCGAACGAGTAGGTGTCGGCGGTCTCGGGCTTGAGCGTACGGCTGCCGGCCAGCACGTTGTTGATCTGCGCCGCGGGGTTCGCTTCGATGTTCCCGTACTGTGCAGCGCTCACGCCGGTCAGCTGGCACTGCGCGAGGCTGTAGGCCGGCGTCGGACCCCAGCACGGATCCGCAGTGCCGCCGGCACCGACCACGGGCGGCGAGAACAGGTCGCTCAGGCTCGGCGCACGAATGGCGCGGTTGTAGCTGCCGCGCAAGCGCAGGTCCTGGATGGGCGCCCACTCGAGGCCGACCTTGTAGGTGTTGGTCTTGAATCCGGAGGTGTAGTCCGAGTACCGGTAGCCCGCCTCGGCGGCCAGGTTGTACGCGCCCGGCTTTTCGTCGATCAGCGGAAGGCGCATTTCCGTGAACAGCTCCGTCACGTGGAACTCGCCGTGGATCGGGCGCGCGGCGCCATTGCCGCCGGACGCAAAGCCATTTGCGAAGATATAGTCCGGATCGAAGTTGTAGGTCTCTTGGCGGTACTCGGCGCCGACGTTGACGACGATTCCGCTCGCCGCCGACGGGACCTTGACGCCGTACTTGCCGAGGTCGCCGGTGAGCGATCCCGAGGCGATGTACTCGGAGGTCTTCGTCGTCCAGGTCGAGGGTACCGTCATGTAGTTGAGCGCTGCCTGGGTCACGCCGCCCGGCACGTAGATGTTCCAAGGCACGCAGGTCGGATCGGACTTGTCGAGCGCGGACTGGCAGACCGGGGTGCCGGGAGCGACGCCCGGCACGCCGCCGGTCGCCGGATTGGCGACGACATTGAGGGCGTTGTTGATCTGCTGCGTGCCGAGGAAATTGCCTTCGTTGTTGCTGAACGCCGTGATGCCGATCTGACCATAGGCGTCGTACGACCACGCCTCGCCAATCTTGCCGCGGATGCCGAGGTCTTCCTTGAAGGAGTTCGAGGTGTAGTTGTCGAGTCGTCCGCCGCCTTCGACGTTGCGGCGAGCGATGCGCAGCTCCACGTTGTTACCCGTCAGGCCGTACAGCGCCTGGTTCGCCGCCAGATTGGTCGGATCGCAGATGATCGACGCCTCTCCGGCGGTAAACAGCGGATTGCTGCATTGGGTCTTGAAGAGCGTGTAGGCGAATGCGCCGCTCGGCCCGTATTGAGCCGTCGACGTGTTGCGCGCGAACATGAACTCGGAGTAGACATTGGTGTGCTCGGTCACGTCGTAGTTCAGGAACAGGCCCGAGGTGAACCGCTCCGCGCCGCGCTGGAAATAGCTGAGCGCGCCGTAGTTGTAGAAGTCGCCGCCGCCGAACGGGCGGAAGGCGCCGGTGGTGGCATCGACCGTGCGGCTGAAGAGGCGCTTGTTGGCGCCGCCAACCGTTCCAAGCTCCGTGAACCGGCCAGTCGCGCTGGTGCTCGAGCCGCCGCAGCTAATGGAACTCGGCGCACCGGGGATGATCGACGACGGCCCGTTCAGCGTGCAGGCGGAATGGTCGATCTGGTAGCCGGCGACCGGTTGCGCGTGCGCGTACGTCGCATAGAACGTGGCGTTGCCGCGGTTGTCGGCGAAGTTCGAGCCGGCGAGGAACGACAGATCCTGGGTCTGGCCGGTGTTGACGCTGCCCGGCGGACGCTGGATGCCGGCGGCATCGAGGTAGCCGAGGTACTGGCCGCTGTCGTTCTTGTGGTTGTTGAAGCTGTAGTTCGCGTCGAGCTTGATACCCTGGTACTTCGTATTGAGCACGAAGTTGACGACGCCGGCGACCGCGTCGGCACCGTACACGGCGGATGCGCCGCCGGTGAGCACGTCGGCGCGCTCGATCATGTCGGCCGGGATCTGGTTGATGTCCGGCACCGAACCGAAATTGAGACCGATGCCGCCGCCCGGGTTCAGTCGCCGGCCGTTGACCAGCACCAGGGTGCGGTTGGAGCCGAGGCCGCGCAGGCTGATGGTCGCCGTGCCGTTCGAGCTGATCGCGAGGCCCGAGCCCTGCTCGGCCACGACCTGCGGCAGATTGTTCAGCAGGTCCTCAACCCGCGTCAGACCCGTCTGCTGAATCTCGGTTGCGGTCACGCTGGTGACCGGACTGATCGAGATGGCGTTCGGCGACTGCATGATGCGCGAGCCGGTGACGACGACGTCCTCAACCGTGGCCGCCGGCGCGCTCGCCGCGGGCGCGGTCTGGGCGTAGGCGAGCGGACCACCGGCAGCGAGCGCCGAAGCAGCGAGCGAAAAGCGGACCGCGCGCCGTAGCGCGCGATTGGAATTGGTCATTGTCGAGCCCCCATGTTTTCGTGAACGCAGTCAGAATCGAAAGCGTTTGCGCCCTCGTTCCACGCGGCCGGCCGTCCCACGCCGCCGCCTGTTGCTGAAAATACTACAGGGTGTACGTATTCGCGCAATGGGAAAGCCGCGGTTCGCCGCCGATTGGGCAGGTTTGTCCCAACCGAGGCGAAATTCGTTGCGAATATGGGACGCTTGGTCGCGAATTCGTCTTGCAGTGCAAAACCAAGGACGAGGGCTTGGTCCCGAGCGCGAATGTACCGCTCCCGGCTGACGGCGCGTGGCGGCGACGCGCTGCGCGATCAGCGCGCGACGGAATCGAGGATCTGCGTCGCGAGCGTCTGGTAGTCGCCGCCGAAATGGTGGCCGCCCGCGAGCGCGACGGCCTTGCGCGCGGGACCGCTCAGCCTGCGGCAGGGGCTGTCCGTCTCCTCGGCGCCGTACAGGCACAGCACCGCGGCCGCGCCCATCCGCCCGATTTCCGGCAGCGTCGCCCGGCCGCTGCCGTCCGCGCCGGGGATCCAGTCGGCGACGTGGAACTCGAAGCTCGCCGTGTCGCTGAGCCCGAGCAGGCTGACGCTGCGAACCGTGTCGCGCAGCTCCGCGGGCAGGCGCGTGTACAGGAACGGCAGCACGTCGGCGCCGAACGAATAGCCGACCAGGATGACCTTCGGGCGCCGCCACGCCGCCGCGTAGCGACGCACGATGCGCTCCAAGTCGTGCGCGGCTGCCTCCGGGGTGCGGTCCTGCCAGTAGTATTTGAGCGAGTTCCAGCCGACCACCGGGATGCCGCGCGCCGCGATCGCCGACGCCACGTCCTGGTCGATCCCGGCCCAGCCGCCGTCGCCGGTCAGCAGCACCGCGAACAGCTGCTCGCTGCCCGCGGCAGCGGCGGTCGTTGCCGCCACCTCGACGAGCGGCAGGTCCGCGACTTCCGACAGCGTGACCCGGGGAGGCGCCGCGTGCGCCGCGAGCTTCTGGTAGGCCACCCGCAACTGCGGCAGCCAGTTGCGCTCCACCGAGTAGCCGTGACCGACCTTCGGCAGCCAGACGAGCTCGGCGCTCGAGGTGGCGGCGACGAAGGCCCGCGTCCCCGGCGGACTGCACACCTGGTCGGCCTCGCCCTGGAACGCGATCCACGGCGTCACGTTGCTGTTCGAGGCGCTGAACAGCACGCCCTTCACCGGCGGCGGTACGGGCGTCTTCGCGTACTGCAGTTCGTAGCCGAGGCCGCTGCCCTTGCAGATCTTCTGCGTCACGTCGAGGTCCGGGCAGAAACCAAGGCTGAGCGCACCCGCGAAGGTGCCCTTCGGTGCTTCGACCACGGTGGCGTAGACTAGCGTCGCGCCGGACGAGTAACCGACCAGGATCGGCGGCAGGTAGTCGGCGAGCTTCAGGCGCCGCTCGACCTCGTGCGCGAGTCCCTCGAAGTCCACCGCGAAGCTCTTGCAGCCGGCACCCGGCGTGTTCACCGACTTCAGGTAGTGGCGGATGTCGATGCCGGCGACCGCGGCGTCCTCCTCCAGCAGGTGCCGCGCCATGTCGACGACGCCGAGGTTCCAGCCGCCGTCGCCGGAGACGAACAGCGCGACGCTCTTCACCGCGCCGCGCGGCCGGTAGACCGTGACCTCGCCGAAAGGCCCGTAGTTCAGCTTGAGCTCGCCGGCGATCGCCGGTGCCGGCGCATCGCCACCGGTGCCGGGCTTCGGCGCCGTCCGCGCGGCGGCCTTCGGCGGCGCGGCCGTATCGGCGCCGGCCGGTCGGGCGCATCCGAAGGCGACGATGGCGGCGAGCGCGACGGACCAGAGGCGGTACGGTGTCATTTGGTGATCAGCTCCTTGAGGCCGCCCGAAATCAGCGTCGAGACGTCGAGCAGCACGCGCGGCAGGTGCAGGCCACCGGCCGAGGCGAGATAGCGCGGCTCCCAGACCGGTTCGAACTTGTCCTTGTAGCGCCGCAGCCCCTCGAAGTTGTAGAAGGATTCGCCGTGGCGGAACAGGAAGCTGCCCATCCGATGCCAGAGCGGCGCGAGCGCGCGGTTCTCGAGACCGGACAGGGGCGCCATGCCGAGGTTGAACCAACGGTAGCCCTCGCTCCGGCCCCACAGCATCAGCTTGATAAAGAGGTAGTCCATCGTGCCGCGCGGCGCATCCGGCCCGAAGCGCATCAGGTCCACCGACAGCTCCTCGCGCGTCACGGTCGGCCACAGGTTCGCGAAGGCGACGATGTCGCCTTCGGCGCGGACGATGGCGACCGGGAACTCGGCGACGTAGCGCTCGCTGAAGGCACCGAGCGAGAAGCCCTTCTCGGCGGTCGCCTTGTCCGCGAGCCAGGCGTCCGAGATCTGCCGCAGCCGCGGCAGAATCGCCGCCACGCCGTCCGGCGGCACGACCTCGAAGGTCGCGCCGTCGCGCTCCGCGCGCCGGCGCGACTGGCGCAGATCGGCGCGCGCGCTGCCGTCGAGGCTGAAGTCGGCGAGCGGCACGCGCGCCTCCTCACCGAGCTTGAGCAGCGACAGCCCAAGGTCGAGGTACAGCGGCAGCGAGCGGCTGCTCACCTGGTAGAACACGGTCCGCGCGCCGCGCCGGTCGACCAGCTCGCGAAAATTCCAGACCAGCTCCTCGTCGCGCTCGGCCGCGCCGACCGGATCGCCGAGCGCAATCCAGCTGGCGCCGCTGACCTGGTACATCAGGAAGGCGTCGCCGACCGGGTGGAACAGCAGCCGCTTGTCGCCGGCGAGTGCCGCGTTGGCAAGGCTCGCGTCGGCGCGCGCGATCACCTGCCGCGCCCGATCGAGGTCGACGCTCGCAGGATCGTGCGGCGCCGGCGGCGCCGGCGCGAGCAGCTGTGCGGCGAGGAACGCGGCGAGCACCACCAGCACGACCAGCGAGGCGCGCAGCACCCGCGGCGCGTGGCCGTGGAGTCCGAAGGACCACCACAGGTCGCCGGAGTACGGCACGTGTCGCGCCGACAGCCAGCCGACCCAGAGGGTGAGCGCGACGATGATCGCGACGCTCGCGACCCACACCGGCGTGAAGCGCTGGCTCATGATCGTCGACGGCCGATGGAAGGCGCGACGCGCGAGCCACATCACGAGCAGCACCAGCGACAGGTACGCGGCCTCCTCGATGTCGAGTCCCTTGCCGAGCGAGGCGACGATGCCGGCGACCAGCAGCCAGAACGTCAGGTGATAGGCGGCCGCGACCCGCCGGAACAGCGCGCGCGCGAGGATCAGCAGGCCGACGCCGACCACGCTGCCGGCGAGGTGCGAGACCTCGAGCAGCGGCAGCGGCACGACCTCGGTGAGCTTGCCGAGCCGCGCGTCGAGCGCCGGTGTCGCGCCGGAGATCAGCAGGATCGTCCCGGCGACGAACACCAGCACGCCGATCAGCTGCGGCGCCACCGGCGCGAGCAGCGTGTCGGCGACGCCCGCGGCGCGCCCGAGGCGCGGCCGCTGGCGGATGAGCTCCTGCACCGCGAGCGCCAGCGCCGCCAGCGTCAGCGGCGCGAGGTAATAGACACCGCGGTACGCCAGCAGCGCGCCGAGCAGCTGCGGCGGCGGCACCTGCGGCAGCGCCAGCAGCAGGATCGCCTCGAACACGCCGAGGCCGCCCGGCACCTGGCTGGCGATGCCGCCGACCACCGCGACCGCGTAGATGCCGGCGAAGCTAACGAAGTCGCTGGTGGCGGATGCCGGCAGCAGCAGGTAGAGCACGCCCGCGGATAGCGACAGGTCGACGACCGAAACCACGACCTGCGCGAGTGCGATGCGCGCGCCGGGTGGCCGCAGCGCCCAGGAGCCGAGCAGCACCGGCTCGCGGGCACGGCTCGACCAGGCGACGTAGGCGAGCACCCAGCCGAGCAACGCCACGCCGATCAGCCGCGAGCCGGCGTGTCCGAGGTGCAGCGCCGCGGCGCCCGGCGCCGCGAGCAGCAGCGCGCTGCCGGCGAGCATGCTGACGCCGAGCGCGGTGGTCAGGGCGCACAGCGAGACGATGGTGGCGACGTCGACCGCGGTCAGGCCCTCCGACGAGTACATCCGGTAGCGCACCGCGGCACCGGTGAACGCGGCGAGGCTGAGGTTGTGGCCGAAGGCGTAGGCGATGAACGAAGTCAGCGCGGTGCGCGCGTAGGACACCGGCTTTTCGATGTAGCGGATGCCGAGCCAGTCATACAGCGTCAGCATCGTGTAGCTGCCGGCGGTCAGCAGCGCCGCGCCGGCGAGCGCGCGCGCCGGGATCGCGCGCAGTTCCTGCAGCACGTCGTGGAGCCGGTAACTGCCGAGCACGTGGTGCAGCACCGCCGCGACGACGACGAACAGCAGCACCGAGACCGCGGGCGCCAGCCAGCGTCGCCAGCCGGGCGCCGCTTCCGGTACCGCCGCCGGCACCGCGTTGCTCCGCGCACTTGTTTCAGTCATGCGGTTACTATGATCCCATGCCGAGCCCCCGCGCCGCATGGCGCATCGATCGCGCCGGATCGCTTGACCGCCTGCGTCTCGTCGAGGAGCCGCTCGAGCCACCTGGGCCCGGCGAGGTGCGAGTCGCGATCCGAGCCGTCGGCCTCAACTTCGCCGACGCCTTCGCCTGCCTCGGTCTCTATTCGGCGACGCCGCGCGGCAGCTTCGTCCCTGGACTCGAGGCGGCCGGCACGGTGGATGCCGTGGGGGCGCCGCTCCCCGGCCGGCCGCTGCCCGCGGTCGGCGACCGGGTCATCGTGCTGACGCGCTTCGGCGGCTACGCGACCGCCGTCAACGTCGACTCCCGCTACCTCACGCCGATCCCGGCCGGTTGGTCCTTCGAGGCCGGCGCCGCGTTCCCGGTGCAGGCGCTGACGGCCTGGTACGGCCTGGTCCGCCTCGGCGCGGTCGGCGCCGGCAGCACCGTCCTCGTCCAGTCGGCCGCCGGCGGCGTCGGCTTGCAGGCCCTTGCGGTGCTACGCCGCCTCGGCGCACAGCCGGTCGCGGTCGTCGGCAGCCAGGCCAAGATCGACTACCTGGCGGCGCAGCACGGGCTCGCGGCCGAGCTGCTGCTGCTGCGCGAGCCACGCGGCTACGCCGCGGCGCTCGACGCCGCGCTGCGGGCGCGCGGCGCGCGCGGCTTCGATGTCGTGTTTGACGCGGTGCTCGGCCGCTGGTTCCGGCCGGCCTTCGCCCGGCTCGCACCGGAGGGCCGCTACGTCCTCTACGGAGCGGCGGACTTCATGCCGAGCGGCACGCGCCGCGGCTGGACGCGGCTCGCCTGGCGCTGGCTGCGGCGACCCCGGCTTGACCCGCTCGAGATGATCTCGCAGAACCGCGCGCTGCTGGCCTTCAACCTGATCTGGCTGTGGGAGTCGGTCGAGCGTGTGCCGGCCGCCTATGCCGAGCTCGCCGCACTTGAGCTGCCTGCGCCGCACATCGGCGCCTGCTACCCCTTCGCCGCCGCCCGCGAGGCGCTGCTGGAACTCAAGGCCGGCCAGACGGTCGGTAAGTCGGTGCTGCTCGTCAACCCGTCCGCATGAGATCCCGCCCGACCGTACTGACCGAGGGGCCGATCGCGCCGACGCTGTTCGCCTTTGCGCTGCCGATCCTGCTCGGCAACGTGCTGCAGTCGCTGAACGGCTCGGTCAATTCGGTCTGGGTCGGCCAGTTTCTCGGCGAAGCAGCGCTGACGGCCACCTCGAACGCCAACACGGTGCTGTTCCTGCTGCTCGGCGGCGCCTTCGGCGTGTCGATGGCGGCGACCATCCTCGTCGCCCAGCACGTCGGCGCCGGGCGGCCGGCGGAGGCGCGGCGCGTGGTCGGCGCGAGCGCGGCGTTCTTCAGCGCGGTCGCGATCGCCCTCGCGGTGGTCGGCGCCTTGGCCACCGATCCGCTCCTCGCCGCGATGCACACGCCGCCTGACGCGGTGCCGTACGCCCGCGCCTACCTCAGGATCATTTTCGCGGCGCTACCCTTCCTCTATCTGTACACCTACGTGATGGCGGTGCTGCGCGGTGCCGGCGACTCGCGCACGCCGTTCCGCTTCCTGCTGCTCTCGGTCGGCCTCGACATCGCGCTCAACCCACTGTTCATCTTTGGCCTCGGCCCCGTCCCCCGGCTGGGCATCGCCGGCTCGGCGCTCGCGACGCTGGTCGCGAACGCGGTCAGCTTCACGGCGCTGCTCGCCTACCTGTACCGCACCCGCAACCCGCTCTGCCTGCGCGGCAGCGATCTCGCGCTGCTGCGCTTCGACGCCGCGATCATCGCGACGCTGCTGCGCAAGGGCCTGCCGATGGGCCTGCAGATGGTCGTGATCTCGGCCAACGCGGTGGCGATGATCACGCTGGTCAATCGCTTCGGCTCGGACACCACCGCGGCCTACGGGGCCGCGTGGCAGCTGTGGAACTACGTGCAGATGCCCGCGTTCGCGCTCGGTGCCGCGGTGTCCTCGATGGCGGCGCAGAACGTTGGCGCCGGCCGCTGGGACCGCGTCGCGCGCACGGCCCGCACCGGCGTGCTGTTCGTCTGCCTCGCGACCGGTTCAGTGGTGCTGCTGCTGGTCGCGATCGACGGCGCCGCGCTCCGCCTGTTCCTGCCGGCCGGCCATGCGGTCGAGATCGCGCGGCACGTGAACCTGGTCGCGGCGCCGTCGTGGGTCTTCTTTGGCATCTCGATGGTGCTGTTCGGCGTCGTGCGCTCGACCGGCGCCGTCGTGACGCCCGTGGTCGTGCTGTTCTTCGCGCTCTGGATCGTGCGCCTGCCGTTCGCGATGCTGCTGCTGCCGAGCTGGGGCGCCGACGCGATCTGGTGGAGCTTCCCGCTGGCCTCCGTGGTCTCGGCGAGCCTCGCGATCGCTTACTACCGCTTCGGCGGCTGGCGCCGCGCGCGCATGCTGCCGGCCGCGGCAACGGCCGCGCCGCCGCAACCGCAGCCCGCCGCCCAGGCGCTGCCGGGCGACGAGTCCGCCCGTGGCTGAACGCGGTCCCGCCGGAGGCACGGCTCAGGCGCACCGCGCCGCGGTGCGCCTGGTCGCCGGCGCGCTCGCGGCCGTGCTCGTGGCCGCGCCGGCGCAGGCCGGGGTCCGCGCCTACGCGGCCGGCGACATTGCCGACTGTCGCGGCCGCGACCCCGCGACCACTGCGGCCGCGGCGACCGCACGGATGATTCCTGACGGCGCCGCGGTGTTCGTGCTCGGCGACGCCGCCTATCCGTTCGCCACGCGCGCGGTGCTCGAGGGCTGCTACGCGGCGACCTGGGGTCGGCTGCGGTCCTCAACCTACGCGGTGCCTGGCAACCACGACTACGTCGCCGGCACGCCGCGTGACTTTCTCGCCTACTTCGGCGAGCGCAATCCGCGCCGGACGTATTTCCGCGCGTCGCTCGGCGACTGGTGGGTCGTCGGCCTCGACAGCGATCTCGCCGGCAAGTCGCTGGCGCGCCAGACCAGCTGGCTGACGCGCGAACTCGCGGCCATCGACGGCGACGGACGCTGCATCGTCGCGCTATGGCACCACGCGCTGTTCTCGACCGGCCTGCACAAGGGCGACGGCGACCGCATGAAGCCTGCCTGGGCCGCGCTCGACGCCGCCGGCGCGGACCTGGTGCTGAGCGGCCACGAGCACTTCTATGAGTCTTTCGAGCCGCTCGATGCGGACGGCGCCGCGCGCGAAACGGGAATCCGCGAGTTCGTGGTCGGCACCGGCGGCGCGCACCTGGTGGACCTGTCGCTGTCGTCCGGCCACCGGGCGTTCGCGCGCGAGCACGGCGTGCTCGAGCTCGAGTTCGAACGCGATCACTACCGCTGGACCTTCCGCACCACCGGCGGCGAAGTTCGCGACCAGGGTGAGGCGCCGTGCCGGCGCGCCGTTCAGCCCGTGAAGCGCACCGCCGCGGCGACGCGGGCGACGATCGCCGCGACGCTGGCGGCGCTGACCGGCCCGGTCGCGAGCAGCGCGATCGAGCCGCGCTCGGCCGGCACGATCACCACGCGGTAGCCGCCTTCCTCGACCATCGTCGCCGTGGCGACGCGCTCGTGCGGCAACACCATCACCGTCATCGGCCCGTCAGGCGTCTGCACCACGAGGTGCGGAACGAACCAGCCGCGGAACCAGCAACTCTGCGCATAGCTGACCAGCGGCGCGTCCGGCGCCAGCGTGACCCCCGAGCGCTGCAGCACATAGGCGAGCGCTGCCGGCGGCACGGGCACCTCGCCTTTCCGGCGCGACTGCGGCTCGTGCGCCATGTGGCCGACGAGCGCGGTCGCGAGCGCGTCGCGCGGATAGAGCGTCCAGAGCGCGCCGGACAGCAAGGCGACGCCGACGATCGACGCCGCGAGCGCGAACCAGCGCGGCCGCGCGCCGCGTTCGCTCACCGCGGCCGCCGGTCGCGCGCCGGCCGCCGGGACCGAAATCTCGAGCGCCTGGCGCAGCGTGACCTCGAGGCGCGCCAGATCCGCCGCGTAGCGTGCGCAGGCGGCGCACTGCTCGAGGTGTGCGTCCAGCTCCGGCGTGCGCCGGCCGGGCTCGGCACCGAGCGCGCGACGCAACTCGAGGCAGTTCACGGCTCTTCGCCTCCGCCCAGCAGGGCAACCTTCAGCTTCTGCCGGGCGCGGAACAGGCGCGTCAGCACCGCTCCGGGGGTGAGCTCCATGTGCGTTGCGATCTCTTCGGTCGAGTAACCCATCAGCACCTGCAGCACCAGCGGCTCGCGATAGTCGCGCTCGAGCGCGAAGATCGCGGCCCGCATGTCGAGGACCTCCTGCGAGTCCTGCGCCGCGAGTGCCGGATCCTCGAGCTCGGCCAGGTCGTCCACGTCGACCGTCTCCAGCACCTTGCGCTCGAAGCGCCGTGCGAACTCGCGACGCGCGATCGTCAGCAACCACGGCCGCACAGCGGCCTCGTCGCCGAGGCTCGCGAAGGAACGCCAGGCGCGCAGCAGCGTGTCCTGCACCACGTCCTCGGCCACCGCGCGATCGCGCGCCAGCCAGAACGCGAAGCGGTACAGGTCAGGGCGCAGCTGTCCGCACAGCGCCTCGAACCGAGTCTGCTGCGCCGGCGGCGTAACGGAGTCGCTCATGGACGTAGACCGGGCCTCCGGGTGGCTTATTACGCGGCGGCAGGGCCGCCCGGGCCGAATCCTACACGCGGATCCGATCGCGGCCGGCGCTGCCGCGGCGCAGCATGTCACGCGCCGTCGCCGCCGTCACCGCAAGCGTGTAAGAAGATGCCCGGCGGGCCGGTCTAGTTCGACGTGCGCCCCGAACAGGCGCCGTCAGGACCGCCAGGCAAGGATGCGATCGATGAACCTACGGCAGACTCTCGGCAGCCTCGAGCAGGGGCTCGCGATCGCGGCAGGCTATCTCGCCGCGCCGTTCGCGCTCGCGACGCGGCTCTACGTCGGCTGGGTGTTCCTGAAGTCCGGCTGGCTCAAGGTCAGCGACTGGCCGCAGACCCTGTCGCTGTTCGCGACCGAGTACCACGTGCCGCTGCTGCCGACGCCGCTCGCGGCCTACGCCGGCGCCGGCGGCGAGCTCGTGTTCGGCGCGCTGATCGTCGCCGGCCTCGCCGGCCGCGCCGGCGCCGTCGGCCTGTTCGCCGTGAACCTGATGGCCTTCGTCTCCTACCGCCACGTGCTGCTGCAGGACGGTTTCGAGGCGGCGGTCGGCCAGCACCAGCTGTGGGGCTTCATGCTGCTGGTGCTCGCCGTCTACGGCCCCGGCCGCTGGTCGCTCGACGCCGCGCTCGGCGGCACGGCGAAGGGCGCGCGCGTCTAGCCGCGTTCGTTTCGATCGGCGACCCGCCGCTCCGAGGGGGCCGGCGCGACGGGTTGCCGGGATCCGCCTGCCGGGCGGGTCTGTCGCCGCCGGTCCCTGTTTGCGATCATCACGTCATCCATCAACGAGGTATCGAGTCATGAAGACCAACGTCACCGGCGCCGCCATTGCCACCGCCGCCGCCCTGCTGTTCTCGAGCGTCGCCGCCCCGCTGGCGCACGCCGAGGATGCGAAGATCAAGTGCGAGGGCGTGAATTCGTGCAAGGGCACCTCGGCCTGCGCGACGGCCCACAATTCCTGCCAGGGCCAGAACAAGTGCAAGGGCCAGGGCTTCCTGCAGCTGGCCAAGGCCGACTGCGACGCCGCCAAGGCGACGCTCTCGAAGAAGTAAGATCGGCGGGCGCGGCGGCCCGCCGCCGCGCCCTGCCCTCCCGGGAATTCGATCTGCGGGTCTCGCCATGCGACGCTCTCTCGGCTTCGGTCTCGGCCTCCGGCCGCCGCACTACACCGCGATCCTCGACACCGCGCCGGCGGTGGACTGGTTCGAGGTCATCACCGAGAACTATCTCGTCGGCGGCGGCCGGCCGCTCGCCTTCCTCGACGCGATCCGCGCGCGCTACCCGGTGGTGATGCACGGCGTGTCGTTGTCGATCGGCAGCACCGCGCCGCTCGACCTCAACTACCTGGCCGCCGTCGCCCGGCTCGCCGCGCGCTGCGAGCCGGAATGGATCTCCGATCACCTCTGCTGGACCGGCACCGGCGGCACGAACCTGCACGACCTGCTGCCGCTGCCGTACACGACCGAGGCGCTCGAGCACCTGGCGCCGCGAATCCACCGCGTCCAGGAGCTGCTGCGGCGCCCGCTGGTGCTGGAAAACGTCTCAAGCTACGTCAGCTACACGAGCTCGGCGATGAGCGAGTGGGAGTTCCTGTCGGCGCTCGTCGCCCGCACCGGCTGCCGGCTGCTGTTCGACGTCAACAACGTCTACGTCAGCAGCCGCAACCACGGCTTCGACCCGCGCCAGTTCCTCGACGGCGTGCCGGCCGCGGCCGTGCAGCAGTTTCACCTGGCCGGCCACCTCGACCTCGGCACCCACGTGATCGACACGCACGATGCGCCGGTGCGCGACGAGGTGTGGGATCTCTACGGCCACGCGCTGCGCCGCTTCGGCTGCCTGAGCACGTTGCTCGAGCGCGACGACAACATCCCGTCGCTCGAGGAACTCGTCGCCGAGCTCGGACGCGCCCGCGCCATCGCCAGCCAGGTCCTGAGCGAGGCCGCCTGATGAAGCTCGGCGAACTCGAGCGCACCGTACAGCGCTACATCCATGACGGCGGCGCGCTGCCTGCGGCACTCGCGGCCGCGGTCGCGCCGCCGGCCACCGAGCGCTGGCAGATCTACGCCGAGGGCTATCGGCTGCGGCTCGCCGAGGCGCTCGGCACGCAGCTGCCGGCGCTCGCCGCGCGCTGCGGCCGCGACGCCTTCGCGGCGCGCGTCGCGGCGTTCATCGCCGTGACGCCGTCGGTGCACCGTTCGATCCGCGACTACGGCCGCGAGCTGCCGGCGCACCTCGCCGCCGGCGCGCGCGACGTCGAGGACGAGCTGCGGGCGGAGCTCGCCGAGTTCGAGTGGCAGCTCGCGGCGGCTTTCGACGCCGCGCCGGGGCAGCCAGCCGCCGTCACCGACCTCGCCGGCGTCGCCGCCGACAACTGGCCGGCGCTGCGCTTTCGCGCGGTGCCGAGCCTCGCTAGGCTCGCCACCACCACCAACGCCGTAGCGGCGTGGCGTGCCGCGAAGGCGGCCATCGATGCGGGCGCGGCGAGCGGGCCGCTGTGCGATCCCGCGCCCGAGCGCCAGGCACCGATCGAGTGGCTGATCCTGCGGCCGCGCCTCGACGCCGAGTTCCGCTCGCTGCCGGCGGACGAGGCCGCCGCCCTTGACCGCCTGCTGGCCGGGGACACATTCGGCGCGCTCTGCGAGCAGCTCGCCGCGACGCTCGGCGACGGCGGCGCCGCGGCGCTCGCCGCCGCCGGCTGGCTCAAGGGCTGGCTTCAGGCCGGCGCGCTCGAGCGCGTATGATGCACGGCCTCGCCGTGCCACCTGGAACGCAACCATGCGCCATCGCACCCTTCGCCGGCTCGCCGGCCTTGCCCTCACCGTGACGACGCTGCTGACGCTGCCCCTCGACGCCGACGCGGCGCCGCCCGCAGCGGCCGGCGCCAACCCGCTGCTGGCGCCGTGGAGCGGGCCCTTCGGCGGGGTACCGCCGTTCAACAAAGTACGGGTCGGCGACTTCAAGCCCGCGCTCGGCACCGCGATGGCCGCGGAGCTGACGGAAGTCGAGCGCATCGCCGCCAATCGCGACGCGCCGACCTTCGACAACACGATCGCGGCGCTCGAGCGCTCGGGGCGCACCTTCGGCCGCGTCGCCCGCGTCTTCGGCGTCTACACCTCGACGCTCAACGGCACGGACGTACAGGCGGTTGACCGGGAGATGTCGCCGCTGTTCGCCGCGCACGCCGACCAGATCACGCAGAACAGCAAGCTGTTCGCACGGGTCGCGGCGGTGTACGCGAGCCGCGAGTCGAGCGGCCTCAGCGCCGAGCAGCAGCGCCTCACCTGGGTCACCTATACCGGCTTCGTCCGCCAAGGCGCGCAGCTCGACGCCAAGGCCAAGCTGCGGCTGTCCGAAATCAATCAGGCACTCGCGTCGCTGTACACGAAGTTCTCGCAGAACCTGCTCGCCGACGAGAACTCGCACGCACTGCCGCTCGACAGCGATGCGGACTTCGCCGGCCTGCCGGAACCGACGCGCGCAGCGCTGGCCGCGGGCGCCGCGGCGCGCGACATCAAGGCCAGGGGCGCGGTGCTGAACACGCGCTCGAGCGTCGAGCCCTTCCTCGAGTACTCGACGCGCCGCGATCTGCGCGAGAAGGTCTGGCGCAATTTCATCAGTCGCGGCGATAACCGCGACGAGCACGACAACAACGCGACCATCACCGAGATCCTCAAGCTGCGCGCCGAGCGCGCGCAGCTGCTCGGCTTCGCGACGCACGCGCACTGGCGGCTGCAGGACTCGATGGCGAAGACGCCGGAGCGGGCGGTCGCGCTGATGGAGGCGGTCTGGCCGGCGGCGGTGGCCCGCGTCCACGAGGAGGTCGCCGACATGCAGGCGGTCGCCGACCGCGAGAGCGCCGCGCAGGGTGCGGCGCGGATCAGCATCGAACCTTGGGACTACCGCTACTACGCCGAGAAGGTCCGCAAGGAGAAGTTCGACCTCGACGCCAACGAGGTCAAGCCCTACCTGCAGCTCGAGAAGCTGCGCGAGGGCATGTTCTGGGTGGCCGGAAAGCTCTTCGACCTGCACTTCACGCCGCTCGCTGCCGGCCGCGTACCGGTCGCGCACCCGGACATCCGCGTGTTCGAGGTCAAGAACGGCCAGGGCGCGCACGTCGGCCTCTGGTACTTCGATCCGTACGCGCGGCCGGACAAGAGCTCTGGCGCGTGGATGAACGAGTACCGCTCGCAGGAGCGCTTCCAGCGCCCGGTCACCGCGATCGTCTCGAACAACGCCAACTTCGTGAAGGGCGCGCCCGGCGAGCCGATCCTGATCAGCTGGGAGGACGCCCGCACCCTGTTCCACGAGTTCGGCCACGCGCTGCACGGCCTGTCGTCGAACGTGAGCTATCCGAGCCTCGCCGGCACGAGCGTGGCGCGCGACTACGTCGAGTTCCCGTCGCAGCTGCTCGAGCACTGGGTGTCGACGCCTGAGGTGCTGAACCGCTTCGCGCTCCACTACCGCACCGGCCAGCCGCTGCCGGCGGATCTGGTCGCCAAGATCCACCGTGCCGAGACCTTCAACGAGGGCTTCAAGACGGTCGAGTACCTGTCGAGCGCGCTGGTGGACATGAAACTGCATCTCGCCGGCGCCACGCCGATCGAGCCGATCGCCTTCGAGCGCGACACGCTGGCCGCGCTCGGCATGCCGCACGAGATCGTGATGCGGCACCGGACCCCGCAGTTCGGCCACATCTTCTCCGGCGACGGCTACTCGGCCGGCTACTACAGCTACCTGTGGTCGGACACGCTCTCCGCCGACGCGTGGGAAGCCTTCACGGAGGCCAACGGGCCCTACGATCCGGAAGTCGCCGCGCGGCTGCGCGGCAACGTCTTCTCGGTCGGCAATACGCGCGACCCGGCCGACGGCTATCGCGCCTTCCGCGGCCGCGATCCGGGCATCGCGGCGTTGATGCGCCATCGCGGCTTTCCGGTGCCGCCCGGAACCCACTAGCGCGCTCGGCCGTCTGCCGCGCCGGCTCCGCAATCCCCACGGTCCGGCGCGGCTTTCGCGGATGGGTGGCCGCCCCTCCCGGTCCATAATCGCGGCAGGTCACCCATGGAGCACGCATGCGCATCGGCATCGTCGGCGCAGGCATCAGCGGACTCGGCACGGCATTCTGGTTGCAGCAGGCGCGGCCGGACTGGCCGCTCGCGATCTTCGAGGCGGCCGCCACGCCGGGCGGCGCCCTGCACACCGAAGTGGTCGAGGGCTTTCGCTTCGAGGCCGGTTGCAACGGCTTCCTGACCAACAAGCCGGACAGCCTCGACCTGGTCCGGGCGAGCGGCGCGACGCCGTTGCTGATGGAGAGCTCGGCGGCGGCCCGCAAGCGCTTCGTGTACACCGACGCGCTCTACAGCCTGCCGGAGTCACCGCGCGCGTTCCTGACCACCCGGCTACTGTCGACCGCGGCCAAGCTGCGGGTGGCCGGCGAGTTCCTCGTGCGCGCCCGGCGCGACGGCGCCGAGGAGACACTCGAGCAGTTCGGCTACCGCCGGCTCGGCCGCGAGTTCACCGACGTGTTCCTCGGCGCGATGACGGCCGGCATCTACGGCTCGACGCCGGCGCACCTGTCGGTGGCCGCGGCGTTCCCGCTGATCGCCGCGCTCGAGCGCGAACACGGCGGCCTGTTCCGCGGCATGCTGGCCAAGCGCAAGCGCGAGGCCGGTCCCGGCGGTGTGCTGACGAGCTTTCGCGGCGGCGTCAGCAGCTTCATCGAGCACCTCGCGCGGACGCTGCGCGCGGACTGGCACCTCGGCAGCAGCATCGATTCGATCGAGCGGGCCGGCACCGGCTACCGGATTCACGCGCAGGGCGCGGTCACCGAGGTCGATCAGGTGGTCGTGGCGACGCCGGCATACGCCGCGGCGCGCCAGCTCGAGGCCCTCGACGGCGAGCTCGCCCGCAGTCTCGCCCGCATCGACTACTCGCCGATCGCGGTGGTGGGATTCGGCTACCGCGCGCTCGCCGCGCCGCTCGACGGCTTCGGCCTGCTGACGACCGCGGCGGCCCGCCTGCCGGTGCTGGGCGTGCTCTGGGACAGCAGCATCTTTCCCGACCGCGCGCCTCCGGGCGGCAAGATCCTGCGCGCCATGCTCGGCGGCCAGCGCAACCCCGAGCTCGCGCGACTCGACAGGGACGCGCTGATCGCGCGCGCGCGTGAGGGCATCCAGCGCAGCATGGGCGTCGACGCGACCCCGGACGTCGCCTACGTCTACAGCTGGGAGCGCGGCATCCCGAACTACGGGCCGGGCCACCTGGCCACCGTCGCGGCCATCGACGCCGCGGTCGCGCGCCATCCAGGTCTCGCGCTCATCGGCAACGCCTACCACGGCGTCGCGATGAACGACTGCTGCCGCAACAGCCGCGCGCTCGCGACGCGCGTCGCCGACGGCACGGGCGCGAGCGTCTAGAGCCGCTGCTCGAGCCAGGCTTCGAGGTCCGCGAACACGCGTTCGCGTTCGGGGGCGTTGAAGATCTCGTGATAGAGACCCTCGTAGCGGAGGATCGTGCGATCCGCGGAGCCGAGCCGTTCGTAGACGGGCGCGTTGAAGCGCAGCGGCACCAGCGAATCGTCGCTGCCGTGCATCACCAGCACCGGCGCCGCGAGCCGCGGCGCGGCGACTTGGAGCCGCCGCATGGCGCCCAGCAGTTCGACCACGGCGCGCGCCGGCAACGCGCCGCGGTAGACGAGCGGGTCGCGATCGTAGTCCGCGCCGACGCTCGGGTCGCGGCTGAGCGCGGCCGATGGCAAGGTGAGCACGCCCGCGGACGGCGCGACGATCGACAGCAGCCTCGCGAGCGCGAGGCGGCCGCGCGGTACCTCCGGATCCGCAGCGAGCGCGGGCGCGGAGAGCAGCAGCGCGTCGACGAGGCGTGGATGCGCGAGCGCGGTGGCGAGCGCGATCGCGCCGCCCAGGCTGTGGCCGAGCAGCAGCAGCGGGCGGCCGGGCAATTCGGCGCGCGCCGTCGCCAGCCGCGCCGCCGCGTCGGCGACCAGCCAGTCGAAGCGGCCGTAGTTGGCGCGCGGCCCGCTCGATCGACCGTGGCCGCGATGATCAAGCGTGTAGACCGCCAGACCGCGCGCCACCAGTCTGTTCACCAGCACCGCGTAGCGGCCGCTGTGCTCGGCGAGCCCGTGCAGCAGGACCACCGCGCCGCGCGCCGCGTCGGCCGGCAACCAGCGCTGGACGAACAGCGGGCCGCCGCCGGCGCCAGGAGACATTGCGGTGAGATGGCGCATCAGCTGGGCTCGGCGTCGGCGCGAGACCGCCTCAGCGGTAGAGCAGCAACTCCGCGACCTCGGCGCGCCAGGCCTGCTCGTCACGGCGCGCCAGCGCGTCGAGGTCGCCTGCCGCGGCGGCCGGGTCATCCACCCACTCGCGCAGCCCCGGACCCCCATTGATCAGATCAATCGCCAGGCGGTCGCGCTCGTACTCGTAGGGAAAGTCGCGCCACAGTGGGTAGTCCGGCCGCAGCTGCCGCAGCGCCTTGAAGGCCGCCGCAACCAGTCGCCACGGACGGAAGCCGTGGTGGTCGTAGGCCGGGTCGTCGACGTGGATCTGCAGGCCCGCGCACAGCCGGCCGGCATGCTTGTGAAAGGTCGGCTCGAACCAGCATGGCCGCAGCCGGCAGCCCGCGAGCCAATCCGGCGCGACGCGTCGCATCGCGGCGAGCAGCGCCTCGGCGTCGAGGTCCGGCGCACCGAACAGCTCGAGCGGCCGCGTCGTGCCGCGGCCCTCGGAGAGCGTCGTGCCCTCGAGCAGCACGGTGCCCGCATAGCAGCGGGCCATCGGCAGACTGGCGGCATTCGGGCTCGGATTGACCCAGCTGCGCTCGCCGAGTGGCCAGCCGTAGCCAGGCGCCGCGTCCGGCGCCCACCCGGCCATGCGGACGACCTCGTACTCGACCGTGAGCTTGAGCTCGCGCACGAACCAGTGGCCGGCCTCGCCGAGCGTCAGCCCGTGACGCATCGGAACGCGACCGGCGCCGACGAAGCTCTCCCAGCCTGATCGCAGCGCGAGGCCTTCCACCGGCCGGCCGGCCGGGTTCGGCCGGTCGAGCACCCACACCGCCTTGCCATGCGCCGCCGCGGCCTCGAGCACGTAGCGCAGCGTCGTCAGGAACGTGTAGATCCGGCAGCCCAGATCCTGCAGATCGACGAGCAGCACGTCGAAACTGTCGAGCATCGCGGCGCTCGGCCGGCGCACCTCGCCGTAGAGGCTGAACACCGGAATGCCACGCCGCGGGTCGCAATAGTCCGGCGACTCGACCATGTTGTCCTGCTTGTCGCCGCGCAGGCCATGCTGCGGCCCGAGCGCCGCGGTCAGCTGCAGACCGGGCACCGCGGCGAGCGCGTCCAGCGAGTGGCTGAGGTCGGCGAGCACCGACGCCGGGTGCGCGAGCAGCGCGACGCGACGGCCCGCCAGGCGGTGCTGCAGCGCGGGTTCCGCGAGCAGCCGGTCCACTCCAAAGCTCGTCATCGGCAGCCGCTCCAGAAATTGACGCCAGCGGGGCGCGCCGGGTTGAGCGCCGCGCTCATGTGGCGGGCAGCTCCGGCCCGAGTGTCAGCGTGAATGCGCGCCGGTCGTGAAAATCAGGCCGCTCCGCGGGATGCGCGAGCGCGTAGTAGCCGAGCGGGCCGGTCGCGGTCTCGAGCACCGCAGCGAGGCCGACCTCGAGCACCCCGGCCCCGGGCTCGGGCCACGACGCCGGTCCGAGCAGCGCCGTCAGCGACAGTCGCCCGCCGGCACCCTCGACCCGAATGACGGGCGTCGGTACCGCGGGCGATGCTGCCGCTGCGCGGTAGTCGGTGAACGCGTAGCTGGCCCACTCGCCGCTCGGCGAGAAGTTGAACTCGCGATAGGCCGCCGCACCGCGCCGGCCGACGAACAGCTCGAAACAGGTGTGCTGCCAGAGGCCGTCGGCCGCCACCGGCGCGCAGGCTGCCGGCACGACGATCGACTCGACGGCACCGACGACCTCGAAGCGACAGAGTCCGGCGCCGCGGTCGTTGACGATGCACGCGGCGGCGATCGAGAGCTCGGGCCCCGTCCAGGGCGCGCGCGGATGACGGACGAGCCGGGCCTGCGTGGTCAGCATGCCGGCATGCTACCGCGTCCCGCGGCCGGTCGAGCCGCGGCGCGACGGCGCTCAGCGGGCACGGCGGAAGGTCAGATTGAAGCGCCACGGCTGAGCGGCGGCGTCCGCCGGCGCCGCGAGGCGGCGCACGCCGTGGTAACCGGCACGCGCGCTGCCACCCCACACCAGCACGTCGCCGTCCTCGACCGGCACGCGCGACGGCGGGCCCTTGCGCGTGGCGCCGTACCAGAGAAAGACCGCCGGCAGGCCGATCGACACCGACACGATCGGCTGGCGCAGGTCGCGCTCGTCGTAGTCGCGATGGGTGCCCATCTGCGCGCCGACCGCGTAGCGGTTCACGAGGCAGCAGTCCGGCGCGAAGGAAGCAAACCCGGCCTCGGCCGCCGCCGCGGCCGCGAGTGCCGCGAATGCCGCGGGCAGCGCCGGCCACGGCCGGCCGGAGAGCGGGTCGCGCTCGAGGTACCGATAGCCCCGCGCGTCGCTGTGCCAGCCCCACGGCCCGGCGTTGGTCATGGCGACCGACATCCGCCCGCCGCCGGGTGTGGTCAGGTGGCGAAACGGCGCCTCGGCCGCGATCGCATCGATCGCAGCGCGCAGCGCGGCGGTCGACACGAACCGCCGCAACCAGACCACTTGGTCGGAGACCGCGACGCGCGCGGGGCCGGTGGCCGGATCGAGCAGGTCAGCTTGAGGTGAGGTGCACATCAGGCAGCGGCATGACAGGGAACGCGGCGACGCGAACGCCGGTGCATTACAGCACAGCGCCGCCCGACCACGGCAGCAACGCGGCGATGACGGCTCGCGACTGGCAGGTGAGCGGCGGCCGCGGCCCACCGTGACCGACACCCGCTCGATGCGCGCGCCTTCCGGTTCGGCGCCGCGAGGCGCGTGCGCAAGGCCGCGGACGCATGCTGCGGCCGCAAGATGCTTGACGGTCTCGGTTGCCGACCGATACGGTCCGTGGTCTGGGCCCGCGCCGACCGCGCGCGCCGTCGTCCCCATCGCGGAGTCCGTCCATGTCGAAGCTGTTCCTGACGCTGGTCACCTTGCTGTGCGCCGCATCGTCCTGGTCCGCCACCGCCCATCCGACGGCGGACCTGGTGATCACCGATGCGCGGATCTACACCGCCGACGCCGCACGCTCGATGGCCGAAGCGATCGCCGTGCGTGCCGACAAGATCGTGTTCGTCGGCCGCAACGACGACGCCAAACGCTGGATCGGCCCGAAGACCAAGGTGCGCCGCCTCGGCGGTCGGCTGTTGCTGCCCGGCCTCTATGACAGCCACATCCATCCGGTCGGGATCGTCGACCTCGAAGTCTGCGACCTCAAGAGCGAGGCCCAGTCGCTCGCGGCCATGACCGCTTTCGTGCGCGGCTGCATCGAGCGCTACCGGATCCCGGCGGGCAGCTGGGTCAGCGTACGGCAGTGGAACTTCAGCAATGGCAACGTACCGGACACCGCGCATCCGACGTTGCGCGTGGCCCTTGACCTCGCGTCGCGCCGGCATCCGATCCAGCTGATCGGCAATGACGGCCATCATGGCGCCTTCAACAGCCTGGCGCTGGCACGGGCGAAGTCGGCCGCCGGCCAGGTCGTCGGCATCTCGAAGGCGACGCTGACCGGTGACCTGCAGGCCTACCGCAAGCTGGTCGGTGTCGACGCGGGCGGCGAGCCGAACGGCACGGTCAACGAGGAAGCCAGGCAGGCGATGGGCGCCCCGTCGATTCTCGACGTCGATTTCGCCGAGGTCATGAAGGCCCCGGAGCGCGTCACCGCGCGCCTCAACAGCGCTGGCATCACCGGCGTTCTGGACGCGGTCGTGCCGCCGGAGACCCTGACGCTGTACGACACGCTCGAGAAGCGTCACAAGCTCACGGTGCGCGCGACGCTGGCGCAGTTCTACGACCCGGACCAGATCCGCACGACCGCCGGCCAGCCGGACTGGGAGCGCATGCTGTCGTCGGCGACGGCGATCCGCGCCAAATACGCCAACGACCCGCTGCTGCGCGCCGACGTCGTCAAGCTGTTCGCCGACGGCGTGCTCGAAGGCAATCCCTACGCCGTGCCGCCGACGCTGCCCGAAGTGGCGTCGATCCGACCCTATCTGCAGCCGATCTTCCAGGCAGGTGCCGACGGCCATCTGTCGGTCGTCGGCTATGTCGACACCGCCTCGCCGCTGTGCGTCGAGGTCCGCGCGCACCACGAGCAGTTCGAGATGGCCGCCGCGACGGCGGCATTCCTGAAGGAGCACGGCCACCATCCTGACCAGTGCCTGATACCGGCAGGACAGCTGCAGCACGACCGCGCCGTGATCCTGGAGTTCGCGAAGCGCTTCCATCTCGCCGGATTCGGCGTCCACATTCATGCCATCGGCGACCTGCCGATCCGCACCGCGGTCGACGCGATCGAGGCGGCCCGCGCCGCGGACGGCATCAGTTCCACGCACGACGCGCTGGCGCACATTCAGCTGGTTCATCCTGATGACGTCGCCCGCATCGGGCGGGATCACCTGTATCTCGCGTTCACCTATTCGTGGGCGCTGACGGATCCGGAGTACGACCTCTCCGTGGTACCGTTCCTCGACCGGGTTCACGGCGGCGACGCTGCCGCGCTGCACCCGGCGGACGGCTACTACGAGCAGAACGCCTACCCGGTCCGCTCGCTGAAGGAGGCCGGCGCGACGCTGCTCGGCGGCTCCGATGCGCCGGTCAACACGCGTGATCCGCAGCCTTTCGTCAACATCGCGATGGCGGCGACGCGCCGGCTCCCCGGCAAGCCGCCGCTGAACGCCGCCGAGGCCATCCCGGTCCGCGACGCGATCGACGCCTACACGATCAACGGCGCGCGCTACCTCGGCCGCGACCACGAGGCCGGTTCGATCGAGGCGGGCAAGTCCGCCGACTTCGTGGTCCTCGACCGCGACATCCTCGCGCTCGCCGACGGCGGCCGGGCGGAGGAGGTTGGCAAGACGCGCGTGCTCGAGACCTGGTTCATGGGCAAGGCGGTGTACGTCAGGCGCAAGCCCTGACGGGCGGTACGTCGCCAGAGCAGCCGCGCCGACGTCAATCGCCGATCAGAGGTTGCGCCGATGAGCGACCGTAGCCGCATGGACCTGGGTCTCGACCGGCCGATCGACCGCCGCGACTTCCTCGGCGGCGTGGCCCTCGGCGCCGCCGCGCTCGCGGCCGGGCCCGCGCTCGGCCTGGCGCCCGCCGCGAGCGCGCTGGCACCTCCCGGCCTGCCGGCCGATCGCGCGGACCTGGCGCGCGACTACCCGCCGGTCCGTACCGGCCTGCGCGGCCAGCACGCGGGCTCCTTCGAGGACGCGCACCGCGCCCGTGACGGCAGCTTCGCCGGCCCGTTGGCGATCGACGAGGAGACCGGCGAGCACTATGACCTGATCGTCGTGGGAGCCGGCATCTCCGGGCTCAGCGCGGCGCACTTCTACCGGCGGATGCTCGGCGAGCGCGAGCGCGTCCTGATTCTCGACAATCACGACGACTTCGGCGGGCACGCCAAGCGCAACGAGTTCCGGCACGACGGCCGCGTCTACCTCGCCGCCGGCGGCACGCTCGACATCGACACGCCGTATTTTCCGTACAGCTACACGGCCCAGGCGCTACTCGGCGAACTCGGCGTCGACGTCGCGAGCTACCGCCGCCATCTCGACGAGTCCTTGTACCGCGGCTTGGCCGACGGCGTGTTCTTCGACCGCGAGCACTTCGGCGCCGACCGCGTGGTCGCGGGCTACGGCAGCCGGCCGTGGCCCGAGTTCTTCGCCGCCGCGCCGCTCGAGCGCACGGTGCGCGCCGAGCTCACGCGACTGCATACCGCCGCCGTCGACTACCTGCCGGGACTCGACGCGGCCCAGAAGGCCGAGCGCCTGCGGCGCATCAGCTACCAGACCTTCCTGCTCGAGCACGCGCGCCTGAGGCCCGAGGCGCTACCGTTCTTCGCCGGCCATGCGTTTCGCAACAACAAGCGCGTCGACACCTGCCCGGCGCTCGAGGCGGCGCGCGCCGGGGCGCCAGGCTTCGCCGGCCTGCGCATCGACGACGAGCCGGTGGTCGAGCCGGAGTTCTTCTTTCACTTTCCTGATGGCAACGCGACCATCGCGCGGCTGCTGGCGAACCGTCTCGTGCCCGGAGCGTGGGCCGGGGCGCTCGACATGGAGTCCGCCGCACTGGCGCCGGTCGACTACGCGAAGCTCGATCTGCCCGGCGATGCGACTCGGCTGCGGCTCGAAAGCACGGTGATACGAGTCGAGCACGACGGCGCTGCGGACCGATCGCGGTCGGTCGACGTCGTCTACGTGCGCGGCGGGCGGCGCTGCCGGGTGCGCGGTCGCAACGTCGTAATGGCCTGCCACAACAACATCATTCGCCACATCGTCCCGACGCTGCCGGAGGCGCAGAAGCTGGCGCTCGCCTACGCCTCGAAAGTGCCGATGCAGTACACGAACGTGCTGCTGCGCCACTGGCGAGCGTGGCAGCGGCTGGGCGTACACAACGTGTTGGCGCCAAACGGCTACCACACCGAGCTCGAGCTCGTGCCGCCGGTCTCGCTCGGCGGCTACCGTTTCGCGCGCTCGGCCGACGAGCCGGTGGTGCTGCACATGATCCGCAATCCCAACCAGCCGGGGCTGCCGCGTAAGGACCAACAGCGGCTCGGGCGGGCCGGCATGCTCGCGACCAGCTTCGACGAGATCGAGCGCTCGGTGCGCGAGCAGCTCGCGCGCATCCTCGGTCCCGGCGGCTTCGATCCCGCCGCCGACATCCTCGCGATCACCGTGAACCGCTGGCCGCACGGCTACGCCTACACCTACGACTCGCTCGGCGATCCGGACCTTCCGGACGAGCGGCTGCCGCACGTCGTCGGACGGCAGCGTTTCGGGCGGATCAGCATCGCCAACGCCGACGCGGGCGCCGCGGCTTTTACCAACGTGGCCATCGATCAGGCCGAACGCGCGGTGCAAGACCTGCTGACCGCGCGGCGCTGGGTCTGAGCAGGCGCCGCGCGCGGCGGCGCGGCGATCACCAGCGCCGCAGGCCGCGCTGCGGCCGGCGGGTCAGCATCGCGCGCTCCTCGGCCGTCAAGGTCACGCGACCGTCCCGGTCGCGATCGACCTCGAGCTCGTGGGCGCCGAGCAGCGACAGTAGCTGCGGCTGCGTGCGCGGCTCGACCTCCGCAGCCGCGGCCGCGGCCGCCACCGGCGCCGGCTCGGTGCCCGGCCGAGGCGTCGCCGCAGCATCGGCGGCGCCCGTGGCGCTCGCCGGACGGGTCAGTTCGGTCGCGCGGGCGTACTCGCGGTAGCTGACCGGCACCACGCTTGCCTGGCGGAATTCATGCCGCACGTAGTCGGCGACCTGGCGCGCACCGTCGAGATTCTTGAAGAAGCCGAGCCGCAGCCCGTACTCCGCGCAACCCTGGCGCAACACCTGCACCGAATACAGGCTGTAAGCGCGAAAGATGCCGAGCCGCGGGATCGTCGCCTGATCGATCGGCCGGAGCGCCCAGTCGAGCTGCACCGCGTAGCGCTGTGGCGCCATGACGCTGGCCACCTCGCCGGGCGTGAGCGTCGGCGAGCGACTCGCGCTGGCCGGGTCCGGCCCAGCAGCTTGCGGCGGCGGTGGGACCGGCTCGACCATCCGCGCCACGGCATCGCGCACCAGCGAGAACGCTGTGTTGATCGTATCGTCCAGGGAGCCGCTGCTGTCGACCGGAAGGCTCGCCACCAGCGCCGTCGGATAGCGGGACCGGATCTGCGCGAGCACCGCCTCAGCTTCGGTCGCTGTGCGAAAGTAACCGAGGTGCAGCCGGAAGCGTTCGCGGCCGTCTTCGACCGTGCGCGAGCGGAATACCGACACGCCCGCAAACGCGAGCCCGCGTGCCAGCAGCACCGGCATCGGCAGGCTCGAGGTCTGCAGGGTCACGACGTAGCGCGCGCTGCCACCCGCGGTCGCGTCGGTCGTTGGTCTACTCATCGTCACCTGTCCCCTGCGAGATTCCGATCCATCAGCTGGCATGCGCCGGCGGCCTGTAGTCGGCCGCTGCCCGCGTGGCGCGCGCGGTGGCCTGCGTGCCCCGCTACCTCACTATTGAGCGCGCCGCGCCGCCACTCAAGATGTTTCGGCGTCTTGATTCCGCGACAGCTGAGCGTGAGGCAGAGTCACTCCTGAGAAAGGACGTAGCGACGTGCCCCAAGTTGCTGATCGTCCAACGAAAATAGCCTCGCGACCGGCAAGGCGGCGACCGCTACACCGTACGCTCAGCCGACCGCGACCTGGTGGCCAGTCGCCTGCGGGCGCCGTAACGCCGCGCCCGTGATCACTGTGCGAGCGATGGCTGGCGCCGGGCGAGGCTCATCGCGGCGCCAGGGAGTACGCCATCAACCGCGCGGCGCCGGCGGCGTCGTTGCGGCTCCAGGCGGCCTCGACCAGGCCCAGGCGCGGCGCACGACGCTCGTCGGGACCTCGGCGAGCCCGCGAACGACCGGACCCTGACCGAAGCCCATGCGGTTGCCACGTGACGTCCGAAGCGGCACGACCGTCGTCTGACGTCGCTGTCGCGCGCCGCCGTCGTCGCACCGGACGCGTCGCGGCAACCGTGCGCGAGCCGCTGACGCTCGGCGGCGCTTCGCGTTCTCGTTCCGGCCGATCCCGCAATACGAGCTCGGCTCGGCACGACGACGCCGATCACCGAGAGACGGCTCACCGCTACCGGCGTGGCTTTGTGAGGCAAATCACAGGTTGAGGTGCACGGCCAAGAGCAGGCGCGGCCGCCGCAGCGCGCCAATCGCTGCGCTGCGCGGGCAATTGGAGACACGCGTCACGATCACGTCACGCCACAACTTCGCGCCGCAACGGATCTGTCTACGATGGCGTTCTGGAGGATTCGGCATATGACGAGAATCGCACGGGCGACGCTCCTCGCTCTCGCCCTAGCCACGCCGCTGGCGGCGACCGCGCAGACGAAGCCGACCAAGACGCAGCCCAGTTCCTACGCGCCGGGGAATCATTCCGGCCCGCACGTCTACGGCTCGCCGATCGGCGCGCCGATCGTCGGACCGGCGCGGCCGGCTCACCACGCTCGCGCCAATGCCAAGCACCCGGCGGCCACCACCGCGCAGGTGACTCACGCCCCGGCGGCGAAGCGCCGCCCGGCGGCGCCGGCCCGCGCGCCGTCCTGACGCGTGCTTCGGTCGCGCCGGTCACGGCGTGCTCATTTACTGTCGGCAGCCTTGTCGAGCGCCTCGCCAATCGCAAACCGCCGGCGCGAACCGGTCGCCGCTGCGCGTCCGCAGGCGGCGGCAGGAGTTCGGTAGACTTCGCAGGCCCGAATGGCGCCGGGAGCGCGAATGGAGCCGATTCTTCCGAGCGCGCCGCGCCTCGCGTTTTCGCCACTCACGCTCGGCGACGCGCCATTCATCGTGACGCTCCTCAACGATGCCGACTTTCGCCGCTACATCGGTGACCGGGGCGTGCGCGAGGTGAGCGATGTCGCAGGCTACCTGCAAACTGGACCGCTGCGCAGCTATGCGGAGCACCGCTTCGGTCTCCTGCGACTCACTGAAAGGAGCAGCGGCCTGCCGGTCGGCATCGCGGGCCTGCTGCGGCGCCCGACGCTTGACGACGTTGATCTCGGCTACGCGCTGCTACCGCGCTTTCGGCGCCTCGGCTACGCCACCGAGGCGTGCCGGGCGCTGATCGAGATGGCCGGTACGAGCTTCGGCCTGCGTCGCCTGGTGGCCATCGTGACGGCGCAGAACACGCGTTCCATCGCGACTCTCGAGCGCACCGGCTTCGTCCACGAGCGACGTATCTGCCTGCGCGGCGACAGCGAGACGGTCGAGCTGTACGCCCGCTCGCTGGCGCCGCCGGCAGGAACGTCGCGCTAGCATCCGGCACGCGCGATGCACGTGCAGAGCCGCTGCGACGTGCAACGTGTTGGATCATGCGGCTCGCCACACCTCGTCGGTTCTCCGCACGTGCTCGAGGGCGAGTCGACGTCGCGGCGGCCGCGCGCGACTCGGTCATTTTGATCTTACACAGCACGCCCTCGAGGATCTTCAGGGCTCGGTGACCGCGGTGCGCTCGGTCGGGGCCGCACGCCAGTGGATGGTGCCGGCCACGGCGCTGAACGGATTCGAGCCGCTGTACGCGGGTCTGAAGCTCGCCGGCTGGCCAGACTGACCGTCGCACCGGGCGGGGCGACGCACACGCAGTTGCCGGCGGCGCGAGTGGCATCAGCGGGCCGATCGTCCCGGCCGTGCGCGGAACGTGAGGCGCTGCCCGTAGACTCCTTCATCCGCGGTGACCGCGAGGCAGCGCGCCATCCGGCCGTGACCATCCTATGATGGGCACCATGCGTATCGACTGGCTGCCGTTTCTCGTCGTGTTTCTGATCCTGACGATCGTGGTCGGGGGAGCGCTGATCGGTCTCTATGCGCTGTTCAACCGGCTGATCGCCTTCCTTGATAAGCACGAGAAGTGAGCCGCGGCTAACAGGTCAGAGGCTCGGCGCTGCGCCCGGGGCGGCGGAGCCTGACAGCCGAGGTTGCTGCGCGCCGGTCATGACCGGAGCGGCGGCGGCCAGGAGCAGCACGCTCCGCCACCCGCCTGCCCCGCTTGCTTCGGACTTCAGCTGCGCCGCCGGCCGCAAAGCCAGCGCAACAGAATCCGCCATCTGCTCGTCGCGAAGGCCAGTGCGCCTGCGCCGGCGGTCGTGCCGGCAGCGGACAGCGCCGCTGTCGTGATACAGAGGGGGCACATGGGCAGGCTCCCTAGTACTCGTCGTGACGTCGCCACCAGATGCCCGCCTCGTTGCGCCCCAACGGTGCGCGGTCGAGCCACTGGTAGGCACCCCATAGGCCGTCGAGGCCGCGCGCATAGGTCGAGTAGGTGTGATAGACGACCCCGTCGTCGAGCACGAACGCACTCATGCCCGGCCGATCGCGCGTGAAGGTGGGCGCATCGGTTCCGCACATTGCAGCGAACTGCCGAACGGGCTCTGGCGCGCTCGTCGCGTCCAGGGCATGGCCGCCACGGCGGTAGTTGTACTCGACGCCACCCTCACGCTGCTCGTCCGCAGTGCACGAGACGCTGAAGTCGGAGTTGAAGTCGCTGCTGAACGAAGATGCCCATGGAAATGTCCATCCCATCCGCCGCCGGTAGCTCTGCAGCTTCGCCAGCGGCGCCCGCGACACCGCCCACAACATCACGTCATGCTGGGCGAGGTGAACGGCGAACCGGTCAAAGCCGTCGGCAATCATTGAGCACGACGGGCAGCCGGCGGTGTAGTCGGGCCCGAACATGAAGTGGTAGATCAGGAGCTGTGAGCGCCCGCGAAAGAGATCTGCCAGCGACGCGCTCCCGTCCGCGGTGTCGAACCGATACTCCTTGTCGGTGCGGACCCACGGCAACGTCTGCCGCCGTTGCGCCAGCTCATCGCTGCGCCGCGTCAGCTCCTTCTCCGCCTGAAGCAGCTCGAGTCGCTCCGTGAGCCACTCCTGGCGCGTCCCGGTCTTGTGGGTGGTCATCGCTGATCTCCTCGTGGTGATTGGTGATGCGCTAGATTAGGCGCCGAGGTGCGGCGCCTGGGAGTGACAAACGTGACGGGATTCGCGTGGACTCGCTGATCGCCGCCGCTGCGCGCGCCCTCGCGGTCGGCGACCCCCTTGGCGCACTGAAGCGGGTTGCCCTGCGCGACGACCCGCCGGCGCTCGCGCTCCGCGGCACCGCCATGGCACAGCTTGGCGATCTCGCCCGAGCGAGGGCCCTGCTCCGCCGGGCGGCGCGCGGCTACGGTCCGCGGGAGGCGGTCGCGCGCGCGCGGTGCATCGTTGCCGAGGCCGAGATCGCAGTCGCCTGCCGCGACTTCAGCTGGTCCGCGAGATCCCTCGACGTGGCCCGCCTGACGCTCGAAGCGCACGGTGACCGCGTGAACGCGGCCCACGCACGGTACCTCGGGATTCGGCGCCTGCTCCTGATCGGCCGTCTCGATGCGGCCGAGCAGGCGGTGAGCCAGCTTGACCCCAAGGCCGTTCCGCCGGCCCTGCGGGCGGCCCACGAGCTGATCATCGCCGGGATCGCCGTGCGCCGCGTCCGGACGAGGACCGCGAGCCTTGCGTTCGCGCGCGCCTTGCGCGCCGCCCGTCTATCAGGAATCCCGGCGTTGGCCGCTGAAGTCGACGCCGCAGCGCTTGTCCTGACGACGCCCGCGGCGCGGTTGATCGCACACGGCACCGAGCGGGACCTTCGGCTCGCGGACGTTGAAGAGATACTGTCCTCCAGAGCGCTCGTCGTAGACGCCTGCCGGTTCAGCGTCCGTGAGGCCGGCACGGCGATCGAGCTCGCCAGGCGCCCGGTCCTGTTCACGCTCGCGCGCCTGCTCGCGGAAGCGTGGCCGGCGGACGTGCCGAGGGAGACGCTGGTGGCGCGCGCATTCCGGGGCAAGCGTGTCGATGAGAGCTATCGCGCGCGGTTGCGGGTCGAGGTCGGGCGGCTGCGCCGAGTGCTTCGCTCGCTGGCGGACGTCGTCGCGACCAAGAGAGGATTTGCGATCTCGGCGCGCCGCGCGCACGAAATCGTCGTCATCGCGCGGCCTGTGGAAGACGAACACGCGGCGGTCCTCGCCCTGCTCGCCGACGGTGAGTCGTGGTCAAGTTCGGCTCTGTCACTTGCGCTCAGTGCCAGCCTGCGCACGGTGCAGCGGGCACTTCAGTCGCTCGCGCGATCGGGCAAGGCGCATTCGGCGGGCCGCGGACGAGCACGCCGCTGGGTGACCGCTCCTCTGCCCGGATTCACGACGATTTTGTTACTCCCTGCCCCTCCGCAGAGCGACTAGGGTAGTGCCATGAAACGAGCAGCAGCCGAAATCGTCCGTGAGTACGGACCCTTCCCGGGCATCGACCACGTCCATGGCGTCACCTACGACGGCCGGCATGTCTGGTTCGCCGCCGGCGACACGCTGAACGCCCTCGATCCGACGAGCGGGAAGACGCTGCGCTCGATCGATGTCGCCGCGCACGCTGGAACCGCCTTCGACGGCCGGCACCTGTACCAGATTGCCGAGGATCGCATCCAGAAGGTCGATCCGAGCACCGGCGAGGTGCTCGCCACGATCCCGGCGCCCGGCGGCGGCGCTGACTCAGGGCTCGCATGGCACGAAGGCACGCTCTGGGTCGGACAGTATCGGGATCGCAAGATTCGTCAGATCGATCCGCAGACAGGAGAGGTCCTGCGCACGATCGAGTCGCAGCGCTTCGTCACCGGGGTCACTTGGGTCAACGGCGAGCTCTGGCATGGCACCTGGGAAGGTGACCAGAGTGACCTGCGCCGCGTCGACGCTCAGACCGGCGCTGTCCTCGAGACCCTCGAAATGCCGCCTGGGGTCGCGGTCTCGGGACTCGAGTCCGATGGCGCCGATCAGTTTTTCTGTGGCGGCGGGCGCAGCGGCAAGATCAGAGCCGTCCGTCGACCCAGGCGCCGACCTGCGGCGGGCGGCTAGAGCGATTTCCCCCGGATGACCACGAGCTGACGCGCCGCCGCTGCGCGATCAGCTGGCGGGCGGAACGCCTCCGTCGCTTGCGCCGCCGTAAGCTACGCCCATCTGATTGGGCGCAACGTCGGCACACGGTGAAGCGTCTGGTGTCGGCCGAATCCCGGCGCTTGCGGTCCGATCGAACAGGCGCAGCTGAATGCAGAAGGTTCAATTGATCTTCGATACCCTCTCAGCTGTTGCGGGGGCGACGGCGGCGCGCAGCGACGAGCGCCGCGAGCGACTCGCACTCCGATCGGCAAACTCCGGCCAGAACCGGTGACGCGCGGGAGCAGCTGGCCGATCCGATGGCAGAGGTCCGCTGCCGCGCTTCGGGCCGCGGATCGCCGCGCTGCCGGGCGTGTACACTCGCTGGGCCCGACGGCAGCGGAGGTTCGGCGTTTGAGCGACACCACGGCTGAAGGCTGGAACCGGCGCACGTGACCGCGCGCAGCTCGCGCTGGCCTGCACACTATCTGGTCGTCCTGCTGCTGTGTGCGGCGGTCTTCATCTCGTACATCGACCGGACCAATATCTCGATCGGCGCGATCGCGATGCAGGCGCAGCTTGGCTGGAACGAGACCCAGAAGGGCCTTGTTCTCTCGTCGTTCTTCATTGGCTACATCCTGATGATGCTCGCCGGCGGCGCGCTCGCGTTCCGCTACGGCGGCAAGATCGTGCTCGGCGTCGCGGTACTCTGGTGGTCGCTGTTCACGGCGCTCACGCCGCCGGCCGCGCTACTGTCGCTGCCGGCGCTGGTCGTTGCGCGCATCGCGCTCGGGCTCGGCGAGGCAGCGGTCTTTCCGGCCTCGATGAACATGATCGGTCGCTGGGTGCCGCCGCTGCAGCGTTCCCGCGCGGTGGCACTGCTGATCAGCATGCTCTACGTCGGCACGGTGTTCGCGCTGCCGGCAACCGCCTGGCTGGTGCGCGGCTACGGCTGGCCGTTCCCGTTCTACGCATTCGGAGCGGTCGGGCTCCTCTGGGCCGCTGCGTGGTTCGCGGCCGTCGGCAACGGCTGGGGCGTCGAGCCCCCCGCCGCGAAGGCGCCGACGCAGATCCCGTGGGCGAGCTTGGTGCGCATGCCCGCGATCTGGGCGATCGTCGTCGCCCACTTCTGCGCCAACTGGTCGTTGTACGTGCAACTGGCGTGGTTGCCGAGCTACTTCAAGCATGCGTTCGGCGTCACGCTGGTCAATGCCGGCGCGCTCTCGGCGGCACCGTGGCTTGCCGCATTCATCATGGCCAACGTCTCCGCGGCAGCCGCAGACCGCCTGCTGCGCGCCGGTCGCAGCGCGACCTTCGTCCGCAAGCTGATGAACACGATCGGGCTCGGCGGCCTGGGGATGTTCTTGCTGCTGCTGCCGGGCGCGACCTCGCTGACAGCCGGCCTGATCCTTGCGTGCGCGGCGGCCGGGTTAGGCGCCTGCGTCATCGCGGGTTTCGCACCCAACTGCTTCGACATCGCGCCCCGCCATGCCGACGTGATCTGGGGCATCAGCAACACGGTCGCCACGTTGCCCGGCATCGTCGGCGTCTTCATCACCGGCTGGCTGGTCGACCGGACCGGCAGCTTCGCCGCGCCGTTCTACCTGACCGCCGGCATCGCGTTGCTCGGCGCAGTGGCATTTCTGGTCTTTGGATCAGGAGAGCGCCGCATCGACTGAGCGGCCGGTGGGCGCTGCGGCTGATGGCGGTCCCGGGACGCCGGCCGGTGCGACACTTCGCCGAGGGCCATGATCGATCGTGTCCCGGAAGTTGCGGGCGACCAGCTCCGACAGAGGGCTCCCGGCCGGGAGCCTTCGTTCGCCGTCGCGCCTGATTTCCCCAGATCGCAGTCCGTGGTGCAATTGCCGCGCAGGCGCTCAGCGCAACCGCTCGGCGCGAAGCCCTCGCTCTTGACCCGAGAATTCTTGAGCGTGTCGAGAATCTCGCGCCAGCTCCGATCAGCCGCTGTGCCGCGGGCTTCAGTCCCGGTCGGGCGCCCCGAGCGGGAACAGCGGACGGAATCGCCGCGCCTCTTGCACCGCCCGCGCGAAGGACGGGCGGCCGAGCAGGCGCGCGCGGTACGCGCGGAGCACAGGAAACGCTTCGGAAATTCGGTGCGTCCAGTCCGCGTAGAACAGCGCCGGCGCGGCCGCGCAATCCGCCAGCGTGAAGTCCGCACCGGCCGCCCACGTCCGGCCGGCAAGCTGCCCTTCGAGCCACGCGTAGGCGAGATCCAGCCGATTCTCGGCGCGAGCCAGCCCTTCCCGGCGCTTCACCGGGTCTCCGGTCAACGCACCGTCGACCGCGTGCTGCACCGGGCTCATGACGTACAGGTCGAAGAAGCGGTCGAGGAAGCGCACGTCCAACGCGGCGAGCGGGTCTGCGGGCAACAGGCGCACCGGCCCCGGATGCACGAGCTGCAGGTATTCGATAATGACGCTGGTCTCGACGATGTTTCGCTCGCCATCCACCAGCAGCGGGAACTTGCGCAGTGGCCAGCGCCGCAGCCACTCGGCCGAGTGTTGCGGTGCATCCGCGCCCAAGCAGCGGAACTCGAATGGCGTGCCGTTCTCGTAAAGCGCGACGAGCGATTTCTGCGTGTACGAAGAGAACGGATGACCGTAGAGCGCGAGCGGCATCGTGGGACTTCCTGATTCAAGCGACTTGAATCACGCGGGTTGCGGGACTCTAGTTGTTGCCACTTGCGCATTGCAAGTTGGAACCCCGGCAGACCGGCCGCGCGATAGGCAGCGCGATCGGGTGGCCCGATCATTCTGACGCTCGAGGCGCCCGGCGACCGCAACTCCACGCTCGGGAACCGGCGCAGCCCTGCTGCGGCGGAACGGCGCTGCCCGCGCAAGCGCTGTCGCTCGGTGTCTTCGCATCGACGCCCTGAGGCGGACTCCAGCCAACGCACGTGAGGCAGGGCGCACCCGCTGCTGCGCCGCGTCTTGATGCCCTGCCGATCGCCGGTGTATAAGCCGCGAAAGTGAACGGTCAGATCACCCGGCAGCAGGTCATGCCGGAAGCGAAGGCGGCTGACAGGCTTCGCAGAGCGCCTCCGCCACATGCGCAGCCGGAGCGATGCTGGCTCAATTGCCTCCAAGAATTGGCGACTCAGGGGGAACCGATATGCGACGGACAGTCTGCTTGGCCTACGGCGTGGCCTGCTACGCCATCTTTTTCGCGACCTTCCTCTACCTCATCGCGTTCCTAGCCAACTTCATGGTTCCCAAAGGCATCGATGACGGTGTGCCCAGTGCAACCGGTGCCGCAGTGCTGATCAATTTCGCATTGATGGCGTTGTTCGGAGTCCAGCACTCCGTGATGGCCCGGCCGGCCTTCAAGCGGCGCCTCGAGGCGTTCCTGCCGGAGAGCATCGAGCGGAGCACCTTCGTCCTCGCAGCGAGCGTGGCGCTGATCATTCTGTACTGGCAGTGGCGCCCGCTCCCGCAGCTCATTTGGGACGCCGAATCGCCGGTCGCGCAGGCGGCCCTCTGGGGCCTGTTGCTGGCCGGCTTCGGCATCGTGTTGCTATCGACCTTCGTGATCGATCACTTCGATCTCTTCGGACTTCGTCAGGTCTGGCTCGGACTCGTCGGGCGTGTCTACACGCACCCGCCGTTCCAAGTGACGTACTTCTACAAGTTCATCCGTCATCCGATCTACCTCGGCCTGCTGCTCGGCTTCTGGGGCACGCCGCGGATGACGCTCGGCCATCTGCTGTTTGCGATCGGAATGTCAGGCTACATCCTGGTCGGCGTTCAGTACGAGGAGCGTGACCTCGAGATGTTCCTCGGCGAGACCTACCGACGTTACAAGCAACGCGTGCCGATGCTGATTCCGGCAGTCGGGAAGCCACACGAGACCGTTAAGCCGCGGCCCGGCGCCGCTGACAGTTTCGGCCACTGAGGCGGGACGAGGGACGAACCGCCGCGTCTGGCGCGCCGCGTCCCTGGCGCCAGGTACGAGGAGCGTCCCGCGCGGCTTGCAGTCACGCCCGCCGCTGCCGGCAGCGCCTGCCGACCGTAGGTCAGCGCCGCGCGGCGGACGCTCGTGAACGGCCGGTCGAGGGCGACGGGCGAAGCTCGACTCTGGCACTCGAGGGTTTGTTCCGACCGTCTGGCATCGGGATCCTGATCAGGAGGACCCGGCCAGAACCGGCAGCTGGCTGTGCACCTTTCGCGGCGGCGAAGCCGGTATGCGAGATTGAAGCCGCATCCGTTGCCGGGTTGGCCGACGGCTGGTAGTTTTCGCGCCGGTCGGCGCGTCCAACTCGCGCGATCCGGACCGGAAATGTCAAGACGTCGGCGGCCGGGCGCGGCCTCGAAAGTGGAGGACGTGGTGAGAGGCCGGACGCAGCGAACTGCGACCGTCGGCGTCGCAGAGCACGGCAACTCGGCTGTGCTAGTGACCGTCGCAGCGGACGGCGTGTTACTCGATCGCCGGCGCATCGACCTCACGCGCGGCCTACCGACACACCCGTACCACCACGAAGGAGCCTGGGCGGTGGGCCGTTACCTCAACAGCCCATGGGCGCGGCCGATGACGCTCGCCGAAGCCGTCGCGCTCATTGAGCGTGTGCACGAGTCCGCCGCCCGCGGCGCACGCGAGAGCCTCGCCGCGCTGGCCGCCGCCGTGCCGGTACTGATTGCGCGCATCGCGATCCGCGCCTGCCCCACGCTTCCGCCGACGATCGAACAGCGGATCGCGGACAATCGCGCGCAGGTCGTCGCCGACTCGGTCATGTACCGTGAAGCGTTGGCGGTCGAAGCCGAGGCACGCGGCTGGCCGGTGTACTGGTACGACCGCGAGCGCGTGATTCGCGACGCAGCAGCAGCGCTCGGTGGCGCGGACGTCGACGCCTTCCTGACGGCGATGGGTCGATCGATCGGGGCGCCATGGCAAGCGAGACACAAGCTGGCCGCAGCCGCGGCGCTTGCGGCAGCACGGCATCCGGCGGCGTAGCGAGCGGCGGGTAGACGAGCACCTGGGGTAGACGGTGAGACGAGACGGCGCAACGTCGCGTTCGGCTCCACGCATCCGCCCACATCTGCACGGGAAGCTTCGTCAACAGCGGTTCAACCGGCGCGTCACGGGCGATGTCGCCGTCTCGTCCGCGGGGTGCGCTGCGCGGAATCAAACGACGGAGGGCGCGGGAATCGTCACAATTCTTGCGCCGGTCGGCTGTCAGGCGCAATTCGGTTGGTCTGGAGCTAGTAGAGTGGGCGCCGGCGCAGTAGGCTCTTCGAGGTTCTCAAGCGGAGAGAGATCAATGGCGATCAAACGTCCGGCCAAAAGCCGGGGTACACCATCACGTAAGCCGTCGGTCGCCGTTGCGGCGCGCCATGTCGACGTGACGCCGAAGCCGCAAATGGTTGCAGGGAATCTCTACGCCGGGTGGTTGTGCAAGAGCCGCTCATGCGGCGCCCTCATCGCCATTGCAGCGCCACCCGCAGGCAGCAAAATGGCCGCGCCCGCAGCCGACGATCAATTGACGGCGATCAAATGCCCCCATTGCGGCGACGAGGATCTGTATCGCTGGAGCGCTCGGAGTGAACATGAATACACTCCGAAAGGCGCGGCAAGCTGAACTTGGGTACACGATCCAGCCACGACGAAGAAGCACACCAAACCGCCGGCAACGGGACGTCTTGCTCCCACACAGCCGCCGCTAAGGCGTGTTAACACTACTCACGTCGTGCTGCCACGATGAGCGCGAAGTAGCTGAAGGCGATGCACACCAGGTCGGACCTGTCGAGGCGACTGAAGATGCAGCGAAGGCCCTTGAGCCTTCTGAACAGGCGCTCGATTTCGTTGCGGCGTCGATATGGGGCCTTCTTGAGCCTCCAGGGCTCAACGCGGCTCGGATGCGGCGGCACGACGGGGATGAAGCCCACGTCGAGCGCCGGCGGGCGTCTCTCGTTGCCTTCAGACGCGCAGTCCATCAGCAGATGGCAGGCGACGGGCAGCGCCGGCGCCGCATGGATCGAGTGAACGGCGCACGCCCCTCCGGCGCATCGCCGGCCTGTCCGGGTGAAAGCGAGAACCCTATGGCGCAGCGGGCACTCGCGGCAACCATATGAACTTTGGCGCTCCAGCCGCCGCCGGACTTGCCGATGGCTTGTGGGCCGTTGCTTTTGGAGCACCGGTACCCTCCGGATGAACCTTGACGATCGTCCTGTCGAGGCTCACCGCTTCAATCTTGATGCGGATCAGCTGCTCGCGCTGCAGTTCGGCAAACAGCCGGTCCAGCACGCCGGCTTTCGCCCAGCGATTCATGCGGGTGTAGATCGTGTGCCAATTGCCGAAGCGCTTCGGCAACGCCCGCCAATTACAGCCGTTCTCCGCGACAAACAAAATCGCGTTGATCACGTTGAGATTCTGGTGCGAGACGTTGCCGCGCTGAATCGGAAGGTGCGGCTCGATCCGCGCGTACTGTTCGGCTGTGATTTCCATACCGGGAGTGTATCACTTAGTGTTAACACGCCCTGGCGTTCGTCCGACGTCGTCCTGGAGTTTTCGCTGGACGGAAATCGTCGCGACAGCCGCACCGTTTCAATACAGATGATTGTCGTCTCGGCGCCCCAGTTGATCCTCGCCAAGATCGGCTCGACGACGCGCGCGCCGGCTTCAGTTTTGGCCAATTCGAGCGGCGGATTCCCAGTCAGCGCCCCATGAGGCCGACGCAGCTGAGTCACCCAGCACGTGCTCGAATTGTTGCGGACCACAATCGATCGGCGTCGAGCTAGCGCGCCCAAGCGCCGCGGCGGATACTGAACAATCGCAACATCGCCCCCGTATACGCCACAACCGGAGATGCTGATGTCGACGAACGCTCGCACCCCGCCCGCCGCTCTCTTGCCCGCGCTGCTCGCGCTGGCCCTGACGGGCTTCATCACCGACGCGGGCGCAGCGACCTTCGACCTGTGCGTACGCGGCACGTCTCTCGAGGAGACCCGCACGGCGCGGCTGCAACTGACCGTCGAAGGTGCGGATGTCGCGGCGTTCGCGCCGCGCCTTGGTGCGGTGCTCGCCAATCGGCGTTTCTGGGGCAACCGCGCGGACGAGGTATTCGGTGCGCCTTACGACGCGGAACTGTGCGACGAGACGATCGCGCCGACGCTAAAGCTGACGATCACGCTGACCGCCGCGCAGGCGCACGACCTTGAGGCCGAGGTGACACGGGGGACGGGCAGCGGGCTCGTCAACGCCGTGGAGCGAGCGCTCGGTGTGGCCCGCGAGACGCCGCCGGCGGTGCTCTCCAAGGACAACGCTCCGGAGGTCGGTGAGGCCGTCCTCGACGCCCAAGGTAAGTTGCGGTACCACAGCATCCGCGTCTACTACGCGACCAACCGCAAGCAGAGCGCCGCCGTGTTGCCGGACGAACACTACGCGGGCGATCGCGGTGCGCTCTCCTTTGGCGTGGTCACCGTCGCGTTGCCGAAGTCGCACGAGGTCGGGCAACTCGAGGCGCCGTCGATCCTGCGCTTGGAATTCACCGCTGACCCGGACAAGCACGTGATGCTGCAGTCGCTGAAGGTACTCGACACCGACGCGTGGCGTGCCGAGATCGCCAAGCGCGCCACGGCGCTGGGTAACCCCGGCATCTTGGTGTTCATCCACGGCTACAACTCGAGTTTCGGCGACGCCGCGCGGCGTGCCGGGCAGCTGGCGTTCGACCTCAGGTTCGGCGGCTCGACGGTCCTCTTCTCATGGCCGTCGCGTGGCGCGACTCTCGAATACACGGTCGACGAACAGGCCGCCGAGTGGTCTGTCCCCGACATGAAGGCGGTGCTCGCATCGTTGGCAACGGTCGCGCCCGGCACGCCGATCTACGTGATCGCGCACAGTATGGGCAATCGCGTGTTCACGCGCGGCTTCAAGGCTCTGCTCGAGGAGGACCCCGGCAAGCGTCGCCCATTCAAGCAAATCGTGCTGGCGGCGCCCGATGTCGATGCCGACGTGTTCGCGCGCGAGATCGGGCCCGCCATTCTCGGCAAAGGGCCGCGGGTCACCCTCTATGCGTCGAGCAACGACAAGGCGCTCGCGGCTTCGCGCAGCGTGCATGGCGGTTATCGCCGCCTCGGCGAGAGCGGCAAGGATCTCGTCGTCCTGCAGGGCCTCGATACAGTGGACGCCTCAACGGTGAGCACCGAGTTCCTCGGTCATTCGTACTTCGGCGACAGCGGCACGGTCATGTCGGACCTCAAGTATGTGATTCGCAAGAGCCTGCCGCCCGAGGAGCGTGAGCGCTTCGCGCTCGAGCGCGTGACGGATGCCGTCATCGGGCAATACTGGCGCTTCAAGAACCACTAGCCGCAGCGGCGCGATGACACCGCCACGGAACGGAGCGCGCGGCCGGCTTGGGTGGACCTGTTCGTCTAGCGCCACCCGCAGACGGTGCGGACCCTGGCGCTGCGCCGGCCTGTGGATCGCATGGATCGCTGCCGATTTCGCGACTGCGGTACCGGCGCTCGGAGCCGACCCCCCGGCGTCGGTCGCGGTTCCGTTGGACCCGTCGCCGAGCAACACTGACCCTACGGCGCCATTGACGGAGGCCGTGCGGCTCTTCAACGAAGGACGCTATGAGGAGGCGACGCTCTTCGCCCAGCGTGCGCTAACGCTAGCCGAGGGCATTCTTGCGCCGAACGACCCGCTGCTTGCGGATTTCGCGACCACGCTGGCGGTCATCCATCGGGCCGCCGGCCGGCTGGACGAGGCCGAGCCGCTGTTCAAGCGTTCTCTCGCAATCCGTGAGAAAGCACTCGGCCCGGAGGCGGCGCCGACCGCGCTCAGCCTCAACAACCTCGGCGCGCTCTACTTGGCGAGAGGCGACGGCGGCCGCGCCAAACCCCTGCTCGAGCGTGCGCTTGCGATCCGCGAAAGGGTGCTCGGTCGCGAAGCGCCACCCGTGGCCACCACGCTCACCAACCTCGGCAGCGCGCTCGATGCCCTCGGCCGGCCGCAGGAGGCGCTGCCACTACATCAGCGCGCGCTGGCCATCCGCGAGAAAGCCTTCGGGCCGAGCGATCCGCAGACCGCGACGACGCTCAACAACGTCGCTGAAACGACCGGTGAGCTTGGCCGCTATCAGGAGGCACTGCGGCTGCACCAGCGCGCCCTCGCGATCCGCGAAAAGGCCCTTGGCCCAGATCATCCCGACACCGCGGTGAGCCTCAACAATGTTGCGACGCTGCTGGAGTCTCTCGGCCGGCTCGATGAGGCCGCCGCCATGCTACGGCGAGCAGTAGCGTCCGACGAGAAGATGCTCGGCCCCAACCACCCCGCCACCGCGACCGCCCTAGGCAACCTAGCCGCGGTGTACACGACCATGGGCCGCTACGACGGGGCGCTGCCGCTGCTGCAGCGGGCGCAGGCGATCAATCTGGCGGCGTTCGGCCCTGACAACCCCGCGGTAGCTATGAGCACGGGCCGCCTTGCGCTCCTCTACCAGCAGGAGGGCGAATACTCGCAGGCGCTGCCCCTCGCGCAGCGGGCGCTTGCGATCCTCGAGGCCGCAGTCGGCCCACAGCACCCCGACACCGCAATTGCGCTCAACAATCTGGCGGAACTCAATGGAGCGATGGGGGAATATGGCGCGGCCGTCGCCCTGCACCGACGCGCTCTCGAGATTCGTGAGGCGACCCTCGGGCCGGATCACCCGGATACCGCCAGCGGGCTCGGCAATCTGGCATCGCTTTACAAGGCGCTCGGGCAGTACGACCACGCCGAGCCGCTTCTTAAGCGCGCGCTCGCCATTAACGAGCGCAGCCTCGGCCCGCAGAATCCGACGACCGCGCTGAGCCTGAATAATCTCGCGTCGCTGTACGTTGCGCAGCAACGACCTGACCAGGCGCTGCCGCTGGAGCGCCGGGTGCTTGCGATCCAGCAGAAGGCTCTGGGTCTCGAGCACCGCGACAGCGCCACGACACTTGGCAACCTCGCAGGGATGCTCGAAGACCTCAACCGGCCGCGTGAGGCCCTGCCGCTGCAGCTGCAGACACTCGCGATTCGCGAGCGGATCTTCGGCCCGCAGAGCACCGCGGTGGCCGTGACGCTGAACAACCTGGCAGCGCTCCATGAAACCCTTGCCGAGCCGCAGCGCGCCCTGCCGCTCTATCATCGCGCCTATTCAATCCTGCGGACTGGCACGGATCGTGTGGCGCTGGCGGCGGTCGAGAGCCGGCTGGGGCGATTCCACGACCGGCGCGGCGAGACCGACCTCGCGATCTTCTACCTGAAGCAGGCGGTCAACACGACCCAGCTGCTGCGCTCGAGCGCGCGCTCACTCGACGAGGCAGCGCAACGCTCGCTGGCCCACAGCGTGGAGTCCCGCTACCGCCTGCTGGCCGCGCTGCTGGTGCGCCGCGGCCGCCTAGCAGAGGCCGAGCAGGTGCTGACCTTACTGAAATGGCACGAACGAGCGGAGCTCGTGCGCGGTGACGCGCAGGATGGTGGCGCCGGCACAGAGGTGGCGCTGTCGCCGGCCGAGCGAGAGCTGTCTACACGGCTCGCCGACAATGCTCAGCGACTGGCCGCTGCTTACGAGGAGCTTGATGCGCTCGACGGACGGGGCGACGCCGGTCCCGAGGCACAAACCCGACGCAGCCAGCTGAGCGAACGGATTCAGGCGGATGGCGAGGCGCTCGACTCTCTGTTTCGGCAAGCCGTGGGAGCGCTGGCACACGTGCCGACGCAGTGGGCATTCGAGGCTGCCATCGGCGAACGCGACGCCATCCGCAACCAGCTGGCGACGCTCGATGATCGAAGCGGCGGACATGCTGCCGCGATCTACTTCGTACCCGGCGACCGGACCACCACGTTCATGGTCGTGACCGCGCAGGGGAGTATCGGGCTGACGGGTGGGGTTGGGGAAGCCCGACTGAACCAGCTGGCTGCCCAGTTGCGCCAGGCGATCGAGGCGCGCGCGTCGAACTACCGCGATGTGGCCGGTCAGCTCTATACGGCCCTGATCGGGCCGCTCGCCGGGCCGCTGAAGAGCGCCCATGTCGATACACTGATGCTGTACCTGGTCGGTGCGCTGCGATACGTGCCGGTGGCGGCGCTGTACGATCCAGTCGCGCATCGCCACCTGATCGAGCAGTACGCGCTCGCGGTCTATACCGTTGGCGGCCTGCGCGACAGCCTCGCGGAACCGCCGGTGACAGCCTGGTCGGCCGCAGGAGTCGGTGTCAGCCGGGCGCTTGGAGAATTCGCAGCGCTGACCGCCGTGCCGGGTGAACTCCAATCCGTCGTGCGCACGGCGCAAGATGCCGGGACGGGCGGCGTACTGCCTGGCGAGCGCTTCCTCGACGAGGCCTTCACCCGGGAGGAGCTACACGCCCTCGCCCGGCGCAAGGCGCCTTTCTCCGTTCTGCATGTCGCCACCCACTTCAAGCTGGTCGCCGGACGCGAGGACGAGTCGCAGCTGCTGCTCGGCGACGGTGATTTGCTGTCGATGCGAGAGCTGCGCTCCGACAGCACGCTGTCGCTCGGCACCTACGACCTGGTGACGCTGTCGGCGTGCAACACATCCACCGGCACCGGCGAGCGCGCTGGTACCGAATTCGAGGGCCTCGCGACGACGCTGCTGAAAAAGGGCGCACGCGCCGTAATCGCGACGCTCTGGGAAGTGCAGGACACCGCTACTGCCCGGCTGATGCATGCGTTCTACGCATCCCGGGGGGCACAGCGCCAGCGCAGTAAGGCCGAGGCGCTCCGGCAGGCACAGCTCGCGCTGCTCAGTGGGACTGAGCGGGACGAGAGCGGGAAGCTCGACTTCCGCCATCCGTACTACTGGGCTCCCTTCATCCTGATGGGCAACTGGTTGTGACAGGCGACGGCCGGAACCGGTGTGTGCCGAACACTCGGCAAGGCGGCCGGCTTTCGACTCCACAATCCGGTCAATCTCATCGCTGCGGTGGGCGGGCCAACTTGCTGGCGACACAGACTGTATCTTGGGGTGCCACGACGGATCAGCGGCCCGGGTGTCACCTTCGGCGACGCCGATGCGTGGCACCCCGTCACGGGCGCTCGCTGGGTGGGTCCTCGCTCGTTCTTGGATCAGTTTGGGTCAATCCCAAGGGTGCCGGCGTTTGAGATCGACACGGGAATCTGGCCCCGCAGGACACTCCGGTCGAAATAATCCACACCCTGGTTGACCTGGCCATCTGATGCATCATCGGCGCCATCCGAGCATTGGCCTGCGCAGTGGCTTGCGCGCGAATCGCCGCCACCATCTTCTGCCGGGTCGTCTTCCGCAAGAAGATCTACGCTACGCTCGAGGAGCTCCAGGCCGACCTTGGCGCTTGGACGTATGTCATTTCCACGCTCTCAATGTGCGCGCACAACGCCTGACTCGGATGGGCTGTCCTCCTCACTCGGAGCAAATGGCCAACCTCGAATTCAGAGAATATTGGGCTGGTTACGGTGAGATAAACCTGATTTGCGTAGAGACGGCTGAGTAATATTCCATACGAAGGCACACACGCCGATGGAGCTGCCCATGTCATGGCCGAATCGATTTCCGCGATCGAGCATACTGCTCGCCGTTCTGGGCTTCGCGGCTCAAGTCCCCGCGTCGGCCCAGTCCGCTGCGATGGAGGCCGCGCGGGCCGCCTGCAGTATCGACCTGCAGAAGTTCTGCGCAAGTGTGCAACCGGGCGGCGGCCGCATGCTCGCGTGCCTGAAAGAGCATCGCGACCAGGTCTCTCCCGCGTGCAAGCAGGCGGTCACGAGCGTGCTGCAAGGCTCGGCGGCCGGTGCTCCGGCGTCCGGCGGTCAACCGACATCCGCTGATGCGCCGACGTCCGGGAGCGCGCCGCTCGCGGCCCCCACGGCTGCGGCGCCCAAGGCACCGGCCGCTGCCCCGGCTTCATCCGGCGAGGGGGCGCGTCCCACCTTGGTTTCAGCGACTAAGCAACCGGTCACCCATGCGAGTAGCGGCACGGCTCGCTACTACGAGCTCAAACGGGTCACGGCAATGATGAAGCTCGATCCCGCCCCCAGCAGCCCGCCGGTGGACGCGAACCACGAAAGCAAGATCTTCTCGCTTCTCGCGCCGACGGATTGGAGCCTGGTCGGGGGGTTTGCCAACAAGACCGATGCCGGAAGCTGCTTCTCCGATCTCGTCCAGGTGCAGGGTGCGGTGAAGAGCAGCGACGGGACCTACGGCATGGGCGTGGCGCCCCAGTCGACATTCCGGTACGCGGACGATCCGGCGGTCCGGCAGCAGTGGGAGCAGCGTGATCGCTTCGATGAGAAGTACAAGCTCAAGGGTTGCCCGATCGTGGCGCCGATGCACGCGGCCGACTTCATCAGGGAGTACCTGGTCTGGAAGTTTCACAAGGACCGGCCGCAGGTGACCGCGGAGCCGTTTCCCGAACTCGAGCAACTGGTCCGCCTGCAGCTCGGCCTGGGGCCGCACGGGGGCGGCGCAGGTGGCGGCGCAACGCGAGTCGAGGCCGCGCGGGTGCGAGCTTCCGCGACCACTGAGAAGGGCGACCCGATCGATGAATGGTGGTCCGCGGTCATCGTCGTGCATCCTGTTCCGGTCGCAGGACGGGGCGCGGCCTACGACTGGCACGCCGAGCAGATCACCGTCTTCCAGACTCCCAAGGGGAAACTGGACGGCTACGACAAACTGTACCGGGTGATGGCGACCAGCGTCCGCATCGATCCGCAGTTCCAGGCGTGGAACAGCGGCTTTGTCAACCAGATCTATACCCAGTGGGCGCGGGAGGTGCAGAAGCAGAACGCCATAGTCGCGGCGTTCCAGCAGCACGTGATCGAGACGATCCAGGGCGTGACGGCCAGACAGCAGCATGGTTCCATGGTGGCAGCCTACGGAGCTGACCAGTTGACGCGGGGGGTGCAAACCTTCCGTGATTCGTCCACCGGGCGCACCGTCGAGCTCAGTAACCTGTATGACCACGCCTGGGCGAACGGCAACGATCAGTACATCGTGACCGACGACCCCAACTTCAACCCGAACGGACACGTGAACGGCGACTGGGGCGAGCTGCAGCTGGTGCGACCACAGCCGTGACTAGCACTGATTGCGCGGAGGCAGCTGCCACCGCACTGGTCGCACTCCTGGTGCCGGCGGGTTTTGGACTGCGGGCACTGCTGCGCAGGCGTCGGAGCACCAGGAAGATCCAAACACTCGCCTGATGCCGGCTGGACCGCGACGGCCTCGACACGTTCTGGACAAACATACCCGATTCGAATGATGGCCAGGAGTGGAATCGAACCACCGGCACGCGGATCTTCAGGCTCCGATGACGAAGAGCACTGGTAGCAATTTCAATCGGTTACCCGACCACCTCTACTCGAAATGCGCCACACGGAGTCTCAAGAAGTCCTGACGCGTCTGCCGGTGGTGCAAAAGGCGCTACAGGAATCTGAGGCCGGGCGCGCGAGCAACTTTCAGTATCGAACCGAGTGGGCGCTAGGCGAATCCGAGAAAGACCGCCAGCGCGCGATTGACCCTGCGTATCACCTCGTCGTCCAGCCGGCCAATGGTCTTGCCGATCTTGCTGCGTGCCACGGTCTGCGGCTTGCCGACCATGACCTGCGAGGGCTTGCGCAGCCCGTTGACCGCGCTCGGCGAAATCGCGATGCGGAACAACGGTGCATCGCGCAGTTCGCTGGTAACAGACAAGACGCTGACTGATGGACGCGCGTCGAAAAGATCCGACTGGATCACTAGCGCAGGGCGGGGCTTACCGTAGTCGCCCGACAGCGCGATGGTGACTAGATCACCGCGCGTCACTTCCAGCCATCCCGATCGGCGGCCGCTGCGAGCCACTTCAGCGTCTTGGCCTCGTGGCGGTCGCCGCGCAGCGCCAGGCACTGCCGCCGACATTCTGCCGCGAAGCCCGTCCGCCGTGTATCCGGCACCCAGATTTGCACCGGCCGAAGCCCTGCCGCGCGCAACGACACTCGATGCTTCGCGACGCGCTCTGCAACCCGCGTTCGCCTCGCCATCTTGCGCACTCCGTTCTGCGTTACATGTAACAGCCCATCAAGTGTCGATGTTACATGCAACGCGACATACGCTCGTTGCCACTACGGTGTGGCGAGCTCGGCCTTGAGCTCTTCTGCGGGTGACGCGGGGCGCTCGGGGTGACGGCCGGGATGTTGCCGCCCGCCAGCAAAGTTTAGAATGTCGACTGCCGGCGGTCACGACAGCTCGTCGCTTGCTCCCGGAAGCGAATCGAATGGTGGCCAGGGGCGGAGTTGAACCGCCGACACGCGGATTTTGAGGCTCGGATGACGAGGAACACTGGTAGCCGTATCGATGGGTTACCGCGGCGCCGCGCGTCGAATTGCGCCACACCGAGTCTGACGACGCCCCGGGGAGCCTGCCGGTGGTACAAAAAAGCGCTACAGCGGTTTGTCCGCCAGTGCGACCGGTCGACGCTGTTCCGCCCGCAGTTTTGTGCCCTTTCGCCAGCAGCGCCCTCGCCCGCACTTGGCGCCGCCGGACGGCGTCCGCATCCCTTCCAGCGAGATCCCGATTTATAACTCAAATCGCACTACATGTAGTGCGAATGGCATAATCGGCTGATCGCAGGAGCCGCACATCATGCAGCAACCGTTCTCCATCCGTCTCGACAAGAAGTTGGCCGCCAGACTCGATCGGCTGGTGCGCCTGACGGGACGCAGCAAATCTTTCTACGTCAAGCAGGCCATCGAGGAACAGATCGCTGACCTCGAGGACCTCTTCCTCGCGCGCAAGGTCGCGCAGCGTGTCGCCGAAGGCCGAGAGGGCGTCACTCCGCTCGAAGACTTGGAGCGTGAGCTTGGCGTGGAGGATTGAATTCGCGGACAGCACCGCGAAGCAGCTGCGCAAGCTAGATCCCGCCGTCGCCCGACGGATTTCGGCGTTTCTGCGCGAGCGGGTGGCCCCTGCGAAGGATCCTCGCACGCTCGACGCCGCGCTCAAAGGCGATGAACTGGGGCAGTTCTGGAAGTACCGCGTCGGCGACTATCGGATCATCGCTGAAATCCGCGATCGCGAAGTACGAATCGTAGTGTTGCGGCTCGGAAACCGCAGCGACATCTATCGTTGACGCGCTTCAACGCGAGAGCAGGACACTACGATACGCGCGGCCCTGCTCGTCGCATCGCGACCGGCGGCTTCTGGCCAGAGGCGGTCCTAAGTCCCCCTCAAATCACTGCCGGAAAGCGGGCATCGACAGAGCGCCGCACGAGCTTCGCAGATAGACGCCGACCGGCAGCTCGGGCGACGTCCCAGTACAGCGCTACGCTGGTCTTGATGATGTCAACTTGACTGCCCGAAGGCTGCCGTTCGAGGCAGTCCCGCCGGCCACGCGGAAGCGTACGGCCTGCGAGCAGGGGATTGAGGCCGCGCATCGGCCCCGACCCAGGCTCGGCGCCTGCGCAGGCGATTCTTCATCGTAGTCGTAGGCGAAAATATCGCGAGGCCTGCCTTCGCTTCAGTAGAGTATCTGCGTCAAGACGCATGCTCCGGGGGCATTGTCCAAGGCGATAAGTTCGTCGGATTCGAGAATACCGGGAGGCTTCGTCGCATGGATCAGTTCGGCTACCTGTCAGTCTTGCTCTCAATCATCGTCGGCTTTTCAATTACACAGATCCTGCTCGGATTTCGTGGAATCGTCTTGTCGCGTGCGCACGTCAAAGTGTACTGGCCAACGTTCGAATGGGCCGTGCTGCTGCTGCTGATCAACGTGCAAAGCTGGTGGGCCATGTTTGGCATGCGCGCGATACAGCACTGGACATTTCCGGCGTTCGGCATTCTGCTAACGCAGACGATTGCCCAATACATGCTTGCTGCCATCGTATTCCCTGATTTTTCGGGATACGGGGCTATTGATCTGCACGATCACTATCGTCAACACAGGCGATGGTTCTTCGGCCTGCTGATTTTCCTGCTGCTCGTCAGCCTGGCGAAGGATCTCGTCATCGGCGGGCGAATCACAGGTGCGCTCAACCTTCTCTTCCACCTGGGTTTCATCTCGATGTCGTTGGCGGCGATGCTCATTCGGGCGGAGAAGTACCACAAGCTTTTTCCGCTATTCGGCATTGGAATCTTTATCGCATACATCATCGCGCTCTTTACTCCACTGCGATGAAACGCAATCCCCCTCTGCGTCGCACGTCGTCTCGTGGCAGTCGAGGGCGCGAGAGTCCCTTGACTCGCTCTTCCTAGTCTCGTAGGCGCCAACTCGGCCGGCGCCGATGAGCCGGCCATCGCCTGAATCCAGCATGCTCAACTGGGACATGGACGGTCAGCGGTCAATTGCGCCGCCGTGGTCGAGGCCATTCGCCAATGCGCTAGCTGGTTTGCCTTCCCGAAAGCGGCCGGCCGCGACCGGCGGCGCGGGGTCATCATGACCCGTTGGTCGGTTGGCCCTGAATTTTCGCCCCGATGCCCAGAAGTGGGCGACCAATGAGGCAGTTGCCGGCCGATGGCGGACGATCGCGCCTGTCGCAGTGATTCCCGGAAGCGGGCGTTCGACGCGTCCGGCGAACTAGTTGCGCAGGCAGCGTGTGTCCGGAGGCGAATGGCCGCCAAGTCCTCGCTACGGCCGGCCACACCCCGCTAGGCGCAAGACACGATTGTCGGCTTGGCGTCGCCGGCGTATCTCTTCCGCTTGCCGCGCGCGGCGCGACGCCGCTCTTGCACGGCAAAGGGCTGTCTATGAACGCGTCCCGCGCCGTTACGCTCCTCCTCGTGTTAGTACTCGCCGCGTGCTCGGGCTCGAACGGCTCGAATGGCTCGAATGGCGCGCCTGGTACGCCGGGCCTCGACACCGGCTCCATTGCCGGCACCGTCAAGGATTCGACCGGCGCTGCAGTTGCCGGGGTATCGATCTCGACGACGCCGACCACGACGACCGTGCAGACCGACGCAGCCGGGGCCTTCACGCTGGCGTCGATTCCGATCGGCGCGTACACGGTCACTGCATCAAGGACCGGCTACCTGAACGCGCAGCTGAGCGCCGTCGGAGTCGCCGCCGGCACGACCGACCAGGTGGCGTTCACGCTGACGACG